>NZ_POTW01000042.1 GCF_003236295.1 Jiangella anatolica
CCACACCGGCGAGGAACGCCTGCAGCATGACGCTGATCACGATCGGTGAGATGAAGTACGGCAGGAACACCGACGACTGCAGGAAGCGGCGCAGCGTCCGGTGCCGGATCTCGTTGATCGCGATGGCGAGCGAGACCGCGGCGACCATGGTCGCCGCGATGAACAGGACGTTGAGGAAGATCGTGTTGCCGATGATGCGCGCGGCGTTGCCAGACTCGAAGAAGAACCGGAAGTTGTCCAGTCCGACCCACGGGCTGCCGAAGACGCCGTCGCGGATGTTGAAGTCCTTGAACGCGACGACCAGCCCGGCCAGCGGCGCGTAGCTGAAGACCGCGAAGAACACGACCGCCGGGACGGCGAGCAGCCACAGCGAGTTGTCGTGGTGCAGCGAGCGGCGCCGCCGGCGGACGGCCGCCCGGCTCCCGACGGCGGTCATGGGCCGACCGGCCGCTCAGGCACGGACGCCGTCGACTCGCGCACCTCCAGGCGCGCGGGCGGCGGTTGTCCGACGTCGTCCGTTCCGCCCTCGACCTGACTCATCAGCAGTTGTGCGGCGCGGTATCCCCACTCGGCGACGTCGACCGACACCGTCGTGAGGGACGGGTACGCGTAGCGTGTCATGTCGCTGTCGCCGTAGCCCACGATCGAGAGCTCCCGCGGCACCTCGATGCCGGCCCGGCGCGCGTGACCCAGCCCGGCGAGCGCCATGTGGTCGTTGGCGTAGACGATCGCTGTCGGCGGGGTGCGGCCCTCGAGCAGCTCACGCGTCGCCGCCAGTCCCATCTCTGCGCTGAAGTCGGTCTCGACGATCCGGGGGGTGCGCAACCCGCGTGTGGTCGCCGCCGCGACGAGCGAGTCGCGCCACCGCTCGGCGTGCAGCATGTGCGACGGCCCGACGACGAGCCCGAGCTCGTGATGCCCGAGAGCGACGAGGTGCGCCACGAGGGCGTCCAACGCCGCCTCGTCGGACACGGACAGCGTGGGGAAGCCGGCATCGACCCTCGGATGACCGAGGACGACGGCGTGTGCGCTCAGCTCCTGGACCAGGGCGAGCCGCGGGTCGTCGCGCCGGACGTCGGTGAGGAACACCCCGTCGACCCGGCCCGACTCCAGCAGGGAACGGTACGTCTCCAGCTCCCGCTCGAGCGACTCGACGACACTCAGTACGAGCACGTGGCCGGGACCGGAGATCGCGCGTTCGACGCCGGAGATGAAGGTCGGGAAGAACGGGTCGGAACTCAGGACGCTCGGGTTCCTGCTCAGCACCAGCCCGTAGGCCAGCGACCGGTTGGTGCTCAGCGCGCGGGCCCGGGCGTCGGGCTGCCAGCCCATGTCATGGGCCACGGACAGGATGCGCTCGCGCGTCTCCGGAGAGACGCCCGGACGCCCGTTCAGCGCGAACGAGACCAGCCCCTTGCTGACGCCGGCGCGCTGCGCGACATCCGCGATGGTCGTCTTGCGACCGGCCATGGGCACTCCTCGTCGAGTCGGTGACACCAGCGTCTTAACCGGTTTAGAATGTACTCACGGCCTCAGGGTTGCGCAAGCGACGACTCGCCGGCCGCCTCGTCCACCCATTCGCCAGGAGTCCCATGTTCGCGCCGTACCCCGTCCTCCGCCGTCAGCTGGCGACGATGCTCCGCGACAAGGCCGAGCAGGGCGGCGCCGTCGACGATCTCCGCGACGCGATCGGCGGCGTGGCCGACGACTACCAGGCGATGGCCGACCTCGCCGCGCGCATCGACTCCGCGCCGCTCCGACCCGACTGGCCGTACATGGAGCCGAGCGACTACGCGGACATCCAAGCGGAGCAGAACGCCCGTGTGATCGCCGCCACGGTGGATCCCGCGGATGCCGTCGCGCGGGCGCGTGCAGGCTTCCTCGGATCAGTCGCCGGCTGTGTGCTCGGCAAGCCCGTCGAGGTCATGCCGACCCTCGACGAGCTGCGCGACGCGCTCGAACGCATCGGCGACTGGCCACTCGACGACTACATCTCCGTGCGGATCGCGTCGGAGGACGGTCTGGCGAGGCTGCATCCGGACCACCTGGAGAGCGCACGCGAGCACATCCGCTGGGTGCCCGCCGACGACGACATCAACTACACGTTGCTCGGCATGATGACGATCGAGCGGTTCGGGCGGACGTTCACCAAGTACGACCTGCGGCGCATGTGGCTGGAGAACCTGCCGCTCGGCTACACCTGGGGGCCGGAACGGGGCTTCTTGACCAAGCAGGCCCTGCTCATGGGCGTCGACGACGAACCGGAAATGGACCTCGAGGCGCTGCCCCGGACGCTCAACCCCGGCAACGAGCTCTGCGGAGCGATGATCCGCGCCGACGCCTACGGCTATGCGTCCCCGGGGCGACCCGATCGGGCGAGCGAACTCGCCTGGCGGGACGCCTCGCTCACGCACCGTGGAAACGGGATCTACGGCGCGATGTTCGCCGCGGCGGCGATCGCGGCGGCCTTCGTCACGTCTGACTGGCGAGCGATCGGCGAGACCGCCCTCGGCTACGTGCCGCGGCGCAGCCGGTTCGCCGCGATCGTCGGCGACTCGATCGCGCAGGTCGCGGCGGCCTCAGACTGGCTCGACGGCTACCGACGCCTCCATGGCCGCTACGGCGAGTACGGCCACTGCCGGGTCTTCCAGGAGACCGGCACCCTCCTGAACACACTGCGGTTCGCGACGAGCGTCGGAGACGGCATCGCCATGCAGGTGAGCCAGGGCAACGACACCGACAGTTACGGCGCGATCGCGGGCGCGATCCTCGGCGTCAAGTTCGGCCCGGGACACCTCGAACCGCGATGGCTCGAACCGTTCGGCGACGTCATCCACACCCGGTTGGCCGGATACTACGAACTTTCGCTGGACGCCACCGCGAACAGGGTCGCCGCTCTGGCGGCGGCGCCGAGCTGAGGCCCGGGTCAGAGGACGGCGCCCCGCGGTGCGATCTCGACAGCGGCCACGCCCCGGGCGAACACCACCACCAGCCGGCCGCCGTGCCGGGCGCGGAGCACGCCGGAGTCCTGCGCGAGCACTGCGATGGCATGCTCGACGAGCTCGTCCTCGCTGACGTCGGGCTCATCGATGGTGACGTCCATCTGCGATCCGCCGATGAACTTGACCCGCAGGACCACCGTCGCCGAGCCGACCATGAGCGCTCCTTGGCAGGGAGCCTGATCGGCTCCGCGTAGTCTCAGACTATGCCCGCCGGCCACGCCTCCCGGCCGAGGCCGATGGCAACAGCGGTGCCGCTGATAGGGGCGATCGGGCAACGGAGTTCTCTGTATCCTCTGCGGTGGCACAGCCGTGGCGGAACAGTGGGAGGCCGAGTGACCGTCCAGCGCGGGAAGGAACCCAGCGCCGGTGGATCCGAGCCGCTGACGAGCGGAGCGGTGCTGGCCAAGATCCGGGCCGCGGCGCCGTCGCTGGTGCCGAGTGCCTGGCGGGCGATGGAGGTGATCATCGCCGATCCCGAGGCGGTGATCGGCTACGCCGCCGCGGACCTGGCCGCCCGAGCCGACACGGCGGCGTCGACGGTGGTCCGGGCGTGCCAGCAGGCCGGATTCCAGGGATTCCAGGACCTCAAGCTCGCGCTGGTACGCGACCTGGCGCTGCGGGGCACCGATCAGCTCGTGTACGCGGACCGACTCGACTCGGAGTCGGACCCGGCCGACGTGCTGCGCACGATGCTCGGCGCGAGCAGCCAGGCGCTGGCCGATGCGATGACGACGGTCGACCCGGTGGCCTTCGCCGGCGCCCTGGAGGCGTTGCGCACCCGCACGCGCGTGCTGGTCGTGGGCAACGGCCAGTCGTCGGCGCCGGCGCACGACGCGGGGTACCGGCTGCAGGCGCTGGGGTTGGCGATCTCGGCTCCGGCGGACGCGCTGGCTCAGCATCTGTCCGCCCGGCAGCTGGACGACACGTCGGCCTGCATCGCGGTGAGCCACACCGGCGCCACCCGCGAGACCCTGCTGGTCGCCGAGACGGCGAGGGCGCGCGGCGCCTACGTCGTGGCGGTGACGAGCTTCCAGCACTCTCCGCTGGCCGACCTCGCCGACGCGGCGCTCGTGGCCGGCAGCCCGAAGCAGGGGTTCCGGCTGGAGGCGACGGCCAGCCGGCTAGCCCACCTGGCGATCATGGACGCCCTGTTCGTCGGCCTGGCGTTGAAGGACCCCGCTCGATCGACGGCCTACCTGGACGCGATGGCGGACGTCACCGCCGAGCATACGATGTGAGCCCCGTACCGACGAGAGATTCGATGTCGACGGCGGAGTCGAGGATGTGCGTGTGCGGGGCGGCCTGCAGGACCGACCGGTCGTCGGCGCCGGTCGTCACGCCGGCCACGACCCCGGCGCCCGATCGCCAGCCCGCGACCAGATCGGCGCGCGTGTCGCCGACGACGGCGACGGCGTGCATGTCGGTGACCCCGAGCTCGAGGACGGCGGTGAGGATCATGTCCGGATACGGACGGCCCCGGCCGGCGTCACCCGGGCTCACCGCGAGGTCGACGGCGTCGCGCCAGCCGAGGGCGTCCAGGATCACCTGACGAGTGGCCGGGGCGAACCCCGTCGTGAGCGCCACTCGCACACCGGCGCCGCGCAGCCGGTCGAACAGCGCCTCGATCCCGGGGAACGCGGTGACACCGTGCGCGTGCAGGAGCTCCTCGTACCGCCGCTCGAAGGCGACGTTGGCGCGGCGGGCGGCCTCGTCCGGCAGGATCTCGCGGAACGCGTCGAGCTTGCTGCGCCCGCGATTGCGGGCGAACGTCGCCATGGCGTCGTCGAGCGCGGCGTCGCCGGCGACGCCCGCGGCCACCAGACCGCCGCGGAAGGCCGCACCCACGAGGCCGTCGTCGCTGAAGATGGTGCCGGCCATGTCGAAGACCACCAGCTCCCAGGGCGGCTGTGTCACCTGCATCGGACTTCCTCTCCGAGGGAATGTCAGTGCTCGAACGAGCAGGACTCTAGCAACATCATTCCTTCGGCCGGTAGCCTGAGCCGCTATGGCAGGCCCGATCGTCGCCGACTTCACCCGGTCCGTCCCGCCGGTGCCCGACGAGCTCGGCGTCGCACTGTCCGCGTCGCTTCGCCAGCTGGCCGCCGATCCGGGCCTCGACCTGCTCGTTCGCACGACCGTCCCCGGCGGCGATCCGGCCGACCGCGCCGCGGCGGCGTCCTGGCTGGCCCGGCGCATGCCGGAGCCCGATCCATCGCGGGTGGTGCTCACGAACGGCACGCAGAGCTCGCTGCTGCTCGTCCTGCGCCACCTCACCCACCCCGGCGACCTCGTGCTCGCCGAAGGACTGACCTACGGGGTCATCGGCGATCTCGCGGAGCAGGCCCGGGTCCGGCTGCGGGCCGTGGCGATCGACGACGACGGGATGGTCCCGGACGCGCTGGACGAGGCCTGCCGCGACACCCGGCCCACCCTGATCTACTGCAATCCGACCCACCACAACCCCACGACCTCGATCATGAGCGAGCGGCGCCGGGCGGACATCGCGGCCGTGGCGCGCCGGCACGGCGTGCCGATCTTCGAGGACGACGTGCTCGGCGCGCTGCATCCGGACGGTCCCCCGCCGCTGGCCACGCTCGCCCCGGAGCTCACCTGGTACTCGATGGGCCTGACCAAGGCACTGACGCACGGCCTGCGCGTCGGGTATCTCCTCGGCCCCGACACCCAGGCCGTCCGCCGGCTGCTCGACCCCGTCGCACGGCTGTCGCACTGGGCGGCGAGCCCACTGTCCGCCGATGTGGTGCGCCGCTGGGTCGGCGGCGGACAGGCCGCCGCGATCGCCGCCGCGATCCGCCGGGAGTCCGCCGCCCGGCAGCGGCTCGCGCGCGACCTGCTGACCGGGTACTCGTTCCGGAGCCAGGACACCTCGCTGCACCTGTGGCTGCGGGTCCCGCCGGGCCGTTCGTCGCAGGAGTTCGGGGCGACGGCGGCGGGCCGCGGCGTGCTGGTGCGGCCGGCCGAACTCTTCGCCGTCGGCGGCTACCCGGCGCCGCCGAGGGTGCGGCTCTCGCTCAGCACCCCGCTCGATCGAGCCGACGTGCGCCGCGGGCTCGAGGTCCTGGCCGCGATGCGCGACGAGCCGCCACTACCTGCGTGAACGCGCCGTGAACAGTCGGCGACGCTCGCCGGCCAGGCAACGACATTGCTAGACACGCCTATATCCAGACAGTAGCGTTCCCTGGCGTCGGACCGCCCACCCTCCAGAGGACGCCTTGATGACCCTCCGCATCCGGCAGCCGCGCGCGGGCCTGCTGCTCGTGCCCGCCTACGTGCTGCTGGCCCTGACGGTCGTCGCGCCGGTGCTGGTCGTCATCGTGCTCTCGCTGTTCGACTACGACCCGCTGCTCGGCACGGCCGACTTCGTCGCACTGGACAACTTCGGCCGCGTCCTGTCCAGCGACGAGTTCGGCCGGGCGCTGGTCAACACGGCGATCTACCTGATCCTGACGGTGCCGGTGACGCTGACCGCGTCGATGCTCGTCGCGCTCGGCATCCACTCGTTGAGCTGGGGCGGCACGCTCTGGCGCAACGTGTACTTCCTCCCGGTCGCCTCGACGCTGGCCGCCATGGCCGTGGCCTGGCGGTGGCTCTTCTACGGCGGCAGTGGCGTGGTCGACGCCACCGTCGGCCGGGTGCTCGGCGTGGAGGACTGGCTGCACTCCACCACGCTGGCGCTGCCCGCTGTCGCGGTCGTCGGGACGTGGGAGAACGTCGGCTTCGCGGTGGTGATGTTCCTCGCCGGCCTGTCCGCCGTCCCGCCGCAGCTGCTGGAGGCGGCCCGGCTCGACGGCGCCGGGGCGTGGAGCAGGTTCTGGCACGTGACGTGGCCGGCGCTCGGGCCCGCGGTGGTGTTCACGCTGATCATCACCACGCGGAACGCGCTGAAGGTGTTCGACCAGGTGCGGGTGATGACCGAGGGCGGGCCGGTGAACAGCTCGACCACGCTGTCCTACCTGCTCTGGGAGCGCGGCATCCGCTTCCTCGACGTCGGCGGCGGATCGGTGATCACACTCGTGCTGCTGGCCCTGATCCTCGGGGTGACGGCGATCCAGTTGGGCACGGTCGGGCTGCGCTGGGAACGGGCGGGCACCCGATGACGGCCCGCGTCGTCACCCGTCAGGTGCTGACGCACCTCGCGCTGGCCGTCGGCGGCGTCGTCATGCTCGCACCGTTCGCGATCATGCTCTGGACCGCCTTCGTGCCCGAGCGGCTGGTGTTCGGCGGCGCCGGGCTGGGCGACCTGACGTTGGAGAACTTCCGGATCGCCGTGCGCGAGTCCGACTGGCTGCGCGCCTACCGCTCCAGCGTCATCGTCGCCGCCGTGACGTTCGCCAGCCAGCTCCTCACCTGCCTGCCGGCCGGGTACGTCCTCGCACGGCACCGGTTCCGCGGCCGTTCTCTCGCGCTGGGCGTGATGTTCGGGTGCCTGATCGTGCCGGGCATGGTCATCGCGATCCCGAGCTACGTGATGATCTCGCGGGTCGGTCTGCTGGACACGATCGCTGCGCTGGTCTGGCCGGGCCTGACGTCGGCGTTCGGGATCTTCCTGTTCCGCCAGTTCATCCTGACCCTGCCGCAGAGCATCTTCGACGCCGCCCGCATGGACCGCGTCGGCGAGTTCGGAATGGTCTGGCGGGTCGTGCTGCCCAACGTCAAGCCCGCGATCGCCGCCTTCGGCATCTTCAGCGTCGTGTCGAGCTGGAACGACCTGTTCTGGGCGTCGGTGGTGCTGCAGAGCTCGGCCAACGCCACGGTGCCGTTCGCCATCACCCAGTTCGCCGACCAGGAGGCCGGTGTCCGGTACGGCGCGCAGATGGCCGCGGCCACGCTCGCGGTCGCGCCGCTGATCGTGGCGTTCCTGCTCGCGCAACGCCAGTTCGTCCGTGGCATCAACCTCAACGTGGCCGACTGACCCTCACCACTTCCACGACAGGAGCGTCATGACCTCGCACCTCTCGATCGGCCGCCGCCGACGCGCCGGCTGCCGTCTCGGCGTCATCACGGTGGCCGCCTTGCTGGCCGCGAGCTGCGGAGGCGGCGACGACAGCGCCTCCGGCGAGCCGTCGGGCGCGGCGACCGATGCGCCGGTCACCGTCGACGTCCTCATCCCCGACACCTCGACCAACATCGTCAACCCGGCGTTCGAGGTGCTCACACCGGAGTTCACCGACCGCACGGGCACGACGGTCGAGTTCGTCAACTCCGGTGGCGACTACGGCGCCGTCGAGGAGCGCATCCTCGCCGCACGGGTCGCCGGCGATCTCCCGGACGCGGCCATCATCAGCTCGGCGTCCATCCGCACCTACGTCGACGCCGGCCTGGCGCAGCCGTTCGACCCGCTGATGGAGGCGGACGCCTCCTACGACCCGGCGACGGCGGAACCGGCGCTGCTGGACTTCGGCGTCTACGACGACCAGACCTTCGGCCTGCCGCTCACCGCGTCGTGGGTGGTCATGTACTACAACGCCGACGTCTTCCGGGCAGCGGGGCTGGACCCCGACGACCCGCCGGCCACGTTCACCGAGCTCGAGGCCGCCGCCCGGCAGATCGTCGACTCCGGCGCCGCGCCGAGCGGACTCGCGTTCCGCTTCGCCGACGACCCCAACATGTGGCGCCTGCAGAACGTCGTCGCCTCCGCCGGCGGAGCGCTGATGAACGACGACCAGTCGGAGCTGACCTTCGACGACCCGGCGCTGACCGGGCTCGTCGAGTTCCTGGCCGAGCTCGCCGCCGACGACGTCGTCTCCCTGTACGACTCCACCTCGATCGGCGAGGCCTACTTCCGCGGCGATGTCGGCATCGTGTTCGACGCCAGCTCGAGCGCCCGCACCCACGCCGAAGGCGCCGCCTTCGAGTACCGCATCGCCCCGTACCCCGTTCTCGACGACGGCGACGACCGGGTGCTCCTCGCCGGCGGCGCCTCCATCGTGATGTTCACCGACGACCCCGTCCGCCAGCAAGGCGTCTGGGAGGCCGTGCGCGAGCTCATCGGGCCGGCCGGCGGCACGGCCTACGAGGAGGAGCAGGGCGGCGGCGTCGTCGTCCTGGACAAGAGCGCCAACGCGGCCGTGGCGGACGAGCACGCCGCCCTGGCGCTCACGGCCGGCGACGTCGCCGACTTCGCCCCGATGTTCCAGTTCCCGGGGCGCTCGGCCCAGGAGATCTGGAGCATCCTCGGCGACGAGATCCTCGCCGCGCTGCAGAGCGGCAAGGACCCGGCGCAGGCACTGGCCGACGCCGAGGACGCCGCCGGGTCGCTGCTGCCATGACCGCCACGTCGCCGGCCCTGAGCTCGTCCGTCCGGACGGAGACCGCGTCGACGCCCGGGGTGACCTGCCGGAACCTCGTGAAGCGCTTCCCCGACGGCACGGTCGCGCTCGACGACGTCGACATCGAGTGCCCGCCCGGCGGCATCACCGTGCTCCTCGGACCGTCCGGCTGCGGCAAGACGACCCTGCTGCGCTGCGTCGCCGGGCTCGAGCAGCCGACGGCGGGCGCCGTCCTGATCGGCGGCCGCGACGTGACCCGCGTCGATGCCGGTCTGCGGGGAGTGGCGATGGTGTTCCAGAACCACGCTCTGTACCCGGACAAGACGGCCGGGGGCAACCTCGCCTTCCCGCTGAAGATGGCCGGCGTCCCCAAGCGGGAGCGGGTGCGCCGGGTGGCGGCGACCGCCGAGTTGCTGCACATCGACGGCCTGCTGGAGCGGCGGCCCAGCCAGCTCTCCGGCGGGCAGCGGCAGCGGGTCGGCATCGGGCGGGCGCTCGTGCGCGAGCCCGACGTGCTGCTCATGGACGAGCCGTTCTCCAGCCTCGACGCCGAGCTGCGCGTCGAGATGCGCGCGGAGTTCCTCGCGCTGCAACGCCGGCTCGGCATGACCACGCTCTACGTCACGCACGACCAGATCGAGGCGCTGTCCCTCGCCGACCAGCTGGTCGTCCTGCGCGACGGCCGGATCGAGCAGTGCGCGGGGGCGGAGGAGCTCTTCCGCCGTCCCGCGACCAGCTTCGTCGCCACCTTCCTCGGGGGCATGAACCTGCTCACCGGCACGCACCGCGACGGCCGGTTGTCCATACCCGGCCGCCCGGACGGGCTGACGCTGCCGCCGTCGCTCTCGGCACCGGACGGCGTCGTCACCGTGGGGGTGCGGCCCGAAGATCTCCGGCCCGGCCCGGGACGCGATGACGACCTGTCACTGGAGCTCACGCCCGTGCTCACCGAGCTGCTCGGCCGGGAGCGGCTGGTCCACGGCACCTTCGGCGGGCTCCGCGTGAAGGTGCGACTGCACGCCGACATCGCGGTCGGCGAGCGCCTCATCGTGCATGCCAGCGCCGCTGACCTGCACCTGTTCGGTTTCGACGGCACACGACTCCAGGAGGCGGCATGAAGGTGAACACCACGAAGGCGAAGATCCTGCGCGGCGAGATGGTGGTCGGGCTCGCGCTCGACTCCGCCGACCCGATCATGGTCGAGTACGCCGCGCTCGCCGGGTTGGACTTCGTCCGCATCGACCTGGAGCACGGCCCGGCCACGCTGAGCGACCTCGAGCACCTGGCGCGCGCGGCCGAGGCGGCGGATCTCACCCCCACCGCCCGTCTCGCCGTGAACCGGCCGGAGATCGTCACGCAGGTGCTCAACCGCGGCATGACCGGCCTGACCTTCCCGCACATCAGCACTGCCGAGGACGCGGCCGCGGCGGTGCGCTCGGCCAAGTTCGCGCCTGAGGGCGACCGCGCCATCACCACGCCGGGCGGACGGGGCATGCACGCCCGCTGGGCGCTCGGCGTCCCCGCTGACGACGCCTACGCCTTCGCCAACCGCGAGACCATCGTGACCTGCCTGATCGAGGATCCGATCGGCGTCGAGAACGTCGAGAAGATCGCGGCGGTGCCGGGCGTCGACCTCATCACGTTCGGCGCCGGCGACATGTCCGCGACGACCGGCCACATCGGTGACTTCAACCACTCCGACGTGCGGGCGCTGATCCTGGACGGCATCCGCCGGGCGCGCGCCGCCGGCAAGCCCGTCGGCATCTCCGTCGGCAACCGCTCGATGGAGCGGGCGGCGGCGTTCATCGACGCCGGCGTCACCGTCGTGCAACTGCTGCCCGCCCCGCTGATCGTCGACGGCGTCGCCCGGATGCTCGACGAGCTCGCCATCCGGCGCTGAGGACCGTCCGGTGCCGTTCGCACAGCTCGGCCCCGGCCGCGTCTTCTACACCGACCACGGGACCGGCACGCCGCCGCTGCTGCTGATCCACGGCTGGACCTGCGACTCGCACGACTGGCGGGCGCAGGTCGGCGCGTTCGCCGCCGAGCACCGGGTGATCGTGCCGGACCTGCGCGGCCACGGCCGCTCGTCCGTCCCGGCCACCGGCTACGTGCCGCGGGCCTTCGCCGCCGATCTCGTCGCGCTGCTCGACCACCTCGGCGTCCAGGAGTTCGTTCCGATCGGTCACTCGCTCGGCGCCGTCGTGGCGGCGGTCCTCGCCGTAGAGCAGGCCGGCCGCGTGCTGGCCTGCGTCAGCGTCGATCCCGCGTATGGCCTCGACGACGCAGAGGCGGCGACCGTCCTCCGCCAGGTGGAGGAGCTGCGCTCACCCCGCGGCCCGCACGTCGCCGGCGTCATTCTCGAGGCGTCCGAGGCCGCGCCCTCGCCCGCTCTGCGCGCCTGGCGCCGCGACCGCATCGCCGGCCTGCGGCCACACGTGGTGGCCGAGACCTTCGCCGGGCTGTTCGAGCCGGCCGACCAGGTCGCGATGCGGCCGGCGAGTGCGGCCTACCTCCGGCGGCGAACGTGCCCGGTGCTGGCCGTGCACGCCTCGTCCGTCCGGGCCGACTGGGAACGCGAGCTCGCCGCCCACCCGCGCAGCCGTGTCGTCACGTGGTGCGACACGGGACACTGGCCGCACCAGGAGCGACCGGACGAGTTCAACGCGCTCGTGCTCGAGTGGCTCGCCGGGCTACGCCTACGCTGAGCCCTGTGGAGGGGCTGTGCACACCGGCGACGACTGGGGGCCGGAGGCTCCCACGAGTCGCCAGTCCGGACCGTGAGTCGACCGGAGCGAAGGAGTCCACGTGCACGGCCCGAGACGTCGGGAGTGTTGATGATGGAGGACGGCGAGCGGCCGGCCACGGTCGCCGACGTGCACGAGGTGGCGGCGGCGATGCCGCACGTCACCGTCTACCCGAAGACCGAGCACCGGCCCGTCTACCAGGTCGGCGGCAAGTCGTTCGTGTACTTCCGCAACCCGCGGCCGGACGCCGTCGACCCGGAGACGGGCGAGCGGTACGACGACGTGATCGTGCTGTGGGTGGAGTCCGAGGCGGAGAAGGAGGCGCTGGTCCAGGACCCGCGCACGCCGTACTTCACCACGCCGCACTTCAATGGGCACCTGTCGGTGCTGGTGCGGGCCGCCCGGCTGGGCGAGCTGACCCGCGCCGAGCTGGCCGAGCAGGTCCAGGACGCCTGGATGTCGCGCGCCTCGAAGGCGCGGGTCGCGGCCTGGCTGCGTGACCGTGGCGAGTAACCGGGCGGCCTGGGACGACGCCTCGTCCAAGCACGTCCGCGAGTACGACGACCTGCTGGCGCAGGCGCGGACGGCGACGCTGCTGCCGGCCGAGCTGGAGCTGCTCGGCCCGGCACTGGCGACGTCGCCGGAGGTCGTTCACCTGCAGAGCGGCCACGGCCTGGACGACGCCGCGCTGGTGCGGGCCGGCGCCCGGTCGGTCGTCGGGGTGGACTTCAGCGCGGTCGCCGTCGCGGCGGCGCAGCGGCGGTCGGACGCACTGGGACTGCCCTGCCGGTACGTCGTCGGCGAGCTGCCCGGCGCGCCACTGCGCTCCGGCTGCGCGGACCTCGTCTACGCCGGCAAGGGCGCGCTGATCTGGCTGCCCGACCTGGCGGCCTGGGCCCGGGACGTCGCGCGGCTGCTGCGGCCGGGCGGGACGCTGTTCGTCTACGAGGCACACCCGGCGGTGCCGCTGTGGACGTGGGACGCCGACGAGCCGCGGATCCGGCCGGACCGCGGCTACTTCGAGCGTCGCCACGTCAACGACACCTTCCCGGCCCGCGGCGCGGTCGAGTCGCAGGCGACGCTCGGTGAGATCGTCACGTCGGTCGTCGCGGCCGAACTGGAGCTGCGGCACCTGGCCGAGTACCCCGACCCGTTCTGGCGCCCCGACGGCGTCGACGCGGCCGCCTGGCGCGGCCGGCTGCCGAACGCGTTCTCGCTGCTGGCGGCCCGGCGCTGAGGCCACACACGAACGGGGCCGGCTCTCGCCGACCCCGTCTCGCTCCCTGCGGCCCGCCGGCTACCTCAGCAGCGCGACGAACTGGTGCAGGGCAACACCCAGGATGGAGAACGCTCCCACGAGACCCGGCCACAGATCCCGCAGGATCTGACCGATGAGCTCAGTGTGCTGGCGCAGCTCTCTAAGCCTGGCCAACGTGGTGCGCTCGTCCCTGTCGCGGTGACTCAACGGATCTCACTCTCTCTCGAGAGCTACCGGTGAGCCGCTGCTAACAGCCCGCCCGGTAGCCCATCTCTGGACTACGCCGGGCGGGTGCCCGATGTAGTTAAGCCCTTCAGGATGACAGCTGGTCAGCGCAGACGTCAACGGCTAGACTCTTGGATGGCCGGTGGAGGTGCTGCTAACACCGATGATCCCGGCCGGACCCCGGCGCGCTTCTCTCGCGAAAGCGGTGACTCACCGCGCCGGGGTTTCTGCTGCCCCGTCAGCCCTCGAGGGCGGCGGTGAGGAGCTCGTACGTCGGGCGGTCGTAGGCCACCAGGCGGATCAGCTCGACCCGCGTCGGAACGGTACGGACGGTGTCGACGGCGATGCGGGCGGCCTCCTCGGGCGGGTAGCCGAAGACACCGGTCGAGATGGCCGGGAACGCCACGGACCGAGCGCCGAGCGAGTCCGCCACCTCCAGCGACCGGCGGTAGCAGGACGCCAAGACCGAGGCCTCGTCACGCGTCCCGCCCTTCCAGACCGGTCCAACGGTATGGATGACGTGGCGGATGGGCGGGTCGAGGTCGAACGCAGGCGTCGCCACGGCGTCGCCGGGCAAGCAGGGCGCCAGCGCGGCCCCTGCCTCCTTCAACCGCGGGCCGGCCGCCCAGTGGATGGCCCCGTCGACGCCGCCACCGCCACGCAGCGACGAGTTCGCCGCGTTCACGATCGCGTCGACGGCCTCGCGGGTGATGTCGCCCTGGACCACCTCGAGCCGCGCCATGAGGCCGAACCTAGCCCCAGGCGCGACCCGCCGCCACAGCGGAGCGCACGGCGGACAGCTGCTCGCGGACCCGGTCCGGCGCCGTCCCGCCGCGCGCCGACCGCGACGCCAGCGACCCCGGCACCGACAGCACCGACCGCACCCCCGGCGTCAGCGACGGCGAGATCGCCACCAGGTCCTCGTCGGTCAGGTCCCACAGCTCCAGACCGCGCGACTCGCACGCGCGCACGCACGCCCCCGCGATCTCGTGCGCCGACCGGAACGGCACCCCCTCCCGGACCAGCCACTCCGCGATGTCGGTGGCCAGCGAGAAGCCCTGCGGCGCCAGCTCCTCGAGACGCGCGACGTTGAAGCGCAGCGTCGCCACCATGCCGGTGAACGCCGGCAGCAGCACGGTCAGCGTGTCGACGGAGTCGAAGACCGGCTCCTTGTCCTCCTGCAGGTCCCGGTTGTACGCCAGCGGCAGCGCCTTCAAGCTGGTCAGCAGCCCGGCGAGGTTCCCGATCAGGCGACCGGCCTTGCCGCGGGCCAGCTCCGCGATGTCGGGGTTCTTCTTCTGCGGCATGATCGACGAGCCGGTGGACCAGGCGTCGTCGAGGGTGACGAACGAGAACTCCTTCGTCGCCCACAGGATGACCTCCTCGGCGATCCTGGACACGTCGACGCCGATCTGAGCGAAGACGAACGCGGCCTCGGCGACGAAGTCGCGCGACGCCGTCCCGTCGATCGAGTTCTCCACCGACGACGAGAAGCCCAATTCGTGCGCGACGAACACCGGGTCCAGCCCCAGCGACGACCCGGCCAGCGCGCCGGACCCGTACGGCGAGGAGTCCGTGCGGCGGTCCCAGTCGCGCAGCCGGTCGACGTCGCGCAGCAGCGGCCACACGTGCGCCAGCAGGTGGTGCGACAGCAGGACGGGCTGCGCGTGCTGCAGGTGCGTCCGGCCCGGCATCGCGACGCCCAGGTGCGCGTCGGCCTGGGACACCAGCGCGTCGACCAGGTCCAGCACCAGCCCGGACACCGTCCGCGCCGACTCGCGCAGGTACATCCGGAACAGCGTCGTCACCTGGTCGTTGCGGGAGCGCCCGGCGCGCAGCTTGCCGCCCAGCTCGGGACCGACGCGGTCGATCAGGCCGCGCTCGAGCGCGGTGTGCACGTCCTCGTCGGCGTCAGCGGGCACGAACTCCCCCGACGCGATGTCGGCGGCCAGCCGGTCCAGCCCGTCGAGCATCCCCGCCAGCTCCGACGGGGTCAGCAGCCCGGCCCGCTCCAGCACCGCGGCGTGCGCCTTCGACCCGGCGATGTCGTACGCCGCCAGCCGCCAGTCGAAGTGCGTCGACTTCGACAGCGCCGCCAGCGCGTCCGACGGCCCGCCCGCGAACCGGCCGCCCCACAGTGCACTGCTGCTCACAGATCCTCCGGAATCGTTCATGCCGGCGGCGCGGGCACGTTGCCCTCGGCGAGGGCGAGGAACCACGCCGCGACCTCCGCCCCGCCCGCCGGGTCGGTCGAGATGACGAGCACCGTGTCGTCGCCGGCAATGGTGCCCAGGATGTCCGCGCGAGCCGCGTGGTCGACCGCCGACGCCAGGTACTGCGCCGCACCCGGCGGCGTGCGCAGCACCACCAGGTTCGCCGACGACCGGGCCGAGATCAGGATCTCCTCGCACACCCGGATCAGCCGGGCGTCGACGGCGGTCTTCGAGGCGGCCAGCGGCCGGGAGTCGCCGCCCTCGCCGGGCAGCGCGTACACGAGCCAGCCGTCGGCGTTGCGGATCTTCACCGCCCCCAGCTCGTCCAGGTCGCGCGACAGTGTTCCCTGGGTGACCTCGATGCCGCTCTCGGCCAGCCGCTCGGCCAGCTCGGTCTGCGACCGGATCGGGGTTTGCGCGAGGATCTCGGCGATCCGGCCGTGCCGGGCCGCGCGCGTCGCCGGCTGCGTCACGACGTCGCCTCCTGCGCGAGCAGCCAGGTCAGCAGCGCCTTCTGCGCGTGCAGCCGGTTCTCCGCCTCGTCCCAGACGGCGCTGGCCGGCCCGTCGATGACATCGGCGGCGATCTCCTTGCCCCGGTAGGCCGGCAGGCAGTGCAGCACGACGGGACCGGGCCCGGCCGCCGCGACGGCGTCAGCGGTCAGCGCGAACGGGACGAACGGCGCCTCCCGGTCGCCCGCCTCGCCCTCCTGCCCCATCGACACCCAGGTGTCCGTGGCCAGCACGTCCGCGCCGGCGAACCCGTCGTAGGGGTCGGTGACGTGCGCGACGGAGCCGCCCGTCTGCGCCGCGATCTCCCCCGCGCGCGCCAGCACGTCCGCCGACGGCGCGTAGCCCGCCGGCGACGCGATCCGCACGTGCATGCCGACCAGCGCGCCGGCCAGCAGGTACGAGTGCGCCATGTTGTTGGCGCCGTCTCCGGCGTAGGTGAGCGTCAGCCCGGCCAGCGTGCCCTTGCGCTCGCGGACGGTCTGCAGGTCGGCCAGCAGCTGGCACGGGTGGTAGTCGTCGGTGAGCGCGTTGACGACGGGGACGGCCGACGCCGCGGCCATGTCGTCGAGGCGCTGCTGCCCGAACGTCCGCCAGACGATCGCGGCGCACTGCCGGTCCAGCACCCGTGCGGTGTCCGCGATCGGCTCGCCGCGGCCCAGCTGCGACGTCTGCGCGTCGATGACCAGCGGGTATCCGCCCAGCTCGGCGATGCCGACGCTGAACGAGACGCGGGTGCGGGTGGAGTGCTTGTCGAAGATGACGGCGACCGCGCGCGGGCCCTCCAGCGGCCGGTAGGCGAACCGGTCCGCCTTGAGCTCGTCGGCCATGTCGAGCACCTGCAGGTACTCGGCCGGCGACAGGTCGTCGTCACGGCGGAAGTGCCGGGTCATCGGGTCTCCTTCGAGGCGGTCCCGACGGCGTCCAGCACCGCCGGCAGCGCCGCCAGGAACTCGTCGGCCTGCGCGATGTCGAGGATCAGTGGTGGCGCGAGCCGGATCGTATCGGGTGTGACGGCGTTGACGACGAAGCCCGCGCCGAGCGCCTCGGCGACGACCGCCGCGGCGATGGGCGCCGCCAGTTCGATGCCCAGCAGCAGGCCGCGCCCGCGCACACCGCGGACCAGCGGGTGGCCCAGCGCCAGCACCTCGGCGCGCAGGTGGGCGCCGACGGTGCGCACGTTCTCGAGCAGGCCGTCGCGCTCGACGGCGTGCAGCACGGCCAGCCCGGCGGCGGCCGCCACCGGGTTGCCGCCGAACGTGGTGCCGTGCGCGCCGGGTCCGAGCAGGTCGGCGGCCCGGCCGAGACCGATGCAGGCGCCGATCGGGAAGCCGCCGCCCAGGCCCTTCGCGACCGTGACGACGTCGGGGACGATGCCCTCGGCGGTGTGCGCGAACCAGTCGCCGCAGCGGCCGATGCCGGTCTGGATCTCGTCGATGACCAGCAGCGTCCCGGCTCGCTCGGTGATCTCGCGCGCGGCCGCGAGGTAGCCGGCCGGCGCCGGTACGACGCCGCCCTCTCCCTGCACCGGCTCGAGGAACACCGCCGCCGTGTCGCCGTCGACCGCCGCCGCGAGCGCCTCCGCGTCGCCGTACCGCACGAACGTCACACCGCCGGGCAGCGGCTCGAACGGCTCGCGGATGACGGGCTTGCCGGTCAGCGCCAGCGCGCCCATGGTCCGGCCGTGGAAGCCGCCCTCGGTCGCGACGATCTTCGGCCGGCCGGTCCGCCGGGCGATCTTGAACGCCGCCTCGTTGGCCTCGGTGCCGGAGTTGGTGAAGAACACCCGGCCGGCGCTCGCGGGGGCGCCCAGCAGGTCCAGCAGCCGCTCGGCCAGCGCGATCTGCGGCGCGCTGGCGAAGAAGTTCGAGACGTGCCCGAGCGTGGCCAGCTGCGCGGTGATCGCCGACACGAGCAGCGGGTGCGCGTGGCCCAGCGAGTTCACCGCCAGCCCGCCGAGCAGGTCGAGATAGCGGCGCCCGTCGGCATCCCACACGTAGCAGCCCTCGCCGCGGACCAGCACCCGCTGCGGCGGGCCGAACGTGTTCATCAGCGACCGGCCGTAGCGCGCGGTCCACGCGGCATTGTTGTCCAGGGCGCCCAGCCCGGGCACCTGCTCCAGCTCCGTCATGACGGCACCACCATCGTCCCCGCACCCTCGTCGGTGAAGACCTCCAGCAGCAGCGAATTCGGGACCCGGCCGTCGATGATCGTCGCCTCCGGCACCCCGCCCTCCACAGCGCGCAGGCACGCCTGCATCTTCGGGATCATGCCGGCCGACAGCGACGGCAGCAGCGCGGTCAGCTCGCCGGCGGTGATCTCCTGCACGATCTGTTCGTCGACCGGATAGTTCCGGTACAGCCCCTCGACGTCGGTGAGCACGACCAGCTTCTCCGCGCCCAGCTCGACGGCGAGCGCGGCCGCGGCGGTGTCGGCGTTGACGTTGTGCACGACGCCCTCGGCGTCCGGTGCGACCGACGACACGACCGGGATGCGCCCGGCGTCGATGAGATCGCGGACGGCGTCGGCGTTCACCTCGGCGACGTCGCCGACCAGCCCGATGTCGACCGGCTCGCCGTCGACGACGGCCGCCTGCCGCTTCGCCGTGAACAGGCCGGCGTCCTCGCCGGAGAGGCCGACGGCGAGCGGCCCGTGAGTGTTCATCAGGCCGACGATCTCGCGGCCGACCTGGCCGACCAGCACCATCCGGACGACGTCCATCGCCTCGGGGGTGGTGACCCGCAGGCCGCCGCGGAACTCGCTCTCGATGCCGAGCCGGTCCAGCATCGCGCTGATCTGCGGCCCGCCGCCGTGCACGACGACCGGCTTCAGCCCGGCCAGCCGGAGGAAGACGATGTCGTCGGCGAACGCTCGCTTGAGATCGTCGTCGATCATCGCGTTGCCGCCGTACTTCACCACGACGATCTTGCCGTGGAACCGCTTCAGCCAGGGCAGCGCCTCGACCAGCACCCCGGCCTTGGCCAGCGCGGCCGTCGTCGTCGTGCTCATGTCGAGTACGCCGAGTTCTCGTGCACATAGTCGTGCGTGAGGTCGCTGGTCAGGACCGTCGCCGTGGCCGGGCCGGCGTTCAGCTCGACCAGCACGTGCACGTCGCGGCCGGTCAGGTCGACGCCGTCCGACGGCGCGCCGACACCCGTGCCGCCGGCGACGCAGACCTTGACGCCGTTCATCGAGATGTCGATGTGCTCTGGCTCGAACGCCGCCTTCGTGGTGCCCACGGCGGCCAGCACCCGGCCCCAGTTCGGGTCGTTGCCGAAGACGGCGGCCTTGAACAGGTTGCTGCGGGCGACGGCCCGGGCGACCTCGACGGCGTCGTCCTCACTGGCCGCGCCGGTGACCTCGATGGCGATGTCGTGGTGCGCGCCCTCGGCGTCGTGCCAGAGCTGCTCGGCGAGGTCGGCGCAGACGGCGGTCACCGCGGCGGTGAGCTCTGCCTCGCCGGGGGTGACGCCGGAGGCGCCGCTGGCCAGCAGCGCGACGGTGTCGTTGGTGGACATGCAGCCGTCGGTGTCGAGTCGGTCGAACGTGCTCCTCGTGGCGGCCCGCAGCGCGGTGTCGAGCGTGGCCGCGTCGGCGACCGCGTCGGTCGTGATGACGACGAGCATGGTGGCCAGCGCGGGCGCCAGCATGCCGGCGCCCTTGGCCATGCCGCCGACGACCCAGCCGTCGCCGCCGCTCACGGCCTGCTTGGCGACGGTATCGGTCGTCATGATGGCCGTCGCCGCGGCCGGCCCGCCGTCGGCCGACAGCTCGGCGTGGGCGGCGCGGATGCCCTTCTCCAGGATCGGCCGGTCCAGCGGCTGGCCGATCAGCCCGGTGGAGCAGACGGCGACGTCGAAGGCCTGGCCGCCGGTCAGCTCGGCGACCAGCTCGGCGCTGGCGTGCGTGGTCTGGAAGCCGTCGGGGCCGTTGTAGCAGTTGGCGCCGCCGGAGTTCAGCACGACGGCGGACAGCGTGCCGTCGGCGATGGTGCGCTCGCTCCACAGCACCGGGTTGGCCTTGCACCGGTTCGACGTGAACACGGCGGCGGCGGTGTGCTGCGGCCCGTCGTTGACGACCAGCGCGACGTCGGGCGTGCCGCTGGGCTTCAGCCCGGCGACGACGCCGGCGGCCCGGAAGCCGGCGGCCGCGGTGACGCTCACGGCGCCACCCCCGTCGTCGGCAGTCCCCGTGTCTCCGGCAGCCCGAGCGCGAGGTTGGCCGACTGGATGGCCGCGCCGGCGGTGCCCTTGGTCAGGTTGTCGATGGCGGCGATCGCGACCACACGCCCAGCCGCCTCGTCGACCGTCACCTGGATGTGCGCGGTGTTCGCGCCGAGGACGGCGGCCGTGGTGGGCCACTGGCCCTCGGGCAGCAGGTGCACGAACGGCTCGTCGGCGTAGGCCTGCTCCCATGCGGCCCGCACGCTGCCGGCGTCACTGGCGAGCTTCGCCGTGACCGTGGCGAGGATGCCGCGGCTCATCGGGACCAGCGTGGGAGTGAAGGAGAGGGTGACGTCGGCCGCGCCGCTGGCCAGCCGCAGATTCTGCTGGATCTCCGGGATGTGCCGGTGCACGCCGCCGACCGCGTACGGGCTGGCCGCGCCCATGATCTCGCTGGCCAGCAGGTGCGGCTTGAGCGACGTGCCGGCGCCGGACGTGCCGCAGGCCAGCACCGCCACGATGTCGTCGGGAGCGACGACGCCGGCGGCCAGGCCGGGCGCCAGCGCGAGCGTCACGGCGGTGACGTTGCAGCCGGGGACGGCGATCCGCTTGGCGCCGGGAATCGCGTCGCGCTGCTTGTGGCCGTCGGCGTGGACCAGCTCGGGCAGGCCGTAGGGCCAGCTGCCGGCGTGGCCGGTGCCGTAGAACCGCTGCCAGGCGGCGGCGTCGGTGAGGCGGTGGTCGGCGCCGCAGTCCAGCACGAGCACGTCGTCGGGCAGCTGCGCCGCGATCTCGGCCGACGCGCCGTGCGGCAGCGCCAGGATCACCACGTCGTGCCCGGCCAGCGCCTCGGCCGTCGTCGGCTCCAGGACCCGGTCGGCCAGCTCGATCAGCTGCGGGTGGTGCGCGATCAGCCGGTCGCCCGCCTTCGAGTGCGCCGTCACCGTCCCCACGCCGAGTTCGGGATGGCCGAGCAGCAGGCGCAGCAGCTCGCCGCCCGCATAGCCGCTCGCTCCCGCGATCGCCACAGTCGCTCCCATGCGAATGAGTATGCAGAGTTCCGCAATTTCATGCAACGTGGTTACCGTCACGCCGAAAATGGCATGCGGCCAGTCGCCGGGGTTGGCGAGGATGGGCCGATGCCGCCCGTCACCGCATCCGGAGTCCGTGCCGGCTGGGAGTCGCTGCCGGCGGACGTCCGCGCCGGCATCGAGGACCTGCTCGGCGCGCCCGTCGTGGCCGCCGAGAACCAGTCCGGCGGGTTCTCCCCCGGCCTGGCCGCGCGGGTGCGCTGCGCCGGCGGCCGCCGGGCGTTCGTCAAGGCGGTCGGCACGCCGCTCAACCCGGAGTCGCCGGGCCTCTACCGCCGCGAGATCGACGTCGCGGCCGCGCTGCCGCCCGAGGTGCCGGCGCCGCGGTTCCGTGGCTCCTACGACGACGGCGACTGGGTCGCGCTGGTCTTCGACGAGGTCGACGGCCGGATGCCGCACGAGCCGTGGCGGCCCGGCGAGCTGCGCCGGGTCGTCGACGCGCTGGCCGGGCTGTCGGCGTCGCTGACGCCGTGCCCGGTGCCGTCGCCGCGGCTGGCTCGCGACGAGATGCGCGACCTGATGCTCTCCTACCGGACGCTGGCGGCGGACCCGCCGGCCGACCTGGACCCGTGGGAGCGCCGGCACCTCGACCGGCTGGCGTCGCTGGCCGAGTCCGCCCTCGACGTCGTCGACGGCGACACGCTGGTCCACTTCGACGTGCGGGCGGACAACGTGCTGCTCTCCGGCTCGCGCGTGTGGTTCGTCGACTGGCCGTGGGCGTTTCGCGGCGCGGCCTGGATCGACTCGGTGCTGCTGCTGAAGAACGCCGCCTTCCACGGCCACGACCCGGAGCCGTACCTGGCCGATCACCCGCTGCTCGCCGGCGTCGACCCGGCGCACGTCACGGCGGTGCTGGCCGGGTTCGCGGGGTACTTCGCCGAGGCAGGCCGGCGGCCGCCGCCGCCCGGGCTGCCGACCGTGCGCGCGTTCCAGCTGGCCCAGCACGCGACGACGCTCGCCTGGGTGCGCCGCCGCACCGGCTGGGACTGATGGGTCAGCGCGGGGCGACCAGCTCGGCCGGGACGATACGGACGGGGTACGGGAGGGTCAGCTCCAGCGCGTCGTCGCCGGCGGCCCGGCCGGCCTCGGCGTACGTGCCGTCGCGCAGCTCCCAGGCGGTGACCGACGGCTCGTCCGGGTCGACCACCCAGTACGACGGCGTGGCGGCGGCCTCGTAGCGAGACCGCTTGAGCAGCAGGTCGTACCGCCGCGTCGACGGCGACAGCACCTCGACCGCCAGTAAGGGCGCCTTCGGCAGATCACGCTCGGTGAAGTCCTCGAACCGCGCCACCACCAGGTCCGGACGGAGGACCGTGTCGTCGGCCAACGCCACATCCAGCGGTCCAGCCAGAACCTCAATGCGGCTCGGCGCAGAGTCGGCGAGCACGACCGCCAGGCGCAGCACCGCCCGCTGGTGCCGCAGCGCCGGCCGCGGTGTCACGATGAGGACGCCGTCGAGGATCTCGTGCCGACGGCCGTCTTCAACGATCGCGTTCAGTTCGGCGCGGGTGAACGGCCCACGACCCGGCCGGGCGAGCGCCGGAGCCTGGTCCGCTGCCATGCCGGGAAGTCTGGCCGTTCATCGCAGACCCCGCCACTCGTCGGGAACATATGGGGCGAATCGGACGCGTCAGCCGAGGGGGTCGTCGGGGCCGGCGGTGGGCAGCCGGAGGGTGCGGGCGTCGTGGGCGAGGATGTCGTCCCGCAGCGCCAGCAGCGACTCCGGCGTGTCGGTGCCGGCCCGGAAGAACCGGCCGCCGAGGTCGTCCAGCCGGCCCTCGGCGATGGCGGCGACCAGGTCGACGACGTCCTCGGGCGCCGTCCACTCGGTGCGGCCGGCGTGCATCGGCATCGCCGTCGTCATCTCGGTCTCGACGTGGCCGGGAGCGAGGTCGAACGCCCGCACGCCCTGGTCCCGGTACTGCAGGTCGAGCAGGCCGGTGAACCGGGCCAGCGCGCCCTTGGAGATCGCGTAGCCGGTGTAGGTCCGCACCGGCTTGAAGCCGTGGCCGCTGTTCAGGTTGACGATCCGCCCGCCCCCGCCGGCCAGCATGACCGCCAGCACGGCGTGCGTGACCAGCAACGGGCCGCGCACGTTGACCTCGACGACCCGCCAGCTCTCCTCGACGTCGGTGTCGAGGAACGGCCCCTCGGCGGACTCGATGACACCGGCGTTGTTGACCAGCAGGTCGATCCCGCCGAGTCCCTCGGCCACCGCCGACACCGCCGCGGCGACGGCGGCGTGGTCGGTGACGTCGGCCGTCACGCCGACCGCCGTCACACCGTGCGACCGGCACTCCTCGACGGCCTCGTCGAGGAGGGCCCGGTCGCGGGCGAGCAGGCCGACCGCGATGCCCCGCGCGGCCAGTCCGGCGGCGAGCGCCCGGCCGATCCCCCGGCTGGCCCCGGTGACGAGGGCGGTCGCCGTCATGCGCCGCGCAGGACCGCGCCGGTGCGCGACGCGGCCGCGGCCACGGCGGCGTCGCGGGCGGCGGTGGTCTCCTCCACGGTGAGCGTGCGGTCCGGCGCGCGGAACCGCAGCGCGTAGGCCAGCGACTTCTTCCCGTCGCCGAGCTGCGCACCGGTGAACACGTCGAACAGCCGCACCGACTCCAGCAGCTCGCCGGCGCCGGAGCGCAGCGCGTCCTCGACGTCGGCGGCGGCGACGGACAGGTCCACGACGAGCGCGACGTCCTGCGTCGCGACCGGGAAGGTGGAGACCGACGGGGCGCGGACCGGCTCGTCCCCGACGCCGTCAGGAAAGATCCGGTCCAGCTCCAGCTCCATCGCGCTGGTCCGCTCCGGCAGTCCGAGCGCGGCGACGACGCGCGGGTGCAGCTCGCCCGCGTGCCCGACCAGCGTGTCGCCGACGTAGAGGGCGGCGCAGCGGCCGGGGTGCCAGGGGGCGTGCTCGTCCTTCTCCACCCGGAGCGACACCCCGGCGGCGCGAGCGACGACGCGGGCGGCCTCGACGGCGTCGGCCCAGCTCGCCGGGCGGCCGGAGCCCCACCAGCCGGTCGGCTCGCGATCACCGGCGAGCGCGACGGCGACCCGGCGCGGCTGCGACGGGACCGCCGCGAGCAACGAGGCCAGCTCGGCGTCGGTGGGCCGGCGGTCGACCGGCAGCCGCGGCGGGACCGGCAGCGGCCCGGGCGACGGCCGGAACACCAGCCCCGCCTCGTACACGGCGACGTCGGACGAGCCGCGGCCGGCGTTGCGCCGCAGCGTCGCCAGCAGCCCCGGCAGCAGCGTCGTGCGCAGCAGCGGCTGCTCCTCCGAGATCGGGTTGGCCAGCCGCAGCGCGACCCGGCGCGCGTCGTCGGCCGGGAAGCCCAGGGCGTCGAAGTCGGCCGCGCCGACGAACGGGTACGACGGCGCCTCGACGTAGCCGGCGGCGGCGACGGCGCGCTCGACGCGGCGGCGCAACCGCTGCGCCGGCGTGATGCCGCGCCCGGCCGGCGCGACCGGCAGCACCGACGGCACCGCGTCATAGCCGCGCAGCCGGGCCACCTCCTCGACCAGGTCGTACGGGTCGGTGAGGTCGGGCCGCCAGGTCGGCGGCGTGACGGCGATCCGCTCGGCACCCGCCGGCGCGACCACCGAGCCCACAGCCGTGAGCAGCGACGTCACCTCGTCGGCCGCGTAGTCGACGCCGACGACGCGTGCCGGCAGCGACACCGGGATCTCGATCGGGGACGGCGCGGGCGCCGCGCCGGTCACCGTCAGCCCCGGCTCCTGCGTCGCCCCGCCGAGCGACACGAGCAGGTCGACCACCCGCTGCGACGCGACCGCCGGCAGCGCAGGGTCGACGCCGCGCTCGAACCGCTTGGACGCCTCGCTGGGCAACTTGTGCCGGCGCGCCGTGCGGGCGATGCCGGTCGCCTCGAAGTGCGCCGCCTCGACCACGATCGCCGTGGTCTCGGAGCTCAGCTCGGTGGACCCGCCGCCCATGACGCCGGCCAGGCCGATCGGCCCGGAGTCGTCGGTGATCAGCAGGTCATCGGGGTCGACAGCCCGGACCACGCCGTCCAGCGTGGTGATCTTCTCCCCCGCCGTCGCCCGGCGGACGACGATCGGGCCGCGCAGCGCGTCGCGGTCGTAGCCGTGGATCGGCTGGCCCAGCTCCAGCATCACGTAGTTGGTGATGTCGACGGCCAGCGAGATGGGCCGCATGCCGGCCAGCTGGACCCGTCGCTGCAGCCACCGCGGGCTCGGCGCGGACGGGTCGAAGCCGGTCACCGTCCGGGCCGCGAACACCGGACACCGCTGGGCGTCGTCGACCCGCACCGGGTAGCCGTCGTCGCCGGTCAGCGCGACGTCCGGGCGCAGACCCGGGTCGGTGAAGGCCACGCCGTACGCCGTCGCGGCCTCGCGGGCGACGCCGCGGATGGACAGGCAGTAGCCGCGGTCGGGCGTGACGGCGATGTCGAGGACGTCGTCGCGCAGCCGCAGCAGCTCGATCGCGTCGTCGCCCGGCGCCGCCTCGTCCACACCGAGCACCAGGATGCCGGCGTGGTCGTCGCCGATGCCCAGCTCGCGGACCGAGCAGATCATGCCGTCGGACACGTGCCCGTAGGTCTTGCGGGCGGCGATCTCGAACCCGCCGGGCAGCACCGCGCCGGGCAGCGACACGACGACGAGGTCGCCGGCGGCGAAGTTGTGCGCGCCGCACACGATCCCGCGCGGCTCCGCCTCGCCGACGTCGACGGAGCACCAGCGGATGGTCTTGCCGTTCTTCTGCGGCTCGTCGGCGAACTCCAGCACCCGGCCGACGACCAGCGGGCCGGTGATGTCGGCGCCGGCCTCGTCGACGGTCTCGACCTCGAGGCCGGCCCGGATCAGCCGGGTCGCGACGTCGCGCGCGCTCACGCCGTCGGGCAGCGCCGCGTACTCCCGCAGCCAGCTCAGGGGGACGCGCATCAGATCTCCATCCCGAAGGCCGCGGCGAACCGGACGTCGCCCTCGACCATGTCGTGCATGTCCTCGACGCCGTGCCGGAACATCAGCGTGCGCTCCAGGCCCATGCCGAACGCGAAGCCGGTGTAGCGCTCCGGGTCGATGCCGCAGGCGATCAGGACCCGCGGGTTGACCATGCCGCAGCCGCCCCACTCGATCCAGCCCTCGGAGCCACAGGTGCGGCACGGGTGGTCGGGGTCGCCGACGGACGCGCCGCGGCAGACGAAGCACTGCAGGTCCATCTCGGCGCTGGGCTCGGTGAACGGGAAGTACGACGGACGCAGCCGGGTGGTGATGCCGGCGCCGAACATCGACGACGCGAAGTGGTCGAGCGTGCCCTTGAGGTGCGCCATGGTCAGGCCCTCGTCGATGGCCAGCCCCTCGACCTGGCTGAACACCGGCGTGTGGGTGGCGTCGAGCTCGTCGGTCCGGAACGTCCGGCCCGGGCAGATGACGTAGATCGGCGGCGTCCGGCTCAGCATCGACCGGGCCTGCACCGGCGAGGTGTGCGTGCGCAGCACCAGCCCGGAGTCCCCAGAACCCTCAGCGTCGACCCAGAAAGTATCTTGCATGGTGCGCGCCGGGTGGTCCGGGCCGATGTTGAGCGCGTCGAAGTTCAGCCACTCGGCCTCGACCTCGGGGCCCTCGGCGACCTCCCAGCCCATCGCGACGAACACGTCGGCGACCCGCTCCTGGATCGTCGTCAGCGGATGCCGGGCGCCCTGCGGCGCGCGGTCCCACGGCAGCGTGACGTCGACGGCCTCCTCGACGAGAACGCGCTCGTCGCGCTCGGCCTCGAGCACCGCCTGGCGCTCGGCCAGGGCGGTGGCGACGTCGCGGCGGGCGGCGCCGACCCGCTGGCCGACCTCCTTGCGCGCCTGCGGCGGCAGCGCGCCGATCTCGCGGTTGGCCAGCGCAAGCGGCGACCGGTCGCCGGTATGGGCGAGCCGGGCCTCCTTGAGCGCGTCGAGGTCGCCGGCCGCGGCGAACGCGGCGAGGGCGTCGGACACCATCGCCGCCACCTGATCGGCGTCGAGCGGGGTCACCTGAACTGGGTCGTAGTCGCTGTTGGGCGCGGACATCTTCCTCGTCTACTCACGCGTGGTCGCAACCCGGAGAGTGTACGCGGCGAGCGTCACACCGGGGCGAGCGGGAGGTGCGGCGCCGCCGGCAGCTCGACGGCGATCGGGTCGCCCGGCCGGACCTCGCCGCCCGTCAGCACGATCGCCATCACCCCGGCCCGGCGGACGATCTGCCCGTCAGCGTCGCGGCCGACGACCTCCTTGAGCACGCCCTGCTGGAAGTCGTCGATCTGGTAGCAGGGGTTGCGCAGCCCGGTGACCTCGACGACCGCGTCCGGTCCCAGCCGCAGCCGGGTGCCGGTCGGCAGGCCGAGCAGGTCGACGCCGCGGGTGGTGACGTTCTCCCCCATCTCCCCCGCGCCGACGGCGAACCCGGCGGCGGCCAGCTCGTCGTGCAGCTCGGCGTGGATGAGATGCACCTGGCGCAGGTTCGGCTGCGTGGGATCGCGGCGGACCCGGGACCGGTGCTTCACCGTCACGCCGGAATGCGCGTCACCCTCGACACCGAGCCCGGCCAGCAGCCGGATCACCGGCCGGTTCGGCTTGCTGAAGCTGTGCGTCGCGCTGGTGCTGACGGCGCTGACCTGTCCCATCAGTGCCCGTGGCCGTGGCCGTGCTCGTCGCCATGGCCGTGGCCGTGGCCCCCGTCACCGTGGTCGCCGTCGTGGTCGCCGCCGTCGGGATCGAGGTGCGGCGGGAACCCGCCGGTCGCGACCGGGCCCCACCGCTGCGGGGTGATCCGCAGCAGCGACTTGCCCTGCCGGTGCATCGCCTCGCGGTAGCCGTCCCAGTCCTCGTGCTCGCCCGCGACGTTGCGGTAGTACTCGACCAGCGGCTCGATCGAGTCGGGCAGGTCGATGATCTCCGCCGGCCCGTCGACCTGCACCCAGGCGCCGTTGAACTCGTCGGAGAGCACGACGATGCTGGCGGTCGGGCGGTGCCGGACGTTGTTCGCCTTGGCGCGGTCCGGGTAGGTCGAGACGACGATGCGGCCGGAGTCGTCGACGCCGCAGGTCACCGGCGAGGCCTGCGGCGTGCCGTCGCTGCGGGTGGTGATGACGATGCCGTGGTGGCGCGGCCGGACGAACTCGAGCAGCCCGGCGAGATCGACGGTGGTGTTCGTGGCGATGTTCGGCATGAGGCCACCTTAAGTGGATTGCATAGGGTCGACTCATGTCGATCGAGCTCGCGCCCACCGAACTGCAGGTGATCCTGCCCAACGAGTCCCCGCGCATGGCGCCGTCGCGGCTGACCGAGCTCGCCGTTCTGGCCGAGCGGCTCGGCTACGACGCCGTCCTGCTGCCCGACCACCTGCTGCCGCCGGAGCCGTACGGCCCGGCGTACGGGGGCGTCTACGAGCCGCTGACGACGCTGGCGTTCCTCGCGGCGGCGACGGAGCGGATCAGGCTGGGCATGTCGGTGCTCGTGGTGCCGCTGCGCGAGCCGTTCCTCGTCGCCAAGCAGGCGGCGACGGTGCACCGGCTGTCCGGCGGGCGGCTGGTGCTCACCGTCGGCGCCGGGTGGGAGCCCAACGAGTTCGCCGCCGCCCGGGCCGACTATGCCGGGCGCGGCGCGTACGTCGCCGACGCGGCCCGGCTGTTCCGGGCGCTGTTCTCCGGCGCGACGTCGTATGACGATCCGCGGTTCGGGTTCGAGCGCGGCGTGTTCGAGCCGGCGCCGCTGACGCCGCTGCCGATCTCGCTCGGCGGGACGTCCGACGCGGCGCTGCGCCGGGTGGCCGCCGTCGCCGACGAATGGCACGGGTTCGCCCTGGACGCCGACGGGTTCGCCGAGCGGCTGGGCCGGCTGCGGGAGCTACGCGCCGCCGGGCCGCTGTCGAGGCTGCCGCTGCGCGTCGGCACCCGGATCGAGTGGCCCGCCGACCCGGACGGCGTGCCCGCCGTGGTGAAGTCCGTGCACGCCCTCGCCGACGCCGGCGCCGACTACGTCGCCGTCTCCTTCGGCGACGAGGCCGGCGCCGCCCGGCGGATGGAGGACCTGGCCGCCGCGTTCAGCTGACGGGTCACCGGATGCCACGCGGTGGCGGGGCCGGTCGAGGCCGCGCCCACACGCGCCGGGGCCAAGAGCGGCCGACACGATGCCCGGGCGCTCGGGCCGGCGGCCTGCGGTGCGGCGGCCGATCACGCGGCGTGTCGTCGCGGCGGCGCGCCTGCGTTGGTCCCCGCCCGGCCGGGTGGGAGGCCCACTCTACGGGTGGGCGGGGACAATGTCGGCCGGCCGCAGCTCGTCCAGGTCCGCGCCCCGGCCGACGCCGCGGAGCGAGAGCAGGAACTCCTTCGTCAGCGGCGCGCCGACGAGGCGGCGCAGGGCGAGATCGACCGCCTCACGCTTGGTCGCGACTCCCCATCGCCGCATGACCTCGCCGACGCTCGTCTACCGCGCGGCGCGGCGGCGGGCGCGGGCGGAGCCGTAGAGGCAGACGGCGGCGGCGGTGGCGAGGTTGAGGCTCTCGGCGCGGCCGTAGATCGGGACCCGGACGACGTGGTCGGCGACGGCGGCGACGTCGTCGGGGAGGCCCCAGGCCTCGTTGCCGAACAGCCACGCCACCGGACCCGCGAGCAGCCCGTCGTCCTCGGCGGCGTCGAGGTCGAGCGACCCGGCCCCGTCGGCGGCCAGCACCGTGAGGCCGCGCTCGCGCAGCGCCGTCACGGCGTCGGCGACCGGCGGGCCGGACACGATCGGCAGGTGGAACACGCTGCCGGCGGAGGCGCGGACGGCCTTGCCGCCCTGCGGGTCGGCCGATCCATGGGTGAGCACGACGGCGTCGGCGCCGGCCGCGTCGGCGCAGCGGATGACCGTGCCGGCGTTGCCCGGGTCGCGTGCCTCGGCGAGGACGGCGACCAGCTGCGGCCCACCGGCCGGCTCACCGGCCGCCTCACCCGCCAGCGCGGCCGCCAGGTCCACCGTCAGCGACCGGCACAGCGCGACCAGCCCCTGCGGCGTCACCGTCTCCGACAGTGCGGCCAGCGCGGCCTCGTCGGCCATGGACACCGGGACGCCGGCGTCGGACGCGGCCGCGACGATGGGCGCCCAGCGGACCGCCGCCGCCGTCGTCGCGAACAGCTCCACGACCCGGCCCGGTCCGGCGGCGACCGCCTCGCGGACCGCCTGCGGGCCTTCGGCAAGGAACAGGCCGGCCTTCTCGCGGGCCGGCCGGCGCAGCAGCTTGTGCGCCTCACGCACCCGCCCGGACCGTTCGGTCAGCATCGTGCTCCTTCCGGACAGACGAAGACCGGGCCCGCCGATGACGGGCCCGGTCTCGACGAACGGACGACGCTCAGGCCGCCGGAGCCGCCGGCGCGTTGCGGTCGGCGGGCAGCGCGCCACGCGCGACCTCGACCAGGGTCTTGAACGCGCCCGGGTCGTTCACCGCGAGGTCAGCCAGCATCTTGCGGTCGACCTCGACCTCGGCCAGCCGCAGGCCCTGGATCAAGCGGTTGTACGTCAGGCCCTCGGCGCGGGACGCCGCGTTGATACGGGTGATCCAGAGCTGCCGGAAGTCGCCCTTGCGCTGCTTGCGGTCGCGGTAGGCGTAGACGAGCGAGTGGGTGACCTGCTCCTTCGCCTTCCGGTACATCCGGGAGCGCTGACCCCGGTAGCCGCTGGCCCGCTCGAGGGTCTCACGGCGCTTCTTGTGGGCGTTGGCCGCCCGCTTGACGCGTGCCACTGGTACTCCTTGCTGAGTTCGGCCGCACCGGCCGAAGGATGAACTGGACGGTCGCCGCTTACTTGCCGAGCAGCTTCTTGATGCGGGACTGGTCCGCCTTGGACACCTCGGTGGTGCCGGCGAGCTTCCGCGTCAGCGTGGACGGCTTGTGCTCCAGGTAGTGGCGACGGTTCGCCTTCTGGCGCAGCACCTTCCCGCTCCCGGTGATCCGGAACCGCTTGCTCGTGCCGCTGTGCGTCTTGTTCTTCGGCATGGCGCCGTCTGCTCCTCTTAGTCTTCGTTGTCAGGGGTGGGACGGACGACCTCGGGTCGCTCGGCCTTCTCGGCCTCCGCCGCCGCCCGGCTCGCCGCGCGCTCGGCCCGCTCGGCCTCTTCGTCGGCGTCGCGCTGGTGTTGCCGCTCGACCTTCGCCGCTTCCTTCTCGGCCTTGGCGTCGGCCTTCTTCCGGTGCGGCCCCAACACCATGATCATGTTGCGGCCGTCCTGCTTCGGCGACGACTCGACGAAGCCAAGTTCGTTGACGTCCTCGGCCAGCCGCTGCAGCAACCGGAAGCCCAGCTCAGGTCGCGACTGCTCACGGCCGCGGAACATGATGGTGACCTTGACCTTGTCACCCTCGGCCAGGAAGCGCTCGACCGCGCGCTTCTTGGTCTCGTAGTCGTGCTTGTCGATCTTGGGCCGGAGCTTCTGCTCCTTGATCAGGACGTGCGACTGGTTCCGGCGAGCCGCGCGCTCCTTCATGGCGGACTCGTACTTGAACTTGCCGTAGTCCATGAGCTTGGCCACCGGCGGCCGGGCGCCGGGAGCGACCTCGACCAGGTCGAGATCGGCCTCCGCCGCAAGCCGGAGCGCGTCCTCGATGCGGACGATGCCGACCTGCTCACCGTTGGGGCCGACGAGCCGGACCTCCGAAACGCGGATCCGGTCGTTGATGCGGGGCTCTGCGCTGATGCCTTCCTCCTGAAATCGACGGGGTGGTGCCTCGACCACACCGCGGAAACACGAATGGCCTCCGCGATCGTGCACGCAGAGGCCAACCCATCGGCGCCGCGATGCATTCCTGCATCACGACCACAAGGGCGCCCGGTGGACGCCCTGACCAGGGAACCCGACGATCTGTGCGATCGTTGCGGGTGGGAGAGGTCTCCGCTTGCTGGCCGCCCCACTCGAGGGTTCGAGTCAGACGGTCCGGTCGGTGTGAGAGCCTACCATGAATGAGCACGCCAGATCACATCGCCGCCGAGGCGAGTCGCGACATCGCCGACGTCCCCGCCGTCGAGGTCATCTCGACCGCGGCCGTCCACCTGATGAGCGCCGCCGCCGTCCACCTCGGCCTCGCCGAGGACCTCCCGGAGCATCGCGACCTGGACGAGGCGCGGTCGCTGATCGAGGCGCTCGCCGGCCTGATCACCGCCGCCGCCCCGTCACTCGGCACGCACCACGCGGGCCCCCTGCGCGACGGGCTGAAGACGCTGCAGCTGGCGTTCCGCGAGGCGAGCACGATCCCCGACGCCGTCGGCGAAGGTCCCGGCGAGAAGTACACCGGCCCCGTCTATTCCTGACGCACCGGAATGATCACGTTAAGCAGGGCTGCTCCTGCTTCACCGGGCAGGCATGCCTAGCGAGGCGGGAGGATGCCTGCTTAACGTGATCATTTCCGGCGGGGCTGGCCAGCAGGGGCACGCCGGCGGTGCGCGACGGGGCCGGGCGGCGCGGAGTCGCGTCAGCCGCTGAAGGCGCGCCGCACCCGGCGGCGGGCCCGGCGCCACACGCCGCGGACACCGCGGCCGGCCTCCGGACGGACGACCGAGGCCTCGGCCCTGGCCACCGGCTCGGCGCCCTCGACGCCGGGCCACGTGCCCAGCGGCCGCCAGCCGGAGGCCAGCGACCGCAGGCCGGCGGCGTCGACGGCGAACATCACCGGCCCGGCGAGGTCGATGACCAGCGCCTGCGCGCCGTCGGCCAGCGCGGCCTCGGCGGCGGCGCGGGTCGGCACCGGCGAGGGACGCGCCGCCGGGTCCCAGCGCCGCATCGACTCCACGCACGTGAACGCGAGCAGCCCGCGGCGACCGTCGCGGCCGGTGGTGAGCACCGTCGCCATCGCGGTCTCCTTCTCCGCCCCGGTCTCGTCGGCCGACTCGGGCACGGCGACCACCGGGATCAGCAGCCGCCCGGCCGCCAGTGCGGCGAGCACGCCGGCCGAGCCGCCCTCGCCCCGGTCGTACGCGGCCAGCGCGGCCGCCAGACGGGGGTCGGCCGCGCCGTCGTCGCCGCCGAAGGGCGTGGACGGGACGGAGCGTCGGGGCACAGCGGTCACGGGCCGGGACCATAGTCCGCCGACGGCGCGAACGCCATCCGACCGCCGGGATTGGTCCCCGCCAATGCCAACAACCACGACATTTCGGACCAGATATGACGACAGCCCACGGACCGGGCGGGCCGAACCGGCGGACCGTGTCGATCGGCCAGGGGTGGCGAGTGAACGTACACTCCACCCGTGGACCTCTCCGTCTCCGACGCACCGGTGGGCCGTCTCCTCGACGGACGCTACCGGATCGAGGCGCTGGTGGCGCGGGGTGGCATGGCCACGGTCTACAAGGCCACCGACACCCGGCTGGACCGGCCCGTCGCGCTGAAGATCATGCATGCGGAGCTGGCCGCGGACGACGAGTTCGTGGCCCGGTTCATCAACGAGGCGCGGGCGGTCGCGCAGCTGTCCGACCCGAACGTCGTCAACGTGTTCGACCAGGGCGAGGACGACGGCGCGGTCTACCTGGCGATGGAGTACATCAACGGCCGCACGCTGCGCGACGTCCTGCACGAGCGCGGCCGGCTTGGCGCGGACCTCGCGCTGGAGGTGGCCGAGTCGGTGCTGTCGGCGCTGGCCTCGGCGCACCGGGCCGGCATCGTGCACCGCGACGTGAAGCCCGAGAACGTGCTGGTCGGCAACGACGGACGGGTCAAGGTCGCCGACTTCGGGCTGGCCCGGGCCAACAGCAGCTCGTCGAAGACCACACGCGGCCTGCTGGGCACCGTCAGCTACATCTCCCCCGAGCAGGCGCTGGGCGAGCGCGCCACGCCGCGCTCCGACGTCTACTCCGCCGGCATCATGCTCTACGAGCTGCTCACCGGTAAGACGCCGCACGAGGGGCCGACCGACTTCGTGGTGGTGCGCAGCCATATCGACGACGACGTCCCGCCGCCGTCGGAGCTGGTGCCGCTGCCGCCGTCCGTCGACGACCTGGTGGTGACGGCGACCGCGCGCGAGCCGTTGCAGCGCTACGCCGACGCCGGCGCCTTCCTGGGCGCGGTCCGGCGGGCCCGCTCCGCCATCGCCGGCGTCGTGCTGCCCGCGCCCGAGGACGACCCCGAGCTGGCCGAGACGCACGCCGAGCCGCGCGACTCCGCCGGCGTCACCCTCGACGAGGCGCTCGCCGGCACCGTGCTGGCCGGGCAGGTCGGCCAGGTGCGGCCCGACGAGGACGTCACCGAGACCAGCCGGCCGGGCTCGACCCGCCGCATCGACGCGCCGCTGTCGATCCGCTTCACCGAGGACGAGACCGACGCCGAGACCGGCGAGGAGCCGCCGCGGCCCGGATCCCGGGCGGCCCGGCAGGCCGAGGCGCGCGCCCGCGCCGCGGCGCACCGGCGCACCGAGCAGACCCGCAGCCGCCGCGGCCTGTACCTGTTCCTCTTCGTGCTGCTGCTGGCCGTCGGCGTGGCGACGGCGGCGTGGTGGTATGGGTCCGGACGGTGGGAGTCGACGCCGTCGTTGCTCGACCTCACCGCCGAGCAGGCCGAGACGCGGGCCGAGGAGTCCGGGTTCACCGCGGTCAACGGCGGCGAGGAGTTCTCCGAGACGGTCGAGGCCGGCCTGGTGCTGAGCACCGAGCCCGGGCCCGGCGAGCGGCTGCTCGGCGGCGGCGAGATCACCTACGTGCTGTCCAAGGGCCCGGAGCGGTACGAGGTGCCGACGCTGACCGGGCTCACCGTCGAGGCGGCGAACCAGCTGGCCGAGCCGCTGTCCCTCACCGTCCGCGTCGAGGACGAGGTCTACCACGACGAGGTGGAGGCCGGCCTCATCCTGACCCAGAGCGTGGAGCCGGGCGAGCAGGTCCGCCGCGACACCGAGGTGGTCGTCACCGTCAGCCGTGGGCCGCAGCCGCTCACGATCGAGGACTTCACCGGCCGCCCCGCCACCGATGCGCAGGCCGCGCTCACCGCCGCCGGATTCCGCGTCAATACCGTGGAACAGAACTCCAACGACGTCGCGCCGGGCGTGATCATCTCGCAGGAACCGGCCAGTGGCACCGGTTTCCGTAACGACGAGATCACGATCACCGTCTCACTTGGGCCGGAATTGGTCCCAGTTCCGGAAGTGCGTGGTGAAAGAGTGGAAGATGCCGAGCGAATCCTCCGCGAAGCCGGCTTCGAGGTCGAAATCGTCGACCTGTTCCCCGGCATCGGCGGCGAGGACGGCCGCGGCGTGCGGATCCAGAACCAGGAGCCGCAGGCCGGCACCCCGCTGGCGCCCGGCTCCAACGTCCGCATCATCCACTTCTAGACCCGGCCACGGCCGAACCGAGGACGCTCGTGACCGACGCGCTGGCTCTGCTGGGCACCCACCTTCCCGCCGCAGGTAAGCCGGCCACCGTCCCGGACCGGGCGGCCGCCATGGGTGCGCGGTCCGTTCAGGTGTTCCTCGGCAATCCGCGCGGCTGGGCGATGACGCCGGGCAACGCGGCCGCCGACGCCGCCTTCCGCGCCGCCGCCGAGCGGCACGGCCTGACCGTGCTCGTGCACGCCGCGTACCTGGTCAACCTGGGCAGCCCGGTGCCCGAGACGGCGCAGCGCTCGGCCGCGGCGCTGGCCCACTCGCTGCACCGGGCCCGCGAGGTCGGCGCGGCCGGGGTCGTCGTCCACACCGGATCCTGCGTGACGGCGGGCAGCCGCGACGACGCGTTGCGGCAGGTCCGCGAGCTGCTGCTGCCGCTGCTCGACGAGCTCGACGCGGCGCCCGGCGGGCCGCGACTGCTGCTGGAGCCGACCGCCGGCCAGGGCCAATCGCTGTGCGCGACGGTGGAGGACCTCGAGCCATACCTGGCCGCTCTGGACCACCACCCGCAGGCCCGGGTCTGCCTGGACACCTGCCACCTGTTCGCCGCCGGCCACGACCTCGCCGCCGCGGGCGGGATGACGGCGATGCTGGACCGGTTCGGCGACGTCGCCGGCGCCGAGCGGCTGGCCGCGGTGCACGCGAACGACTCGATGGACGCGTGCGGCTCGTTCCGCGACCGGCATCAGCGCATCGGGAAGGGGCAGATCGGCGCCGCCGCGTTCGGCGAGCTGCTGCACCACAAATCGGTCGCCGGGCTGCCCGTCGTGCTGGAGACGCCCGGTGGTCCCCCGGCTTATGCCGAAGATCTTTCGCTGCTGGAGGAATTACAACCGACTTCCCAGAAATAACAACATGAGAGGTCAAGTGACCTGATTGTGACCAACTGTCTTACTCCCCGGACAACACTGCCGAAGCCGGGTTTCGGTGGCCTAGTTTCAAGTCTGGGGCCGAGGCAGGAGGTTGCGTCATGGTGGTGGTGATGTCGCCAGATGCGACGGCGGAACAGATCGACGCGGTCGTGACGCGGGTGCGCACCACGGGCGGCGAGGCGTTCGTCAGCCGCGGCGTGCAGCGCACCATCGTCGGCCTGGTCGGCGTCATCGACGACTTCCGCGCGCTCAACCTGCGCAGCATGCCCGGCGTGGCCGACGTCATCGCCGTCTCCACCCCGTACAAGCTGGTCAGCGTCGACCACCAGCCGGCCCGCAGCACCGTTGTCGTCGGCGCCGGCACCGGCGCCCGCCCGGTCCGCATCGGCCCCGACACGTTCACGCTGATCGCCGGCCCGTGCGCGGTCGAGTCGCTGGAGCAGACGCTCGAGGCGGCCGAGATGGCCAAGGCGGCCGGCGCCACCCTGCTGCGCGGCGGGGCCTTCAAGCCGCGGGCCGCGCCGCGCGAGTTCCAGGGCCTGGGCAAGGTCGGCCTGCACATCCTGGCCGAGGTCCGCGAGGTCACCGGGCTGCCGGTCGTCACCGAGGTGATCGACCCCGCCGACGCCGACCTCGTCGCCGGATACGCCGACATGCTCCAGGTCGGCGCCCGTAACATGCAGAACACCTCGCTGCTGCAGGCCGTCGGCGGGGCCGGCAAGCCGGTGCTGCTCAAGCGCGGCATCCAGGCCACCGTCGACGAGTGGCTGATGGCCGCGGAGTACGTCGCCCAGCGCGGCAACCTCGACATCGTGCTGTGCGAGCGCGGCATCCGCACGTTCGAGACCGCGACGGCGACGACGCTCGACATCGCGGCGGTGCCGGTGGTGCAGCGGCTGTCGCACCTGCCGGTCATCGTCGACCCGTCGCACTCGGCGGCCCGGCGCGACCTGGTGCTGCCGCTGTCGCGGGCCGCCATCGCCGTCGGCGCGGACGGCATCCTGGTCGACGTCCATCCCGACCCCGAGGCGGCGCTGTGCGACGGGCCGCAGTCGCTGGCCGGCGCGGACGTGCGTGAGCTGGCGTCGACGCTGCGGCGGCTGGTGCCGGCGTCGGGCCGGGTGCTGGGCGAGCCGTCCCCCGTCGGGCTCTGAGCCCTCAACCCACCGGCTGCAGCTCGGCGGCGGCGGGCTCAGCGGCGCGCTGCTGGGCGAGGTGCGCGCGGATCGAGTACGTCAGCGCCGCCGCCCACACGAGCGCGACCACGACGTAGACGACGGCGCGCACGCCCCCCGGCGCGTCGACCCAGTCGCTGCGCAGGATGGTCCGGCCGTTCGTCAGCACGATCATGCCGCCGACCGCCGAGCCGAGCACCCGCGGCGGGACCACGCGCACCAGGTAGGCCGCGATCGGCGCGGCGATGACGCCGCCGGCCAGCAGCACGGCCACCCAGGCGTAGTCGATGTTCTCGGTCCCCAGCCCGATGAGGAAGCCCACGCTCGCGGCGACCGCGACGATGAACTCGCTGGTGTCGATCGACCCGATCACCTTGCGCGGCTCCAGCCGGCCGCTGGCCAGGATCGCGGGCGTGCCGACCGGGCCCCAGCCACCGCCGCCGGTGGCGTCGACGAACCCGGCGACCAGCCCGAGCGGGGTGAGGAACCGGCGGCCCAGCGGCTTCGGGTCGCGGCGCACCGGCAGCCCGCGCAGCGTGAACCGGATCAGCAGGTAGAGGCCGAGCGCCAGCAGGATCAGCGACATGACCGGAGCCGCGGCCTCAGTGGACAGGCGGGACAGCAGCGTCGCGCCCACGAACGCACCGATCGCGCCCGGGACGCCGATCTTCGCGACGACCTTCCAGTCGACGTTGCCGAACCGCCAGTGCGCCACGCCGGAGACCAGCGTCGTGCCGATCTCGGCCAGGTGCACGGTCGCGCTCGCCGCCGCCGGGTTCGCCGTCGCGGCCAGCAGCAGCGTGCTCGAGGTGACGCCGTAGGCCATGCCGAGGCTGCCGTCGACGAGCTGAGCGGCGAAACCCACCAGACCCAGCAGGACGAGCGTACGCACCCGGCAGCCTCCTTAACCCGTCAGAACTATAGGAATAGTCGCCTAGGTCGGGATTGTGGTCAACAGCTGGACGGTCGCGTCTCGCAGTACGGACGCAGCCGTCAGTCGCCGAGGAGGGCGGCGAGGACCTCGGCGGCGCGCTTGGCGTCGTCGGTGGTGACGTCGAGGTGGGTGATGAGGCGGACCAGGCCGGGGCCGACGGTGCCGGTCAGGACGCCCTCGGCGGCGGCGCGCTCCACCAGCGCGGCGGCCCGGTCGCCGACGTCGAGGATGACGACGTTGGTCTCGACCGCGGCGAGGTCGACGGCGGACGGATCGACGGCGGCGACGGCCTCGGCGATCAGGCGGGCGTGTGCGTGGTCGTCGGCGAGCCGCTCGACGTGGTGGTCCAGCGCGTGAAGGCCGGCCGCCGCGAGCACGCCGGCCTGTCGCCAGCCGGCGCCGAGCCGCTTGCGCCACACCCGCGCCTCGGCGATCGCCGCCGCCGGCCCGACCAGCACCGAGCCGACCGGCGCGCCCAGACCCTTGGACAGGCAGACGGAGACGGTGTCGAACAGCCGGCCGTAGTCGGCCAGCGCGACACCGGTCGCGACGTGCGCGTTCCACAGCCGGGCGCCGTCGAGGTGCAGCCGCACGCCGACCGGGTCGACCAGCGCCCGCAGCTCGCGCAGCGCGTCCAGCGGCTGAACCGTCCCGCCGGCGAAGTTGTGCGTGTTCTCGACCGCCACCGCCTTGGTGGAGACCAGGTACGGCCCGGCGTCGGGCGTCATCAGCCGGCGGACGGCGTCGAGGTCGACGTGGCCGCGCGGATGTGCCCAGGTGCGGGTGGTGACGCCCTGCGTGGCGGCGTGCGCGCCCAGCTCGGCACGCACGACGTGCGCGCGCTCCTCGCACAGCAGCTCCTGGCCCGGCGCGACCAGCGACCGCACCCCCAGCACGTTCGCCAGCGAGCCGCTGACGGTGAACAGGCCGGCCTCGTGCCCGAGCAGCGCCGCGACTCGCTCCTCCAGCGCGGACACGGTCGGGTCCTCGCCGTAGACGTCGTCGCCGGTGTCGGCGGTGGACATCGCGGCCAGCATCGCCGCGGTGGGCCGGGTGACGGTGTCGCTGCGCAGGTCGATCACAGCGCCACTCTAGGGCGCGGTTCCCACGATGCGGATGGCCGGTTGCTTTCCCACCAGACACCTAGGAAATTGGTGGCGTGCCCAGGCTGCTGCTCACCCAGCGACGCGCCGTCGATCTGATGCGCGTCGCCAGCCAGCTCTGTCGCTGACTCCCGCTCTCAACACCGCGGTCCACCCACCCTCCCCGGGAGTCACCATGTCCATTGCCGCTGTGCCCCCGTTGTCCGCCGTCCCGGAACCGTCGCCGCTCGGCGTGGTCGTGTTCGTCGAGGTCGACGAGGCGCTGGCCGGCCGGTCCGGCGCCACCGTCGTCGAGCTGGCCGAGCTGCTGCGCGAGTTCGCCCAGGAGCTGCTGCCCAGCGCCGAGACGTCGGCCGCCATCGCGCTGCGCTCCCCCAGCCACGCCGGCGCCCAGCTGCGCGCCGTCAAGGCCGCGATCGCCGCGTCGCCTGAGCCGGAGCCGGAGCCGGACGAGCCGAACGGCTTCGCGCTCGACCACGCCGCCCGCACCGCCGTCGTCGACGGACGGCCGGTGTCGCTGACCCACCGCGAGTTCGAGCTGCTCGCGTACCTGATCGAGAACCGCCGCCGGTCGATCACCCGGTCGGAGCTGATCGAGGAGGTCTGGCCGCTGGGCACCACGACCGGCACACGCACCGTCGACGTGCACATCCGGCGGCTGCGGGTGAAGCTGCGCCGGCACGGGCGCCGGATCCACACGCTGCGCGGCCACGGCTACCGGCTCGACTGACCAACATCCGGGCGATTCTCGCTCAGCATGCGAGATCTGCTCTATTGTCTACTAATCCACCGTGCTTACTATGATCCGCACCGACCGAGGGGGCACCACTCATGAAGACCCGTACCAGAGCAGCAGCGACCGCGATCGTCCTCGCCGGCGGCCTGGCGCTCGCGGCCTGCGGGGGCGATGACGCCGACACCGCCTCCGGCGGCGGCGAGGAGACCACGCTCTCGATCGTGGGCTTCGCGGTCCCGGAGGCGGCCAACGTCGCCATCGCCGAGGAGTGGAACAAGACCGACGAGGGCGCGGGCGTGCGGTTCCAGAGCTCCTACGGCGCCTCCGGCGACCAGAGCCGCGCGGTGGAGTCCGGCCTGGAGGCCGACTACGTCCACTTCTCCGTCAGCAGCGACGTGACCCGGCTGGTCGACGCCGGGCTGGTGGACGAGACCTGGGACGACGGCCCGACGAAGGGCGTCGTGTCGTCCTCGGTAGTGGTGCTGGCGGTCCGGCCGGGCAACCCGGAGAACATCCAGGACTGGGACGACATCGTCCAGCCGGGCATCGAGATCGTCACGCCGAACCCGGCGTCGTCCGGCGCGGCCCGCTGGAACGCGCTGGCCGCATGGGGGCACATCGCCGCGAACGGCGGCACCGACGCGGAGGCCGAGGAGTTCGTCCGCAAGCTCTTCGCCAACGTCGTCTCGCTGCCCAACAGCGGCCGCGACGCCACCACCAGCTTCCTCGGCGGCACCGGCGACGTGCTGCTGGCCTACGAGAACGAGGCGATCCTCGCGACGCAGAACGGCGAGGAGCTGGACTGGGTCATCCCGGAGACCACGATCCTGATCGAGAACCCGGGCGCGGTGCTCAGCGACGCGGACCCGAAGGCGCAGGAGTGGCTGGACTTCGTGCTCAGCGAGGACGGCCAGCGCCAGTTCGCGCTCAAGGGCTTCCGGCCGGTCGTCGACGGCGTCGACACCAGCGGCGTCGAGGGCGCGCAGGACCCGGACGACCCGTTCCCGGCGCCGGCGCACCTGCTCACCGTCGAGAACGACTTCGAGAGCTGGAGCGCGCTGTCGGACAAGTTCTTCGACGAGGAGAGCGGCATCATCACCAAGATCATCGCCGAGTCCGGCAAGGCGGAGTGAGCTCAGTGCGCCTCACCCGCGCCTCCGGGCTGGGCCTGGGCGTCGCGATGCTCTGGTTCAGCCTGCTGGTGCTGATCCCGCTGGCGGCGGTCGTGGCGACGGCCGCCGCCGGCGGGTGGGACGGGTTCTGGCAGGCGGTGACGAACGAGCAGACGGCGGCCGCGATCCGGCTCACCGTCGGCACGGCGCTGCTGGTCACCGTCGTGAACGTGGTGATGGGGACGCTGATCGCGTGGGTGCTGGTGCGCGACCGGTTCCCCGGCCAGCGGGCGCTGGAGGTGCTGATCGACGTCCCGTTCGCGCTGCCGACGATCGTCGCCGGGCTGGTGCTGCTGTCGCTGTACGGGCCGGACAGCCCGCTCGGCGTCGACATCGCCAACACCCGGGCCGCGGTGTTCCTGGCGTTCCTGTTCGTGACGCTGCCGTTCGTCGTCCGTACGGTGCAGCCGGTGCTGGCCGAGCTGGACCGGGAGGTCGAGGAGGCCGCCGCGTCGCTGGGCGCGTCGCGGCTCACCACGTTCCGAAGGATCATCCTGCCGGCGCTGGCCCCGGCGATCGCGGCCGGCGCGGCGCTCTCGTTCGCCCGCGGCGTCAGCGAGTACGGCTCGCTGGTGCTGCTGTCGGGCAACCTGCCGAGGCGGACGGAGGTGACGTCGGTGCGGATCCTCAGCAGCATCGAGAACGACAACCTCGACAACGCGGCGGCGGTCGCGACGGTCCTGCTGGCCGTGTCGTTCGCGGTGATCGTCGCGCTCGACGTGATCCAGCGCCGGGTGGGCCGCCGTGGCTAGCCGGCGGCCGAGGACGCGCGGCCGCGGCCGCTGGGTGGCCCGTGCGGTCGTGACGGCGTATCTGGTGCTGCTGGTCGCGTGGCCGCTGTGGCTGGTCGCGCAGCACACCTTCGACGGCGGCCTGGAGAACCTGCGCGGCATCCTCGACGACCCCGACGTCGCGCACGCGCTGCGGCTGACCGTCGGCGTCGCGATCGTGTCCGTCGTGCTGAACACCGTGTTCGGCGTCGGCATCTCGTTGCTGATCGTCCGCTACCGCTTCCCCGGCCGGCGGCTGCTGAACGCGCTGCTGGACGTGCCGCTGTCGGTGTCGCCGATCGTGGTGGGGCTGGCGCTGGTGCTGGTGTACGGCGGCCGGTCCGGCTGGTTCGGCCCGGGCCTGGAGGACGCCGGGCTGCAGGTGATCTTCGCGACGCCCGGCATCGTGCTGGCGACGACGTTCGTCGCGTTGCCGCTGGTCATCCGCGAAGTGGTCCCCGTCCTGGAGGAGATCGGCACCGAGCAGGAGCAGGCGGCGCAGAGCCTCGGCGCGACGGCCGGGCAGACGTTCCGGCGGATCACGCTGCCGGCGATCAAGTGGGGCGTGACGTACGGCGTCGTGCTGAGCCTGGCCCGGTCGCTGGGCGAGTTCGGCGCCGTCAAGGTCGTCTCCGGCAACGTCCTCGGGCAGACCCGCACCGCCACGCTCGTCGTCGAGGAGAAGTACCTGAACTTCGACCAGGGCGGCGCGTACGCGACGGCGTTCCTGCTCGCGCTGGTCGCCGTCGCCTGCATCGTCGTCGTCTCGATCATCCGGCCGAAGGAGGAACCCCGATGAGCATCGAGGTCACCGGCGTGTCCAAGCGCTTCGGCGACTTCGTCGCGCTCGAGGACGTGTCCGTCAGCATCCCGTCCGGGCAGCTCACCGCGCTGCTGGGCCCGTCGGGCGGCGGGAAGTCGACGCTGCTGCGGATCATCGCCGGGCTGGAGTGGGCCGACGCCGGCACGATCGGTATCGAGGGCCTCGACGCCACCGCGCTGCCGGCCCGCAAGCGCGGTGTCGGGTTCGTCTTCCAGCACTACGCCGCGTTCAAGCACCTGTCCGTGCGGCGCAACGTCGCGTTCGGGCTGGAGATCCGCAAACGGCCCAAGGACGAGATCCGCCGGCGGGTGGACGAGCTGCTGGCGCTGGTGCACCTGGAGCAGTTCGCCGACCGGCTGCCCGCGCAGCTGTCCGGCGGCCAGCGGCAGCGCATGGCGCTGGCCCGCGCGCTCGCCGTCGAGCCGAAGGTGCTGCTGCTGGACGAGCCGTTCGGCGCGCTGGACGCGAAGGTTCGCAAGGAGCTGCGCGAGTGGCTGCGCCGGCTGCACGACGAGGTGCACGTCACCACCGTCTTCGTCACGCACGACCAGGAGGAGGCGCTGGAGGTGGCGGACGAGATCGTCGTGATCAACGAGGGCCGGGTGGAACAGATCGGCTCGCCGGACCAGCTCTACGACTCCCCCGCCAACGACTTCGTCATGCGCTTCCTCGGACCGGTCACGCAGCTGGGCTCGGAGCTGGTGCGCCCGCACGACGTCGCGCTGGCGCCCGGCGCGGACGACCCCGACGCCGTCGCCGGCCGGGTCGCCCGGGTCGTGCGCGTCGGCTTCGAGGTGCGGGTCGAGGTCAGCACCGGCGAGCAGGTCGTGCTCGCCACCATGACCCGGACGGAGTTTTTCCGCCTGGGCGTCGACGTCGGCGCGACGGTGTCCGTGCGGGTCGTGCCCGGCGCACCGGTCGTGCCGGTTCTCGGTTCACCGGTTCGATCGGCTCTGGAGGTTCCCGCGAGATGAGCATCGTGACAGTGGTCGGCAACCCGAGAGCGGGGTCGCGCACGCTGGGGGTGGCGACGGCGCTGTCGTCGGCGATCGGCGCGCGGGCCGGCCTGCCCGACGGGCCGGTGTTCGACCTGGCCGGCTTCGGCGGACAGTGGCTGGACTCCTTGGCGGCCGACGGCGAGGCGGCGCTGGCCGCGGCGGCGGAGGCGTCCGTGCTGGTGGTGGCCACGCCGACGTACAAGGCCAGCTACACGGGCCTGCTCAAGGCGTTCCTGGACCGGCTGCCCGGCGGCGCGCTGCGCGGCACGGTCGCCGTCCCGGTCACCGTCGCCGCCGCGCCCACCCACCGTTTCGTCGCGGACCTGCAGCTGCGCCCCGTCCTCGCCGAGCTGGGCGCCACCCTGCCGGTGCCGTCGTTCGTCATCGAGGAACGGGAGCTGCCGGACCTGCTGCCGCTGGCCGAACGCTGGGCCGCCGACCACGCCCCCGTCCTCGCCGCGACCGCCGGCGCCCTGGTTCCATGATCATCGCCGGTCGCCGGCGAGGGTGAACGTCCGGTCGCGCTGGTACGGGCAGCCGGCCGCCTCGAACGCGGCGGCGGTGGCGAGCAGCCGTTCGCGGTCGTCGTCGAGGAGGGCGGCGGCCCGGTCGAGCAGCGCCCCGGCGACGGGGTTCGCGCCGACGACCGGGCGGGCGGCGGAGAGCAGCTCGGCGGCGTCGGACCGGCCGGCCAGCACGGCGGCCTCGGCCCGCAGTGCGACGTGCCAGTGCAGCAGGATCCCGGTGCGCCACGGGCTCGGCTCGCCGTCGCCGGGGTCGAGCAGGTCCAGGGCGGCGCCGGCGCGGCCATCGTGGAGCAGGACGATCGCGTCGAACGTGGGGCTGTAGCCGGCGCGGTCCTCGGGGGTCACGCCCAGCTGGTCGAGGACGGCGAGCCACTCGGCCCGGGCGGCGTCGTCGCCGCGCAGCCCGTGGATCATCGCCACTCCGGCGGCGACCGGGCCGAAGCCGCGGTTCTGCGGCCGGCCGGCCCGCGTCCAGCCGTCGAGGAACCGGCCGGCGGCGGCGATGACGTCGGTGGCGTGTCCGGCGAGCGCGTCGGCCATGATCAGCCTGGACGTGGCGACGTGGCCGGTCTCGGCCAGCGGCGGCAGGTCGCACAGCTGCCGGCCACGGCGCCGCGCCGCAGGCAAGTCGCCGACGCCGATGCTGGTCGCGGTGGCGATCTGCAGCGCGTCGATGAGCTCGTCGGTAGCGGCGGGCGTGACGGGTACCGCGGTTAGCAGGTCGACGCGGCGGCCCGCGGTGGCCGCGGCGGCGAAGCCGTCGCCGGCCCGGCGCTGCGCGGCGGTCAGCGCCTGCAGCGCGGCGCTCTCGGCGAGCGGGTCGCCGAGCGCGCCGGCCAGCTCGACGGCCCGTTCGGCCAGCGCGGTCAGCTCGGCGGCCGACGGCGCCGGCCGGGCGTGGTCGGCGAAGAACGCGTAGCCGAGCGCGTCGCACTCGGCCAGGGTCACGGCGGCCACGGCGGCGGGGCCGTCCCCGGCCAGCTCGCGCGCCCGGTCGAGCAGCGCGGCCGACTCCTCGGGCGCGGGCCGCCGGGCGAACGTCGCGGCCTTCCGGTACGTGGTCATCGCGGCCGTGGCGAGGTCCCGGGCCGCGGCCGCCGGGTCGCGGGCGGCGAGGGCGGCGTCGGCGGCGGCCCGCCAGAGCCGGTAGGTGTCGTCGCCGAGCAGCCGGCACGCGGCGACGCTCGCGGCCGATCGCAGGGCGGTGGCCGCGGCGGCGGGGTCGCCGGCGAGCGCGGCGGCCTGCTCGTAGCGCAGCTGGGACTCGCCGAGCAGGTTGCGGGTGAAGGCCAGCCCGGCCAGCGCCAGGGCGAGCCGGTGGGCGCCGTCGCGCCGGCCGGCGTCCGCGGCCGCCCAGCCGAGGGTGGAGCGCAGGTCGTCGGCGACCGCGTCGAACCGCGCCCGCCAGTCACCGGCCGGCGGCGAATGGTCGGTGGCCAGTTCGGTGGCCACGGCCAGGCACCACTCGAGCTGCCGGGCCCGGGTGGCGTCGAGCTCACCGGCCGCGGTGAGCTGTTCGGCGCCGTACTGGCGGATCGTCTCCAGCGCGCGGTACCGGGTCACGCCGGCGGACGGGACGACGCTCAGCAGGTTCTGGTCCGCGAGCCGGGCCAGCCCGTCGACGACGTCGCCGGGCGCCAACGGGTCGAATCCGGCCACCGACGCCGCGGCCGCGGCGGTGAACGGGGAGACGAACACCGAGATCCGCCGCTGCAGGACCACGCCGGGCTCGTCGAGCAGCGCCCGGCTCCAGTCCAGCACCGCGCGCACGGAGCGGTGCCGGTCGTCGGCGCGATAGCCGCCCACCAGGAGCCGCAGGTGGTCGGCGAGGCCGGCGGCCAGTCCGTCGAACCCGAGGGCGGGCAGCCGGGCGGCGGCGAGCTCGATCGCCAGCGCCACGCCGTCGAGCTTGCGGCACACGTCGGCGACCTGGTCCAGCTGTCCGGGCTCGACGGTCCAGCCGACGGCCGCGGCGCGGTCGGCGAACAGGGCGACGGCGTCGGACGCGGCGCCGAGGGACAGTGGCGGCACCGAGTAGACCCGCTCGAACGGCATCATGAGCCGGGCCCGGCTGGTGGCCAGGACGTGCACGGCCGGGCAGCGTGCCAGCATCCGCTCGACGAACGGGGCCACGCCGTCGAGCAGGTGCTCGCAGTTGTCCAGCACCAGCAGCGCGCGCCGGTCGGCCAGCGCGGCGAACACGGAGTCGTCGATGCCGCGGCCCTGCTGCTCGCCCACGCCCAGCGCGTCGGCCACGGCCGCGCCGACCAGCGCGGGATCGGTGACCGGCACGAGGTCGGCGTACCAGACGCCGTCGGGGTGGTCGCCGGCCAGGTCCGCGGCCACGGCCAGCGCGAGCCGGGTCTTGCCGACCCCGCCCGGGCCGACCGCGGTGACCAGCCGGTGCGCGCCGGCCGCCTCACGCAACTCGCGGCGCTCCTCCGCGCGGCCGATGAACGGGTTCAGCGGCGCCGGCAGCCCGGCCAGCGCCTGACTCGTCCGCTCCTCGCGCGCCGCCTCGGCCGCGAGCCCGGCGAGCGCCCGGCGATCGGGCGCACCCAGCTTGCGCAGCAGCGACGACACGTGCGTCTCGACCGTGCGCACCGAGATGTAGAGCTGCGCGGCGATCTCGGCGTTGGTGCGGTGCTCGCCGACCAGCGCCAGGATCTCGGCCTCGCGGGCCGAGATGGCCGTCGTGACCGGCTGCTTCGACACCCCGCCCAGTATTCCGTACGGGCTACGTGCTCCGACCCGTGCTCGGCACGGATGTGGGCGGGGCCGGCCCGGCGGGAGGCTGAGGCATCGGATCCACCGCAGCGAGGAGGCAGGCCGTGAGCCACGGCATCAAGACCATCATCGTCCCGGTCCGGGACCTGGCCGCCGCACGGGCGCTCTACGGGACCGTCCTGGGCGTGGCCCCCTACGCCGACGAGCCCTACTACGTCGGGTTCCGGCTCGGCGACCAGGAGATCGGGCTGGACCCGAACGGCCACGGCCACGGCATGAACGGCCCCGTCGGGTACTGCCACGTCGACGACGCCGCCGCGGCCCTGCGCCGGGCCGTCGAGGCCGGCTGGCGCACCCGTCAGGACGTCAAGGACGTCGGCGGCGGGCAGCTGGCCGCCGTCGTCGAGGACCCCAGCGGCAACCTGCTCGGCTTCCTCCAGCGCTGACCACACCGAATCGAAAGGAAGAACCCTCATGACGACCATCGATCACATCACCCTCGAGGTGGCCGACCCCGCGTCCGCCGCCGGCTTCTACACCTCCCTCGGCCTGGACGATCGGGTCCGGCTCCGGTCCGGCGGCGTGCCGGGCGACGGCTTCAGCGGGTTCACGCTGTCGCTCGTCGCGTCCCAGCCCGGCACGGTCGACGCGCTCGTCGCCGCCGCGGTCGAGGCCGGTGCCACCGTGCTCAAGCCCGCCTCGAAGTCGCTGTGGGGCTATGGCGGCGTCGTCACGGCCCCGGACGGCACGATCGTGACGGTCGCGTCGTCGTCGAAGAAGGACACCGGCCCGGCCACCCTGAAGGTCGACGACGTCGTGCTCCAGCTCGGCGTCGACGACGTGGCCGCGAGCAAGCGGTTCTACGCCGAGCGCGGCTTCACGGTCGCGAAGAGCTTCGGCCGCAAGTACGCCGAGCTCGACACCGGCGCCGTCACGCTGACCCTCAACCGGCGCAAGGACCTCGCCAAGGTCGCCGGCGTCGACCCGGCCGGCGCCGGGGCGCACGGCGTCGTCATCGGCGGCGCGGACGGCGCCTTCACCGACCCGGACGGGTTCCGGTGGGAGTCCTAGTTCGCCGACTCCAGCAGCTCGGCGACGAGGAAGGCCAGCTCCAGCGACTGGGTGCGGTTCAGCCGCGGGTCGCAGACGGTCTCGTAGCGGCTGCCCAGGCCGTCCTCGGCGATAGGGTCGCCGCCGCCGACGCACTCGGTGACGTCGTCGCCGGTGAGCTCGACGTGGATGCCGCCGGGGTGGGTGCCCAGGGAGCGGTGCACCTCGAAGAAGCCGCGGACCTCGTCGACGACGTCGTCGAAGCGGCGGGTCTTGTGGCCGCTGGGCGCCTCGTAGGTGTTGCCGTGCATCGGGTCGCAGATCCAGGAGGCGACCAGGCCGTCGGCCTGCGCCTTCTGGATCAGCGCCGGCAGCGCGTCGCGGATCTTGCCGGCGCCCATGCGGGTGACGAACGTCAGCCGGCCGGGCTCGCGCTCGGGGTCGAGCTTGTTCGCCAGCGCCAGCAGCTCGTCCGGTGTCGTCGTCGGGCCGACCTTGACGCCGATCGGGTTGCGGATACGCGCCGCGAACTCCAGGTGCGCGCCGTCGAGCCGGCGGGTCCGCTCGCCGATCCACACGAAGTGCCCGGACACGTCGTACGGCGCGCCGGTGCGCGAGTCGATGCGGGTCAGCGCCAGCTCGTAGTCGAGCAGCAGCGCCTCGTGGCTGGAGTACAGCTCGACGGTGCGCAGCTGCTCGGTGTCGACGTCGATGGCCCGCATGAACTTCAACGCCTGGTCCAGCCGCCGGGCCAGCCGCTCGTAGCGCTGGCCGGCCGGCGACGTGCGGACGAAGTCGTTGTTCCAGGCGTGCACCTGGTGCAGGTCGGCGAACCCGCCGCCGACGAACGCGCGGGTGAGGTTCAGCGTCGCCGCCGACGCGTGGTAGGCGCGGACCATCCGGTGCGGGTCGGGCACCCGGGCGGACTCGGTGAACTCGAAGTCGTTGACGATGTCGCCGCGGAACGCCGGCAGCGTGACGCCGTCGCGGGTCTCCGTGGGCTTGGAGCGCGGCTTGGCGTACTGCCCGGCCAGCCGCCCGATCTTCACCACCGGCACGCTGGCCGCGTACGTCAGCACGACCGCCATCTGCAGCAGCGTCTTCAGCTTGTTGCGGACGTTGTCGGCGCTGACCCCGGCGAACGTCTCGGCGCAGTCGCCGCCCTGCAGGACGAACGCCTCGCCGCGGGACACTGCGGCCAGCCGCTCGCGCAGCAGGTCGCACTCGCCGGCGAACACCAGCGGCGGCATGGCGCGCAGCTGCGCGACGGCGTCCTGGACGGCGGCCGGGTCGGGCCACTCGGGCTGCTGACCGGCCTCCAGCGCGCCGACCGCGTCGGTCAGCTCGGTGTACAGCGCAAGGTCCTCCGGGGAGTTCACACCTGACAGGGTAGGCCGCCGCGCTGTGAACCCGCCGTGAACGCCCACACCCCGGACAGCGCGGCCGGTGGTCTCAGGAACCGACGATAAGGTGACATGCGATCCGTCCCACTCCGACAGAAGGTCACGTCATATGCCCGAGAGCACCCCCGTGCGCAAGGTCGCCATGCTCACGGCCGGCGGCCTGGCCCCGTGCCTGTCCTCGGCCGTCGGCGGCCTGATCGAGCGGTACACCGAGATCGCGCCCGACGTCGAGATCATCGCCTACCTCGACGGCTACGCGGGCCTGCTGACCGGCCGCTCGATCACCGTCACGCCCGAGATGCGGGCGACGGCGTCGCGGCTGCACCGGTTCGGCGGCTCGCCCATCGGCAACAGCCGGGTCAAGCTGACCAACGTCGCCGACTGCGTCAAGCGCGGGCTGGTCCAGGAGGGCCAGGACCCGCTCCACGTCGCGGCCGAGCAGCTCACCCGCGACGGCGTCGACGTGCTGCACACGATCGGCGGCGACGACACGAACACGACCGCCGCCGACCTCGCCGCGTACCTCGCGACCAACGACTACGAGCTGACCGTCGTCGGGCTGCCGAAGACCGTCGACAACGACATCGTGCCGGTGCGGCAGAGCCTGGGCGCCTGGACCGCCGCCGAGCAGGGCTCGATCTACGCGCGCAACATCATCTCCGAGCACTCCTCCAACCCGCGGATGCTCATCGTCCACGAGGTGATGGGCCGGCACTGCGGCTGGCTGACGGCGGCGACGGCGCGCGCCTACCGCAAGTGGCTGGCCGCGCAGGAGTGGGCGCCGGAGCTGGGCGTCGACCCGCGCCGCTGGGACGTCCACGCCGTCTACCTGCCCGAGCAGAAGCTCGACCTCGACGCCGAGGCCGGCCGGCTGCGCTCGGTGATGGACGAGTTGGGCTGCGTCAACATCTTCCTGTCCGAGGGCGCCGGCGTCGACGAGATCATCACCGAGATGGAGGAGGCCGGCGAGGAGGTCCCGCGCGACCCGTTCGGCCACGTCAAGATCGACAAGATCAACCCCGGCGCCTGGTTCGCCAAGCAGTTCGCCGCCCGCGTCGGCGCCGAGAAGGTCATGGTGCAGAAGAGCGGCTACTTCAGCCGCTCCGCCGCCGCGAACGCCGACGACCTGCGGCTGATCAAGAGCTGCACCGACCTCGCCGTCGAGTGTGCGCTGCGGCACGAGGGCGGCCTCATCGGGCACGACGAGGAGCGCGGCGGACGGCTGCGCGCCATCGAGTTCGACCGGATCAAGGGCGGCAAGGAGTTCGACCCCTCCACGCCCTGGTTCGCCGACCTGATCGGGGCCATCGGGCAGCCGGCCTGACCTCCCGCGGCCCGCGGCACGACCCGGCCGCGGCGGACTCCCACGTTCGCCGCGGCCGCGGCTGGGTACGCCCTCACGGTGACGCCACAGCCGCCGGGAGGAGTGCCTGCGACGTGACGGACCGGTCCCGAACCGGCGCGCAACCATCGAACTTCCGGCCGGACGTCGAGGGTCTGCGCGCCGTCGCGGTGCTGCTGGTGCTGGCCTACCACGCGGGCATTCCACTGGTCAGCGGCGGTTTCGTCGGCGTGGACGTGTTCTTCGTCATCTCCGGCTTCCTCATCACCGGGCTGATCCTGCGCGAGGTCGAGTCGACCGGGCGGCTGCGGCTGGGCCGGTTCTACGCCCGCCGGATCCGCCGGCTGCTCCCGGCGACGGCGGTCGTGCTGGCCGCGACCGCCGCGCTGACGATGCTGCTGCTGCCGCCGCTGCGCTGGCCCGCGGTCGCCGGCGACATCGCCGCGGCGGCGACGTACGTGGTGAACTGGCGGCTCGCGGCCGACTCGGTGGACTACCTCGCCGCCGGCGAGCCGCCCAGCCCCGTGCAGCACTTCTGGTCCCTCGCCGTCGAGGAGCAGTTCTACGTGCTGTGGCCGGTGCTGATCCTGGCGCTGGTGTGGTGGCACCGGCGCCGCCGCGGCACGCCGTCGCTGCGGCGGACGCTGCTGGCTGGGCTGGCCGTCGTCGCGGTCCCGTCGCTCGCGTGGTCGGTGCACCTGACCGCGGCATCGCCCGGCGCGGCGTACCTCGTGTCGACGACGCGCGCGTGGGAGCTGGCGGCCGGCGCGGCGCTGGCGATCGGCGCCCGGCGGCTGGAGCGGCTGCCGCGCCGGCTGGCCGGCGCACTGGCCGGCGGCGGGCTCGCGGCGATCGGCTGGGCGGCGCTGACGTACGACGCGGCGACGCCGTTCCCGGGTGTCGCGGCGCTGGTCCCCGTGCTGGGGACGGCGGCGGTCATCGCGGCGGGGGTCACGTGGGCGTCCGGGACGGTGCCTACCCGACTGCTCGGCGCGACGCCGATGCGCGTGTTCGCTGGCGGGCTGTCGTCCACGGTGCCGACCCGCCTGCTGGGGAGCGCGCCCATGCGG
>NZ_POTW01000043.1 GCF_003236295.1 Jiangella anatolica
GGCGTCGGCAGCGTCAGATGGGAATAAGAGACAGGTGGGTGGGTGGGCTCATCACGGGAAGAAGCCAGTCGAGCCCGCGAAACCGGCGGATGCACGCCACAGCGACGGATCCGGGCGTGCGCCGGTCTGCATCCCGCGGTTTCGCGGGCATCGGTGGCCGGCGCAGCACTCTCGCAGCGGCCTGAGGGCCGGCGGCGGAATGCAGGCGTGGATCCAATGTCGACGAGATGGGATCCTCAAGCTACGATGCGTTCCATGACGCCCAGCTGGCTGGCCCCGAACCCGACCCTGCTCGGCACCCGGCACTCCGCGTCGTCGGGGCACTACCTCGCCTCGTCGGCCGCGTTCGCGATCCTCGAGGCGGGCGGCAACGCCGTCGACGCCGGGTGCTGTGCGGGCATGGCGCTGGCCGTGCTGCACGCCGACGAGGTGAACTTCGCCGGCGTCGCGCCCATCATGATCCGCCTCGCCGACGGCACGACCGTGAGCCTCGACGGGCTCGGGGTCTGGCCGCGGCGGCTGCCGGCCGACCTGTTCATGACCGAGCACGACGGCACGATCCCCACCGGCATCCTGCGCACCGTCGTGCCGGCCGCGCCCGACGCGTGGATCAGCGCGCTGCGCGACTACGGGACCATGACGTTCGGGCAGGTCGCCGACGCCGCGCTGCGGCTGGCCCGCGACGGGTTCGCCGTCCACCCGCTGCTCGCCGACGGCATCGCCAAGCGGCAGGCCGGCTACCGGAAGTGGGCCGCCAACGAGGCGATCTACCTGCCCGGCGGCCGGCCGCCGCGGGTGGGCGAACGGTTCGTCCAGGCCGACCTCGCCCGCACGATCCAGACCATGATCGACGCCGATACGACGGCCGGCGGCGACCGTGTCGCCGGCCTCGAGGCGGCCCGCGCGGCGTTCTACGAGGGCCCGATCGCCGAGCTGATCGTGGACTACCACGAGGCCAACGGCGGCTACCTGCGCCGCGACGACCTCGCCGAGTTCCGGTCCCGGTACGAGCCGGTCGTCGAGACGCGCTGGCGCGACTTCACCCTGCTGACCTGCGGCGCCTGGTGCCAGGGGCCGATCCTGGCCGAGGCGCTGCTGATCCTGGAGCGCTACGGTCTCGACGGCCTGGCGCACAACAGCCCGCAGTACGCGCACGTCGTCATCGAGGCGCTCAAGGGCGTCTTCGCCGACCGCGAGCACCACTTCGGCGACCCCGCGTTCGTCGACGTCCCGCTCGACCGGCTGCTCGGCGACGAGCACGTCGCCGCCCGGGCGGGCGCCATCGACCCCGAGAAGGCCTTCGCCGGCCTGCCACCGGCGCTGTTCGGGCAGTCGCAGGCGCTGCCTGACGCGATCAGCGCCGAAGAGGTGCGCCACATCGGCGAGGGCGGCACCAGCTACGTCTGCGTCGTCGACCGCTGGGGCAACGCGTTCTCGGCGACGCCGTCCGACGGCGCCTCGACCGCACCGGTGGTGCCCGGCACCGGCATCGTGCCGTCGCTGCGCGGGCTGCAGTCGCGGCCGGACCCCGCACACCCGTCCGGGGTGGCGCCGGGCAAGCGGCCCCGCCTGACCCCCAACCCCGCCATCGCGGTGCGCGACGACGGCAGCGTGCTGCCGTTCGGCTGCCCGGGCGGCGACATGCAGGTGCAGGCGATGCTCCAGGTCTTCCTCAACGCCTTCCACTTCGGCATGGACCTGCAGGAGGCGGTGAACGCGCCGCGCTTCTCGACGTGGAGCTTCCCGAACTCGTTCGCGCCGTTCGACTACCTCGCCGCGCACGTCTTCCTCGAGGACCGGTTCGACGAGTCGGTCCACACCGAGCTGGAGCGGCGCGGGCACGACGTGCGCCGCTGGCCGGCCTTCACCCGCGACGCCGCCGCGGTCGAGGCGATCTACCGCAACGCCCGGACCGGGTTCCTGGAGTCCGCCGCCGACCCGCGCCAGCCGGCCCAGGCGGTGGTCGCATGACGCGGATCCACGTCGCTCCGGTGCTGACGATGGACCCCGAGCGGCCGCGGGCCGAGGCGCTGGCCGTCGCGGGCGACCGCATCGTCGCGGTGGGCACACTCGAAGAGGCGCGCGCGGCGGTGCCCGCGGGGACACCGGAGCAGCCGCACGACGGCGTCATCCTGCCCGGCCTCATCGACGCCCACCTGCACATGCAGCGGGGCGGGCTCAAGGCGCTGGCCCACCTGCCCGCCGGCGCCGGGTTGGACGAGTTCATCGAGACGATGGGCCGGACTTTCCACGACGAGGACTGGCCACGGCGGCAGCCGCCGACGCTGGACGAGCGGGTCGAGGGCATCGACGTCGCCCAGCGGCTGTTCCACCAGCTCGGCTTCACCGGCATCGTCGACCCGGCCACGACGATCGACGAGATGCGCGGCTACCAGGAGGCGCGCCGGCGCGGCGTGCTCACGATGCGCACCGTCGCGATGCCCTACCTCGAGCCCGGCTCCGCGGCGACGCCCGACGTCGACGCCGTCATCGCGCACCTGGAGGGCACCGGCGTCTCCACCGGGTTCGGCGACGACGAGCTGCGGATCGGCCCGATCAAGGTCTACGCCGACGGCGAGGCGCTGAAGGGCCAGGCGCTGCTGGCTCAGCCGTGGGACGAGTCCGGCTACACCGGCCTGCAGCGGATCTCCGACGAGGACTTCCGGCGGCTGGTGCGCTTCTGCGCCGAGCACGGCTGGGGCGTGGGCACGCACGCCGTCGGCGGCGCTGCGATCGACCTCGTCGCCCGCACGTACGCCGACGTGGGCCCGGCCGTCGCCGAGCGCCGCTTCCAGATCATCCACGGCTACCTGGAGCCGACGGCGGAGACGATCGCGACCGCCGCCCGGGCCGGCGCGATCGCCTCGCTGCAGCCGTCGATCATCTGGCACAACGGCGCCGGCCTGCGCGCCAAACTGGGTGACCGGGCCGAGCGCGCCAACCCGGTGCGCAGCTGGCTCGACGCCGGCGCCGTGGTCGCGTTCGGTTCGGACGGGCCGTTCTTCGCCTTCGACCCGCGGCACCTCGTGTGGCAGGCGGTGACACGGCGGGTGCGCGACGAGGCCGAGCCGCTCAGCCTCGCCGAGGCGATCACCGTCGAGGAGGCGCTGGCCGCCTACACGACCGGCGCGGCGTACGCCGCCTTCGCCGAGGAGTCGCGCGGCATGCTGCGGGCCGGGCGCCTCGCCGACTGGGCGCTGTGGTCCGACGACCCGACGGCGGTGACCGTCGACGACCTGCGCACGCTGCGGGTGCTGCGCACCGACGTCGGCGGGCGGACGGTGCACGACGAGGCGGCCGGATGATCGAGACCGTCCTCGGCCCGGTCGACGCGGCCCGGCTGGGCCGCGTCGCCACGAACGAGCACGTGCTCACCGACGCGCGCGGCCTGACGCGGCCGACGCGCGAGGGCGGCGTCCTCGAGGGGCCGGTGCGCCCGGAGATCCTCGGCGACCTGCGGTGGAGCTACCTGTCGCTGCCCGACAACCTCACGCTCGACTCGCCGGAGACCGCCGTGGCCGAGCTGAAGGCCGCCGCGGCCGACGGCTTGGGCACGATCGTCGAGGCGACGTCCTGGGGGATGGGCCCGCGCCACGCGGACCTCCCGGCCGTCTCGCGCGCGGCCGGGGTGCACATCGTCGCCGCCTACGGCAGCTACATCGACAAGACGCTGCCGGACTGGTGGGCCGGGCAGACCGAGGCCGAGATGGAGCGCGCGTTCACCACGGCGCTCACCGACGCCATCCCCGGCACGGACTTCCGCGCCGGCCTGCTCGGGCTGCTCGGCACCAGCGACGAGATCACCGCGGCGGAGGGCCGCGCGCTGCGGGCCGCCGCCCGGGCCGCGGCCGCGGCGCACGCGGCCGTGAGCATCCGCCTCGACGCCCGGGCCCGCCGCGGGCCGGAGGTCGCGGCGCTGCTCGCCGCCGAGGGGCTGGACCCGTCGCGCATCCTGTTCTGCAACATCGACAAGGTCCTCGACGCCGCCTACGTGCGCGAGATCGCCGACACCGGAGCGACGGTCGAGTTCGCCTTCGGCAGCGAGCACTACTTCGGCGACGGCGCCCGCGACGCCACCGACGGCGAGCGCCTGGACTTCCTGCTGCGGCTGCTCGACGACCGCCCGGGCGTCGCCGTCACGCTGACCTGCTCGGTGTGGACGAAGGGCCAGCTCACCCGGTACGGCGGCATGGGCTACGGGCACGTCGTACGCCGCATCGTCCCCGCACTCGCCCGCCTGGGCGTCCCGCCCGAGCGGATCGACGACCTCATCGTCGCCCGCCCCGCCGCACTGCTCGACCGAACGGACGGAGCCCCATGACCGACACCCCGCTGCACTGGTGGAGCGCCGCCGGCCTCGCACGCGGCATCCGCACCCGGGAGATCTCCGCCGAGGAGGTGATGCGCGCCCACCTCGACCGCATCGCCGAGCACAACGACACCATCGGCGCGATCGTCTCGATGGTCCCGGAGCCGGACGCGCTCGCCGCGGCCCGCGAGGCCGACCGCGCGGTCGCCCGCGGCGACGACGTCGGCGTCCTGCACGGGCTCCCGACCGCGGTGAAGGACCTCATGGACGTCGCCGGGCTCCCGACCAGCCACGGGTCGGCCGCCTACGCAGGCGCGCCGCCGGCCACCGAGGACGCGCTCATGGTCCGGCGCATCCGCGCCGCCGGCGCGATCGTCATCGGGAAGACGGCCACGCCCGAGGAGGGCCTGGGCACGCTGACGTTCAACCCGCTGCACGGCGTGTGCCGCAACCCCTACGACCCGGCCCGGCATGCCGGCGGGTCCAGCGGCGGCGCGGCCGCGGCGCTCGCGGCCGGCCTGCTGCCGATCGCCGACGGTTCCGACAGCGGCGGCAGCCTGCGCTACCCGGCGGCCTTCTGCAACGTCGTCGGCCTGCGCCCGGCGCCCGGCCGGGTCGCGAGCGGGCGGCCCGACAACGGCTGGACCGCGCACGGCGTGCTCGGCCCGATGGCACGGTCCAGCCTCGACGCCGCCCTCGGCCTCGCCGCGATGAGCGGCGCGGACCCGATCGCGCCGATGTCGATCCCGGAGGACCCGGCCCGCTTCCTGCAGGTCGCGCCGGCCGGGCCGGACCGGGTGCGGATCGGCTGGAGCGCCACGGCCGGCGGCGTGCCGATCAGCGCGGAGATCGCCGCCGTCCACGCCGCCGCCCGCGACGCGCTCGCGGCGGCCGGCTACTCGATCGTCGACTTCGAGCCGGAGCTCGCCGACGCCGAGGAGGCGTGGGAGACGATCGAGATGTTCAACTTCTTCGCCTTCGGCCGCGACGCCGCGGCGAAGCACGGCGACGCGATGCGCCCGGACCTGCTGCGCAACATCCGGCAGGGCGAGCGGCTCACGGCGGCGCAGCTCGCCGACGCGCTGCGCACGCGCACCGAGGTCTTCCGCCGCACGGCGCAGCTGTTCGACGACGTCGACGTGCTGGTCGCGCCGGCCACGCCGGTCGTCGCGCCGCCGGCCGAGGTGGAATGGGTCGACCGCGTCGGCGACGTCGAGTACGACCGGTACTTCCGCTGGCAGATGCTGGCCAACCGGTTCACCGTCACCGCCCACCCCGTCGTCGTCACACCGGCCGGCTTCAGCGCGGGACTGCCGGTCGGCCTGCAGGTCGTCGGCCGCCACCGTGGCGAGTTCGAGCTGCTCGGCGCCACGGCCGGCATCGAGGCCGTGCTCGGCCACGTCGACCGCCACCCCGACCTCCAGAACGTCCGCGACGCTGCGGAACCCCACCCCCGCACTGCAGAGGAGCGTCCGACATGACCATCCACCCGCACGGCCGGCGGCTCGCCGCCACCGGCCTCGCCCTCATCACCGCCGCCGCGCTCGCCGCCGGCTGCAGCGGCTCCTCCGGCGACGACACCGCCGCCGAGGGCGGCATCGGCGGCGAGGTCATCTGGGCCGACTTCGGCGGCCCGACGAACGACAGCCGCCAGGTCGCCTACTTCGACGGGTTCGCCGACGAGCACGGCGTCGAGGTGACCTCCGTCCCCATCGAGGACGCCGTCTACTACCCGATGCTCGAGGGCGAGGCCGGCGACTACGACGTGTTCCAGGTCAGCGCCGCCGAGCCGATCAACTACCCCGACGGCGCGCAGGAGCTGCCGGCGGATGCGCAGTCGGACCTGCTGCCCGACGAGCTGCGCCCATACCTGATGGGCGGCTTCTACCTCGGCATGGCGCAGGGCTGGCTGACCGACACCTTCCCCGACGGCGGCCCGCAGAACTGGGCCGACTTCTTCGACACCGAGAAGTACCCGGGCAAGCGCGCCTGGCCCGGGCAGCCGCCGTTCTACGACTCGTCCTACGAGATCGCCCTGCTCGCCGACGGCGTCGCGCCCGAGGACCTCTACCCGCTCGACCTCGAGCGGGCCGTTGCCAAGCTCGACACGATCCGCGACGACCTCGTCTTCTACCAGTCCTACGCCGAGGTGCAGCAGCTCCTGGTCAGCGGCAGCGCCGCGATCGCGGTGTCGGTGACCGGCCAGTTCAACGCGCTGCGCAATGCCGGCCAGGACGTCACCGTCCAGTGGAACCAGGCGTTCACGACGCCGCAGGGCTTCGTCCTGCCGGCGGAGGCGGGCAACCCCGACGCGGTGCTGGCGCTCGCGGAGTGGATGAACGACCCCGAGCACCAGGTGACGTTCGTCGAGCGGACCGGCTACGGCCCGGTCAACTCCGAGGTGTTCGAGAGCCTGGACCCGGAGCTCGCCGCCACCCTGCCGAACGCACCGGAGCACGAGGGCCTCGTCATCCCGTGGAACGAGCGATGGCGGGCGGAGAACAAGCAGGCGATGCTCGACACCTACACCGAATGGCTGGCCGGCTGATGATCATCGACGCGTACAACACGACGCAGGACGTCCGCGGGCGCTCGGACTACCTCACCGGCGCCCGGCCGGGGGAGGAGCCGCCCGCGTACGTCCCGTTCGACCCGCAGCGGATCCTGACCAGCATGGACGCCGCCGGCGTCGACATGGCCATGGTGTGCTCGCTGTCCCAGCGCATCGAGAACGACTTCATCATCGGCATGCAGGACGCGTACCCGGACCGGTTCATCGGCTTCGGCCAGGTCATGCCGCAGGCCGACGACGCGCTCGACGAGATCGCCCGGCTGGCCGAGGCCGGCATCCGGGGCCTCAAGCTGCACCCCAGCCTGCACGGCTACCACGTCGCCGACCACGGCCTGCTCGACCCGGTCTTCCGCCGGTGCGCGGAGCACGGGATGGTCGTGCTGATCAACGCGCTCGACGACCCGTTCTGCGCGCCGTTCGCCATCGAGGAGATCGCGAAGGGCCACCCGGACGTGCCGACGATCATCGCCCACATGGGCGCGGTCTGGAACGTGCCCGAGGCGATCATCGTCGCCGAGCGGCAGCCGCACGTGTACCTCGAGACCTCAGCGACGCTCATGGCCGACGTCAAGCGCGCCTACGCCCGGCTCGGCGCGGAGCGGATCCTCATGGGCACCGAGTGGCCGGGCTCGGACTTCGACATCGAGCGGCTGAAGATCGCGAAGGCGATCCCCGACCCGGCCGACCGCGCGCTCGTCGAGGGTGGCAACTACGCGAAGCTGCTGGGCCTCGGGTCATGAGCCGGCCGCCGCTGGCCCGGCCGCCGGAGATGGGCGACGACGACGCCGCGCTGATGGCGGCGGCCGCGGCGCTGCTCGACCGCGTGTACGTGGCCGGACGGCACGAGGTCGTCGCCGCGATGCGACTGGCCGACGGGTCCGTGCAGCTGGGCGTTCACGTCGACGGGTCGGCGCGGCGCAGCGCGGTGTGCGCGGAGGGTGTTGCCGCCGGGAACGTCGTCGCGTACGCCGCGACCTCCGGGGCCGCACCGTCGGTGCTGAGCTCGGTGAGCGTGCTGCGCCGGCCGGGCGGCACCGAGCACGTGATCGAGCCGTGCGGCGTCTGCGCCGAGCTGCTCAGCGACTACTGGCCGCGGGCGCGCGTGTGGGTGACGCGCGGCGACGACACCGTCGCCGTCACCGCCGCCGACCTGCTGCCGGCCAAGCGCCTGCGTCAGTGGTGACGCGGCCCCGCTGGCCAGGTGTAACACAATCGTGACCCAATTGGATCCACTACCCGCTATGGTGGATCCACACAGATCGCGAGAAGGGGGTTCGACATGGCGCTCACACGCAGCGGCACCAAGGCGTTCACACGCAGGGACATCCGCCGGGCCGGTGTCGCGCTCGGCGCCGCGGCGACCAGCCTCGCCCTGCTCGCGGGCTGCGGCGACGACGCCGGCGACGACGCGCAGACCAGTGGCGACGGCGCGGCAGAGCTCAGCGGCGAGATCATCTGGTCCGACTTCGGCGGGCCGACCAACGAGGCCCGGCAGGAGATCTACTTCGGCCCGTTCACCGACGACACCGGCGTCGAGGTCACCTCCGTCGTGGTCAACGACGCCATGCAGGAGGAGATGATGTCCGGCGGGCCGGGCGACTACGACGCCACCCACGTCGGGCTCGACCTCGTCTACGCCAACATGGACAACGTCATCCAGATCCCGGAGGAGTTCCAGGACCAGGCGCTGCCCGAGGACATCCGCGCCTACGCCTTCGGGACCTTCTACGTCGGGCACGCGCAGGGGTACCTCACCAGCACCTTCCCCGACGGCGGGCCGCAGACCTGGGCCGACTTCTGGGACACCGAGACCTACCCGGGCAAGCGGGCCTGGCCCGGCACGCCGGGCAGCTACGACAGCTCCTGCGAGATCGCGCTGCTGGCCGACGGCGTCGCCGCCGAGGACCTGTACCCGCTGGACTTCGACCGGTGCTCGGCGAAGCTCGACGAGCTGCGGCCGGAGATGGTGTTCTACATGTCCTACCCGGAGATCCAGCAGCTGCTCGTCTCCGGCACGGCGGCCGTCGCCATGGGCCCGAGCGGCCAGTTCGCGGCGCTGCGCAACGCCGGCCAGGACGTCACGGTCTCGTGGGACCAGGCGGTGGTCGCGCCGAACGTGATCGCGATCCCGAAGGAGGCGCCGAACCAGGAGAACATCCTGGCGCTCACCGAGGTCTTCCACGACCCGGAGCTGCAGGCGCAGTTCGCCGAGCGCACCAACTACGGTCCCGGCAACCCCGACGCGTACGAGTTCATCCCCGAGGACGTCCAGGACAACCTCGTGAACGCGCCGAACCACGAGACCGTCGTCTACCAGGACTCCAAGGCCCGCTCCGAGGCCACCGAGGACCTGCTCAACTGGTACACGGAATGGCTGGCGGGCTGACCACCGCACCGGCCGCGGACGATCATCCGGTGATCGTCCGCGGCCGGATCCGCACGATGGACGACGAGCGGCCGCTCGCCGACGCGATGCTCGTGCGCGGCGGCCGGATCGTCGCGACCGGCACCCTCGCCGCGATGCACGGGCTCGACCCGTCCGCGCGGGTCGAGCGGGCACGGGGCACGGTCCTGCCCGGCTTCATCGACGCGCACCTGCACACGCTGGTCGTCGGCCTGGAACGGCGGCGGCTGACGATCTCCGACGCCGGGTCGGTGCGGGAGGTCGTCGAGCGGGTCCGCGACTGGCTGGCCGCCCACCCCGGGCTGGACTGGGCCGTCGTCGGCGCGCACTTCCACGCCGAGGATCTCGCGGAGGGCCGGCTGCCGGACCGGCACGACCTCGACCCCGTCTCCGGCGGCACCGCGCTCTACCTCGACCGCCGCACGCACGACGCGATCGTGAACACGGCCGCGCTGCGGCGCGCCGGCATCGACCGGTCCACGCCGGACCCGCCCGGCGGCACCATCGAGCGCGACGCCGGCGGCGAGCCGACCGGCGTGCTGGTCGAGCGGCCCGCCGCCGACCTCGTGTTCGCCCAGATCCCGCCGGTCGACGCCGACGAGCTGCACGCCGCGCTCGCCGAGGCGCAGACGTACCTGCACAGCCTGGGCGTCGTGGGCGCCGCCGAGCCTGGGCTCAGCCCGGCCGAGCTGGCCGTCTACCAGGAGGCCTGGGCCCGCGGCACGCTGACGCTGCGGACGCTGGCCATGCCCCTCGTCGACACCGCGGTCGCGCCGGAGGAGTACCTGGCCGGCCTCGGCACGGTCACCGGCTTCGGCGACGAGCGCCTGCGCGTCGGCCCGCTCAAGGTGTACTTCGACGGCACCGGCGGCTTCGGCACCGCGCTGCTCGGCCGCGACTGGCCGGGCCGGCCCGGCTACCACGGCACCCAGGTCTGCTCCACCGAGACGTTCCAGGCGCTGGTCGACCACTGCGCCGCCCGCGGCTGGTCGGTCGCCGTGCACACCGTCGGCGACGAGGCGGTCCGGATCGTGCTGGACTGCATGGAGCGGGCGGACAAGCGCCACGCCATCCGCGACTTGCGGTTCTCGATCATGCATGCCTACCTGTGGCCGTCGGCGGAGTCGATGGAGCTGGCCGCGCGGCTGGGTGTCGTCCTGTCGACGCAGCCGTCCATGCACTGGCGGGTCGGCGCCGGGATCGCCGATCGCTTCGGCCCGGCGGCCGAGCTGCTGGCCCCGCTGCGCGCCTGGGCCGACGCCGGCGTGCGGCTGGCCGGCGGCTCCGACGGCCCCGACTTCCCGATGTCGCCGCTGTTCGGCATGTGGCAGGCGCGGACCCGGCGGATCCGGGGCCGCGACGACCCGCTCGGCGCGCACTCGGCGCTCACCCCCGCCGAGGCGCTGCGGATGTGGACCGTGGACTCGGCCTACTACTGCTTCGCCGACGGCGTGCGCGGCAGCCTCGCGCCGGGCAAGCTGGCCGACTGGGTCGAGGTGAGCGTCGACCCGGTGGGGGCCAGCGACGACGAGCTCGCCGAGGCGGCCGTGCTGCGCACCGTCGTCGGCGGGCGCGAGGTCTATACAGATGGGTGAGGAGGCGCCACCGGTCGTCGTCCCGCCGCGGGTGATGGGCTACACCGGCCGCGTCTCCTACCGTCCCGGCGACACCGTCGAGCTGCACGTCAGCACCCCCGCCGAGCGCTGGCGCGGCGAGCTGGTCCGGCTGCGGGCGCTGGAGATCCCCGCCGCCGGGGTCCGGCGGCGCACCGAGGCGGTGCCCGCCGCCGAGCCCGTCGAGGCGCCCGGCATCGAGCAGCGCACGGCCACCGGCTCGTATGCGCGCTTCGGCGGCGTCCCGCCGATCGGGCCGGACGGGCTGGTCGTCGCGCTGGCGCTGCTGCCGACGACGCCCGGCGACCCGGCGCTGGGCCCGCAGGTCGCGATCGCGCACGCCGCCGACGGCACCGGCTGGTGGGTCGGGCTCGACCCCAGCGGCCGGGCCTGCGTCGGCGTCTGCACGACGTCCGGCCCGGTCAGCCTGTCGGCCGGCGAGCCGCTGGCCGCGGGCTGCTGGGTCGAGGTCCGGGCCGTGATCCCGGGCCGCCCCGGTGAGCGGCTGCGGATCGAGGTGGCCCAGGCGGGCACGTTCGCCGCGAACCGGTTCGTGCGGCCGCCCGCCGCACCCGCCACCGCGTCGGTCGTGCTCGGTGCGCCCGTCGTCCCGGCGCCCGGTCCGCTGCTGTGGGGCTGCCGGTCGCTGCGCGACGGCCGTGAGCCGGAGCTGAGCTTCGACGGCCGGATCGAGAACCCGGTGATCGTCGCCGCCGCGGCCGCGACCGGCTCCCGCCGCGAGCTGGCGGCCCACCCCGCGGTCGTCGCGGCCTGGGACCTCGGCGCCGGCATCGGGCCGGACGGGATCGCCGCCACCACGCACGTCGCCGACGTCAGCGGCCGCGGCCGGCACGGCGTCACCGCGCAGCACCCGCACCGCGCCGTCACCGCGTCGGGCTGGCGTGGCGACGTCACCGACGCCCGGTTCGCGCCGGACCAGTACGCGGCGATCCACTTCCACCGCGACGACCTCACCGACTGCGGCTGGCGGCCGCAGGCCGGGATCGAGCTGCCGCCGGACCTGCGCAGCGGGGTGTACGCCGTCCGGCTCACGGCCGATGACACAACTGAGGACCTGGTCCCGGTGTTCGTCGGCCCGCCCGCGGGCACCGCAACGGCGCCGCTGCTGCTCGTGCTGCCGACCAACTCCTACCTCGCCTACGCCAACGACCACGTGGGCGTCGACAGCCCGCGCACGCAGGTGTGGAGCCAGATGGTGCCCACGCTCGACGACTTCGAGCTGTTCCGCAACGCCCGCCGCGAGCTCGGGCTGTCGCTGTACGAAGTGCACGGCGACGGCTCGCCGGTGTTCTACTCCAGCTGGCGCCGGCCGATCCTGACCATGCGCGAGCGCGTCTACGACCACAACGCGCCGGTCTGGCAGTTCACCGGCGACATGCAGATCGTCGACTGGCTGGAGCGCACCGGCCGCCGCTACGACGTCGCGACCGACCTCGACCTGCGGCGCGAGGGCGCCGCCCTGCTCGCGCGGTACGCGGCCGTGCTCACCGGGTCGCACCCGGAGTACGCGAGCGGGCCGATGCTCGACGCGTACGAGGAGTACGTCGCCGGCGGCGGCCGGCTGCTCTACCTGGGTGGCAACGGCATGTACTGGGTGACGGCGTACGACCCGCAGGACGAGCAGGTCATCGAGATCCGCCGCTGGGGCGGCACGCAGGCCTGGTGCGCCGACCCGGGGGAGTACCACCTGTCCTTCACCGGCGAACCCGGCGGCATCTGGCGGTTCCGCGGCCGGGCACCGCAGAAGACGTTCGGGGTGGGGTTCGTCGCGGCCGGCAACCCCGGCGCGTCCGCGGGCTACCGCCGGGCCACCGACGACCCGCGGGTCGCCTGGGTGTTCGACGGCGTCGACGGACCCGACTTCGGCCGGTACGGCGTCGCCGGCGGAGCGGCCGGCCTGGAGATCGACTCCGCCAGCCCGCCGCTCGGCACGTCGCCGGACGCCGTCGTTCTGGCGACGTCCGTCGGGCACGGCGACGACATGCTCGAGGCGCGCGAGAACTTCAACATGACCAGCCGCGTCCTGGGCGGCGGACGCAACCCGAAGGTGCGCTCCGACCTCGTCCTGGTGCCGCGTGCGGGCGGCGGCGCGGTGTTCTCGACGGGGTCGATCGCGTTCGCCGGCGCGCTCGGCGGGGACGACGGCGAGACGTCGGTGTCCAGGCTGCTCGGCAACGTCGTCGACCGGTTCCTCTCCGGCGCTCCCGTCCTGGACTGAACGGGACGGGTGTTGCGGAGCCGTAACATCACCGATACGCTTCAGGATCCATAGAGGGCTAGATTGGATCCACAGAATGCACAGGTGAGCTTCTGCAACACGTCCGCAACCTCGATCCGGGAGCATGACGAAGTGAGCGTGCCGACCATCACCATGCCGGGAGCCCCGGTGAGCCCGGCAGTGCGCAAGCCGCTGGGGGTGTCCAGAGCCGAGTCCCGGTGGCTGCTCTGGCCGCCCCTGGTGTTCTTCGCCGTCGCGCTGGGACTCCCGCTGCTGATGCTCGTCACGCAGTCGTTCGAGGGCGGTGGCGTGGCGTACGGCGACGCACTGGACGTGCCGACCTTCGCCGGGTCGCTCATGCGGACGATCGTCATGGCGGTCGTCGTCATGGTCCTGACCGTGGTGCTGGGGACCGCCTACGCGCTGGCGATCGTCGCGTCGCCCGTGTGGTTGCGCTTCGGCCTGCTCGCCGCGCTGATCCTGTCGCTGTGGACGTCGATCATGGTGCGCTCCTTCGGCTGGATGCTGCTGGAGCTGCCACAGGGCGCCCTGCACTGGTTCCTCGGGCTGTTCGGCCTGGCCGACGAGCCGCTGGAGCTGTACCAGACAACCATCGGCATGTATCCGGCCATGGTCGCCGTCATGCTGCCGTTCGCGGTGCTCCCGGTGATGTCGGCGCTGCAGTCGATCGATCGCGAGCAGCTCAACGCGGCCACGATCTTCGGCGCGGGCCCGCTGCTGACGTTCCGCTCGGTCACCTGGCCGCAGATCCTGCCGTCCATGCTCAGCGGCGGCGTGCTCGTCTTCGTCATGGCCCTGGGCTTCTACGTCACGCCGTTGCTGCTCGGCGGGCCCAGCAACATGACGGTGTCCGGCGTCATCAACGCGCAGATGAACCAGGCCAACCGGCCCGACATCGGCGCCGCGATGAGCATCCTGCTCGTGGGCGGGACGATGATCGTCTACCTCATCGCCGACCGCCTGTTCCGGGTCAGCGAGAAGTGGGGATGACGCGATGAGCTCGACCGTCGGCCGCAGTCTCGGCTGGTACCGCGTCCCCGTCGTGGTCGTGGCGCTGCTGGCCAGCCTGCTCCTGATCGTCCCGTTCGTGATCCTCGTCGCGACGTCGTGGACCGGTGGGAGCTTCATCCTGTTCCCGCCCGAGGGCTTCTCGCTGCAGTGGTACACCGAGGTGCTCGACGACCCCCGCTGGATGGACTCGTTCCGTCTCTCGCTGTGGACGGCGTCGCTCTCGACGCTGATCGCCGCGGTGCTCGGCCTGCTGGGCGCGGTCGGGCTGGCGCGGGTGCGCAGCCGGCTGGCGCAGCGGTGGATCCGCACCCTGTTCATCGTGCCCATCGCGCTGCCGCCGATCGCCTACGCCGTCGGGCTGTACGGCGTGAACATGGAGCTGGGCTTCCTGCGCGGCACGCTCGTGACGCTGATCGTCGGGCACGCGCTGGTCGCCCTGCCCTACGTCTTCGTCATCGTCTCCGGCGGCATGTCCCGCATCGACCCGGCGCTGCGTCCGGCCGCGAGCACGCTCGGCGCGAAGTGGCCGCTGGTGCTCTGGAAGATCGAGCTGCCGGCGCTGCTGCCCTATCTGCTCTCGGGAGCGCTGTTCGCGTTCGTCGTGGTCTTCGACGAGGTCGTCCTCGCGGTCTTCCTCGTGCCGCCCGGCGAGCAGACGCTGCCGCTGCGGATGCTCAACGCGTCGCAGGAGGCGTTCTCGCCCGAGCTGACGGCGGCCTCCACGCTCGTCTCGATCCTCGCCATTCTCGTGCTCGCCATCATCCCCGTCACCAATGCCGTGCGGCGCCGGCGGGCGCTGGAAGGAGTCACCCGATGACCATCGCGCTCTCGATCACCGACGTGCATGTCACCCTGGGGCACAACCACGTGCTCAAGGGCGTGTCGCTGGACGTGCGGCCCGGCGAGTTCGTCACGTTGCTCGGCGCGAGCGGCAGCGGCAAGACGACGCTGCTGAACGTCATCGCCGGCCTGCAGGCCGTCGACAGCGGCCACCTCACGTTCGACGGCGTCAGCATGGAGAGGACGCCGCCGCAGAAGCGCAACGTCGGCGTCGTCTTCCAGTCCTACGCGCTGTTCCCGCACATGTCGGTCGGCGAGAACGTCGCGTTCCCGCTGCGGGCCGCGCGCCGCCCGGCCAGGGAGCGTAAGTCCGTCGCCGAGGAGATGCTCGCGCTCGTCCAGCTGCCTGGCATGGCCGGCCGCTCGCCGGCGTCGCTGTCCGGCGGCCAGCGCCAGCGCGTCGCCCTGGCCCGTGCACTGGCCGCGAACCCCGGGATCCTGCTGCTGGACGAGCCGATGGCCGCGCTGGACAAGCAGCTGCGCGAGCAGATGCAGGTCGAGGTCACCCGGATCCAGCGCAAGGTCGGCATCACGACGGTGTCGGTGACGCACGACCAGACCGAGGCCCTCACGATGTCCGACCGCGTCGCCATCATGCGCGACGGCATCCTGGTGCAGGTGGACTCGCCGGAGGACCTCTACCGCCACCCCGTCGACGAGTACGTCGCCGGCTTCCTCGGCGAGGCGAACCTGCTGCCCACGGCCGGCGGCCGGATCCTGGACGACGCCGCGGGCGCCGAGGTCGACGGCACCGCGGTGGTGCGCCCGGAGGACCTCGAGCTGGTGCCGTCCGGCGAGGCCTGTCCCGCCTGGCACGTCGAGGGCGCGATCCACCTGCTGAGCTTTCAGGGCACCCGGTTCCGGCTGGAGCTGCTCACCGACGGCGGCCGGAAGGTCGTCTGCTCCCTGCCCCCGTCCATCGACGCGTCGACGCTCGTGGTGGGCGAGCGCGCCCGCGTCGCCTGCCGCAACCCCGAGCGCGTCCACGTCATCGCCGCGACGCCCGCCACCGCCGCCATGGTCGCCGCCTGAGACGGCGGACCCTGCTACATCTCGCGCTCCCAGCCGCCGCGCGTGTCGACGCCCGTGGCGTCGGCCAGCGCCTCCAGCTCGGCGATCTCCTCGTCGCTGAGCTCGATGTCGCGGGCCTTGCTCAGCCCGTCGACGTGGCCAGGCTTCGTGACCCCGATGATCGGGATCGTCCCCTTGGCGATGGCCCAGGCGGTGGCGACGTCGGCGGCGGACGCGCCTCGGCCCGCGCCGATCGTCGCCAGCCGCCCGGTCAGCGCCTGCAACCGCGGCAGCATGCCGTTGTACACGACGGCGCGGCTGCTGCCGTCGGGCAACGGGTGGTCCGGGCCGTACGCTCCGGTCAGCGCCCCCTGTTCGAGGACCATGTAGGAGAAGAACCGCACGTCCTTCGTCCGGCAGTGGTCGAGGATCCCCGCGCGCTCGGAGCTGCGGTACAGCAGGCTGTAATGGTTCTGGACCGCCTCGACCCGGAAGCCGGCCTCGCCGAGGATCCGGTCGGCGAGCGCGAGCTCGTCCAGGTTGTGGTTCGAGACGCCGACGTGCCGGATCAGGCCGTTCCGCAGCAGCGGGATCAGCCGCGGCGTCCAGCGTGCGACGTCGGCCGGGTTGTGGATCCAGTACAGGTCCACATAGTCGGTGCCGAGCCGGTCGAGGCTCTGCGCCAGCATGTCCGCGACCGGATCGTCGCCGTCGCCGGCGATCTGCGGCGTGAACTTCGTGGACAGCTGGTATTCGCTTCGGTCGTAGCCCTTCAGGGCCTGGGCGAGGACCGTCTCCGAGCGGCCCATGCCGTAGACGACGGCGGTGTCCCACATCGTGAGCCCGCTGGACTGCGCCTTGTCGACGACCTCCCGCAGGCCGGCTTCGGTCAGCCGGCTGCCGAAGTAGCCGTCGCCGGCCTCGCCGCTGTCGCCCCAGGCCCAGGTGCCGAGCGCCACTGCCGGCGCCGTCAGTGTCGTGCTCGTCATGTCATCCCTCTGGTGGTTATCACCTCTCGATGACACCAGCTCCGCCGGGCCGGCGGCAGTGTGGCCGAGTCCTGGGTCTGGCAGGGCCACCCAGGACCGCTCAGGCCGCGGGGTCGCGCGGCGCGAAGATCGTGACGATCGCCAGGGCGGCGAGCTGCAGGCCGGCGGCCACGACGAACGCCCAGGTGGTCGACGCGGCGGCGATGACCAGGCCGCCGATGAGGGCGCCGCCGGCGTAGCCGACGCTGGTGAAGGCGGAGAACATGCCCAGGCCGAGGGCGCGGTTCTCGACGGTGAGGCCGCGCGTCGCGAGCATCGTCAGCGACGGGTAGAGCGGCGAGAAGCCGACGCCGATGAGGGCGGCGCCGATCGCCGCCGTCCAGAAGTCGCGGGCGAAGGCGAGCGTGGCGAGCCCGGCGGCAAGGGCGCAGAGCGAGATCGCCGTGGAGCGCAGCGGGCCGATCCGATCGGGCAGGTTCGCCAGCGCGATGCGCGCGGCGATGACGCTGACGGAGAAGACGGCGAAGACGGACGCGGCGCCGAGCAGGCCGCCGGACGCCACGCCGGCGCCGGTGAGGTGGACGATGAGGAAGCCCAGCATCAGGCCCTCGCCGCACCAGGCGACCGCCGCGACGACGCCGGGCACCCACACGGCCACGAAGGCGCGCCCGGCCGCGACCGCACGGCGCGGACGGTCCGCCGCCCCGCCATCGGCCGGCGCCGGTCGCGGCGGCCGCGGCAGGAAGGCGATCAGCGACGCCGTCGTCAGCTCCAGCGCCGCGCAGACGAGGAACACGGCGACCGGCCCCGCCGCGTCGTTCACGGCGGTGCCGACCTGCGGGCCGAGGGCGAGCCCGATCCACACGCTCAGCCCGAAAATGCTCAGCGCCTTGCCCCGCTGCGCCGCCGGCGCCATCGCGACCAGCCAGGTCATGACCAGGCTCATCGCCGCGGCGTTGCCGAGGCCGAACAGGATGCGGCCGAGACCGGCGCCCCACAGCGACGGCAGCAGCGCGAGCGCGACCATCCCGGCGGCCGCGATCGCGCCGCCGGTGAGCGCGACCGTCCGGTACCCGTGCCGGTCGCCCAGCAGCCCGGCGGCCGGCATCGCGATCATCGACGAGACCGCCGCGACCGAGATGACCAGGCCCGACAGTGTCGTGCCCCCGTCCAGGACGCGTTCGACGTACACCGGGATGATCGGCGTGCTCGCCGCGTTCGTCATCGCGCCAAGCGCCGACGCGGCGAAGATGAGCCAGAACGGGACCGTGCGGGTGATGTCGCGGCCGGGACTCATCCTGCGGTGGGCTCGGGGACGCACTCCAGGTCGAGCCACAGCTCGAAGCAGTTGTTGCGCGACAGCGACGTCGCACCGATCGACGCGCGGCCCAGGCTGCCGGCGTCGGCGCCGAAGACCTCGAGGAAGAGATCGCTCGCGCCGTTGGCCACCTCGTGGAGCGGCTCGAACCCCGGCGGGCAGACGACGAAGCACAGGGCCCGGGACAGGCTCGCGACGTGGTCGAGCGAGCCGAGCGCGTAGCGGATCATCCCGAGCGTGTGGATCGCGGTCAGCCGAGCCGCGGCGTAGCCCTGCTCGACGGTGACGTCGACGCCCACGACGCCGGGGTGCAGCCGCTCGCCCGCGCGGTTCTCCGGCGTCATCCCGCCGAGCTGGAGCAGGTCGCCGATGCGGTGGAACGGCTTCACGGGTCCGTAGCGGTGACCGTAGGGCGGGTCCGCATAGTCGGGGATGTCGAGCCCGAGCTCGCGGGCCCTCTGCTCCGCACCGGTCATGGACCCTCCCATTGCTCATGTGTATCCGATAACATCCAGAATGGATCCACTCTAGCCGGAGGAGCCCTGTGACGACGATCCCGACCCCCGAACAGCGCGCGGCCGAGCTGGGCCTGGTGATCCCCGACTATGCCGACCCGCCCTACGGCGAGCGGTACAGCCCGATGAAGGCCTTCCACCGGTCCGGCCGCACGGTGACGATCAGCGGCATGACGCCGGAGGACCGGCAGGGCGCCAAGGTGTTCCCGGGCCGGGTCGGCGCGGACGTGACGCCGGACCAGGGCTACCAGGCGGCGCGCGTGGCGGCGGTCAACGTCCTCGGCCTGATCCGCCTGGCCACCGGGTCGCTGGACGAGGTCACCGCGTTCGTGCGCACGCTCTGCTTCGTCGTCACGACCCCCGAGTTCAGCGACGTCAACCTCGTCGCGAACGGCGCGCTCGACCTGTTCGCCGAGGTCTTCGGCGACGACGTGGGCCGCGGGACGTCGGCCAGCATCGGCGTCGCGAGCCTGTCCGGCGGCAACGTGTTCGAGCTGGTCGCCGCCGTCGAGACGCGCGGGGAGCCGGTGTGATCGAGACCGTTCTGGGCGCCGTCCCCGCCGACCGGCTGGGCGTCACGTCGATGCACGACCACGTGCTCAGCGACGCCTCCGCGCTGCGCCGCGACGGCGCCGCGCCCGGCCCGGCGTCGGACCGGGTGGGCCCGGAGACCCGGGACTACCTGCGTACCAACATGCTCGCGCTGGCCGACAACCTGCGGCTGGACGAGCCCGACGTCGCCATGGTGGAGCTGGCGCACGCCGTCGGCCTCGGCCAGCGCGCGCTGGTCGAGGACACCTCGTGGGGCCTGGGGCCGGACCACGCGGGCCTGCCCGAGATCGCGCGACGCTCCGGCATGACCATCGTCTGCAGCTACGGCGCCTACATCCGCCGCACGCTGCCCGGCTGGCTCGCCGAGCTCGACGAGGACGGCCTGGAGCGGCACCTGGCCGGCGCGCTGCTCGACCGCGTGCCCGGCACCGGCTACCGCGCCGGGATCCTCGGCATCATGGGCACGACGGCGGACCTGCCGGAGGAGGAGCGGTCCACGCTGCGCGCCGCCGCCCGCGCCGCGGTGCGGGCGGGCGCGGCGGTCACGGTCCGGCTGGACCCCGACGCCGCCCGCGGGCTGGAGGTGCTCGGGCTGTGCGCGGCCGAGGGGCTGCCGGCCGAGCGGGTCGTGTTCACCAACGCCGACGAGTTCATGGACGCCGCCTACTGGGCCGACCTCGCGGCGGCCGGCGCGGTGCTCGAGATGTGCTTCGGGACGGAGGACGTCCACGAGGGCCGCGTGCACAACCCCTCGGACGCGCAGCGGCTGGAGTTCTTCACCCGGTTCTGCGCGGAGCAGCCCGGGTCGCGGCACGTGCTGGGCCACTCGCTGTGGACGAAGGCGCAGCTGCGCACGTACGGGGGCCACGGCTACGGCCACCTGCTGGCCCGGATCGTGCCGGCGCTGCGTGACGGCGGCGTCCCGGCGGACCGGCTCGACCGCATGCTCGTCGGGGAGCCACGGCGGCTGCTCGACCGGCCCGCCATCGACACCACGGAGGTCACCCCATGACGACCGGACGACTCGGAGCGGAGGGCCTGGCCAACGTCGGGCAGGCCCGCGCCGACGCGCGGGGCCGGGCGTCGGTCTCGGACTGGATGCCCTACCTGCCCGCCAACACGACGCCGTACCCGCCGGACGGGGTCGACCCGGACACGCTGACCTGGGCGGAGACCGTCGCGCCGGGCGGCTACACGCACCTTCGGGTGGCGCGCGGCACCCGGCTGCGGCTGGAGGACGTCGACGGCGAGGCCTGCGCGAGCGTGCTGGTCCACAACGCGGCGCAGCCGGGGGAGCGGCTCAACGTCGCCGACACGCAGAAGATCCCGTGGCAGGCCTACCTCGGCGCCGGCCACCCGCTGCTGTCCGGCGACGGACGCGTGCTCGCGACGATCGTCGCCGACACCTCCGGCCGGCACGACGCGTTCTGCGGCGCCAGCAGCGACGCCTGGAACGAGGCGAAGTACGGCGACGCGACCGCGGAGGGCCCGTCCCCGTCGGGGCACGCGCTGCTGCGCCTGGCCGCGGCCCGGCACGGGCTGGAGTCCCGTGACCTGCCGCCGGCCGTGTCGTTCTTCAAGGGTGTGCGCGTGGCCGCGGACGGCGCGCTGGAGTGGACCGGCTCGGCCGGCCCGGGCCGGTCCGTCGACCTGCTCGCGGAGCTGCCGCTCGTCGTGCTGATCGCGAACGCGCCGCACCCGCGCGACCCGCGCCCGGACTACGTCGCCGGTCCCTTGCGCGTGCACGCCTGGCGCTCCCGGCCCACCGGCCTCGACGACGACGTCGCGGCCGCGACGCCGGAGCGGGAGCGCGCCTACCGGAACACGATCGCCTATGCCGGCCTGGCCGGGCTGTGACCGCGAAGGAGCAGCGATGAGCATCACGACCACGGTCCCGCCCCGGCCCGTGCACGACCCGGACAGCCCGCTCGACTGGTCCGGCCCGCTGGTGCCGGGCGAGGTCGTGCTCGACGAACGGGTGGCGCCGCGCGCCGCGTGGTCGGGCGTGGTGGCGGCCGCCGACGTGCTGACGATCGTCGACGTGGGCGGCAACCAGTCCGCCGACTGCCTGCTCTACGCCGCGGACGACACCGCCGAGCGGTACAGCGCCGCGGACACGATCGCCTGGCAGGGCAACGTCTACGTGCGCACCGGGACCGTGCTGCGCAGCAACCTCGGCCGGCCGCTGATGGCGGTGGCCGGCAACGAGGTGGACCGGCAGGACACCATCGGCGGCGCCTGCGGCAAGGAGTCCAACACGCTGCGCTACGGGCACCACACCGCCTACCAGCACGCTTGCCGCGAGAACTTCCTCGCCGAGGGCGCCCGGCACGGGCTGGGTGTGCGCGACCTCGTGTCCAACCTCAACTGGTTCATGAACGTGCCGGTCGAGGCCGACGGCTCGCTGGGCATCGTCGACGGGATGTCCGGACCGGGCCGGCGGGTGGCGCTGCGCGCGGAGCGCGACGTGCTGGTGGTCGTGTCGAACTGCCCGCAGATGAACAACCCGTGCAACGACTTCAACTGCACGCCGCTGCGGATGATCGTGACGAGGCCGTGACCAGCGTCGACGCGGTCGACGCCGCGTACGGCCGGCTGCGCGAGGCCGGCCGGCCCGAGGTCTGGATCACGGTGCGCGACGAGGCGGACGCGCTCGCCGAGGCCGCGGCGGTCGACCGCCGGACCGCGGCGGGGGAGCGGCTTCCGCTCGCGGGCACGGTGGCTGCCGTCAAGGACAACATCGACGTCGCCGGGCTGCCGACGACGGCGGGCAGCCGCGCCTACGCCTACGACCCGGACGCCGACGCGACCTCTGTCGCCCGGCTGCGGGCGGCCGGCGCCGTCGTGATCGGCAAGACCAACCTCGACCAGTTCGCCACCGGCCTCGTCGGCACCCGCAGCCCGTTCGGCGCGGTGCGCAACGCCTGGGATCCCGAGCGCATCTCCGGCGGGTCCAGCTCCGGCTCGGCCGTCGCGACGGCGCTCGGGATCGTCGACCTCGCCCTCGGCACCGACACCGCCGGCTCCGGCCGGGTGCCGGCCGCCCTCAACGGCGTTCACGGCGTCAAGCCGACCCGCGGCCTCGTGCCGGCGACAGGCGTCGTCCCGGCCTGCCGCACGCTCGACTGCGTGACGGTGTTCGCGCGCGACCTCCCGCTGGCCCGGCGCGCCGTCGAGCTGATGAGCGGCCCCGACGGCGCCGACCCGCTGGCCCGCCCGGACCGGCCGGCGCCCGCGCTGGACGCCGCGCCGCGCGTCGCCGTGCCGGCGCCCGAGCACCTCGACGGCCTGGCCGACGGCTGGGCCGAGGCCTTCGGCCGGGTCGTCGAGGACCTCGCGGCCACCGGCGCCGAGATCGTCGAGGTGGACATCGCACCACTGCTCGAGGCGGCGGCGCTGCTCTACGGCGGCGCGTTCGTCGCCGAGCGGACGGTGGCGGTCGGCGACTTCATCGCGGCGCACCCCGAGCTCGTCGGCGACGACCTCGACCCGACGGTGGCGGCCATCGTCCTCGCCGGCCGGCAGGCCGGCGCCGTCGACTACGTCCGCGACCGGGAGCGGCTGGACCGGCTCGCCCTGGATGGGCTGACGCGGCTGGCCGGCACGGCCGCGCTGCTCACCCCGACGACCACCGGGCACCCGACGCTCGCCGAGGTCGCCGCGGACCCCGTCGGCGCCAACGCCCGGCTGGGCCGCTACACGAACTTCGCGAACCTGCTGGACCGCAGCGCGCTCGCGGTCCCGGCCGGCGCGGTCGCCGGGCTGCCGTTCGGCGTGATGCTCACCGGCGCGCCGTTCGCCGACCGCACTCTCGCGCAGCTCGCGGAGCGGATCGCGGCGCCACCGGTCGAGCTGCTGGTCGTCGGCGCGCACCTGCGCGGTCAGCCGCTGAACCACCAGCTCGTCTCGGCCGGCGGCAGCTTCGTCGCCGACGTGCGCACCGCGCCGTCCTACCGGCTGTACGCGCTGCCGACGACGCCGCCGAAGCCCGGCCTGGCCCGGGTCGCGGCCGGCGGCGCGAGTGTCGCGGGCGAGCTGTGGCGGCTGCCGGCGACCGGCTTCGGCGCCTTCGTGGCCGGCCTGCCCCAGCCGATGGGCATCGGCGCGGTGCGGCTCGACGACGGCCGCCTGGTCTCCGGCTTCGGCTGCGAGCCGGTCGCGATCGAGGGCGCCCTGGACATCACCGGCCACGGCGGCTGGCGGGCCTATCTCGCCGACACCACGCGCAGCTGACGGGAGATGCCCTGCGCCGCGACCTGGAGCGCGGTGGTGAGCCGGCCGCGGTCGCGCTTGAGGCTCCGGACGACGGCGCCGACGGCGGCCACCACCTCGTCGCCGTCGCGCACCGGCACGGCGACCGAGCAGGCACCGAGCGTCATCTCCTCGTGCGTCGTCGCGTAGCCGTCGCGCCGGACGCGGTCCAGCTGGGCCGCGAGGACGGCGGGCTGGGTGATCGTGTACGGCGTGACGGGGCGCAGCGAGGCCAGGACGCGCCGGCGGACGTGCTCGGGGGCGTGCGCCAGCAGCACCTTGCCGACGCCCGTGGCGTGTGCCGGCAGGGTGGAGCCGACGTTGCTCACCACCGGCACCGACGCGCGGCCGGAGAGCCGGTCCAGGTACAGCACCTCGTCGCCGTCGCGCACGGCGAGGTGGACCGTGGCGAGCGTGGCCGCGTACAGGTCGTGGAGGAACGGCGCGGCGGCCTCGCGCAGGGTCGAGCGGACCGGCGCCAGCAGCCCGAGGTCCCACAGGCGGCGGCCGACCACGTAGTCGCCGCCGTCACGGGTCAGGGCGCCGTGGCGCACCAGCTCGCCGACCAGCCGGTGCGTGGTCGGCGGCGGGAGCCCGGCCCGGCGGGCGATGTCGGTCAGCGTCAGCCGCCGGTGCTGCTCGTCGAAGGCGCCGAGCACGGCCATGACGCGGCCGGCGACCGTCGCGCCCGGTGTGCCGGTGTTGCCAGCCATGGCCTCTTCTTCCACTGAGCAGAATCGATGGATCCAATCTTACGGCCAGCGGATTACCCTCTGGCGCGTGATGAGCTTCGTCTACGCGGCGGTGCGCACGCCGTTCGGCCGGTTCGGCGGCGCGCTGGCGGGGGTGCGGCCCGACGACCTGGCCGCCGGCGTCATGCGCGCGGTGCTGGCGCGGGCGCCGGGCCTGGATCCGGGCGCGATCGACGAGGTCGTGTGGGGCAACGCCAACGGCGCGGGCGAGGAGAACCGCAACGTCGGCCGGATGGCGGCGCTGCTGGCGGGGCTGCCGGTCTCGGTGCCCGGCACGACGGTGAACCGGCTCTGCGGCTCGTCGCTGGACGCGGCGATGATCGCCTCGCGCGCGATCGAGACCGGCGACGCCGAGATCGCGCTCACCGGCGGGGTGGAGTCGATGACGCGGGCGCCGTGGGTGCTGCCCAAGCCCGGGCGCGCGTTCGCGCCGGGCGACGTCACCGCGGTCTCGACGACGTTGGGCTGGCGACTGGTCAACCCGCGGATGCCGGCGGAGTGGACCGTCAGCCTCGGCGAGGCGAACGAGCAGCTGGGCGAGCGGTACGGCGTCGGCAGGGAGCGGCAGGACGAGTTCGCGCTGCGTTCGCACCAGCTGGCGGCGGCGGCCTGGGACGACGGCTTCTACGACGACCTCGTCGTGCCCGTCGACGGCGTCGACCTCGGGCGGGACGAGGGCATCCGGCCCGGGTCCACGCTCGAGGTGCTGGCCGGGCTGACCCCGAGCTTCCGCGCCGGCGGCACGATCACCGCGGGCAACGCGTCACCGCTGAACGACGGCGCCTCCGCCGTGCTGCTCGGGTCCGAGCGGGCGGCCGCGGCCATCGGGCTGGAGCCGCTGGCGCGCGTCGCCGGCCGCGGCGCGTGTGCCGTCGAGCCGCAGTCGTTCGGCTACGCGCCGGTCGAGGCGGCCGCGATCGCGCTGCGCCGGGCCGGCATCGGCTGGGACCAGGTGGGCGCTGTGGAGCTGAACGAGGCGTACGCGGTGCAGTCCCTGGTCTGCGTCGACGCCTGGCTGCGACACGGACTGGCCGACGCCGGGATCGTCAACACCAGGGGCGGTGCGATCGCCATCGGCCATCCGCTCGGCGCGTCCGGCGGGCGCATCCTCGCCACGCTGGCCGCGGTGCTGCGCGAGCGCCGCGAGCGCTGGGGCGTGGCCGCGATCTGCATCGGCGTCGGGCAGGGCCTGGCCGTCGTGCTGGAGAACACCGAGGTGGCGCCGTGAGCCGCACCCGGGTGCTGGACACCGTCGACGAGGCGGTCGCGGGCGTCGAGGACGGCGCGACCGTGCTGGTGGGCGGGTTCGGCCTGGCCGGCATGCCGTTCGACCTCATCGACGGGCTGATCCGGCAGGGCGCCGGCGACCTCACCGTCGTCTCCAACAACGCCGGCAACGGCGACGTCGGCCTGGCCGCGCTGCTGCGGGCCGGCCGGGTGCGCAAGGTGGTCTGCTCCTTCCCCCGTCAGGTCGACTCCTACGTGTTCGACGAGCTGTACCGGGCCGGGAAGGTCGAGCTCGGGGTCGTGCCGCAGGGCAACCTGGCCGAGCGGCTACGCGCGGCCGGTGCCGGCATCGGCGCGTTCTACACGCCCACCGGCGCCGGCACGCCGCTGGCCGTGGGCAAGGAGACGCGGGTCATCGACGGCCGCGAACACCTGCTGGAGTACCCGCTCAAGGGCGACGTCGCGCTCATCGCCGCCCATCGCGCGGACGTGCTCGGCAACCTCGTCTACCGCAAGACCGCCCGCAACTTCGGCCCCGTCATGGCCACCGCCGCCACCACGACGATCGTCCAGGTCGGCGACGTCGTCCCGGCCGGCGCGCTGGACCCGGAGGCGGTCGTCACCCCCGGCATCTACGTCGACCGGGTCGTCCGGGTCGACGCCCGGCGCTACACCGTCGAGGGAGCACGATGAGCCTGACACCGGACGAGCTGGCGGCCCGGGTCGCCCGCGACATCCCCGCCGGCGCCTATGTCAACCTCGGCATCGGCCAGCCCACCAAGGTCGCCGACCACCTGCCCGCCGACCTCGGCGTCGTGCTGCACACCGAGAACGGGATGCTCGGCATGGGCCCGGCCGCCACCGGCGACGACGTCGACCCCGACCTCACCAACGCCGGCAAGGTCCCGGTGACCGAGCTGCCCGGCGCGGCCTACTTCCACCACGCCGACTCCTTCGCCATGATGCGCGGCGGTCACCTCGACGTCTGCGTCCTGGGCGCCTTCCAGGTCTCCCAGCACGGCGACCTCGCCAACTGGCACACCGGCGCGCCCGACGCCATCCCCGCCGTCGGTGGCGCCATGGACCTCGCCATCGGGGCCAAGCAGGTGTTCGTGATGATGACGCTGTTCACCAAGTCAGGCGAGCCCAAGCTGGTCCCGTCCTGCGGCTACCCCCTCACCGCCGTGGCCTGCGTCAGCCGCGTCTACACCGACCACGGCGTCTTCGCCGTCGGCCGGGACGGGGTCACCGTCCTGGAGACCTTCGGCACCACGGTCGGCGAGCTGTCCGCCCGGCTGGACGTCGAGCTGACCGTTCTCACTCGGTGAGGCGGGACTCCAGGGTCGCGGCCTCGTGGGTCCGACCCTGGGCGTTCAGGCGGTCGACCAGGAGCCAGCCGGCCCGGTACCAGAGGTCGTGGCCCTCAGGGAGGCTGGTGAACAGCTGCTCGACCTGCTTCTCGTCGGTGCTGCCGTGCTCGGCGATCAGGAGGCGGGCGCTGGCGTGCATGTCGTCGTGCCCGCCGCGTTCGTAGAGCTCCGCGGCCCGCGTCGCATGCCGCACGGCTGCGTCGGTCTCGCCTCGCCGGAGGGCGATCATCGCGAGATCCCACTCGACGCCGGCGGTCTGGAAGAGGACGAGTGGATCCGCGGACGGGAGTGCGTCGAGCACCAGGCGGACGCGTTCGAGCAGCTCCAATGCCTGGTCGACGTTGCCGAGGTACGCGGCCGACTGCCCTGCCAGGCGGACGGCCTGCACCTGGTCGACGGGCTGTTCGGCGGCCACATAGAACGACGCCGCCGCGAGGAAGGAGTCGACGGCCGCCTCGTCGCGATCGAGCTGCTGCAGCAGCAGACCCTCATCCTGCCGAACCATGCCCAGCCAGGCCGGATGCGCCTCAGGTGGCGCCGCGGCCAGCAGCTCCCGCACCTTGGTCAGCGCGGACTCGCGCTCGCCCAGGGCGCGGTAGGCGTTGAGAAGCAGGCCGCGCACGTCCTCCAGCGGATCGGCGAGGCCGGGGGTGCGATCCAGGACGGTCAGCGCTTCCTCACCGGTCTCGGCCGCCTCCAGAGTGCGCCCGGTCATCAGGTACGCCCGGGCCAGCTCCACCCGGCACAGTGCGACGTGCACCTCGGCACCTGGCGTCCCCGCCGCCAGCGCGACCGCCTCGATCAGATCGTCGACCGCCTCGGCCGGACGCTCCAGCCGTACCCGGAGCCATCCGCGCTGCTTGTAGGCAGCGGATCGCTGCGGAGCGTCGGAGCTGCCGAGGCCGGCCGTCGCGGCGGCCTCCGCCTCCTCGAGGCGACCCAGCTGCGCCAGCATGTCGCACTCGGCGATCACGGCGGCCGAACGGAGATCGTCGTCGACGTCAGTGCGCCGGCGGAGCTCGGTCAGCTCGCCGAGGGCGTCCTCGGGCCGGCCTGCCTGCGCGTACATGATCGCCAGAGAGTACTGCCAGTACGCACGGCGCCGGGGCTCGTCGTTGGCCAGCAGCCAGTGCGCCGGCTCCTCGGCCGTCGCGAGGCCTTCGTCGACCTGACCGCCGGCGCACAGCACGCGGCCGATGCGCGCTCGGTCGCGCCGCGCGCGGACCTCCTCGCCCGAGGCGGCGTACAGCTCGAGCGCCTCGCGCCAGGCCTCCTGAGCAACCTCCGGGTCGTTCTGTGCCATCAGGCCGCGACCATCCAGCACGCGGGCCCGGTCGACCGGCGTCCAATCGCTCTCCGCCACCTCCTGTTCGAACCCCTGCCATGCGGCGGCGGCCTCTTCGTATGCACCCCGGTGCCACGCGTCCTCCGCCCGGTCCAGCCAGCCGCGCCCGGCCGGCGTCGCCGGCTCGGCCTCCTCCGCCGCCACCGTCACGGGCGCGGGCGGCGGGCTCGCCTGCTGGTGCAGCCGAGCCCGCCGCGCGGTCTCCGACAACGGCAGGTAGTCCAGCCACGGCTCGGCCGTCAGCATCGCCCGGATCACATCGCTGGTGTGCGTAGTCCGGTTGCGCTCGTCGAACTGCGCGGCCAGCTCCAGCGCACGTCCGGCCAGCCGCTCGCCCAGCTCTGCCGCCAGCACAGGCGCGGCTTTCGGCTGCCGGATCGCCAGGTCGCCCGCGCGGCCGAGGGCGTGGGCGGCCGCCGCCGCGAACATCATCTCCGCGTGCGGCGAGGACGGGTCGGCGGTCTCGCCGAGGTGCCGCTCGATCAGCTCGACGGCCTTGACCTCGTTGCCGGTCCGGGCCAGGAACATGATGTGGTCCGCGTGCTCCCGCAGCCGCCCGGCCCGGCCGCGCAGGATCCGGTAGGCCTTCCGGTGCGCGTCGACCGCCTCGGCCTGCATGCCTTCGGCCACGTAAGCGGGCAGCAACGCGGTCAGCAGCTCTTGGGGTTGTTCCTCACAGGTGTACTGCCCGTCCAGCACGTTCAAGCCCAGCGCGACGGCGTCCGCCGTCCGGCCGGCGCTGGTCAGGTGGTGCACCTTGGACGTGGGGTCACAGCCGGCGCAATCGGACAGGCCGTCGCGGGGTGCGGTGGACCAGAGCCGGAACTGCTCGGCCGCCGCTTGGACGTCACCGATGTGATGCGCGACCAGCCACCGGTGCTGGTGCACGGCATGCATGCTGTGGCCGCCGGCCCGCCACCGCCGCTCCATGTCGTCGAGCACCGCGTACGTCCGGTCCAGCGGGACTTCGGGGAACTTGGTCATGGTGCTGGGCGCGTACTTGAAGCACCAATGGAACTTGTGCGAGTGGCGCTGATACCTGCCCGGGTCGGCGTCCCAGTCCGCCACGCACCGCGCGAACGGCACCAGCGACTTGCGCGGCTCGCCGCCCAGCACATACGCCGTCACCAGCGACAGCCGGCTGTAGAACGCGAGGTCGTCCTCGCCCGCCGCATCGGCGCGGCGCACGACGTCCTCGAGCAGGGCAGACCGCGCCTTCCCGTACGGCGCGTTCTCGGCCTGCCGAAGCCGGTCGACCAGTTCCTCGTTCATCGGGCCGGGTCCTCCTGAGTGGGGACGGCCTGATCCAGCAGGCCGAGGAAGGAGCGGTTCACCAGTGCGGAGTCGGCCGGGCTGATCGGGTGGTAGCCGAGCATCAACGCGTGCCCGTACAGGCCTTCCACCGCGATCCGCGTGAGCTCTCGGTCGCCCAGCGTCGCCATCCGCCGGACGAGCGGACTGCGGTGGTTCAGCACCAGCTGCGGGCGGCTGTCGTCGTGCGTGTCGAGTGCGCCGAGCACTTCGGACCAGAGTGCGTCGGCACGGTCCTTGGTCGCTCTGAGCTCGCTCGCGAACTGAGCGGACCGGTCGACGAGGTAGAGCGCGGGCAGACTGGCCGGCTCGAAGGCGCGGACCACCACCTCGCAGCCGACCGGATCCAGCGCGGCCTGGGCGAGCTGGACGAACGGGCGGAGCCGCAGCTCGGTGTCCGGGTCGAGACTGTCGAAGCTGGTGCTCAGCTCGGTCGGGTCGAACCTCATCGTGGTGAGGCCGGGCACCACCTCGGGCAGCCGTTCGAGCAGCTCGCTGTCGTAGGTGTAGCCCGCGTTCACGACCGTGATCTGCTGGGCGCCGGCGACCGCGGCCAACTGGCGGAACTCCTCGGTCGTGGCGACATAGCGGATCACCCCCGAACGCTCCCGCAGTTCGGCAGTCGTCATGCGGCCGTTGTTGGTCTCGAACCGCAGCCAGCGATGGACCAGCCGCAGCATCTCGTCGTCGTGCAGTGCCAGGGCCTTCACCCCGAGGTGGTGGATGCCGATGAACTTGTCGAGCCTGGCGGGGTTCGTGGTTCCGAGCCGGACCAGCCAGCCGCGCAACTGCTCACCCAGCGCGTCCCGGGTGGCGTCGAGGGCGCCGTCATCGAAGAGCGCCTCGCGGCTCGCGGTCGGCCTCAGCTCCGAGGTGTCGATGACCGCGCGGACGAAGAACGCCCAGTCGGGCAGCAGCCCTTCGACGTTCTCGGCGAGCAGCATGCGCTTCAGGTACACGCGGTGCGTGGCGCGCTCGGCCGGGTTGGCGGCGAACGGCAGCACGAAGGCCACGCCGGTGAGCCCGGCGGCCGGGTTGCTCAGGTGGATCACGTCGAACGGCGTGAACCCGAGCTCGTCCTGGGCGTAGCCGACCAGGTCCGCACGTTGGGCGCCGCCGGCGCCCTCCCACGGCGCCGTGCCATCGGTGACCCGCCCGCCGTCGACGCGGATCTCGATCGGCAGGAGCGCGCCGAAGAGCCGGATCAGCTCGACGACGGTGGCCCGCTGGTACCACTGCTCGGCGCCCCGCCGGGCTTTGAGCGTCACTGTGGTGCCGACCTCGGCACGGTCCGCGGTCGCCGCAACCGTGTAGCGGCCGTCCGCCGCACCGATCCAGCGGGTGGCCGGGCCGCCGTCGGGCCGGGTGACGACCTCGACCTCGTCGGCGACCATGAACGCGGACAGCAGGCCGATCCCGAACTGGCCGATGAACTCGGTCCGGGCGAACCCGATCTCGTCGCGCTTGGAGCTCCGCCCGATCGTCGCCAGCAGCTCCCGCACCTCGTCCGGCCGCAGCCCGATCCCGGTGTCGGCGATGCTCAGGGCGTCGTCCGCCGTCCGCATGTCGATCCGCCGCGGCGCCTCGGGATCCTGGGCCTGCCGGGCGGTGATCGCGTCGACGGCGTTCTGCAGCAGCTCGCGCAGATACACGCGCGGACTGCTGTACAAGTGGTTGCTCAGCAGGTCGACGATCCCCTGTAAGTCGACCTGGAAGTTCTCACTCACCCCGGCAACCTATGTCATCCCGATGTGTCGCGGGTGTCCTCATCCGTCGCGATCGGCCGCAGCGGCATGCGTGTGGTGGTGAGGTCCAGGTCGACCGTGCTGGCGGGGGAGAGTTCGACGGCGAAGCGGGCCGTGCCGACGGGCGTCGTCGCCGCGGCGGTGCGCACCGACTCGATCCGGAACTCGCCGAACGCGCCGCCCTGGACGATGACCTCGCGAGGCTGCGCCGGGTGGAGGTTGACCAGGCGCACGCTCACGCCGTCGGCGGCGACGCGGTGGACCAGCGCCGCGACGTCCGGCGGCAGCCCGGGCCGGCCCTCGGTGAAGTACCGCAGCCGGGTGTGCAGCAGCCCGCCGTTGTAGATCGGCGCGGGCCCGCCGAGGGTCAGCTGGACCAGGGCCTCGGTGCTGACCGGGTTCATCCGCTGCCAGTGGTGCAGGTCGTAGGTCAGTGGGTCGGCGTCGTCGGCCTGGACCGCCGACGTCTGGGCGGCGACGTGCGCCAGCGCGGCCGCGGCCGCCCGAGCCGGGTAGTCCGGGTTGGCGCCGCTCAGGTAGTGCAGCCAGGGCCGGGTGCCGGCGTCGCGGAACCGGCCCGGCTCGGACGGGACCGCCGTCCAGTCGTCGGGGTCGCCGGTCTCGAGCTCGTCGAGCAGGGCCCGGTCGGCGGGGTCGCCGGACAGGTGCCAGAGCGCCAGGGCGAACCGCGGCGGCAGCGGCTTGAAGTCGAACCAGCCGGAGGCGTCGTGGCGGTGCGGCACCACCAGCCGTCCGTCGTCGACCCGGCCCAGCTCCAGCATCCGGCGCAGCAGCGTCCGGGGCAGGTCGAGGTACCCGTCGTCGGCGGTGAGTAGGTACGCCGACGAGGCGGCCACCAGCACCGCGCTCGCGATCGGCTCCAGCCCGTGCGGCCACGACCAGCCGTAGTGCCCGCCGTACCAGCGGCTGTCCAAGTACTCGCCGACCGCGCCGGACAGCCCGACGTTGTCCGGGATCAGCCCGCCGTTGGCGGCGGCCCGCTCCCGCCAGGCGTCGACGTAGCCGAGCACCCAGTCGCGCAGGCCCGGCTCGCCCGTGGTGGCGTAGGCGAGCGTGACCAGCCCGGTCGAGGTGAGGTTGACGGCGGTGTCGCCGCGCGCCATGCGCTCGTGCATCGCCTGGCCCATGCGCCGGGCGTTGGCCGGGTCCTTCAGATCGGTGAACGCGGTGATCCCGGGCAGATCGCGGAACGGCAGCCCGTACGGCTCGTGCCGAGCGCTCCACTCGTAGACGTTCTCGTCGTCGGTGAACGGGTGGGAGTAGCGGTACGGGCCGAAGCGTGGGCCGCCGCTGCCGGTGTGCGCCGCGCGGATGATCCGGTGGACGGGGTCGTAGTTGCCGTGCGCAGGGTCGGTGTAGAGGCCGGCGAACCGGGCGACCCGGTCGCGCCAGGCCGCCGGGTCGGCGAGGCACAGGTGGTGGAGCAGCAGGTTGCCCTCGCCCTGGTGGAACCAGTCGTAGCCGCGCTCGTACTCGTGCAGCGCCTGTCCGTACCGGGTGAACTGCGCGGTGACGCCGGACCAGACCCGCGCCGACGTCGCCAGCAGCGAGTCGTCCGCGCCCAGCAGGTAGGCCAGCGGCCAGTCGTAGACGGACTCGTAGCCGTCGTCGAGGCCGTCCCGGCCGGGCAGCGCGTCGCGCCAGATCAGGCTGCCGTCGGACGCCAGGTACGTGGCCGCGAAGATCGCGGCCGCCGGTCGGAGGTCGTCGAGCAGCCGCCGTTGCTGGACCGCCCAGGACGGCGGGCTCCCGAGCGGCGCCGTCATGCCGCGGAGGCGGGTCACCATGGCCGGGACTCTAGAGTGACCCAGATGACCTCGTCAACATGCTGAGAGGCTGTCAACATGTCGACAAGCCTTCGCTCCGTCACTATGCTGACGCGATGTCGACCTGGACAAGTGTGTCGCCCGCACCCGCGGTCCTGCGGGCCGGTGCGGCGTTGGACATCATCGCCGCGGCCGGCCGGCGGCCGGTGCGACTGCCGGAGATCGCCGCGGGCCTGGGCATCGCCCGTTCCTCCGCCGCCAACGTCTGTGCCGCCCTCGCCGAGATCGGCCTGATCAAGGAGGTCGACCGCGGCTTCGTGCTCGGGCACAAGCTCGTCGAGCTCAGCGGCTACTACCTGGCGGCCTTCGACCCGATCCAGCGGTTCAACGACTACTGCCGCATGCACGAGGAGGTGCACTCCTACACGCTGCACCTCGCCACGCTCGAGGGACTGAACTCGATGAACGTGGCGCGCAGCTACGGCACCGACTCCGTCGCGGTCGCGCCGCGCGTGGGGCAGCACCTTCCGGCCAACTGCACGGCCATCGGCAAGATCATGCTGGCCCAGTTCGACGACGACGAGGTGCGGCGCCGGGTCGAGGCGGCCGTGCCGCTCCAGGCGATGACGGTGCACAGCAAGACCGACGTCGACGAGGTGCTGGCCGACATCCGCGCCACGCGCGAGCGCGGCTACGCCGTCAACGACGAGGAGACCTACCTCGGCGTCTACGGCGTCGCGGTCGCCGTCACCGATCTCGCCCCAGGTGAGGGGCCCTACGGGGTGAGCTGCTCGACGCTCAAGGCGTCGATGGACTCCAGTCAGCGCGACGCGATGCTCAAGCTGCTCCGCGACGTGGCGAGCGCGACGGCGGGCTGACGACCTCGATTCTGTCAGTATATTGACAGAAGGTCGACCTATTGACTCCTTAGTTGGTTGCCTCTACTTTTCGAGGACCCCGACGGAAACGAAGGAGTCTCCGGAATGGTCCGTAGATCGCGTCGCGAACTGCTCCGCGACCTGGGCGCCGTAGGCGTCGGGTCGGGCGTTCTCTCCGTGCTCCCGGCCGGTTTCGCCTCGGCCCTGACGCCCGCCCGCAACGACGCCGCCGATCACGTCTACGTCTCGCTCCAGGGCGACGACCGCTGGTCCGGCCGGCTCGCCGACCCGGCGCCCGGCGGCGACGACGGCCCGCTGCGCACGCTGGGCGGGGCGCGTGACGCCGTGCGCCGGCTGAAGGCCCAGGGCGGCCTCACCCGCCCGGTCGACGTCGTCGTCCGCGGCGGTGTTTACCACCTGGCCGAGACGCTGCTGCTCACGCCCGAGGACTCCGGCACCGAGGAGTGCCCGATCGTCTGGCGGGCGGCCGACGGCGAGCACGTCGTCATCTCCGGCGGCCGGCCCGTCGAAGGCCCCTGGACCCGGGGGAGCGACGGCGTCTGGTCCACCTCGATCCCCGCGGGCTGGTCGTTCCGGACGCTGTTCGCCGACGGCCGGCGCGAGACGCTGGCCCGCTACCCGAACCCCGACCCCGACGACCCCGGCCGCGGCTACCTCTACCACGGCGGCCAGAACCCGAACCTCATCCTGGCCGGGCTGGCCCGCGGCGGCGACTTCGTCGAGTACCGGTTCGACGTGACGATCGCGGCGACGTACGACCTGTGGATCGGGGTCGCCACCGTCGAGACGAACAACCAGGACTTCCTCGCGGTCACCGTCGACGGCGAGCCCGTCGCGCTGTCGGTCATCGACGGCAGCGGCGGCTACCGCGCCATCCGCTACAGCCGCGCCGGCGCCGGCATCGCGTTGCAGCCGGGCGAGCACCGGATCCGCATCGAGAGCACCACTCCGCCCGGCGGCGACCACCGGGTCCACCTCGACGCGCTGGTGTTCACCGACAACCCCGACGTGGCCGCGGCCGGGCCGGGCCTCACGCCCGTCGCGCCCGGCGAGCACCGCGTGGTCGTCCAGGCGGAGGACGAGGACGCCCGGGTGGCGGGCTACAGCTCCATCCGGTTCCAGCGGTTCATCGTGTCCAGCGTCCCCGCCACGGCCACCGACCTGCACGCCGACCCGGCGCTGGTCAAGGCCGCCTGGAAGGACGACCCGGAGGCGCTGGCCGACGTCGTCACCGTGCTGCAGTACTGGAACGAGCTGGCGCCGATCACCGCCATCGACGCGGAGCGGGGCATCGTCTCCGTCGACCGGCCGGCCGCTCCCGGCGCGCTGCAGGCCGGCAACTACTTCTTCGTCTCCGGCGTGCGGTCCGAGCTGGACACGCCGGGGGAGTTCTACGTCGACAGCGCGGCGGGCCGTCTGGACTACCTGCCGCGCGACGGCGCCGACCCGAACGCGTCGACGTTCGTCGCGCCGGTCCTGGACCGGCTCGTCACGCTCCGCGGCGACGCCGTCGGCGACGCCCGGGTCGAGTGGGTGACGTTCCGCGGCCTCACGTTCAGCCACACCCGCGGCAGCCTCAGGTACCTCTCGGACCGGTCGCCGACCGACGCGGCCATCCAGCTCGACTGCGCCTGGCACTGCACCATCGAGGACTGCCACATCACCGGCGTCGACGGCAACGGCCTCTGGCTGCACCTGGACAGCTGCGAGAACGTCGTCCAGCGCAACGAGATCGACGACATCGGCATCGGCGGCGTCCTGCTCAGCGGCCCGGTGCTCGACTACCTCGACCTCGCGCCCGGCATGACCCTCGACCCGCGCCCCGAGGTGCAGGGATACGCCCCGCTGCGCAACGCGTTCCTGCGCAACCACATCCACCACGGCGGCAAGGTGCGCATCCTCGCGGCCGGGTTCAACCTGGGCAGCCGGCCGGCGTCGACGGCGTACGCCGCGGGCAACCTCATCGCGTTCAACGACGTCCACGACATGACCCGCCAGGGCCTGTTCGGCTTCCGCCACCAGGGCGGGAACGTCATCGCCTACAACCGGTTCACCGACGTCGTCACCGCGTCCGCCGACACCGGCGCGATCAACCTCGCGGTCATGACGAACCTGGTGGCCCCGAACCTCGTGCTGCACAACGTCGTCGACGGCGCCCGCGGGCTGTTCCGGCTGGGCGCCGAGGAGGTGTTCCCGTACGGGTTCGGCCTCTACGCGGACCACTCGTCCAGCCACTTCTGGTTCGAGGACAACGTGGTCGTCGGCGCCTCGTACCCGGCCATGGCCAACGGCGGGCAGTTCAACGGCTACGTCAACAACGTCCTCGCCGATCCCGGGCAGATCTGGTTCACCGACACCGACGGCATCGCCCGCGGCAACCGGATGGACCGCGGCGTCATCGCGAACGTCCGCACCGGCGACGACGTCTCGTATCGGCTCGACGTGCTGCCGCCGTTCCTCGACGACGTGCTGGCCGACCCGCGCGCCGTCGTGGCGAGCGACCGCAACGTCCTGTTCAACGGCGGCCGCCCGGTCGAGGTGGTGCCGCACCGGTCGCTGGCGTCCTGGCAGGAGCACGGCAACGACGAGTCGTCGACGGTCGCGGATCCGCTCTTCGCCGACCCGGCCGGCGGCGACTACCGGCTGCGGCCGTCCTCGCCCGCCCTCGCGCTGGGGTTCCGGCCCATCGACACGGCGAACACCGGAGTCGACGGGCAAGCGAAACTGCCGGCGATCCGCACCATGGCGGCCGTCCGGGCCGCGGCGCCGCTGGACCCCGTCGACGCCTCGACCGTGCGGGCCGGGCTCGCGATCGACGACGCCGGCCTCTACCGGGTCTACCTGCGCCGCAACGCCAGCACCACGGCGCCGCAGAAGCTCTCCGTCGTCATCCGGCACGCCCGGGGCGAGAGCCGGATCGTCCTCGACGAGGTCGTCAACGCCGGACGCAACCCGCCGCCCCGCTTCGGCCTGTACGCCGGCACCCACCCGTTCGAGCCGGGCGGCCCGGCGGAGGTGACGGTGCTCCAGCCGGGCACGGCCGCTCCGGTGTTCCCGGCCGAGGTCGTGCTGCTGCGCGTGCCCCGGATGCCGACCGCGGCGGCAGACGTCCTGTGGGAGGCGACGGCGGCGGCCGAGACGCCGAAGCTCGCCGCCGGCCGGACCACCCGGATCCGGGTCGACGCCTGGACCGCCGACGGCCTGCCGTTCCGGACCAGCCTCGGGTCGACGACGTTCAGCAGCGACGCGTCCGGCGTGGCCAGGGTGAACTCCGCCGGCCTCGTCACCGCCGTCGCGCCGGGACTGGCCCACGTCACCGCGACGGTCGGCCACGCCGGCGGCCCGGTGGCCGCGCCGCCCGTGCGCATCGTCGTCGGCGACGTGCTGTGGGAGGTCGCGCTCCGGGCCGAGGACGAACTGCTGCGCGTCGGCGACGGCACCTGGCTCAGCGTGTCCGGCCACACGGACACCGGCGCCGACGCGGACCTCACCGGCGCCGCCATCGCCTACGCCAGCGACCGGCCCGCCGTTGCCACCGTCGACCCCACGTCCGGCGCGGTCACCGCCGTCGCCGAGGGGAGCGCGGTGCTCACCGCCACCGTCACGCAGCACGGCGTCACGCTGACCGCGTCGACGCCGCTGACGGTGGCCGCGCAGGTGACGCCGTTGCTGTCCTACGGCTTCGACGAGTCCGGCACCGAGCCGGCCGCCGACGCCGGCGTCGCGCCGGCGGCGCCCGGCACGCTCGCCGGGGCGGCGCGGCGCACCACCGACACGCCGCGCGGCGCCGGCGCGGCCGTCGACCTCACCGCCGGCGGCGTCGCCTACGTCACGCCCGGGGTGACCGGCTCGGCCAAGGTGAACGCGCTGGCGCAGTTCACCGCGGTGCTCTGGCTGAAGCTGACCGCCGACCCCGCCGTCAACGACCGGATCCTCGGCCGCGGCAGCGCGCTGGACTGGTACGTCCTGGCCGGGTCGACGGCGGACGCGGTCTCGACGCTGCTGCAGGTCGGCCCGCTGGGGCTGCGGCCGCCCGCCTTCGACGCGCGGGAGTGGCAGTTCCTCGCCGTCCTCGGCGACGCCACCGGCCTGCGGGTCTACCGCGGCGACCGGACCGCCGCCGTCGCCGAGATCGGCCGCGTCGCCGGCAACGCCGCGCTGCCGTCCGCGCCGGCCGCCGAGCTGCGGCTGGGCTCCACCACGCTCACCACCGCCGAGCGCACCCCGCCGGCCCGGCTCGACACCTTCCGCATGTACGGGCTGGCGCTGCCGGCCAGCCAGCTGGAACTGCTCCGGCGCGAGGACCTGCGGACCACCTGACCCGACAACGCTCGAGGAGACACCGATGAGAACGACCCGATGGACCCGCACGGCCGCGGCGGCCGCGGCGGCCGCCCTGACGCTCACCGCCTGTAGCGGCGGCGACGACGAGACGGGCACCTCCGAGGGCCCGGTCGAGCTGCGCATGGTCACGTGGACCCCGAACGAGGCGCACCTCGCCATCCTCAACGAGATCGCCGACGAGTTCGTCGCGGCGCACCCGGACGAGGTGTCCTCCGTCGCGATCGAGACCACGCCGGCCGGCGAGAACTACCGGACCGTGGTCACCACCCAGATCTCCGGCGGCGACGCCCCCGACGTGGGCTGGTTGAGCGAGGTCGACGCGCTGGACTTCATCGACCTGGACGGCCTGGTCGACCTCGGGCCGACCGTGCGCGACGACGAGGCCTACGCGTTCGACGACCTCACCCCGAGCGCCATGGAGCTGTGGAGCGACGGCGACGCCGTCTACGGCATCCCGTTCTCCACGTCGCCGGCCGGCGTCTTCTACAACGCCGACATGTTCGCCGCCGCCGGCCTGCCGACGCCGGACCAGATGCTCGCCGACGGCACCTGGACCTGGGAGAACCTGGCCGTGGCCGCCAAGGCCATCAGCGACTCGCAGCAGGTGGCGGGTTTCTACATCGCCCCCTACCTGAACTTCGACCAGAACTGGCAGTTCCTCTCCCACGTGACCTACGCCTACGGCGGGGCGCCGTGGAACGAGGACGGCACCGAGTGCACGTTCGACGACGCCGGCAACGTCGACGCCCTCACGCTGCTGCACGACATGATCTACACCGACGGCTCCTACCCGACGCCGGGTGAGGTCGTCGACTTCGCCGCCGGCAACGCCGCCATGGTCGACACGTTCATCAGCATGGCGAACACGCTGGAGAGCGCGCCGTTCCAGTGGGGCCTGGTCCCGCTGCCGAGCGGGCCGGAGACCTCCGACGGTCAGACCGCGGTGATCGGGCAGTCCGCCGTGGTGGCCTTCGCCGAGGGCGACCACCCCGACCTCGCCGCCGAGTTCGTCGCCTTCATGACCAACGAGGAGAACTCCCGCAAGCTCAGCGAGTTCTTCCCGTCGATCCGGACGCCGCTGATCGACGTCGACACGCTGGCCGCGGCGAACCCCGTCCTCACGCCGGAGCAGCTGCAGTCGGTCGTCGTCGACGGCATCACGCACGGCCGGCTGGCGCCCACGCACGCCGGGATGGGCGACATCCAGACCGAGGGCCGCATCGGCCTGGAGTCGCTGTGGCAGCCCGACGCCGACGTCCAGACGGCCTTGACCGGGGTCTGCGACCGCATCGGCCCCTTGCTGGCCGAGTAGGACACATGACGCAACTGACCGATGTCAGGGCGGCGGCGCCCGGTGGCTCCTCGGGACCACCGGCGCGCAAGCCCTGGCTCACCCAGCCCCGGCGCGAGCTGATCGCGGGCTACCTGTTCACCTCGCCGCAGGTCATCGGCTACTTCGCGGTGGTCGTCGTGCCGATGGTGGCACTGTTCTGGTACAGCTTCCAGGAGTTCAGCGCGCTGTCCGGCCGCAGCGAGTTCGCGGGCACGGAGAACTACCAGCGGCTGCTCGACGACCCGAACCTGCCGACGGTGCTCCGCTCGACGGGGATCTTCGTGATCGGGCTCGTCGCGCTGGGGGTGCCGCTCGCGTTGTTCCTGGCGGTGCTGGTGAACCAGCGGATCCGCGGCATCAGAGTGTTCCGGGCGATCTTCTTCGCGCCGGCGCTGGTCTCGGTCGCCGCCTGGGTCATCGTCTGGCAGTTCATGCTGCTGCCCGACGGCGCCGTCAACGGCCTGCTGCGGATGATCTCCGTCGACGGACCGAACTGGCTGCGCGAGCCGGTGCCCGCGATGGTCTGCGTCATCGTCGTGCAGGCGCTCAAGGGCGTCGGCATCAACATGCTGATCTTCCTGGCCGCGCTGCAGGGGGTGCCGAAGGAGCTGACGGAGGCCGCGCGCGTCGACGGCGCGGGCCGGCTGCGGACGTTCCGCTCGGTGACGCTGCCGATGATCTCGCCGGAGATCCTCATGGTCACGATCCTGATGACGATCGGCTCGCTCAAGGTGTTCGCGCAGGTCCTGCTGCTCACGGAGGGCGGGCCGGGCTACGAGACGACCGTCCTGGCCTACTACATCTACCGGCAGGCCTTCGGCAACGGCGACTTCGGCTACGCCGGCGCGCTGTCGGTGCTGCTGTTCCTGGTGCTCGTGGTGCTCACCGGCGTCATGTGGGTCGCGCGCAAGCGGGTGGTGTTCCATGAGTCGGAGTAGGGTCCTGCAGGCGCTGGCCTCGCGGGCCGGGCTGTACGTCGTGCTGCTGCTCGCGTCGGCGCTGTTCGTCCTGCCCGGGCTGTGGATGGTGACGGCGTCGCTGAACTCCAACGACGCGGTGTTCTCCTATCCGCCGCGGTTCTTCCCCGTGCAGTGGAACTGGGAGAACTACCGGACGGTGTTCGAGGTGCAGCCGTTCGCGCGGCAGTACTTCAACAGTCTCTACATCGCCGTGCTCGCGACCGCCGGCACCGTCCTGGTGTCGACGATGGCCGGCTACGCGCTGGCGCGGTTCCGGTTCCGCGGCCGCAACGGGATCTTCCTGCTGCTCATCAGCGGGATCCTGATCCCCGACGAGGTGACGGTGGTGCCGCTGTATCGCATCGTCAACTCGCTCGGGCTGATCGACACCCACTGGCCGCTGATCGTGCTGCCGATCTTCTCCGGCGGCGGCGTCATCGCGACGTTCGTCATGCGCCAGGCGTTCCTGTCGCTGCCCAAGGAGATGGAGGACGCGGCCCGGCTGGACGGACTGGGCCGCTGGGGCACCTACTGGCGGGTCGCGGTGCCACTGGTGCGCCCGACGGTCGCCGTCGTGGTGATCCTCTCCGTCTACAACAGCTGGAACATGTTCCTCGAACCGTTGATCTTCCTGCGCACGCCGGAGAACTTCACGCTGCCGCTGGTGCTCACCGATATCGAGGACGCCTACGGCACCCAGCTGTGGAACGTGCAGATGGCGGCGACGACGCTGTCCATCCTGGCCGTCCTCGTGGTCTTCGTGGCCGCGCAACGTCATGTGATCGCGGGCCTCACCGCAGGGAGCGTCAAGGGATGACCATCGAACTGGCCAGGTACAACCCGCTACGCCGGGTGCTGTCGTACGACGACTTCGACCGCGGGGTCAACGGGTGGTGCGAGCTGTGCGGCAACCACGACGGCGATCTCGACACCGTCCGGCCGTCGTTCGGCGACCTCCGCCCGCCGCAGCTGTCCACCGTCCCGTTCTTCGACATCGGCTCGCACGGCGCGATGACCGGGACCTACGCGCTGAAGCTGGCCACCCGGCCGCGGGCCGGCCACACCGCCTGCCTCATCAAGCGGCTCACACTGGCCGACGAGGCGCTGGTGCAGTTCGAGACGTACTTCGCCGCCAAGCCCGAGGCGCGGCAGGGCAACGGCGTCTACGCCGACCGCGGCTGGGACGGCAACGAGGACCCGAGCGAGTACGACCTCGGCGCGTTCACGCTCAGCAACGACATCGGCCGGTTCGACGGCAGCCGCTACCACTGCGCGCTGCGCTACCAGAACACCACGGTCGACGGCGAGCTGGTGCAGGGCTGGTACTACAAGACCAGCCTCCAGCCGACCACGAAGATGCAACTGGTCGGCCAGGTCCCGAACGGCGACTTCCACACGCTGTCCGACGACGACTGGCAGCCGGTGCCGGGCGGGCAGGGACCGCTGTGCTTCAACGAGGTGCCCACCAAGGTCAACTGGCACTACCTGCGCTGGCAGGTCGACACCAAGGCCGGCCGGAACGTGGAGCTGCAGGTCAACGACCGGGTGATGGACCTGCGCGACATCGACGTCCCGGTCTACCCGCACCCCTACACCGGCCTGCGCGGGCTGTTCAACCTGCTGCTGGACGTGCGGACGCACCGCGACGTGCGCAATTTCCTGTTTCTCGATTCCTGTGTCATCTCGGCGGACTGGTGAGGCATGAGGGTTTCGCATACGGCTGTCATCGAACGCAACGGGCGCTTCGACACCCACTTCGCCACCGAGCCCTACGAGGCCGGCTGGGCCGGTGAGGCGCGCTGGTTCCTCCGGGTCGCGTCGGCCACCGGCAGGTGGGCGGTCCAGACGGAGATCTCGCCCGACGGGCACCACTGGTGCGCGCACGGCGAGGCCGTGCGGTTCGACGCGCCCGGGCTGTACACCGTCGGCGTCACCCAGTTCGGCGGCTGGCTGCGGCTGGCCGCGCATCCCGAACAGGGCGAGGCGCACCTGCACGCCCAGGTGTACCTGACGCTCAAGGAGTGACCCGTGGCTGAACCGATGCCGGCGTTCGGGCTGGGGCTCGCGCCGCTGGGCAAGGACGCCGGCGCGCCCTGGCGCGAGACGGTCGACGCCGCCTGGGACGCCGGCGTCCGCTTCTTCGACACCGCGCCGCTCTACGGCCCGTCGCGGCGGGCCGAGCAGCGGCTGGGTGCGGCCCTGCACGGGCGGGCACGGGGCTCGTTCGCCGTCGCCACCAAGAGCGGCTGGACCATGCTCGACGACGGCGCCAGGGTCGCCGACTTCTCCTACGACGCGACGCTGCGCTCGGTGGCCGAGAGCCTGCGGCTGCTCGGCGTGGACCGGCTCGACGTCCTGCACGTCCACGACCCCGCCGAGCACCACGACGCCGCGCTCGCCGGCGCCTACCGCGCGGCCGTGCGACTGCGCGAGGAGGGCGTGGTGGGCCACATCGGCGCCGGGTTCAACGACGGCCCGGCCGCCGCCCGGTTCGTCGCGGCCGCCGACCTCGACTGCGTGCTGATCGCGCTGCGCTACACGCTGCTGGACCAGTCGGCGCTGGCGTCGCTGCTGCCGCTGTGCGACGAGCGCGAGGTGGCGGTCATCGCGGCCGGCGTGTTCGGCTCGGGCCTGCTCGCCGACCCCGCCGACGGCGCGCCGTACGCCTACGCGCCGGCGCCGCCGGAGCTGGTCGGCCGGGCCAGGCGGCTGGCGGCCGTCTGCGCCCGCTATGGCGTGCCGCTGGCGGCCGCGGCGCTGCGGTTCCCGTTCGGCCATCCGGCGGTGCGCAGTGTCGTCGTCGGCGCCGGCACCCCGGCGGAGATCGCCGACGACGTCCGGCTCGCGGGCCTGGACGTCCCGCGGGAGCTGTGGGCGGAGCTGGTGTCGGAGGGACTGCTGCCCGAGGAGGTGCCCACGCCGTGATCGTCGATGCCCATCACCACCTGTGGCGCGACGCCGGCCGCGGCTACCGCTGGCTGGAAGGGCCGGCCATGGCGGCGCTGCGGCGCCCGTTCTGGGTGCCGGAGCTGCGGACCGTGCTGGCCTCGTCGGACGTGGAGCGGACGGTGCTGGTCGAGTCCGGGCTCGGCCGCGAGATCGAGGTCGAGGAGTTCCTGGCGGTCGCCGAGAAGACCCCGGAGATCGGGGGAGTGGTCGGCTGGATCGACCCGGCCCGGCCGGACCTGGCCGACGCGCTGGCCCGCTACCGGTCGCTGCCGGGCGGCCGGTTCCTCTCCGGCGTGCGCGCGCACGCGACGCACAGCCCCGACGCGGACTACTTCGACCGTCCCGAGGTGCGCCGCGGCCTGGCGGCGGTCGGCGCCGCCGGGCTCACCTTCGACCTGGTCGTCCGCCACGATCAGCTGCCGGCCGCCGCACGGGCGGTCGCGGCGCTGCCGGAGGTGACCTTCGTGCTCGACCACCTGGCGCTCCCGCCCCTGGACGGCGGCGCCGCGGGCTTGGCGCGGTGGCGGTCCCTGGTCGCGCCACTGGCGGCGTCGCCCAACGCCGTCGCGAAGGTGTCCGGCCTGGTCACGCTGCCCGGCGCCACCGTGGCGGCCGCGGCGCCGTTCGTGGCGGCGGCGGTGGAGCTGTTCGGCCCGGACCGGCTGATGCTCGCCGCCGACTGGCCCAACTGCCTGCGCATGGCGGACTACGCGCAGACCTGGCGGTTCCACGAGGCCGCGCTGCCCGCGCTGTCGCCCGCCGAGCTGGCCGCACTGCGCGGCGGCTCGGCGGTGCGGGTCTACGGCCTCACCTGACGGGGGATTTCGCACGGCATGACCTGATTCTCAATGTCGAGGAGGCAGTGCCATGACCCACGACCTGACCCGACGAACCCTGCTGCGGGGTGTGGCGGCGATCACCGCCGGCGGCGCCCTGATCGGCCTCGCTCCGCCCGCGCACGCCGCGGGCCGGACGATCTACGTCGCCACGAACGGGAACGACGGCTGGACCGGGCAGCACCCGGACCCGCAGAGCGACGGCAGTGGACCACTGCGCACCCTGCTCGAAGCGAGCGAGCGGGTCGCCGAGGCCGTCGCCGCCGGCCTGCCGGCGGGCGGCCTCGAGGTGGTCGTCCGGCCGGGCACCTACCACCTGGACGCGACGCTGGTGCTCGGGCCGGAGCACTCCGGCGCCGACGCGAGCCGGCCCGTCGTGTGGCGCTCCGAGGTCCCGCACGCGGCGGTGATCAGCGGCGGCCGGGTGCTCACCGGCACCTGGACCGCGCCCGGCTCCGACGGCGTCCGCAGCCTGAGCGTGCCCGGCTCCGGCCGCTTCCGCACCCTGTTCGTCGACGGCGTGCGGGCGCCGCTGGTGCGGTACCCCGCGACCGGGAACCTCTACCACGGCGGGCAGTCCCCGAACCTGATCCTGGCCGGCCTCGCCCGCGCCGGTGACTACGTCGAGTACACCTTCCAGGCCCCCGTGAGCGGGACGTACGACCTCTGGCTCGGGGTGTCCACCGGCCACGAGAACAGCCAGGGCTGGTTGCGGTTGGCGATCGACAACGGTGCGCCGCTGACACCCGGCACCATCGCCAAGAGCGACGATGACTTCCGTGTCGTCAAGTACAGCCGGGTGCTCACCGGGCGGTCCCTGACCGCCGGGAGCCACACCGTCCGGGTGTCCAACATCCGCACCGCCGCCGAGGGCCGGGTACACCTGGACGCTCTCGTCTTCACCACCAACACCGCGATGGTCCCGCCGGTCGGCGAGGTGCTGCCCGCTCCGGTCGCGGGCGAGCAGCGGGTCGTCGTCGACGCCCTCGACTACGCGGCCGGCTACAGCTCCATCGAGTTCCAGCGCATCGCCGTGACGGGCTGGGACCCGGACAACCACCAGACCCTGAAGGCGGAGTTCGCCCGGCAGCCGTGGGCCGACGACCCAGAGGCGTTCGTCGAGGTCGTGAGCGGGTTCCAGTACTTCAACGAGCGGCGCGACATCAGCACGGTGAACACCGCGACGGGGCAGATCCAGCTGGCGGCGCCGGCCAACGGGCGGCTGGAGCCGGCGAACCCGTTCACCGTCCGCGGCGTGCGTGCCGAGCTGAAGACGGCGGGGCAGTGGTATCTGTCGACCAGCGCCCAGCGGCTGGACTACCTGCCGCCGGCCGGTCAGGACCCGGGCACGCAGGAGTTCGTGGTCCCCGTGCTGGACCGGCTGGTCGTGCTGGCCGGCGACGGGGTCACGGGCGCCCGGGTGCGCTGGCTGACCCTGCGCGACTTCACGTTCACCCACTGCGCCACCGCGGAGTCCTACCCCGAGCCGCGCGTCGTCACCGACGCGGCGATCGTGCTCGACTGCGCCTCGAACTGCCGGATCGAGGACTGCCACCTCACCGGCGTCGACGGCTACGGCATCTGGCTGCACCTGGACAGCTGCGACAACGTCGTCGACGGCAACCTGATCGACGACATCGGGGCCGGCGGGATCCTGCTCACGTCGGCCCGGATCGGCTACGGCCACGAGTACGACGCCCGCTCACAGGTCCAGAACTTCGCCCCACTGCGCAACGCGCTGACGAACAACACCATCCGCGACGGCGGCCGGGTCTGGCTCTGCGCGGCCGGCATCAACCTGGACAGCAGGCCGCCGAGCACCGTCTACGCGGCCGGCAACCTCGTCGCGGCCAACCTGATCGAGAACATGCCGCGGCAGGGCGTGTTCGCGTTCCGGAACCAGGGCGGCAACATCATCGCCTACAACCGGATCCAGGACGTCGTGCTGTCGACCGCCGACGCCGGCGCGATCAACATCGCGATCATGACCAACCTGTCCGCGCCGTCGCTGGTGCGGCACAACGTCATCGTGGACGCGCCCGGGATGCTCCGGCTGGGCACCGGCGTCAGCCGGCCGTACGGGTTCGGTCTCTACGCCGACCACAGCACCAGCAACGTCTGGTGGGAACGCAACAGCGTCACGGGGGCCTCGCTGCCGATGCTCGTCCACGCGGGGCAGTTCAACGCACTGGTCGGCAACGAGTTCCTGAACCCGCACCAGGTCTGGTTCCTCGACACCGACCAGCACCTGCGCGACAACCGGATGCGCCGCAACGTGCTCTCCGACCCCTCGGCGGCCACGCAGCCGGCCGTGCGCCTCTACAGCCCGGTGTTCGCGTTCCAGAACCTGCTGACGGCCAACCCGCGGGCGGTCCTCGAGAGCGAGCGGAACGTGGTGTGGAGCGACCCGGCCGTGTGGTTCGAGCCCGGCCGGCGCACGTTCGCGGCCTGGCAGGCCCTGGTCGTCGACGTCGGCTCCGTCAACGCGGCGCCCGGCGCCACGTCCTACTCGGCGGTCGGCTTCCAGCCGATCGACACCGGCAACGCCGGGCCGGGCGCCGTCACAGCACTTCCTGCCCTCGCCGGCATGGCCGCGGTCACGACGACCGCCGCACCGGTCGTCGTCGACGCGAAGACGACGCGCTACTCGCCGACGTTCGGCCAGGCGGGCGCCTACCGCGTCTACGCGCGCCGGTCGTCGTCGACGGCGCCACAGCCGCTGCGGATCCTCGTCGAGCACGCCGACGGCCAGTCCATGTCGGTCTACAGCGAGTGGACCGGCACCGGCCGCAACCCCGAGTACACCCGGTTCGGGACCTACGTCGGGACGTACCGGTTCAACGCCGGCGCCGGGCACCACGTCACCTTCAGCCAGCCCGGCACCGCGACGCCGGTGATGCCGTCCCAGCTGGTGCTCATCCGAGTCCCGCAGTTCGACACCGCGGTCGCCGACGAGCTGTGGGACGCGGTCACCGCGGTCGGCGCCGCCACGCTGACCGTCGGCGCCACCACGCCGGTCGTCACCCGCGGCCTACTCGGCGACGGCACGCTCGCCGACCTCACCGGCGCGTCCATCTCGTACGGGAGTGACACTCCCGCTGTGGCCACGGTCGTCGCCGGCGGGCCGACCGGCCACCAGGTCGACGCGGACGGCGCCGGCACGACCCGCATCTGGGCGGCGGTGACGCTCAACGGGCTCACCGTGCGCTCGCGCCCCATCACTGTGGTCGTCACGTAGCGGAGCACGCCACCGGCCGGGTCGTCATGGCCCGGCCGGTGGCGGCGTCACGGCGGATTGGTGACAAGCGCACCTGTCCACTGATCGGCCGGCCGCCCACGCTGAGATCATGAGCATCGTCGATCGAACGCCCGGTCCCTGGGGCCGGTTCGTGCCGTGGCGTGGTCGCCCCACCCGCCTGGACCTGGCCCTGATGGGCGCGATCCTCGCGGTGGTGGCGCTCGGGCTGGTGCTGCGGCCGTTGAAGCCGTTCCTGCTCGCCTCGCACCCCGTCATGCTGTCGTTCCTCACCGGCGACCTCTCGGCGATCGGCGCCGCCGCGGCGTTCGCCCGCGTCGGCGAGGGACCGCTCTGGCTGGTCGTCCTGGCCGGCGCGGCGGGCATGGTGAAGCTGGACTGGCTGACCTGGTGGACGGGGCGGCAGTGGGGCGTGGGCATCGTCAGGATGTTCACGACCAGCGAGCGGGCGCTGCGGTTCGCCGGTCGCGCGACCGAGCTGCCGCCGTGGATCCTGCGCTCCGCGGTCGTGCTCGCCGTGCTGCCCGGTGTGCCCACGCCGGTCGTGTACGCGATGGCGGGCATGGCCGGGATGCGCGTGGCGACCTTCCTCGTCCTCGACTTCGCCGGCGCGCTGGTGATGACGGGCCTGGTCGCGGGCCTCGGCTACGGCCTGGGCCAGCACGCGGTCGACGTCGTCTTGGTCGTCGACCGGTACGCCTCGGTCGTGAGCCTCACCCTGATCGGTGTCGCCCTGCTGATCCCGGTGCTCAAGCGGCTGGTCCGGCGCCTGCGCGGCCTCGGGTCAGGCGGATCGGTGCCGGGCGCCGCCCTCGACGTGGATCGTCTCGCCGGAGACGAAGCCCGCCCGCAGCAGCCACATCACCGCGTCGACGACGTCATCGGCCTCGCCGTGGCGTCCGACGAAGGTGCCGGCCGCACTCCTGCTCAGGAGGCCGGCCTTGGCGTCACCCAGGCGGTCCCACGCGCCCGAGTCCACGACGCCGGGCGAGACGGCGTTGACCCGCACCGGAGCGAGATCGGCCGCCAGGTGGCGTGCGGCGTACTCGACCGCGCCGTTCGTGATCCCCTTGACCAGTGAGCCCGGCCCGGGCCGCCAGCCCACGACGCCGGAGAACAGCACCATCGACCCCGTCGGCCGCAGCACCGGGGCGAAGTGCTTGGCGACCAGCAGGGGGCCGAGCACCTTCGCCGTGAACGCGGTCAGCAGCCGGTCGCGATCCAGCTCGGTCGCGCGGACGTCGTGCGGCGCCGAACCGGTCGTCACGACGTGATCGACTCCGTCGCGCAGCCGCTGCGCCGCGGCCGCGATCGTCGCCTCGTCCTGCAGATCGACGCGCACCGCGGTGCCGCCGATCTCGCGCGCCAGCACGCCGGCCGCCGACAGATCACGAGCACCGACGACCACGTCGTACCCGTCCGTGGACGCACGCCTCGCCACTGCCGCGCCGAGCGCCCGCGCGCCTCCGATGACCAGGACCCGCTCCATGCCGTCACTCCCTCTCGTAGGATCAGGACGAACGGTATGGATTTGATACCGGTATCTTCAACGGAACCGAGAGCACCCATGGGCAAGGCGTACAACGTGATGGCGGCGACCTGTCCCAGTCGCACCGTGCTGCACCGCATCGGAGCCCGCTGGACCGTCTTCATCGTCAACGCGCTGGACGACGGGCCGCGCCGCTTCACCGAGCTGAAGGCGCACATCCAGGGCATCACGCCGAAGGTCCTGACCGAGACCCTGCGGTCCCTGGAGGCCGACGGCCTGATCAGCCGGCACGAGTACGACGAGAGCCCGCCGCGCGTGGAGTACGCGCTCACGCCGCTGGGCCGCTCGCTGCTCGTCCCGCTCCGCGCCGTGCGGCTCTGGGCCGAGCAGCACGTCCCCGACATCGAGGCGGCCCGGGCCCGCCGGCACGATCACGCGTAGCGCGACTCCGCCTCCGCGCGCAGGTACGGGCAGTCATCCGCTGGATGCGCCGACGGGCAGGTGAGAAGGTGCTCCAGGTGCGCCTTCGCGGCGCCGAGCCGGGTCAGCTGCTGCTCGATCGCCGCCACGCGGTGCTCGACGACGTCCCGCCAGGACGCCCCGCCGGTCAGCACCGCGCCGATGTCGTCGAGCGACATCAGGCCGGTCTCGCGCCACAGCTGGATCAACGCGATCCTGTGCACCTCGTCCGGTCCGTGGCGGCGCCGCCCGGCCCGGCGTTCGGCGGCCCGGAGCAGCCCGCGCTCCTCCCAGTACCGCAGCGTCGAGACGGCCAGCCCGAACCGGGCGGCCACGGCGCCGATCGGCAACGACTCCGTCGCAGCGCTCATCGCTCATCCCTTCCGCGTCCGGCTTGACCTCAAGCCGGCTTGAGCATGCAGCATAGCTTCTTGTTGAAACTGATCCTCAATAAGGAGTTCACGTGTTCGTGCGACGACGGATGCTCGCGCTCACGGCGCGGGTGCGCGGGTATGTGGCCGCAGGTGTCCTGACGGCGCTCGGTGTCACGGCGCTGCGCGTGGCCGCGGCCGTGCTGGTCGCGCGCCTCCTCGCGCGTGCGCTGGACGGCGCCGAGCCGGGCGAGCTGACCGGCCTCTTCGCCGCGCTGCTGGCCGCGATCCTCGTGCGGGCGCTGCTGCTGTGGTGGCGCGAGCTGCTGGCCGGACGCGCCGCGGCGGCGACCCGGGAGCGGGTGCGCATCGCCCTGTTCGACAAGCTGTTCGAGCTCGGTCCCGGCTACGTCGCCGAGCGCCGCAGCGGCGAGCTGCGAGCGACCGTCCTGGACGGTGTCGAGGCGCTCGGCCCGTACGTCTCCCGCTACCTGCCGGCGCTGGCCAACGCGCTGGTCGCCCCGCTCGGAATCGTGGTCTACCTGCTGTTCGTCGCGCCCGGCGCCGCGTTGGCCGCGCTGGCCGGCGCCGTCGTCGCGCTGGTGCTGCCGGCGGTGTGGGTGGCGATGCGCGCGGAGTCCAGCGGCCGGGTCTGGCGGGAGATCGGCGGCCTGGACGCCGAGTACACCGACACGATCCAGGGCCTGCTCACCCTCAAGGCCTTCAACGCGACGGCCCGGCGCCGGGCCGTGATCGCGGCCAGGGCCGACGCGGTGCGCGTCGCGGTGATGAAGGAGCTGCGGGTCTCGCTGCTGCACGTCGGGTTCAGCAACCTCGGCACCGTGGGCGGCACCGCGGCGGCGCTCGGCTGGGCGCTGTGGAGCGCGGCGAACGGCGGACTGGACGCGATCGGCCTGCTCACCGTCCTGGTGGTGATGCGCGAGATCTACCGGCCGCTCGACGAGGTCGGCCGGTACGCCTTCGACGCGATCACCGCGGACAACGCGGTGGGCGGTATCGACGAGCTGCTGACCGCGCAGCCCCGGACGCCCGAGCCGGTCCGGCCGGTCGGGCCGGCCGGCGGGCTGCCGCCACGGATCGAGTTCGAGGACGTCACGTACCGGTACCCGGGCCGCGACCGCGACGCCGTCCACGGCATCAGCCTGGCGTCGCCGAGGGCGAGACCGTCGCGGTGGTCGGCGCGTCGGGCGCCGGCAAGAGCACCCTGGCGATGCTGCTGCTGCGCTTCGCCGACCCCGACGCCGGCCGGGTCCTGATCGGCGGGCACGACCTGCGCACGCTCCCGACGGCGACGGTGCGCGCCCAGCTGTCCGTCGTGTGGCAGGACACCTACCTGTTCTCCGGCACGGTCGCCGAGAACATCGCGATCGCCCGGCCCGGCGCGACCGAGGCCGACGTCCGGCGGGCGGCCGAGGCGGCGGGTGTCGCAGGCTTCATCGACGAGCTGCCGGACGGCTACGCCACGACGGTCGGCGAGCGTGGCGCCCTGCTGTCCGGCGGACAGCGGCAGCGCATCGCGATCGCCCGGGCGATGCTGAAGGACGCGCCGGTCCTCGTGCTCGACGAGGCGACGTCCAGCGTGGACGCCGCCGCCGAGGCCGGCGTACAGGCCGCGCTCGCGGCCGCGGCGCAGGGCCGCACGACGCTCGTCATCGCACACCGGCTGTCCACCGTGCAGGACGCGGACCGGATCGTCGTGCTCGACCAGGGCGCGATCGTCGAGACCGGCACGCACGCCGGCCTGCTCGCCCGCGACGGCCGCTACGCCGCGCTGGTCACCGCCCAACTCCTCGACCCCGCCGGAGCCCTCCGATGACCGTCGCACCCCCCGAGA
>NZ_POTW01000044.1 GCF_003236295.1 Jiangella anatolica
GGGAGACTCCCATCGCAGCGGCGATGTGGGCCTGGGGCCAGCCGGCCCGGTGGCGTTGAACGATCAGGCGGCGACCATGCACGGTCAGCCGGGCACTACCGTGGGACACGAGAACCTCCGGGTGGAGCGGGCCTTCGACAAGCCACATCCCATTCGGAGGTTCTCGTTCGTTCAACCAGGCTCGCCGCTACCAACGTCCTGGCCGGGTACAGCTAGCGCCGTACCGAGCGGCGTGCGGCGGCGACCTCGGCCTCGCCGTCCTGCTGTACGCGTGGAACTCCGACGTGTCTGCGGCCTTCTGGAGCACGATCGGACATCTCGAGATCGTGGTCCGGAATGCCATGCACGACCAGCTCACGGCGTGGTCGACCGGTCGGTTCGGCGAACCTCGCTGGTACAAGGACCCCGGTCGCCTGCTGAGCGACCGGGGTCGTCAGGACGTCGCCGAAGCACGCCGCCGCGCCACGGCCCGCGGCCGGATCGCCCACCACGAGCCCATACACAACCGCCCACTTCGCGAGCAGCACGTGGCCGCGATGACCGCCGCCAACTGGATCTGTCCGGTCTCGGCCGGCTGGATGGCCGGGCTGTCGTCCGTGCCGCAGGTATTGGAGCGACGACCCGGCCCGGCCTGAGCTCAACTCACCAGCTGGTACCCGAACTGCACCTCGAGGTCCTGCGCGCCGCTGGCTCCGGACACTCGCAGCCGCAGCCGCTTGGGCGCACTGACCGCGTCGACCGCCGGCGGCGCCGTCAGCTGGATGGTCTGCAGCGACGTCGTCGCGGCCTGCGCCGCGCCCGCAGTGGCGCCGCCGGCCTCGAGCTGGACGTTGCAGCTGCCGGCCCCGGTCACCCGGGTCACCCGGGTGATGCGGATGCGCTGGCCGTCCAGGTAGAGCAGGTTGGCGAAGTCGTACACGCCGTCGGCGACGGCGCCGGGGACGCGGGCGGTCAGCCGGCCGTCGAGCTGCTCCATGCCCTTGTTGCCGAAGATCCGGGTCTGCGCGTTCTGCGTCCCGTTGATCAAGTAGGGCGCGACCGGGTTGCCGGCGAGGTCGTTGTTGCTGATCAGCACGTCGGGCGCGGCGCTGATCAGGCCGTAGTCCTGACGGTGGAGGCCCTCGGCCAGTCGACCGAGGATGTTGCCGGTGACGACCACCTTCGAGGCGGTGGGCCGGATGTTGATGCCGGTGCCGGTGCGCACGGCCAGGCCGCCGCCGCTGTAGGTGCCGCCCAGCGACGCGCCGATGAGGTCGACGCGGGTGGCGTCGATGACGGTGACCTCCCAGGTGCCGTTGGCGCCAACGGCCCCGCCGACCTGCTCGATGCGGATGCGGTCCCCGGTCTCCCAGCCGTGCGCGGCAGCGGTGGTGACCCGGACGCCACCGGAGCCGTTGCTCGCCACGCCGGTGATCGCGAGACCGTAGTCGAGGTGGGCGAAGCGGCCGTTGTTGCCGATGGTGCAGCCGGTGATGGTGACCCGGGTCGAGGCGATGTCGATGCCGTTGCGGCCCGAGCCGCGGATCACGCAGCCGGTGAACAGCGCACCGCCGGTGAACGTCTCGAGGATGCGGACGTTGTCGAACACGCCGTCGCAGGAGATGTAGCAGTTGGCGAACTTCGCCTGCGCGCCCTTCTCCAGGAGCACCGGGTAGCCGTAGCCGTTCTCGAACCCGCCGCCCTCGAAGTACAGGAACTTCGGCAGGCTCTTGTCGTCGGGCGTCGGGTCACCGGGACGGGGCTGGATGGTGTTGCGCATCCAGATGCCGTGCCGCCCGAACAGGATCGCGACCCCGATGAACTTGATCGACCCGCCCAGGCCGTCGATGACGACGTTGTCGGTATTGCGGTTCGCGGTGCCGGCCGCGATGGCGCACTCGACGAACTCGACCGGGTCCGCCCGGGACTCGTCGGACTCGCCGTTGAGCAGGATCACCTGCTCGCCGTGGAACTCGTTCCAGACGCAGTTGAGGAACCGCACGGTGTTGCACGAGCGCAGCAGGATGCCGTTGTAGCCGAGCCGGGACCGCACGTTCTGGAACGTCAGCATGTAGTTGCCGTCGTCCTTCTCCGGGCCGATCCGCTCGGTGCGGATCATGTACCCGCCCTTGAGGTCGACGCCCTGGAGCTGCAGGTCGCGGAAGCCGCCGCCGTGGCAGCCGGCGAGCACGAAGCCGTCGGCGGTGCCGGTCGCGATGAGGTACTGGGTCCCGGTGTCGAGGGAGTCGGTCGGGCCGACGCCGCGGAAGGTGATGGGCACCCGCTCGACCCGGATGGTCTGCTGGATGCGGATCTTGCCGGGGCCGAACTCGATGATGCCGCCGGTCGGCAGCGCGTCGACGGCCTTCTGGACGCGGGCGGAGTCGTCGACGTCGCCGACGCCCAGACAGCCGAAGTCGGCGAGGTTCAGGGTGGTCGAGGCGGGGCGCTTCCACCGGCCGGTGGCGACGCCGGCGACGGCGAAGATGGTGCCGTCGTTCTCCGGCTCGGTGGAGGTGGCGTCCCAGTACAGCAGGCCGCCGCCGATGCCGGGAATGTCCTTCCAGTAGCCGAGCAGGTGGACCCGCTCACCGTGGACCGAGCCGGCCACCAGGTCCAGGTGGTGGTCGACGGTCTGGATGGCGGCCAGCGCGGCGCGTGGGGCGGCGGCCGCGGACGGCGCGAGAGCGGCGCCGCCGGCGGCGGCCAGGCCGGCGACTCCGATGGCGGACAACCCGCGGCGGCTGATCGTGCGTTCACCTGTGCTCATGCGATCACTCCTTCGTGAGGGCGTGGCGAGACGACGGGCGCGCGGGGGACGCGCCCGACGGGTGTGAACAGATCCGAGCGGTGGGACGGACAGCGACGGCGGGCGGCTCAGCCCTTGACCGCGCCGATGAGCATTCCCTTCGCGAAGTGGCGTTGCAGGAACGGGTAGACGAGGGCGATCGGGACCAGGCTGATGACGAGGATCGCCATCTGCAGGGACTGCGCCGGCGGCATCACGGTGCCGGCGATGTCCGCGGTGTCGACGCCGAACGCGGCGTTGTCGACGACGTAGGTGCGCAGCACCAGCTGCAACGGCCACTTCTCGGTGTCGTTGATGTAGAGGACGGCGTTGAAGAACGCGTTCCAGTAGGCGACGGCGTTGAACAGCCCGATCACCGCGATGACCGCCTTCGACAGCGGCAGCACGATGCGGGTGAGGATCTGCAGCTCGTTCGCGCCGTCGATGCGCGCGGCGTCGACCAGCTCGCCGGGGATCTCCTGGAAGAACGCTCTCATGATGATCACCTGGAACGCCCCGACCATCGTCGGCAGGATCAGCGACCAGTAGGAATCGAGCAGCCCCAGCTGCCGCACCGTCAGGTATGTCGGGATCATGCCCGGGGTGAAGAACAGCGTGAACAGGACGGTGAGCAGGATCGGCTTGTGCAGGAAGCTGCCGGCCCGGCTCAGCGAGTACGCGAGCAGCGTGACGCAGGTGAGCGACAGCGCCGTCCCGGCGACCGTGATGCCGATGGAGACCATCAGCGCCCGGCTCACCACGCCGCCGGAGAGGATCGCCCGGTAGGCGTCGAGGTTGGGCCGCTCCGGCCAGAGCACGTAGCCGCCGGCCTCGGTGACCTGCTGCTGGTCGGCCAGGCTGGTGGACACGACGGCCAGGAACGGCAGGATCACCAGGGCGCAGGCGATCAGCAGCACGATGCCCTTGAGGCCGCGGACGGGCAGGCCCGGCTGTGGCGTCCCGGCGATCATGCGTTGCCGCCGGGCCCGGCCGCCGTCGCCGCGTCGCTCGTCGCGGATGATCGTGTCGGTCACTTCGAGTACACCCCTCTCTCGCCGAGCAGGTGCGCGACCTTGTTGGCGCCCAGCACCAGGACGACGCCGACCAGCCCCTTGACCAGGCCGACCGCCGCCGACACGCCCCAGTTCCCGCCGATGACGCCGTTGAAGTAGACGTAGGTGTCCAGCACTTCCGCGGCGTCGGCGCCGACCTGTTGCTGCTGCAGCAGGATCTGTTCGAAGCCGACGGTCAGCACGTCGCCGAGCTTGAGGATGAGCAGCAGCACGATCACGCCGCGGATGCTCGGCAGCGTGACGTGCCACAGCTGCCGCAGCCGGGACGCGCCGTCGACCGCGCTGGCCTCGTACAGCTCCATGTCGACCCGCGACAGCGCGGCCAGGAAGATGATCGTTCCCCAGCCGGCGTCCTTCCAGATCACCTGCGACGTGATCAGCGTGAGGAACATGTCCGGGTTGCCGAAGATCGACAGCGTGGCCCAGTCGTGCGAGCGGAGGAAGTTGTTCAGCAGGCCGGCGTTGCCCAGCATGTGCTGGAAGATCGCGACGACGACCACCCACGACATGAAGTGCGGCAGGTACAGGATCGACTGCGCCACCCGCTTGAGCCGCTCGCTGAGCATCGAGTTCAGCAGCAGCGCCAGCGCGATCGGCACCGGGAACACGACCACGATCTGCACGAACGAGATGACCAGCGTGTTCGTCAGCGCGTTGACGAACGCCGGGTCGCCGTTGAGGATCACGTCGAAGTTGTCGAACCCGACCCACGGCGAGTCCCAGATGCCGATGTAGGGCTGGTAGTCCTTGAACGCGATGACGTTGCCGATGAGCGGCACGTAGTTGAACAACAGCACGACCAGCAGCCCTGGCACGCCGAGCAGCAGCAGGAACCGGTCGCGGCGGAACCGCACCCGGCGCGACGCGCGCGGGCCGTGCGCGCCCGCCGGCCCGGCCCCGTGCGTCCGGCCGGCGCCGTCGCCCCCACGGGTCCCGGCTCCCCGGCCGGTCCCGCGTCCCAGGCCGAGCCGGCGCCATCGGCCCGGCCGGGGGTCCCGGCCGGCGGCCGACGTCGTCTCTAGCTCTGTGGCCATGCTGCCTCCATCGCGCTCGCCCGGTCGCTCAGTGTGCCTCGGCGAACGCGGCCTCGAGCTCGGCGCGGACCTCGTCGCCGCCCTGCCGGCGCCAGTTGTCCACGACGGTGTCCCAGTACTCGATCGGCTGCCGACCGGCGATGATCTCCAGCGCGCCGTCGTCGGCGATCTTCGTCAGCTGGCCGCCCTTGTTGACGCTGGCGTCGGAGTACAGGCCCTCGGCGGCACTGCGCACGATGTTCGGGATGGCGGCCTCCTGGTAGGCGCGCTGCGCGTCGACCCGGGCGCGGTCGCGCGGGCCGAGCACGTGCGGGGAGTCGGCAACGTACTCCAGCGGCACCTTGACCTCGGTGTCGCCCTGCGCGGTGCGGACCGGTGCGCCGTTCTCCATCGTGTAGTGGGTGCCCTCGATGCCGAACTTGCGGAACATGAACTCGCTGGTGCCCAGCGGAGCCGCCAGCCAGTTGCACAGCGCCAGCAGCTGCTGGATGCGCTCGGGGTCGGCCTTCTTGAACGCGGTGTAGCCGAAGCTGGTGGCGCCGGCCCGGACCACGCCGGGGCCGCCGCCGTCGAACTTCGGCGCCTGCACGGCGCCGACCTCGACCGGGTAGGTGTCGGCCAGGATGTCCCAGCCGGCGTAGCCGTCGGAGCGGAACGCCAGCGTCCCGTTGCCGAACAGCTCGCGCTCCTGCAGCTTGCCGCCGATCGCGTCGGGGTGGAACACGCCGGCCTGCACCAGCTCGGCGGTGCGGGCGATGGCCTCCTTGCGCTCCTCGGTCTCGTGCTCGGAGGTGAAGGCGCCGCCCTCCTCCTTCCACGCGTTCGGGACGCCGAGCATGTTGCCGACGAACGTGATGACGTTCTTGCCGTTGCCGGTGTCGCCGCCACCGAACGCCCACCGGTTGTTCGCGGCGTCGGTGAGGCCCTCGGCCAGCTCCCTGAACTCGGCGAAGTCGGCCGGCTCGGGGTTCAGACCACGCTCGGCGATGAGGTCGGCGCGGGAGAAGAAGATCGTGCCGACGACGGCGCGCGGGATCGGCACCGCGTAGATGCCGCCGCCGTAGACCATGTTCGGCCACGAGTCGGCCGGGATGTTGGCCAGGAACGGGTACTCGTTCACCGCGTCGCCGGAGAGGAACTCCGTCAGGTCCGCGCACAGCCGAGTGAGCACGTCGGAGCGGTTCGCCAGCGTCGTGTTGATCAGCATGATGTCGGGCAGGTCGCCGCCGGCGAACACGGTCGCCAGCTTGTTCGGGTAGTCCGCCTGCGGCGTCATCGTGAGGTTCAGGTCGGTGCCGACCCGGGTGTTGAGCTCCTGCCAGTAGGCGTTGTCGCCGGCGGCCGGCGGCAACGGGCCGAGCAGGCTGGTGAGGATCTCGACCGGCTCGGCGCCGGCCAGCGGCGGCGAGCTGAACGCGTCGACCGGCGTCGGATAGCTGTAGAAGCCGGCCATGACGCCTTCCGGGGTGGCCGGCAGGTCGGGGCTGACCTGGTCCCACGGCGTGTAGGTGGGCAGCCGAACCGCGTTGTTGGCCGACGCGGCGTCGGACGGGCTCGTCCCGCCTTCGCCGCCGCACGCGGAGAGCAGGCTGGGCGCCGCCACGACGGCGGCCAGGCCGCCGGTGACCTCGAGGAACCGCCTGCGACTGATACGCATGTCACTCATGGGCCTACTCCGATCATGCTCTGAATGAGGGTCCGGGCCGGGTCCAGCAGGGCGAGGTCGACGGCGTCGGCCATCGCCTGGTAACCGGCCGGGGTGAGGTGCACGCCGCCGCCGGAGTCGTACTCGGCACGCAGCCGCTGCGGATTCGCCGGGTCGCGGACGGCGAGGTCGAAGTCGACGCCGCCGCCGGCACGCACGGCCGCGTTGACCTCCTCGCGGATCGCTTCCTTCTGTTCGGTCCAGCTGGCCGAGCCCAGCCACGGCGTGATGGTGCCGCAGAGGAGCCCGATGCCGAGCATCCCGAGCCGCTCGCCGAGCTGACGGTACGCGGCGAGCAGGTCGCCGGCGGTGGCCGCCTTCCCACTCGCGATGTCGTTGATGCCTTCGACCAGCACGACCGCGTACACGCCGGGGTGCGACAGCACGTCGCGGTCCAGCCGCGCCTGGCTGCTGGGCGAGGCGCCGTCCCACAGCACGCGGTTGCCGGAGATGCCGGCGTTGACGACGCCGACGGCGGCCGTCGCGGTGTTCGCCAGCAGCCGGCGGGCGAGGAAGTCGGGCCAGCGCTGGTTGGTGCCGGACACCGAGCCCACGCCGTCGGTGATGGAGTCGCCGAGGCAGACGACGGTGCCGCCGGCCGCGCCGGTCTCGACCGTCACCTCGTCGATCAGGTACCACTGCGAGATCGGCGTGACGTACGCGGTCGCCGACTCGTCGGCGGCGTGGTCGCCGTCGATGCTCAGGTAGGAGCGCTGGGCGGCGATGCTGTGCCCGGTGACGTTCGCGACCGGGGTGGCGACGTGGACGCTGACGGCGAGGTCGGCCTGCGCCGGCAGCGTGAGGTCGACGGGGTCGCCGAGGACGACGGCGCCGGCGGCGATCGTGATGGTGGTCGCGCCGCCGAACGTCACCGCCTTGTTGGTGCCCGGGGTGACGGCGCCGCCGCCGGCGTGCAGGCCGAGGTGGACCGGGCCGACGGTGATCGGCTCGGCGCCGGCCACGTTGGACAGCCGGACCCGCGGGCTCGTGCCGCCGACGCTGGTGCGCACGATGAACCGGCCGGTGCGGCCGCCGAACGTGACGCCGTCGAGGCCGTAGGCTCCGGCGCCCCAGGTGCCGGCACGCATGGTGGCCGCCGCGCGGGCCGCGCCCTGGGTCCGGGCCGGAGTCGTCGCGGCCGCCGGCGTGCCGCCCGCCAGTGCGCCGCCGGCCACCAGGGCCGTCGTGCCGGCGACGAAACTGCGTCGTCTCATCGCGCTCCCTCCTGTCCGCGCAGCAGTACGGAGACGACCTCCCACGGCCGCAGCTCGACGACCGGCGCGCCGGAGTCGTCGACCGGCAGCGGGCCGGTCTCGCGCTCGTCGGCCAGGCAGCGGACGGCGCCGCCGGCGGCCGGCAGCCGGACGGTGCCGCCGTCGCCGCCGAGGTCCTGCAGCCGCAGCAGCAGGCCGGAGCGGTCGCGGGACTCCGCCACCGTCGCGTGTGTCCACGGCGGCAGATCGAGGTCGAGCAGCGACGCGCTGGTCGCCGGCAGCGGCCGCGGATCGGTGTCGAACTTGTCCAGCCGGGTCACCTCGGAGACGACGGCCGGGCTGCGGACCTCGCGGCCGAACCGCCCGGCGGCCGCCGGGTCGTGCGCCGGGAGCGGGGTGAAGGCGTACCACAGGGTCAGCTCGCCGTCCTGCTCCGGCGGGGTGTTGGTCGGCCAGTAGTTGTTCATCACCCAGGACAGGACGCTGCCGCTCGCCGGCTCGAAGCGCTCCGGCCAGGCGCCGCGGACGATGTCGCCCGCGGTGAACAACGGCGCGTCGGCGCTGGTCCAGGCCACGGCCGGGCCGCCCGGCGCCGACTCGACGACGACGCCGTACTGGGTGGTGAACCACTCGTGGCAGGCGCCGGGCGCGTGGTCGGCGGCCGGGTCGATCCAGCCCTGCTGGCGGTCGTAGTGGAAGCGGGGCGCGTCGGCGGCGAACGGGAACGCGACGTACACGGACTCCTTGGCCAGCTCGCGCTCCTTGGTCAGCCGCACGGTGACGTCGACCCGGTCGCTGCCGTCGCGGAGGAACACGTCGGCCTCGATGCTCGGCAGGCTCGGCGCGGCCCCGACGGTGCGCAGCCGCCAGCCGTCGTGGGTCCGGCGCACCCCGACGGGCCGCATGGTCGCGGCGGTCACGGTGAGCTCGGGTGGATCGGCGGCCGGGCGGCGGCCGGACAGCGTGCTGCGCGGCGCCGGCGGATGCAGGTGCGGCGTGCCGGAGTGCGCGATCCCGGCGTGTGGATCGGTGCCGCGGGTCAGCTCGTCGGGGCCGTTCAGCACGTAGAGCACCTGGCCCAGCCGCCAGGGCGCGCCGTCGTCCAGGAGCGACCGCCCGGTCGGCCGGTGGGTCAGCCCGGTGACCGTCCCGGTGGCGGGGTCCAGGTCCACCCGCCACCGGGGCGTCTCCAGGACCGCCGGGACCGGCTGCCAATCGTCTTCGGCGGCCGTGTCCGTGGCGCCGGCGGCCGAGCCGTCCTCCTCGCCGGGCGAGAGCGTGCGCCCGGCGCCCAACGGCACCGTCCGGTAGCCGAACGGCGGCACGTCGGGCACGGTGAGCCGGTACCTGAGCAGTCCGTCGCAGTCCGCCAGCACCTCGCCGTCGAGGGTGCCGGCCGGCGCCTCGACCTCGATCTCGACGTCGCGGGCCCAGCCGAGCGGGTTGTAGGCGAGCACCGTCGGGCCGTCGGTGGTGACGAGCTCGCCGAGCTGGCTCAGCGCCCGCCGGGTCTCATCGATCGCCGTCCGGTAGCCCGTGTGCACCTGGTGCCGCTTCCAGTCCAGCTGGTCGCCGACCTGCTCACCGTGCGGATGCGCGTTGGCGTGCGACCACGTCCAGGTGTGCTCGCTGCCGTACAGCACGCCGTCCCAGGCGGCGTCGAGCGCGGGCCGGTTCGGCCGGTACGTGTCGTCGGCGCGGGCGACCAGCGCGGCCAGCGCCTCGGCGGCCGGCAGCGCGACCTGCGCCCGCCGATGCTCGGCGACGACGACGGCGCCGGTGCCGACGCCGTCCTCCCAGTAGCTGCCGCCGTCGCCGCGCCAGACCGGCAGCCGGTCGTCCAGCGGGCGGACCGCGTCGAGGTAGCCGGCCATCGTCGAGACGGCGACCCGCGGCCAGGCGTAGACGGCGTTCCAGCGGGCGGCGAACGCGGCGTCGCCGTCGGCGAGGTCCTCGTTGTCGGCGTGGGTGCCGATAACGGGGAGGTCCTGCGGCAGGTAGTCGTCGCGCTCGTACCGGTCGAGCAGCCGGACCAGCGCGTGCGCGCCGCCGGCCACGGTCTGCGGGTCGCCGGCCATGAACCGCAGCTGCGAGTACGTGTCGGAGAAGTGCGTGAGCACCCGCGACCCGTCGACGCCCTCCCACTGGACCGGGCTGGCGAGGTGCTGCACGTCGCTGTCGGCGTTGCCGCCGCGATGGTGGTTCTCGATCCCGACGAACGCGTCGATGCCCAGCGCCCGCAGCATCGACGGGACCGCCGCACTGTAGGACGGCACGTCGGTGAGGTTCGCGTAACTGACCGGCACCCCGTAGTCGTCGCGCAGCCGGGCGGCCAGGTACGCCGCGCGGTACACCTCCTCCAGGCTGGCGATGCCGGACAGGAAGAGGTTGTGGAACGCGTTCACGGACAGCCGGCCGGAACGCAGCGCGTCGAGCACCCGCTGCGACCGCTTCTCCGACCGCGTCGCCAGGTACTGCCCGACCACCAGCGAGCCGTCGACGGAGAACGCGAACGCGTCGTCGCGATCCAGCGCGTCGAGCGCGCGGTCGAGGTTGCGGCTGTGCAGCTCGAGCACCTTGCCCTGCACGTCGGTGTAGCCGACGTCGAGGTGCACGTGCGGGATCAGGTGGACGGTCCACTTGCGCTGCGGCGCGAGGGTGAACGCCGCGGCCGGGGCGTCGCCGATGGTGACGGTGGCGCCGGTGGGCCCGGTCAGCTCGGCGACCGGGAGGCGGACCCGGACCTGGCCGAAGTCGCGGCCGGCGCGGCGCAGGTCGAGCGCGTGCGACTCGGCGCCGACGGTGACGGTGGCGGCCGCGGGCCACGGCGCGCCCGCCGCGACGTCGACCGTCAGCTCGGCCAGTTGCCCGCCGCTCAGCGGGTAGAGCGGGGTGGCCCGCAGCTGGGTGCTCGACGGGGCCGGTGGCGCGGCCGCGCCGGCCGGCGTGAGCGTGAGGCTCCGCCACGTGATGCCGCTGCCGAAGTGGTGCCCGAACTGCTCGCGATGCCGCCCGCCCCGGGCGTCGGCAGGCACGTCCACAGGGCCGGTCGCCGCCGCCGGGTCCAGCGTCGTCGTCATCGCCAGCACGTGCTCGCCGGCGCCGAGCCAGGCCGCCGGCAGCGGCACCTCCAGCAGCACCGAGCCGGCGATCGGGCCGTGCCGGTACACCTCGCTGCGGTCCTCGCGCCGCACCGCCGGGTGGAACAGGCCCCGGTGCACACCGTCGAGCTCGATCAGCAGGTCGGGGCAGGGGCCGTGGCCGGCGTCGAACTCCAGCCGCAGCACGTGGGCATCCGCCGTCGCCACGGTGAACGCCAGCTCGACCCGGTGGTCCCGCCAGCCGGCGGCGGCGTCGAGCGGTCCCGGCTGGAACGCCGGGACCTCGACTCCAGGGGTCGCGAGGATCATGCCGCCGCCTCCAGCTCGGGCAGCTCCAGCACGGAACCGCGCTCGGACAGCGCCGCGGCCAGGGAGGCGTAGTCGTAGTCCTGAACGGCCCGCCCGGTGCGCAGCGACTGCGCGGCCAGCTCGCCGGCGGCCTCGCCGAGCATCCCGTAGGTGGGCTCCATCCGCGGCGACAGGATGCCGACGTGGCTGGCGGAGAAGCAGACCGGGACGGCGAGGTTCTCGACGCTCCCCCGCGCCGGGAACAGGCTCTCGGCCGGGAGCTGGTAGAGATCGGCCGGCGCGTTGACGAACGAGCCCGTGGTCGAGCCCTCGCCGACGATCGTGTCGTCGCCCTCCGGGTAGTACTGCACGATGTGGCAGTCCAGCCCGTACTGCCAGCAGCACACCGCGGTGGGCTTGGTGTTGTTCGGCCGCTGGGTGTCGTGCTCGGTGAACACGTGCTCGCCGACCATCCGGCGCGCCTCACGCACGTAGAGCGCGTGCGGGAAGCCGGCGCCGTGGGGACTGTCGGTGAACTCGTCCGGCGGCAGGCCGAACGTGCGCGCGTCGGCGCGGAACGACTCCGGCAGCGACGGGTCGTTGGCCAGGAAGTAGAGCATGCCCTGGTGCCAGCGGACCTGCTCGGCGATGATCTCGTCGCGCCGCTTCCAGCCGCCGTCGGGATAGTCCCAGTTGACGCCGGGCAGGTCGAAGCCGATGAACAGCGCCTGGTTGGTCTGGAACTTGCCATGCGGGAGCGCGGCGGTGTGCGTGACGATCGAGGACAGCCCCGGGATGCCGCGCTGCGTCAGCAGGCTGCCGAGGTGCCGGTAGAGCGCGGGGTCGTAGCCGTCGGGCTTGGGGAACGGCAGCCGGTCGGCGGCGCGGGTCAGCACGCCGCGGAAGTTGTACGCCTGCACCTTCGCGTCGCCGTCGCCGGGCGCGGAGTCGGGCACCGGGCCGACCGGGAAGCCGGTGTTCGGCCGGAAGGACCGGATGCGGTGCGCGCGGGCCGGCTGGAACCCGGCGTATGCCTCGCCGTACTGCGAGGCCGGCTCGCGGCCGACGGCGTACGGCACGCCCGCGGCCGCCATCAGGTCGCCCTCGTAGGAGGCGTCGACGAAGAAGCCGGCCCGGCGCCAGCCGTCGTCGGTGCGGACGGCGACGATGCGGCCGCCGCGCACCTCGACGTCGCCGGCGTCGTGGATGCGCGCGTTGAGCAGCACCGTCGCACCGGCCTCGTCGAGCAGCCGCCACGCGACCCGCTCGGCCACCTTCGGCTCGAACAGGTACTGCGCCTTCGGGTCGTCGAGGCCATCGGCGGCGTACTCCGCGCCGATGCCGGCGAAGAACCGGTCCTGCGTCAGCCCGGCCAGCGCCGCCGGCACGCCCGGGGTGTCGGACTTCACCAGCCCGCCGGCGACGATGCCGCCGACGTGGCCGGTCGGCTCCAGCACCAGGCTGGTGTAGCCGCGCAGCTTGAGCCGCAGCGCGGCCATGATGCCGGCCAGCGTCGCGCCATAGACGACGACGTCGGGATCGGCCGTCTCGGTCATGGGCGCACCCGCCGTTCCGGCAGCGCCAGGACCGGCGTGGCGTTCTTCCTCGTCTGCGACGGCCGGGTGCGCCGGATGTCGTCGGGCCAGGCCACCGGCGCGCCGATGGTGCCGGTGAGCAGCCGCTGCAGGTCCTCGACCCGGTTCGGCGCGTCGCCGACGGCGTGCGGCTCGGTGCCCTCGCGGTGGCACAACGCGGCCAGCGCGCCGACCGCCTCGCCGATGGTCCACTCGACCGGGTGCAGCCGGTAGCAGCCGTTGGTGATGTGGGTGGTGCCGATGTTCTTGTTCGCGGGCAGCAGGTTGCGCACCCGGACCGGGAGCAGCGCGCCGAGCGGGAGCTGGAACGGGTAGGTCTCGAGGTTGACGTAGTTGACGCCGGCGGCGCTCGGGTGCAGGTCGATGTTGTAGTGCCCGACCCCGACGGAGTCGGCGAACTGCTCCGCGCCCTCGCCTTCGGGCCGGTCGATGACCGCGACGTGCTGTTCCAGCACGGTGAACCGGGCCTTGATGCGGCGCGCCTCGCGGATGTAGGCGTACTTCGCCAGGCCGTCGTCGGTGCCGGTCAGGTCGGGCCGCAACGTCAGACCGGGGTAGCCGGTGCCGCCGTCGGGCCGCGGCGCCTCGGTCTGCATCCAGCGCAGGTACGACAGGGACAGCTCCTTGCAGCGCTGCAGCGCCTTCTCCCGCGCGGCGTCGTCGACCTCCGCGCCCAGCAGCGGCGCCTCCCAGTAGTCGATGTTCGGCCAGTTCACCAACGAGATGTCGGTGTCGACGACGTCGCGGCGGAACTGCGTGCGGGCCCGGATGCGGCGGAAGTGCCAGAGGTCGGGCAGGCGGACGGCGTCGAGGTCACCCTCGAAGATGCGGTTGACCTTGCCCGACATCGTGTGGATGTCGATCTTCTCCCAGGACAGCTGGGGTCCCGGCCAGAACGGGTCGACGTGGGTCTTCCAGTGGTCGTAGGAGGCCGGCTTCGCGATGGTGTGGTCCTCGCCCGGCCGGTACTCCAGCGGGAAGCACCAGGTGATGGCCTGCTGGTCGGTGGGGTCGGCCTCCGGCGCGGCGTACGGCTCGCCGGTCTGGTCCTGCGACTCCGCGCCGATGACGTGCTCGACGCCGGCCAGCTCCAGCAGGTCGCCCAGCTCGGTGGCGTCGACGACGAGCGGCGCGGTGGCGGTGACGGTCTCGCCCGTGCGGGTGTCGCGCAGCGTCACGGCGGTGACGCGGTCGCCGTCCACCTCGGCCGCGACCGGGACGTGGTGGTAGCGCACGCCGATGCGGCCGGCGGAGATCCAGCCGGCCAGCAGCTCGTCGATGACCGCGACGCCGACCCGCGGCTCGTGGCACAGCTTGCTGACGTTGCCCAGACCCGGGTTGAGCGTGGGGTCGGCGGCCGCCTCCGGGGTCAGCGGGTAGTTGCGGCGGTAGTAGTCGCGGATGCGGCCGCGCAGCGCGGCGTAGCCGGACGAGACGTGCGGGGTCTCGATCCACGGGTGCTCGTCGGACGGCACCGCCTGCGCCGTGAGCTGACCACCGAGCCAGTCGGTCTCCTCGGTGAGCAGGACCCGCAGGCCGAGCGTCGCGGCCGTCAGCGCCGCCGCGACGCCGCCGAGGCCGCCTCCGACGACCAGCAGGTCCGTCCTCAGTTCCGTCACAGCCGACCCCTCGCTCCCGGTGCTGATATTTGCTGATGTCGTGTCCGCCACAATGTTTCGGTCACGCTACAGCCAGGTCCCCGGCCGATGTCAAGAGCAATCGTCGCGGGTCGTTCGCATCGATGACGGTGCTGATATCAGCGATGGACAATGGTCGGCTGCTGATGCTACAACCGGACCATGACGCCCGAACCCGCCCTGCCCGGCCTGCGCTACTACCACCCCGCGGCCGGCCCGCCCGAGGTCATCGAGGCCGACGTGGTCGTCTACGGTGCGACGTCGGGCGGTGTCACGGCGGCCGTGCGCGCGGCCCGCGGCGGGCTGTCGGTCGTGCTGCTGGCCTTCGGCGACCACGTCGGCGGCATGACGACCGGCGGGCTCGGCACCACCGACGTCGGCGACGCGGCCACCGTCGGCGGGCTGGCCCGGTCGTTCTACGACGACGTCGCCGCGGCCTACGGCGCGCCGGCCCCGCACTGGGACGTCGAGGCGCACGTCGGCGAGGAGATCTTCGAGCGCTGGCTGGCCACCGCCGGCGTGACGGTGCGCCGGCGGCGGCATCTGGCCTCCGTCGATCTGGACGGCGACCGGCTCACCGAGCTGCGCACCGACGACGGCGGCCGGTACCGCGCCAGGGTCTTCGTCGACGCCTCCTACGAGGGCGATCTGCTGGCCGCGGCCGGCGTCACGTACACGCTCGGCCGCGAGGCGACGTCGGTCTACGAGGAGTCGGTCGCGGGCGTGCAGCACAGCATCAACCACCAGTTCCAGCTGCCGGTCGACCCCTACGTCGTGCCCGGCCGGCCGGACTCCGGCCTGCTGCCGGGCATCTCGCCGGACGAGTACGGAGAGGTCGGGTCGGGCGACCGGCGCATCCAGGCCTACAACTTCCGGCTGCACGTCACGACCGCGCCGAACCGGCTGCCGTTCCCCCGTCCGGCCGGCTACGACCCGAGCCGGTACGAGCTGCTGCGCCGCTACGTCGAGGCCGGCGGCTACGAGCTGTTCGGCCGCACCACCCGGGTCCGCGGCGACGTCTACGACATGAACAACCACGGCGCGTTCTCGTCGGACCACATCGGCGCGAACTACGACTGGCCGGAGGGCGACTACCAGCGGCGGGAAGAGATCTTCCAGGATCACGTGCGCTACCAGGCCGGGCTCCTGCACTTCCTGGCCACCGATCCGGGACTGCCGGCCGCGGTGCGGGCCGAGACGAACCGGTTCGGGCTGGCGCCCGGCGAGTTCGCCGACAGCTCGCACTGGCCGGCGCAGTTGTACGTCCGCGAGGCCCGGCGCATGGTGTCCGGCTACGTCGTCACCCAGCACGACGCGACGGGGGCGGCCGGCGCCGACGACCCGGTGGCGCTGGCGTCGTACGTCATGGACTCGCACAACGCCAAGCGCGTGCTCGTCGACGGGCAGCCCCGCAACGAGGGCAACGTCCAGCAGCCGCTGGCCGCCCCGTTCGGCGTGTCGTACCGGACGCTGGTGCCGCGGGCCGGCGAGTGCGCCAACCTGCTGGTCGCGTCGGCCATCTCCGCCTCGCACGTCGCGTTCGCGTCGGTCCGCATGGAGCCGGTGTTCATGATGCTCGGCGAGGCCGCCGGGGCCGCCGCGGTACTGGCGATCACCGATAAGGTCGCGTGCCAGGAGATCGAGTACGCCGCGCTCCGGCGCGACCTCGAGCTCGGCGGGGCGATCCTGGAGACGTCCGGGCGGACACAGACCACGGGGGTGACACGAGGGTGACGGATTCGGAGGAGCCGGCGGCGGAGCGCACGGAGGAGCCGGCGCCCAGGTCGCGGCAGTCCGACGTCGCACGCGAGGCCGGCGTCGCGCAGTCGACGGTGTCGATGGTGCTGACCGGCGCCGGCGACCTCAGTCGCATCTCGCCGGAGACCCAGCGCCGGGTGCACGACGCCGCCCGCAAGCTGAACTACATCCCGGCGACCCAGAGCGTGCGGATCACCGGCTGGCCGCATCGGCACGCCGCCTCACGGCGACCGCCCGCCACCCAGCCGCTGCTGCTGGGCGTGCACACGTTCGAGCCGATCTTCCCGACCAGCGCCCGCGACTACTACTTCGAGTTCCTGCGCGGCATCGAGGAGCAGGCCGGCATCGAGGGCCACAACCTGGTGCTGTTCACCGCGGCGCAGGACGAGGACGGCGTCCGGCGCATCTACCAGGGCGACTTCAACAGCCTGGGGCAGGCCACCGGCAGTCTGCTGCTGGGCCACCACACCCACCGCGACGACCTCGCCCGGCTGGCCATCGACCGCCACCCGTTCGTGTACATCGGCCACCGCGAAGTGCCCGGCGCCGAGATCGCCTACGTCGGCGGCGACTACCGCGCGGCCACGGTCCAGATCGTCGACGAGCTGGTCGCGATGGGCCACCGCAGCTTCGCCTACCTCGGCGAGACGCTGCGCGACGAGCCGCAGATCGACCGGTGGGACGGGTTCAGCAGCGCGCTCGGCCGGTTCGGGCTGCCGGTGCCGACGCCGGCGTTCGAGCGGCCGGAGGAGCTGACCGCGCAGTGGCTGGACGCCCAGCTGGAGCGGGGCACCACCGTCGTGATGATCGAGTCGGCGGCGCTGCTGCGGGTGCTGACGGCGATGGCGAGCCTGCGCGGGCTGTCGATCCCCGGCGACCTGTCGGTCGTCGTGCTGGTCGACGATCCCGGCGCCGAGCCCGGCGGACACGAGTGGGCGACCCTGCACGTGCCGCGCAACGCGATGGGCCGGCGTGCGGTCCGGCTGCTGACGTCGCTGATCACCGACCCGAACGGCGACTACGAGCGGCAGATCCTGCTGCCGTGCACGCACACGCTGGACGGCTCGGTCTCGCCGCCACGACGAGCCGCGACCTGACGGCGTCGGGCACAATGGCGGCATGCGGCAGGCCTACGCGCACGACGCGGTGGTGGCGCTGACCGCCGGCGGCGACGAACGTGCCCCCGGCGGCGCGATCACCCGCGAGCTGTGCGGCAGCTTGGAGCACGAGCCGCCGTGCCCGCTCGCGTCCCACTACATCGGCCTCACCCGCGACGACCATGACGACGGCGACACCGTGCGGCTGCGGGTGCTGTTCGCGGCCGAGCCCGCCGACGAGCCCGAGGTGCGCCGGCGGATCGGGGTCGCGCTGCGGTCGGCCGAGCTCACCGGTCCCGACGGCCTCACGACGCGGTGGCGGTTGCGGGCCGAGACGGCGGCCGCTGTCCGGCCCGGCGAGCGCGACCACGCCGCCAGACTGGCCAGGTGAGGACTTGGCGTTCGACGAAGGCCTGGCCACCCGGATCCGCGACCTGCTCGCCGACCGGCTGGACGTCGCCGAGAAGCGGATGTTCGGCGGCCTCGCGTTCCTGGTCAACGGCCACCTGGCCTGCGGCGTCCGCCACGACGAACTCATGGTCCGGCTGCCCGCAGAGGAGCACGAGGCGGCGCTGGGCGAGGCCGGCGCAAAACCGTTCGACATGACCGGCCGCCCGATGAAGGGCTGGGTGGTCATCGACGCCGCCGCGCTCGCCGAGGACGACGACCTGCGCCGCTGGGTCGGCCGCGGTGTCGCCTTCGCCGGCGAGCTTCCGCCCAAGTAGGCCTCACCAGACCGGTTCCGGCCGATCTTCCCCGATGCCGCGCAGCCGGTCGCGGTGCGCGACCACCCGCCGGAGGATCTCGGCCACGACGTCGGGGAAGCGCGGATCGCGCAGGAACTTCGTGTGTACGAAGACCGCACGCTCGACCACCCGCGCCGACATCTCGTAGGACAGCGGTACGCCGTCGGCCCAGTGCTGCCAGGCCGGGTCCCGGTGTGTCGGCGTGAACCCGGCCTCGGCCCAGACACCCTCCGCGGCCAGCGTCACGCGCAGGTCCTTCGGCGTCAGCCCGAGCTCGGACTCCAGCGCGTCGGTGCAGGACAGATAGAGGGAGAAGAACGGCGGGTACTCGGCGTCCGGCGGCGGGTTCCAGAGCACCGGCACGGGAAACAGGCCGGGGTCGGTGATCAGCTCGCGGATCAGCCGCCGGTTCTCGCGCATCCGCAGCCGGGCGTGCAGAGCGCGCAGCCACTGCACGAGCAGCAGCGCCGCCGGCTGCTCCCCCATCCGCTGGTTGCCCGCCATCATCCGAGGCACCTCGGCGAACGGGATCGGGTCGAGGCGGCCCGGCCCGGTGCCGCAGTCGGTGTCGGCGCGCAGCAGCGCCGCGAGCTCGGGATCGGACGTGAGCGTCAGCCCGCCCTCGCACGACGGCGCCGCCTTGCCGCCGCCCTGGCCGGAGAGCGACGCCGTCAAGGCACCGGGTCCGTCGTACCGCGCGGCACCGCCGAGCGCGTTGTCATGGTGGACGATGACGTCGTACTGCCCGCCCAACTCGGCGAACCGGTCGATGGCGCCGAAGTTGCCGTACATGGTCGCGGGGACGACGGCCAGCACCCGGCCGGCGTGCTCGGCCAGGTACGCCGCCACCACCTCCTCGTCCATCGTCGCGTCGAGCTTGGCGGGGATCGGCACGATCCGTGGCGCCCGGCCCATCTGGGCGGCCACCCCCAGCGTGACGCCGTGGTGCGCCGATGCGTGGGTGAGGTCCGCGACCAGCACCTGGTCACGGCCCTGGGCCCATGCCCCGCCGCGCACGAGCAGCTGCGCCCGCAGTCCGCTCGCGATGGCGAGGGTGCCGTTGGGCTGGCCGACGCCGTACCGGTAGCCGGTGGTGTCCGCGACCACCTGCTCGAGCACCGCACGCCACTTCGCCGGGTGGTTGGCGTAGCCGACCCACTGCCCGCCATCGGTGACCTCGGCCAGGATCGCGGTCTCGACGGCGCCCGTGTCCGGCCAGACCGGATCGGTCGCCGGCGTGATCACGGGGTCGCCGCCCAGCACGGCCGGCCGCGCCACGGCGCTCATCGGGCACCTCCCGCCGCGAACAGGTCATGGCCCGGCGCGTACCGCTCCAGCGCGTCGTCGTCCAGCCGCAACCCGAGCCCCGGCGACGACGGCACCGGCAGCAGCCCGTCGGCGTCCAGCCGGAAGCCGCCCGCCGCCAGCTCGTCGATGTAGGCCGACCCGGTCTTGTACTCCACCAACTCGGTACCGGGCAGCGCCGCCGCCAGGTGCAGGTCGGCGGCCAGGCCGACGGCGGTGTTCCAGCCGTGCGGGACGAACCCGACGCCGAACTCGGCAGCTAGCCAGGCCACCCGGCGCGACTCCGAGAGGCCACCGCCCTTGGTGGTGTCGGGCTGGACGATGTCGAACGCCCCGGCGGTGAGGAACCGGTGGAAGTCCTGGCGCCGCGTCAGCACCTCGCCGCCGGAGATCGGCACCCGCGACCGCCGCCGCAGCTCGGCGAAGCCGTCGGCGTCGTCGGGGCGCAGCGCCTCCTCGAACCAGGCGACGTCGTACGCGGCCAGCATGTCCGCGGTCCGCACGGCCCAGGACAGGCGGCGTGCCCAGAACGCGTCCGAACCGCCCGCGTCGACGGCCAGCAGCGCCTCCGGCCCGACGGTCTCGCGCGCGGCCCGCACGATCTCCTCGTCGACGGCGTCGCTCACCCGGCCGAAGGCGCCCCAGCCGATCTTGAACGCGGTGAACCCCAGCGCTACCAGCCGGGCGAGGTCGTCCTTCAGCACCGGCGGGTCGTCCATCAGCACCGACGCGTAGGGCCGGACCCGCTCGCGGTACCGCCCGCCCAGCAGCGTGCTGACCGGCAGCCCGGTGACCTGGCCGAGGATGTCCCACAGCGCGATGTCGATGCCGCTGACGGCATGCGTGAGCGCACCGCCGCGACCGAGCCAGAACGTGTTCTCGTGCAGGACCTGGCTGATCCGGTCCGGCTCCCGCGGGTCGGCACCGACGCAGAGCGGCCGCAGGGTCTCCAGTGCCGCCCGGACCAGCGACTCGCTGGAGAACACGCTGCCGAGGCCCACCAGGCCGGCATCGGTGTGCACTGCGACGAGCGTGTGGACGTTGTCGTCCGGGTCGAGCTCACGCGCCCAGCCGCCCTTGGGGGTCGCGCCGCGCAGCCCGGCCACCCTGATGTCAGTGATCCGCATGGTCCCTCTCCACGTCGATGACGACCGCCTCGTCGGCGGCCAGCCCGAGCTCGCCCGCGACGACCCGCCGGGGCGCGTCGGACACCGTCGACAGCAGCACCCGCCCGTCCACGGACATCGGCACGCCGATCGGCCGGTCGGTCAGGTTGAGCAGCACGAGCTTCCGATCCGTCGCCGCCGCCCGCGTGTACGCGAGCACGCCGGCCGGAGCGTCGGCGAACGCGATCGACCCGCGCCGCAGCGCCGGCGACGCGTGCCGCAACCGGGTCAGCGCCCGGTACAGCCGCAGCATCGAGGCCGGATCGGCCAGCTGCGCCTCGACGTTCGACGACGCGACGGCGGACCACACCGGCAGCCAGAGGTGGTCCGGGGCGGCGGACGAGAAGCCGCCGTTCACCCCGTCCGTCCACGGCATCGGGGTGCGCGACGGGTCCCGGCTCACCCCGCCGTGGGCGCGGGCGAAATAGTCGCGCTGCCGCTCCACGGGCACCGGCTGGTCGGTCATCCCCAGCTCGTCGGCGTACAGCAGGCACGGCGTCGCCGCCAGCGTGAGCAGCAGCACCGCCGCCACCCGGGCCTGCGCACCGCCCAGCCGGGTGGCCAGCCGGACGCGGTCGTGGTTGCCCAGCGCGACGATCGGCCAGGCGCCCTCCGGCAGCGCCGCGTACAACGCGGACAGCTCGGCCCGCAGCAGGTCGGCCCGCCAGTGCGTCTCCAGCAGCCGGAACGGGAACGGCAGGTGCATGCCGGCGCCGTAGTACTCGGCCCAGTCCGGCCACGGCATCGCCTCGATCTCGGCGATCGTGACGCGTCCGCCCGGGTACGCGTCGACGACGGCGCGGATCTCGCTCAGCGCGGCGAACGTGTCCGGATGCCGCCGGTCGTACACGTGCAGCTGCGTCCCGAAGTCGGGATGCTGCAGGTCGAACTCGTTGTGGTTGCCGCCGGGCGCCGGCGGGTTGTCGCGGAACTCCGGGTCCTTCAGCAGCATGTGGGCGACGTCGATGCGCACGCCGTCCGCGCCCCGGTCCAGCCAGAACCGCAGCACGTCCAGCAGCGCCTCGCGGACCTCGGGGTTGCGCCAGTTCAGGTCCGGCTGCTCGACGAGGTGCGAGTGCAGGTAGTACTGCCCGGTCGCCTCGTCGTACTCCCACACCGAGCCGCCGGCCTCGCTGGTCCAGTTGTTCGGCTGGTCCCGCCACACGTACCAGTCCCGCTTCGGGTCGTCCCGCGACGCGCGCGACGCGACGAACCAGGGATGCTGGTCCGACGTGTGGTTCGGGATGTAGTCGACGATGACCCGGATGCCGCGCTCGTGGGCGGCGCGCACCAGCCGGTCGAACGTCTCCAGCGTCCCGAACACCGGCTCGACGTCGAAGTAGTCCGACACGTCGAAGCCCTGGTCGAGCAGCGGCGACCGGTAGAACGGCCCGGTCCAGACGGCGTCGACGCCCAGGTCGCGCAGGTAGTCCAGGCCCTCGATCAGCCCGTCCAGGTCGCCGATCCCGTCGCCGGACCCGTCCCGGAAGCTGGGCAGGTGGCACTCGTAGACGACGGCGCCGCGCCACCACTCCGGGTCCGCCGCCAGCCGGCCGGCCGCCCGCACCCCGGCCGCCACCAGGTCGTCCTCGATGTCGGCCCGGAACGGCAGGTGACAGGCGATGATCGGCACCTCGTAGGCCGGGTAGGGGTCGGCCGGCGGCTCGTACGCGTCATGCGTCGGCGCGTACCCGAGCCAGCCGTTCGTCGTCGACAGCACCAGGCACCGCTCGCCCAGCGCGTCGACCAGCCGCCGCTTGATGCCGTGGAAGACCTCGACGTTGTAGCCGAGCAGGGTCAGCGGACCGAGCCGCAACGCGTGCACCCACAGCGGACGGCGCACGTCCTCGCCGGCCTCCAGCGCGGCGATGGTCCGCCGCAGCGACACGAACGCGACGTCGTCACCCTCGTCGCGCCGTTTGCGCAGCTCGTCGAGGTCGTACGGGGCCAGGTCGTACGGGATCTCCTGCTTGGCGACGGCGACAGCCGCACCCTCCACCGGGGTGCTCCCGGCGAGGCCGGCCTCGACGGCGTCGGCGAACCGGCGCGCGAACAGCTCCAGCGCGACCATCGACTCGTCCGCCGGGCCGTGCGCGTACAGCGGGTCGAGGTCGCCGAGCGCGCCCTGCAGGAACACCCCGGTCGCGCCCGGATGCGCCGCCTCCACCAGCCGCAGCGCCTCGCCGGGGAAGTCGCCGTGCACGGCGGCCGTCGACTCGCAGCAGATCACCGGGTGACAGGAGTACGAGGCGACGAACCCGGCCAGCACGCCGTCGTGGTCCACCCGCAGCACGTCGACACCGGCGTCGACCAGCGACGGGTCCGGCTCGGTCCAGCTGCCGTCCAGGGCACGCGCGTTGGTCAGGCCGCGCCGCGGCAGCATCCGGTTGTGCGCGAAACCGTCCAGCGGGACAACGGCGTGCCGCACCGTCGCCGGCGCCAGGGCGCGCACGGCGTCGACGCAGGCCGCCGCGATCGGCTCCGGCAGCCGGGCGACGTAGAGCTCGTCCGGTGCGCCCCAGCCGACGTTCTCGACGGTGGCCGGGCCGGAGTGGTTGTGGGTCGCGTGGACGACGATCTCATCCGGCCGCCAGCCGGTCGCGTCGGCCACCCGTGCGACCACCTCGTCGACGACGGCGGCCGACACGCCCAGCAGGTCGCAGCTCACCAGCACCCACCGGCCGGAATCGCCGGCGACGGCCAGCGCCCGCGCGTACAGGGGCGCGTGCACCGTCGTCGCGCGGCGGCGCAGGAACGGGCCGAAGCCGGCCAGCTCGACACCCAGCGGCGGGGTGAGGTCCGTCCGGCCGAAGCCGATCCGCAACGTCATGGGTCAGGTCATCCTTTCGAGACACCGGCCAGCAGGCCGCGGACGAAGTGCCGTTGCAGGGCGACGAAGACGGCCATCGGCACCAGCACGGAGAGCACGGCAGCGGACGTGAGGATCTCCCAGCCGTCGCCGCGCGAGGCGACCAGCTGCGAGACCGCGACGGTCATCGGCGCGACGTCGCGGAAGCCGCCGAGGAAGATCAGCGCGACCAGCAGGTCGTTCCACGTCCACACGAAGTCGAAGATCGCCAGCGCGGCGAGCGCCGGCCGGGCCACCGGCAGCACGATCGAGAAGAAGATCTGGCTGCGGCTCGCCCCGTCCATCTCGGCCGCCTCGAACAGCTCGCTGGGGATCCCGGCGAAGAAGTTGTGCAGCAGGTAGACGGCGAACGGCAGCCCGAAGCCCACGTGCACGAGCCAGATGCCGAGGAAGCTGCCGGTGAGGTCCAGGGCGTTGAAGACCCTCAGCAGCGGCACCAGCGTGATCTGGATCGGCACGATGATCAGTGCGACGACGGTCAGCAGCACCGCGCCGCGCAGGCGGAACCTCATGGCGGCCAGCGCGTACGCCGCGGCCGCGCCGAGCGTCACCGTCAGCACCGTCGCCGGCACCACCACCGCGAGGCTGTTGAACAGGCTCAGCGCCATGCCGTCGCGGTCGAGCACCCGCCGGTAGTTCTCCAGCGTGTAGTCGCCGGGCAGCGCGAACGACTCCCACCAGCCCGACGACAGCACCGCCCAGGACGGCCGGAACGCGCTGACCACCAGACCGAGCAGCGGGACCGCCCAGATCACGGCCAGGCCGACCACCACGACGTGCAGCGGGATCCGCCGCCATCGCGCCGGCCGCACGCGCACCGCTCCCGCCGTCATGCCGCCCCGCTCTCGCGGCGGAACTGCCGCACGTTGAAGACCATGATCGGCACGACGGTGAGCATGAGGATGGTCGCGACCGCGCCGGCCAGCCCGTTGTCCTTCGCCGTGAACAGCGCCCGGTACATGACCGTCGACAGCACGTCGGTGCCGTAGTTGCCGTTGGTCATCACGTAGACGATGTCGAACGCCTTCAGCGCGGTGACCGTCATCGTCGTCGCCACGACCACCACCGTCGGCGCCAGGAACGGCAGCGTCACGTGCCGGAACGCCGTCCACTCCGACGCGCCGTCCAGCCGGGCCGCCTCCAGCAGCTCGTCCGGCACCGCCCGCAGCGCCGCCCCGAAGATCACCATCGCGAACCCGGCCTGCGTCCACAGCGTCGCCCCGATGAGCGCGTAGTTGTTCGTCGCAGTGTCGACGATCCACGCGACCGGCTCACCGCCAAGCGCCGTGACGACGGCGTTGAGCGTCGCGGTCTGCGCGGCGCCGGGCGGCTGGTAGTCGTACATGAAGCTCCAGATGACCCCGGCGGCGACCGCCGAGATCGCGATCGGCAGGAAGAGCGCGGCCTTCACCAGGGCCCCGTACCGGACGCGGTCGGCCAGCACCGCGATGGCCAGCCCGGCCAGCACCGCGAGCGACGGCAGCAGCACCACCCAGAGCACGGTGTTGCGCAGCGCGATGCGGGTGACCTCGTCGGACAGCGTCTGCGTGTAGTTGGCGAACCCCACAAAGCCGCCGTCCGCGCCGACGAAGCTCCATCCGACGGTGACGACGGCCGGGAAGGCGAGCGCCAGCAGCACCATCGCGACGGCCGGGCCGGCGAACAGCCACGGCGCCAGCCGCCGGTGCGCACCTCGCGGCAGCGCCGCCAGTGCACGATCGCCGAGACGCAGGTAGGCCCAGCCGGCGACGACGATCGCCGCCGTCGCCGCCAGCGTGAGGACGATGCGGTCGGCGATCATCGGGCCCGGACGTCCTCGATGCCCTGCAGGATCGCGCCGAGGTCGCCCGGGTTCTGCGCGAACGCCAGCCCGGACTGCCAGAACGCGTCCACCTCCGGCTGTGGCATCAGTGAGTTGCCCAGCGGGTACGTCGCCTCAGCCTCGGTCAGGACCTCGTTGGCGCGGCGCAGGAACGGGTCCTCGTATGCGTCGGCGGGCACGGTGACGTTCGGCGACAGCCAGCGGCCGGTCGCCGCGATCAGCGTGCCGGCCTCAGTGGAGGCCAGGTAGCGGGTCAGCGCGGCCGACTGCGGCGTCTCGGTGATCATGCCGAGGATCTCGCCGGAGATGGAGCGGATGCCGGGGTGCTCCGGGCTGAGGTCCGGCACGGGAAAGAAGTCGAGGTCCTCGCCCGGCACCAGATCGGGGAACGCGTCGGTGATCATGCTGCCCATGAACGTTGCCTGCTGGAGCAGGTAGCAGCCCGGTTCCGGCGCGAACATCGGGTTGGCCGCCTGGGAGAAGTCGGTGCTGAGCACCGTCGTCGTCCCGCCGTAGACCATGCCGTCGGCGATCATCTCGCCGTAGGTCTCGTAAGCCTGCGCCACCTGCGGCGACGTCCACGGCTCGGCGCCATCGCGCCAGGCGCGGTGGAACTCCGGACCGGCCTGGCGTAGCAGGATCTCGTCGATGAAGTCCGCGGCCGGCCAGCCGCTGGCGGCGCCGCTCTCCAGGCCGACGCACCACGGCGTCTCGCCGTCCGCGGCCTTCTGGCGGGCCCAGTCCTGCAGCTCGTCCCAGCTCGCCGGCTCGGTGGGCCCGTCGTAGCGCTTCGGGTCGTACCAGATCAGCCCGCCGAGGTTGACGGTGTTGTAGAAGCCGAACAGCGCGCCGCCGGCGGTGCCGGTCTCGAGCATGCTGGCCGGGTAGTTCGCGGTGAGCACGGCGTCGTCCACGACGGTGTGCAGGTCGACAAGGGCGCCCTGCTCCGCCAGCGCCGCCATCTCGCCGATGGCCGGCGTCGCGACCAGGTCGGGCGGGTTGCCGCCGTCGATCCGGGTCTGCAGGACGGCGGCGAAGTCGCGGGTTCCCTCGTAGCGCACCGCGACGCCGGTGGCCTCCTCGAACGGCGCGACCACGCTGAGGAACGCGTCAAGCTCCTCACCGCCCAACACGCCGAGCATCGTCACGCTGCCGCCGAGCTCCTCACCGCCGGCGGCCGTGAGGGCGGCTTCCTCGGCGGCGGCGACCGCGGCGTCGTCGACCGCCGGCTCCTCCTCCGGCCGGGCGGACTCGCTGGTGCTGCACGCGGCCAGCGCGGCGACGACGGCACCCGCCGCGACCAGCGCGGTGCCACGGTGACGCAGGTTCATGGTCGGCTCCTCGGTTCGTCGGGATGACCGGTGGGGTTTCGTAGAGCGGGACCGTACCAGGGTCGACGGCCGATTGTCGACAGTCGCTCGTATGCACTAGGATCACGGCCATGCACTCTCGAAGCGCTGGAGGTCATCCATGAGCGGGCTGGGCCTGCGACGGGTCCCTAGCCTGTCGCGACGCGAGCACGTCGCCGAGATCCTGCGCGAGGCGATCACCAGCGGCCGGCTCAAGCCTGGCGACCGGCTGGTCGAGCTCGACCTCGCCGCCGAGCTCGGTACCAGCCGGGCCCCGATTCGCGAGGCGCTGCGCCAGCTCGAGCAGGAGGGGCTGATCGCGTCGTACCCCTATCGCGGCAGCGAGGTGCTCGGCGTCTCGCAGGACGAGGTCGAGCAGGTGCTGGTGCCGATCCGCATCACGCTGGAACGGTTCGCGTTCGGCAAGGCGCTGGACAAGCTCACCGACGCCGACCTCGACGCGTTGCAGGGCGTGGTCGACGACATGCTGGTCGCGGCGGCGGCCGGCGAGGCCGAACGGCTGGCAGACCTCGACATCCGCTTCCACGAGCTGGTCATCGCCCGCTCCGAGCAGCGGCACTGCCTGCAGATGTGGAAGACCATCCAGCCGCGGGTGCGGGCGTACTTCCGCCGCGACGCCCCCGCGCACGCCGACCCCGCCGACGTCGCCCGGCAGCACCAGGAGCTGCTCGACGTCCTGCGTACCGGAGATCGCGACGCCGTCCTGGACGCCGTCGAGCGGCACGTCCACATCCACCTGACGCCGCCCGGGGCGGGCGACGATGTGGGCTGAGACTGTCGCCGTCACCGGGGCCGGGTCCGGCATCGGCCGGGCGGTGCTGCTGGCGGCGGCCGCGCGGGGTGCGCGGGTGGCGGCGCTGGACGTCGACACCGTCGCCGCGACGGCAGCCGCCGACGCCGCGCTGGCGGCGGGGGCGGCAGACGCGGTGGCCGTGGCCTGCGACGTGTCGTCGGAGCCGTCGGTGGTGGCGGCGTTCGACGCGGCGGCGGCTGCCGTGGGCGACCCGGGCGCGGTGTTCGCCAACGCCGGCATCGAGGTCAACGCGCCGCTGCACTTGTTCCCTGTGTCGTCCTGGGAGCAGGTGGTCGCCGTCAACCTCGTCGGAGTGTTCCTGACCTGCCGCGAGGCGCTGCGCCGGCTGGTCGAGGCCGGGCGCGGCGGCTCGATCGTCTGCACCTCGTCGCCGGCCGCGTTCGTCGGGCACTCCGGCGGCGGGAACAGCGCCTACGCCGCGTCGAAGGGCGGCGTGTCAGCGTTCGTCCGGTCGGCGGCACTGGACTACGCGCCGCACGGGATCCGCGTCAACGCCGTCGTTCCCGGCGCGACCGACACGGCGATGCTGACGACCGGGGGCGCGGACCCCGACGTCATCCGCGCGGCGGCCGCGATCCAGGTGCCGCTCGGGCGGCTTGGCCGGCCGGAGGAAGTGGCCGCGGCGGTGCTGTGGCTGCTGTCGGACGAGGCGTCCTACGTCACCGGGTCGCATCTGGTCTGCGACGGCGGGCTGCTGGCCAAGAGCGCCAACGACTTCTGAGGGAGGCTGTGATGGAGACGATCGGATCGACGGTGTGGGTGGTCGCCGACGGGTACATCCCGCCGGGCAGCAGCGGGGACGACCCGGCGCTGGACAGTCACGAGAGCGTCTGCATCCTCAACGCCGGGCCGGCGGACGCGACCGTCGAGCTGTGGGTGTACTTCACCGACCGCGAGCCCGACGGGCCGCACGTCCTTCCGGTGCGGGCGCGGCGGGCGTTCCACCAGCAGCTCGGCGCGCTCGGCGTCCCGGCGGGCGTCGACTACAGCGTCGTCCTGCACAGCGACGTGCCGGTCGTGGTGCAGCACACCCGGCTCGACTCGCGGCAGGCGGCGAACGCGCTGATGACGACGATCGCGTACCCGGCGCGATGAGGACGCGGCGGAGTGTGCTGACCGGGCCGCGGACCTCGGCGGTGCGCCCGGTCGAACTGCGCGAGCCGGAGTATGGCGAAGTGCTGCTGCGGGTGCTGGTCAGCGGCGTGTGCGCGAGCGAGCTGGCGGAGTGGACGGCCGGGCCGGCCGAGGCGGAGGCGGAGCTGGGGCACGAGCCGGTGGGCGAGGTGGTCGCCGTCGGCCCCGAGGTCTCGGCGGTCCGGGTGGGCGACGTCGTCACCGGCCGGGTCGACGCGTCGTTCGCCGACCACGCCATCGCCGCCGTCCGCGACCTCGTCGTCGTGCCGCCCGGCGTGGAGCCGGTCGAGGCGCTCGGCGAGCCGCTCGGCTGCGTCGTCGAGGCGCTGCGGCGGACCCGGCTGGACATCGGCGACCGGGTCGCCGTCGTCGGGACCGGGTTCATGGGGCTGGTGCTGCTGCAGCTGCTGCGGCACGCCGGTACCCGTCAGGTGGTGGCGATCGACCCGCGGCCGGACGCCCGCGAGCAGGCGCTCGTGCACGGCGCCGACGCGGCGGCGGCACCGGGAGAGCTGGCCGCCGACGGCGACTTCGACGTCGTCGTCGAGGCGTCCGGCACCGCGCCCGGCCTCGACCTCGCGACCGCACTGGTGCGTCCGCACGGCGTGCTGTCGCTCATGGGCTACCACCTGGGCCCGCGCACCGTCGACCTGCAGGCCTGGAACTGGAAGGCCATCGACGTCGTCAACGCCCACGTCCGCGACCGCGACCGGCTGCGCGAGAGCGTCCGGCGCGGCATCGACCTCGTCGCCGCAGGCCGCATCGACGTCGGCGCACTCGTCACACACCGCTTCCCCCTCGACCAGGTGGACGCGGCGTTCGAGGCGCTGGCCGACAAGGAGCCCGGCTTCGTCAAGGCCGCCATCGCCTGGTGATCAGCGGGAGTCGCGCGGGACGACGAGCCCGCTCTCATAGGCGGTGACGACGGCCTGGGTGCGATCGCGCAGGCCGAGCTTGGCGAGCACCCGGCTGACGTGGGTCTTCACGGTCTCCTCGCCCACGACGAGCCGCCCAGCGATCTCCGGGTTCGACAGGCCCTCGGCCACCAGCCGCAGCACCTCCCTCTCGCGCGGCGTCAGCGTCGCCAGAGCGGCGGCCTGTGCCGCCGGCCGGGGCCGCAGCCGCGCGAACTCGCCGATGAGCCGCCGGGTGACGGACGGCGCGAGCAATGCCTCGCCGGCGGCGACCACGCGGACCGCGTCGAACAACCGCTCCGCCGTCACGTCCTTGAGCAGGAACCCGCTGGCGCCGGCGGCGAGCGCGTCGTACACATGCTCGTCGAGGTCGAATGTCGTCAGCATGAGGATCCGCGGGCCGTCGCCGCCGGCCTCGTCGACGATGCGCCGGGTCGCTTCGATGCCGTCGAGCACCGGCATCCGGACGTCCATGAGCACGACGTCGGGCCGGATCTCGCGGCACAGGGCCACGGCTGCGGCGCCGTCGGCCGCGCTGCCGGACACCGTGACGTCGGGCTGGGTGTCCAGCAAGGCCGCGAAGCCGGCCCGGACCACTTCGTGGTCGTCGACCACCACGACGCGGATCACGTCGACGGCTCCGGCTCGCGGGCGGGCGACGTGGGCAGCACGGCCTCGACGACGAACCCGCTGGCCGGTTCCGGCCCGGCCCACAGCTCGCCGCCGACCGCGGCCGCCCGCTCCCGCATCCCGAGCAGCCCGTGGCCACCGGCCGGGCGCCCGTGCGCGGCCGCCGGGCCGGGGCCGCTGTCGCGGACCCGCAGGTGCAGGGCCTCGGCCGCATAGCGCAGCTCGACGTCGACGGCGGCGCCCGGCGCGTGCCGTCGTGCGTTGGTCAGCGCCTCCTGGACGATCCGGAACGCCGTCAGCTCCAGGCCCGGCTCGAGTGGCCGGACCTGGCCGCGGACGATCAGCCGCGTGCTCGCACCGCCGACGTCGCGCGCCTCGTCGATCAACTCGATGAGCTGCGGCAGGCCGGGCTGCGGCCGCCGGGTGCCGCCGTCGTCGGCGTCCTCGCGCAGCACGCCGAGGAGCCGGCGCATCTCGGTGAGCGCCTCGCGGGCGGTGTCGCCGATGGCCCGCAGCCGGTGCGCACCCTCGGCCGGCAGCCCGGGGGTGGCGAGCCGGGCGGTCTCGGCCTGGACGGAGATCATCGACAGGTGATGCGCGACGACGTCGTGCAGCTCGCGCGCGATGCGGGCGCGCTCGCCGCGGGCCGCGTGCTCCAGCAGGGTGTCGGCCACGGCCCGCTCCGACGCCGCCCGGTCCGACGCCGCCGCCCGGCGCCGTCGCACCCGCTGGGTCACCAGCAGCACCACGACGACCAGCTGGGCCGCGACGGCGGCGAGCGTCGGCGTGCTGAACGTCGCGAGCGTGAGCAGCACCGCCGTCGTCACGGCCGCCGTCGCCGCCGCGGGGTGGGCGCGCGCGAACGCCACCGGCACCGTCGCGGCGAGCGCGAGCAGCAGCGCCACCGGCAGCCCCGGCCCGCGGTCACCGGCCCGCACCACGACCTCGGCGACGGCGGCCGCAGCGAGCACCACTCCGGCCAGCAGCAGCCGGTCGGGGAGGGCGACGTCCCGGCCGGCCGCGACCAGGGTGGCGGCACGCCTCACGCTGTCCATTCTCCCGCGCATGGGAGAACGGCGCCGTCCCCCTGAGCAGGATGTCCGCCGTCCCCCACACGAGGGACGCGGCTCCGGCAAGACGGCTCCGGCGCGTGACGACGCGGCCGGCCCGCGCTGCCTAGCCTTCACCCATGGACGCCGACATCAAGGTGCGTGACCTCCGCAAACGCTACGGATCGACCCTCGCGGTCGACGGGCTGTCGTTCACTGTCCCGCCCGGCCGGGTCACGGGGTTCGTCGGCCCCAACGGCGCCGGCAAGTCGACGACGATGCGCATCGTCCTCGGGCTCGACGCGCCGGACGAGGGCACCGCGCTGGTCGGCGGACGGCCGTACCGGTCGCTGCGCTCCCCGCTGCGCCACGTCGGTGCGCTGCTCGACGCGGCCGCCGTCCACCCGCCCCGGCGGGCCGCCGACCACCTGCTCTGGATGGCGCAGGCGAGCGGCCTCCCCCGGCGCCGCGTCGACGAGGTACTCGGCATGGTCGGGCTGGAGTCGGCGGCCCACCGCCCGGCCGGCGGGTTCTCGCTCGGCATGCGACAGCGCCTCGGCATCGCCGCCGCCCTGCTCGGCGACCCGCCGATCCTGATGTTCGATGAGCCGGTCAACGGGCTGGACCCCGACGGCATCCGGTGGATCCGCGAGCTCCTGCGCTCGCTGGCCGCCCAGGGCCGCGCCGTCCTCGTCTCCAGTCACCTCATGGGCGAACTGGAGGACACCGCCGACCACCTGGTCGTCATCGGACGGGGCCGGCTGGTCACCGAGACCGGCGTCGGCACGCTGCTCGCGGCGGCGTCCGGCGGCCGGGTCGCGCTGCGCACGTCGCACCGGTCCGAGGCGATGACCGTGCTGGCCACCGCGGGCGCGACCGTGACGGCCACCGGCCGCGAGACGGTCACCGTCGCCGGCCTGCCCACCGAGCGGGTGATCGCTCTGCTCACCGAGCACGGGCTGCCGTTCAGCGAGGTCGCGGCGCACCGGGCCTCGCTCGAGGAGGCCTACATGGAGCTCACCCGCGGCGCCGGCGAGTTCACCGCCGCACCCGTGCGGGATGCGTCGTGACCGCGACCCTGCGGCCCGCGCGGCCGCGAGCCGAGCACGTCGCCGGATTCGCCCGGCTGGTCCACGCGGAGTGGACCAAGTTCCGGTCGGTACCCGGCTGGGTGGCCGGCATGGTCGCCGCGGTGGCGGTGACGGTGCTGGTGTCGCTGCTCGCCGCTAGCGGGAGCGGCAGCGACGCCAACGAGGCTTCCGAACTCGTAACCGGGCCGGACGGCGACCTCGTCTCCGACGCGTTCCACTTCGTGCACGGTCCGATGACCGGCGACGGCAGCGTCACGGTGCAGGTGACCGACCAGGACGCCAGCCATGACGGGGCCATGGCCGGCCTGATGATCAAGGACGGGACCACCCCCGGGTCTGCGTACGCCGCCGTCATGGTCACCCCCGCCCACGGCGTGCGGCTGCGCGCGGACTACGACACCGATATCGCCGGCGGCGATGGCGGCGCGCCCCGATGGTTGCGCCTGGACCGCTCCGGCGCCGAGGTCACCGCCTACGAGTCGGCCGACGGAGCCGAGTGGACGGAGATCGGCACCGTCCGGGTGCGCGGACTGCTCGAGACCGCCGAGGTCGGGGCGTTCGTGGCCTCGCCACCAGAAATGCGGGTGGAACGCCAGGCGGGCAGCACCTCGGTCGGCGAGACGGCGACGATCGGCCACGCCACGTTCGAGGAACTCGCCGTCGACGCGGGCGACGCGGCCGATCCCGAGCGGTGGACCGGCGACGACATCGGGCAGGCGATGGAGGGCGGGGTCACCCGGGCCGGGGGCACCCTCACGGTCACCGGCTCCGGCGACATCGGTCCCGATCCCCCCGACGACGACCCCGTGCAGATCGGCCTCTTCGGCGCGGTCGTCGGGCTCATGGTGGTGGTCGCGGTCGCCGTACTGTGCGCGACCTCGGAGTACCGGCGCTCGCTGATCCGCACGACGTTCGCGGTGACCCCTCGTCGAGGGCAGGTCCTGGCGGCGAAGGCGGTTGTCATCGGCAGTGTCACGTTCGTCGCCGGCCTGGTCGCGGCCGTGGCGGCGTTCCTGCTGACCCGGCCGCTGCTGCGTGACGCGGGGTTCGCCCCTCCCGCCTTCCCCGAGCCGTCGCTGCTCGACGGGCCGGTGCTGCGCGCTGTGGTGGGGACGGCGGCGATGCTGGCGATCATCGCGGTGTTCGCGCTCGCGGCCGGGATCGTCACCCGGCACAGCGCGGGCGCCATCACGGGCGTGGTGATGCTGGTGGTGCTGCCGATCCTGGTGGCCTCCGCGCTGCCGCCAGGCACCGCGGAGTGGATCATGCGCCTGACGCCGGCCGGCGCGCTGGCGATCCAGCGGACCAAGGAGCCGACCGCCGGACTGGTGGAACCGTGGGCGATGGTCGGGCCGTGGGCCGGGTTCGGGGTGCTGTGCCTCTACGCGACCGTCGCGGTGGTGCTGGCGGCACGGTCGTTGCGCGGACGGGACGCGTGAGCCGCATCCTGCGGGCGGAGTGGACGAAGCTGCGCACCGTTCCGAGCACCGCCTGGCTGGTCGCCGCCGTGGTGGCGCTGACCGTCGCGCTCGGCACGGCAGCCGTCGCCTCCCTCGACACCGAGTACTGCCCGACGCCCACGACGTGCGCGGAGGACACGGCGAGGATCAGCCTCACCGGCGTCTGGCTCGGGCAGGCCGCTGTGGCGGTGCTCGCCGTCCTGGCGGTGACGAACGAGTACGCCAGTGCCCTCATCCGCAGCACGCTCGCCGCGACGCCGTCCCGGCTACTGGTGCTGACGGGCAAGGTGGCGGTGGTGACGGCGACGGTGCTCGCGGCGGCGGTCCCCGGCGTGGCCGGGTCGGTGCTCGCGGCGCGGGTGATCCTGCCGTCGAACGGCTTCACGGCCGCCGACGGCTACGCGCCGCTCTCGCTGGCCGATGGACCAACCCTCCGGGCCGCCGCGGGCACCGTGCTGTACCTGGGATTGGTGGCGGTGATCGGCGTGGGCATCGCGACGATCGTCCGCGGCACGGCCGCCGCCCTCACAGCCGCGCTCACGGTGCTGTACGCCGTCCCGCTGCTCGTACGGTTCGTCTCCGACCCCGCCTGGCAGGAGCAGTTGCAGCGCTGGTCGCCGTCGTCGGCGGGACTGGCGATCCAGGCGACCACCGGCTTGGATCGGCTGCCGATCCAGCCGTGGGCCGGGCTCGGTGTGCTGGCCGGCTACGCGGCCGTGACCCTGGTCTGCGCCGCGGCTTTGTTCCGCGCCCGCGACGCGGGCTGATCACGGCGCCGCCCGAGCCGGCGAGGTGGGTGGCGGCGCGGCGGGTCGAGCAGGGAAGGGCTGGCCGAGGATGGCCGAGGTCAGGGCCTCGACGGGTTCGACGGGTGAGCGCGGGTTCGACAGCAGGGTGAAGTCGATGTCGCCGAGCTCGGGCAGGCCGACCGACGCGGGCAACGGCTGGAGGTCGGCGGGGACGAGGCTGCTGGGGAAGACCGCGACGCCGATGCCGGCGCGGGCCGCGGCGAGCACTCCGTTGACCTCCAGCGTCTTGCAGGTGATCTTCCAGCTGCGGCCGGACTCGGCCAGCACCCGTAGTGCCGTCACCCGGCTGACCGACGGCGCGGTGTAGGTGATCAGCGGGATCGGCTCGTCCGGCCGGACCTGGGTGCCGGGCAGGCCGATCCACACCAGCCGGTCCCGGCGCACGACCCGGCCGACGGTCTCGTCGGGGAACTCCTTGATGTAGACGAGGTCGAGCTGGTTGGCCTCCAGCCGGCGCATCAGCGTGCGGGTCTGGGTGACCGTCAGCTCCAGGTTGATCCGCGGATGCAGCTGCCGGAACGCCCGCAGGACGGCGGGTAGCTGGGCCAGCGCGAGGTCGTCGGCCGCGCCGAAGCGGAGCCGGCCGCGCATCGCCGTCCCGGTGAAGTAGCTGGCCGCCTCGTCGTGGGCGGCGAGGATCGAGCGGGCGAAGCCGGCCATCGCCTCGCCGTTGTCGGTGAGCGTGACGACGCGGGTGTCGCGCAGCAGCAGCTGCCGGCCGGCCGCCTCCTCCAGCCGGCGGATGTGCTGGCTGACGCTCGGCTGGCTGATGCCCAGCTGCGACGCCGCCTGGGTGAAGTTCAACGTCGACGCCACCGCCAGGAATGTCCGCAGATGTACGGGATCGAACACGGGTCACCTCGCAGTCATTGCGTTTCCTGATGACATTTATAGCCGCTATTCGTTAGAAGAATCGATGATCAGCACCTAACGTTGAACACGGTCCTGCCACCCCGTGGCGGGACCGCCGCACGCCAACCGTCCGCACCGTCACAAGGAACGCCACCGTGAGACCGGCGCCTGTCGCCCTTCACCCGTCCTCACCAGCCGACTCAGATACCCGCCGCTCGCACTGGCGCGACACGTTCGCCTCGCTGCGGGTCCGCAACTACCGCCTCTACGTCATCTCCCAGATCCTGACCAACACGTGCGGCTGGATGCAGCGCGTCGCGCAGGACTGGCTCATCCTCGGCCTCACCGGGAACGTCGCCTGGGTGGGGCTCACCGTCAGCCTGCAGCTCGCCCCGATGCTCGTGTTCGGCCTGTGGGGCGGCGTCGTCGCCGACCGGTTCGACAAGCGCAAGCTGCTGATGATCACGCAGTCGCTGTTCGCGCTGTCCGCGCTGGTGCTCGGCGTGCTGACGCTGACCGGCCTGATCCGCCCGTGGCACGTGCTGGCCGCCGCCGCGTTCATGGGCCTGGCGATCGTCGTCGACAACCCGACCCGGCAGGCGTTCGTGCCGGAGGTCGCCGGGCACCAGCACCTGCGCAACGCGATCAGCATCAACTCGACGGTGTTCCAGCTCGGCGCGCTGGTCGGGCCGGCGCTGGCCGCCGTCGGCATCGCGCTGGTCGGCGAGGGCTGGTCGTTCATCGTCAACGCCATGGCCGGCGTCATCGCCGTCGTGTTGCTCGTGGCGATGCGCGCGTCGGAGCTGTCCGCCGCGCCGGCGCTGTCCCGCACCCGCGGCCAGCTGCGCGAGGGCCTTCGCTACGTCGGCGAGAAGCCGGTCATCCTGTGGTCGGTCGTGCTGGTCGGCTTCGTCGCGATCACCGGCATCAACCTCGCCACCGTCCTGGCCGCCTACGCCGACGACGTGTTCGACATCGGGTCCGCGGGCTACGGCCTGCTGAACTCGTGCCTGGCCGCCGGCGCCGTCGCCGGTGCGCTGGCCTCGACCCGGCGCAAGAGCCTGCGGCTGCGCACGCTCGTGTACACGGCCGGGGTCCTGGGTGTGCTGCAGATGGTGGCCGGCATGATCGGCTCGCTGCCGCTGTTCTGCGCCGTGCTGGTCGGCGTCGGCGCCGTCTCGCTGCTGTACCTGACCGGCGGCAACACGCTGGTCCAGACGGCGGTCGCCGGCACGATGCGCGGCCGGGTCATGGCGCTGTACATCCTGGTGCTGTTCGGCGCACAGGCCGGCTCCGGCACGCTGATCGGCTGGATCGCGCACGAGCACGGCGCGCACATCGCGATGGTCACCAGCGGCGCCGGTCCGCTGCTGGGCGCCATCATCGTCGGCGCGGTGCTCGCGCGGAAGGGCCGGCTCACCACCCGGCTCATCCTGCGCGACCGGCCCGGGCGCGGCGTCCTGTACGTCGTCCCGCGCGACGCGGTGCCGCCGGCGGCCGTGTCGCTGCCGTCGGGCCTGCTCAGCCGGGGCCTGCGGGACCGGTCCCGGCAGACGCACCCGGCGGAGCGACGGCGACGGCGGCAGCCCCGCGCCGTGCCGGGCCGGACGGCGCACCCCCGTCACCACACCCGAACCGGCCGGACGCACTGACGAGCGATCCGCGGCGACGGGGCGGCTACGGCTCGCAGCCGACCCCGTCGTCGTCGGAGTCGAGGCCGTAGATGTCCTCGCCGGTGACGGTGACCGGCCCGTCGGCGTAGGACGGGCCGTTGCCACTGCCGCCGGCGCAGTCGACGTCGGTGTCGATCGGCACGCAGCCGCTGTAGTTCGGGTCGCACTCGTCGCCCGCCGGCGGCGCCACCAGCGCGACCGACTCGTCCTCGGGCTCGGGCGGCGGCTCGTACGTCCCGATCGACGTCACCTCGTCCACCGGCGCCGCCGTGACCTCGTCGCCGACCAGCGCCCGATCGGTCTCGACGCCGTCGGTGAGCGTGACCTCGTAGGTCAGCGTCCGCACACCCTCGACCCCGGCGGTGGTCACTGCGGACGTCCCGAGGTCCATCGTGGCGTCCTCGACGGTGACCCGTTCGAACGGGACCGCCTCGGTCTGCGTCACGGTCTCGACGGTCACGACCGGCGTCGGCGTGGCGGACGGCGTGGCCGACGGTGTGGCCGCCGCTGCCGACGACGGGGCGGCGGCGAGCGGCGCCGGCCGGTCCCCGGAGTCGTCGCCGGAGCCGCACGCGGCCGCAGTCAACACAAGAACGAAAACGCCTGTACGCAGGCGTGTTGCACCAGTACCCATGGCCCCCCGGCCCCCCTGCACGTCACTGGGAAGCCGCGAGGCTACGCCCGCCGCGACCGGCCGTCAACACGGGCGGGCGCCGGGCCGACGCGACCCTCGAGCGTCGACCCGGCGGGCTGGGTGGAACTCAGCGGCCGACCGCCTTCTCCAGCTGCTTCTTCGTCATCTTGGAGCGGCCCTTGATGCCCTTCTCCTTGGCCTCGTTGTAGAGCTGCTGCTTCGTCCGCCCACCTGGGCCCTTGCCGGAGCGCAGTCCGCCACGCCGGCCGGACGAGATGTCGTCGGTGGACGAGCGGCTCTTCTCGCGAGCCTCGCCGGACCTCGCCCGCTCCTTGTTGACGGTGCGCGCGGCGATCTCCTCGGCGCGGTCCTCGCTGTAGTCGCGGTCCTCGAGACCTTCCTTGATGTGCTCGTACTGCCGTTCGCGTTTGTCGCTCCACTGTCTCGGCATACGGAATCACCTCCGTCACTCGGGCCCGTACCCCGTCGCGGCCGGAGCATCCGACCCGGTTTGCCGCCGGGCAGGCCGGGTAGCAGCACGGCATGAGTGACCCGAACGATCCAGACGACGGCTACAACCGCGACCCCGGCGCGACGCAGGAGGAGGCGGGCGTGCCCGAGATCGCCGATGACCTGCGACCCGTCGACGACATCCCGGAACCGGAGGGCCGTGCCGTCCCGGTGGACGCGCCGACGCCCGCCCTGTTCGAGGACGAGTCCGAGCGGACGCTGGAGGACCGGCTGGCCGCGGAGGAGCCCGACACCGAGACGACGGCCGACGAGCCGTCCACCGCCGGCGACGGCGTCACCGGCATGCACATCGAGAACGACCGCTGACCCCCATTGCACGAGGAGACACGATGCGACTGCATCCCCTCACCCGCATCCTCGACCACCCCGGGCCCTTCGCCAGCGCCCTGCTCGACGTCAGCCGGACGACGGAGGACGCACGGCAGCAGCTGCTGTTGCGCGGCCGGGCGGCCCGGACGGAGCTGGCGGCGTTCGGAGCGCCGGACGACGTCGCGGAGGAGGTGGTCGAGCGGCTGCTGGAGCCGACGGGGATGCCGGGCGACACGGCGCGGTACGTCGTGGCGGGGCGCGACGGCGTGGTGGTCGACGAGACGCTGCCGGGGTGGACCGGTCCCGAGGTGCTGACGTGGGGCCCGCTGCCCGACGCGACCGCGTGGCTGGCCTACCGGGAGTGCGACGTGCCGGCGATCGTCGTCCTGGCCGACCACGTCGGCGCCGACCTGCATCACAGCACCGCGTGGGGGCGCGCTCCCAGCACCGTCCACACCGTCGACGGCAGCACCGAGAACCTCTCCAAGGTGCCCGACGGCGGCCTGGCCCGGGCCGACCTGCAGGGGCGGACCGACGAGCAGTGGCGGTTCAACGCGCGGGCGGTCGTGTCCGAGCTGGAGCGGCTGGCCGGATCCGAGCCGCCGCTGATCGTGCTGGCCGGCGACCCGCGCGCCCGGCACGACGTCCGCGCCGGGCTGTCGCCGCACATCGCGGAGCAGGTGGTCGAGGTCGAGCGCGGCAGCCGCGCCGACGGCGCCCGGAACGAGGCGTTCGCCGCCGAGGTCGCCGCCGTCGCGGAGCGGACGGTGGCCGCACGCCGCGAGCAGGCCGCCGCCCGGCTGGAGGAGCACCTCGGCCGGCACTACGCCGTCGCCGTCGGGCTGGCCGACGTGCTGACGATGACCGTCCAGGCCGGCGTCGACACCGTCGTGCTGGACCGGGACCGGGCGGCGGACGTGACCGTGCGCCCGGCCGACCACCCGTACCTGCCGCTGCCCGACGGCGTGCACACCGCGCCCGCGGTCCGGTCCGACCTGCTGGTGCTCGCCGCGGCCGCCGCCACCGGCGCCGAAGCCGTCTTCACCGCACCGAAGGTGCTGCCCGACGACGGCATCGCCGCGCTGCTGCGCTGGGACGCGCCGAGCTGACGGCGGCTGACGACCCGGCCGACGCCGGCCTCAGCCGACGTCGGCCGGGCGCGACGCGATGATCTGCTCGGCGCGTTCGCTGAGCTTGACGCCGTGATCGCGGGCGCTGCTGCGCAGCAGCGCGAACGCCTGGGCGGCGTCGATGCCGTGCCGCTCCATCAGCACGCCCTGCGCCTGGCCGATCGCGTGCCGCTCGTCCATCGCCCGGCGCAGCCCAGACGTGTGCCGGGCCGACGCGAGCGCGACGGACGCGTGCTGGGCATAGCAACGGCCGAGCTCGGCCCGCTCGCCGTCGAACGCGCCCACCTTCGCCGAGTAGACGCTCAGCGCGCCCACCGACGACCGGGTGGTGCCGAGCGACAGCGACAGCACGCTGCGGAATCCCAGCTCGCGGACCGGCCGGCTCCAGCCGCGCCAGCGCGGGTCGTCGTCGACGTCGTCGACCACGACGGCGTCGCGTTCGGACATCGCTTGCAGGCCGGGGCCTTCGGCGCAGCTGAGCTGGGCCCGGTCGGCCCGCTCAGCGGCCGGGCTGCTGGCCGACAGCACTGCCGGCCGGCCACCCTGGCGGAGCATGACGGCGACGCCGTCGCCGCCGGTCAGCGTCAGCGCGTAGTCGAGAACGCTGCGTACGGTGCTCGGAACGTCGGGCTCGCCGTACAGGCCGGCGGCCGCGTCGGCGAGCTCGGACGTCGGGCCGAGGTCCATGGCCGTCACTCACCTCTCGTCGCGATCCGAAAAGAAATGTACAGACGGTTCTGTCTACCTCTCCACAAGAAGCCGTGTCAACGGGTATGGTCGATCGTCATGCAGGCTCCGGATTCCGCCGGCGCCTCGCCGAACGCGAGGGAACGCATCCTGGCGACCAGCTACCGGCTGTTCGCCCGGCGAGGTGTGCTCGGCGTCGGCGTCGACGAGGTCATCGAGCGCTCGCACGTGGCCAAGGCGACGTTCTACAAGCACTTCCCATCCAAGAACGATCTGGTCCTGGCGTTCCTGGAGCGCCGGGAGCAGGAGTGGACCATCGGCCTGGTCGAGGCCGAGTCGGAGAAACGCGGCAGCACCCCGGAGGAGCGGCTGCTGGCCATCTTCGACGTGTTCGACGAGTGGTTCCGCGGCGACGACTTCGACGGCATCACCTTCATCACGGTGCTGCTCGAGATGGGCCGCTCGCACCCGCTGGGGCAGGCCAGCATCCGGCATCTGGCCAACCTCCGCGCGATCGTCAGCGGCCGCGCCTCCGAGGCGGGGCTGCGCGAGCCCGAGGAGTTCGCCCGGTCCTGGCAGATCCTCATGAAGGGCTCGGTCATCGCCGCACTCGAGGGCGACGTCGACGCCGCGCGCCGGGCCAAGGCGATGGCTGCCGGACTCATCGAGCACTACCGCTGACCAGCGCCACGGGGGGCGACGAGATGATCGACGACGGGCCGGAAGGCCGTGACCTCACCGAGTTGCTCGGCGCCGTGCACAACCTGCTGCTCGACGCGCCACAGGTCGAGGAGTTCCTCACCGAGCTGGCCAAGCTGGCCGCCGCCCTCGTCGAGCCGCCCGCCTCCTGCGGCATCACCACCAGCTACGACGGCCGGCCGCGCACGGTGGTCAGCAGCGACCCCCGGGCCGCGGAGGTCGACGAGGGCCAGTACGCCGGCGGCTGGGGCCCCTGCGTCCACTCGCTCGCGACCGGCGAGGTGGTCGAGGTCACCGACCAGGAGTCCGACCCGCGCTGGCCGGAGTACCGCGTCCACGCCGTCGCGCTCGGCGTCCGGTCGTCGCTGAGCCTGCCGCTGACGGTGAACGGCGACGTCGTCGGCGCGATGAACCTCTACGACTTCGACCGGCCGGGCGCCTTCGACGAGCGGAACCGGCGCCGGGCCGAGACGTTCGCCGTGCAGGCGTCGACGGCGCTGACGCTCGCGCTGCGGCAGGCGCGCGATGCCGAGCTGACCGGCCAGCTGGAGCAGGCGCTGGCCACCCGCAGCGTCATCGACCAGGCCGTCGGCATCCTGATGGCGCAGCAGCGGTGCACAGCCGACCAGGCGTTCGCTCTGCTGCGCGCCCACTCGCAGAACAACAACCTCAAGCTGCGCACGGTCGCCGAACGGATCGTGGCCAAGGTGTCGGGCCGGCCGGCGGTCCAGTCGGCGACGTTCCGTCGCTACGCGACACCGGCTCTCGACGACAGCGCGTAGGAGTTGTTTTCGCCGATATCGGTCCGTACCCTGGCGGTCTCCGGTTAAGAGGTCAGCCGGCGGCGGTCTCGCCGCGCACTGACCGACGTACCGAGGTCATCATGGACACGCCGTCCGAGGCGCTCCCCGAACCCGAGCCGGAGCTCCTCACCCGGCAACTGGCCGAGGCAGCCGCGCGGCTCTACCTGCAGCCCGACGTCCACTCGACGGTCACCGCCGTCGTCGAGCAGGGCGTCGACATCATCGGTGGCGACGCCGCCAGCCTCACGTTGCTGGGCCGGCGCGGCGCGCACGAGCTGACGGTGGCGAGCAGCGACCGCGCCGAGCGGGCCGACCGAGCGCAGCTCGAGCTGGCCGAAGGGCCGTCGCCGGCGGCGCTGACCGCCCGGGCGCCGGTCATCGTCGACGACATCGCCACCGAGCCGCGCTGGCCGCGCTGGCAGGACGCCGTGGCCGACGCCGGCTTCCGCAGCCTGCTGGCGCTGCCCCTGGAGCTCGGCCCGCACTACTCCGGCGCCCTCGTCGTGCTCTGGACCCTGCCCGAGCAGCCGGCCGACCGGCACCTCGCGGTGGCCCGGCTGCTGCTGCGGCACGCCGCCATCGCGATCGTCGACGCGCGCCGGTCCTCCACGCTGCGCGAGGCCATCGACGCCAGGTACCAGATCGGGCTGGCCCAGGGCATCCTGATGGAGCGGTACGGCCTGGACGCCACCCAGTCCTTCGAGCTGCTGCGCCGCTACTCGCGCGACAACAACGTCAAGCTCAGCCAGGTGGCGGCCGGCGTCGTGCGCACGCGGGCGCTGCCCGACGCGCGCGGCGAGTGAGCGAGAACGGCCACTCCGCTCCCGGGAAGGGGGGCTTCGCCGGGGAGCGGAGTGCCGATTCCCCCGTAGACGGATGTTTCGGCCCTGCGCCTGCACCCGTCACTCTTTAGGAGGCACGAGCGGACCGCATCAGCACGCGGCAATCCGAAGAATTTCTCCGGCCGCCTCACCCCAGCCCGTCGTCGTCGGTTCCGGCGACGACGATGCCGGTCAGCTCGGTGCGCGAGCGGATGCCGAGCTTGCGGAAGATCCGGCCCAGGTGCGCCTCGACGGTGCGGACGGACACGAACAGCTCGGCGGCGATCTCGCGGTTGCGCCGTCCGCTGGCGACCAGCGTCGCGATCCGCTGCTCGGCGTCGGTGAGGTCGGCCAGCCGGGTCGTCGGCGGGACCGGCCCGCCGGCCGCGCCGAGCTCCTGCCCGGCCCGTCCGGCCAGTGCGATCGCACCGCTCTCCTGCGCCAGCACGACGGTGCGCTGCAGCCAGGATCGCGCCTCGGTGCGGCGCCCGAGGCGACGCAGCCGCTCGCCGAAGCAGAGCAGCGTGCGGGCCTGCTCGACCGGCGACACCGTGTCCGGCGCCGTCTCGACCGCCTCGCCGAACAGCGTCAGCGCCTCCTCGCCCTCGCTGACCAGCGCCCGGCAGCGGGCGACCGTGTGCCGCGCCCACGCCGTCGGGACCCGGTCCGCCCGCAGCTCGAACTCGGCCAGCGCGGCCCGGGCCCGGCCCAGCTCGCCGCTGCGCACACAGGCCTCGATGTAGTCCGGCTCGACGGCGAGGATGGACGGGTCGGCGTGCTCCAGCGCGTACCGGCGGGCGTGGTCGAGCACCGACATCGCCTCGTCGAACCGGCCGAGCAGCAGCAGGAACGCGCCGGTCTCGGCCTGCATGACGGCGGTCGCCCAGGAGTCGCCGTGGCGCCGCGACCCCTCGATCGACTGGCGGCGGCGGTCCCACGCGGCCTCGTCCTCGCCCAGGTAGGCGTTGGCCCGGATCATGTAGGCCGGGACCAGCGCGCGGTGGGCGCTGTCGGCGTCGACGCGGTCCCAGGCGGCCGCTGCCTCGGCCGCCTCGCGCAGCCGGCCGGCCCGCAGCTCCAGCTGGACCAGACCGGCCAGCGCCGCCCGCAGCAGCAGCGGCGAGTCGCCGAACTGGCCACTGGTGACGGCGCGCAGCAGCCGCCGCGCCTGTCCGTACCGCTCGGCCCGGACCAGCACGGTCGCGTGCAGCAGGTTCGTCTCGGCCTCGCCGAACAGGTCCTCGCCGCCGTCGGTGTCGGCCTCGACCAGTTCGACGCCGCGGTCCAGCTCGCCGCTGACCGACGCCAGCAACGCGGCCGTGCGGCGATGCGCGGCCCGGGTCGCGGCATCGAAGTCGTCCTCGAACCGCTCGGCCAGCGCCAGGAACCGGGCCGCCTCGGCCTGCTCCATCCGCCCGGCCAGCCCGTGCGCGGCGGCCAGGTCCAGCGCGGCCGCACGGGTCGGGTCGATCGGCGCGACCTCTTCGACGTGCCGGCTGACCAGGCCGGTCGCCACCTCGCCGTCGAGCAGGTTGCGGGCGCGCACCTCCAGCAGCGCGAAGTCGGCCCGCTGCTGTGGCGTCGTGTCCAGGCGGAACCGCTCGCGGGCGATGTGCACGGCCTCGTCCAGCCGCCCGGCGAGAACGGCGAACCGGCCGGCCTGCAACAGCCGCCCGATCCGCTCCCCCGGCTTCGACGTCAGCCGGACCGCCTCGCGGGCGAACGCCAGCGAGCGCTCCACCTCGCCGCGGACCAACGACTCCGCCGCCACCCGCTCCAGCCGGGTGGCCAGGTCGTCGTCGTGCTCGTGCCGGGTCTGGGCCAGGTGCCAGAGCTGCCGGCCCGGGTCGGAGTCGGCGTAGGCGGCGGCCAGCGCCTGGTGTGCGGCGTCGCGCTCGGCCATGGTCGCGGCCTGCCAGATGATCGACCGGACGGCCGGACGCTGCAGGGTGAACGTCCCGTCGGACCGGTTCAGGTGCTCGGCGAACAGCCAGGCGACGTGCGGCGCGTCCGGCGAGCCGAGCGCGTTCAGCACCGGCGCGAGGCGGTGGTCCTCGCTGCCGGTCGCCACCAGCAGCGCGAAGCGCTGGTCGTCGTCGAGCGAGGCCAGCTCGGGCAGCTGCAGCGCCTGCAGCACAGGGGAGTGCGGCAGATGCCGGTCCAGCTCGACCTGGCCGAGCAGCTGCACGTCCGGGATCCGGCCGACGACGTCGAGCAGCGCGCGCGGGTTGCCGCCGACGCGCGTCGCGATGCGGGCCGCGACGCTGTGCAGCGTGTGCGACCCGGCCGCCCGGCGGACCAGCTCGGTCGCGTCGGTCTGCGGCAGCTCACCCAGCCGGATCACCGGCAGCCCGCGCAGCGGCGGCACCCGGTCGGCGGTGTCGACGACGATCAGGAACACCAGCGGCGACGTGCCGACGCGGCGGGCGACGAAGCCCATCACCTCCAGCGACTGCGGGTCCAGCCGGTGCGCGTCGTCGATGACGATCACCAGCGGCCGCCGCACCCGGCTGACCAGCGGCTGCACCTGGACCGCGATCTCGTACGCCGACGCGGTCTGGTCCAGCTCCGTGGTCAGCTCGTCCACCAGCCGGGCCGCCTGCCGCTGCTGCTCGGGCTCCAGCGAGCCGACCACGGCCGACAGCACCAGATGCAGTCCCGAGAACGGCCAGCCGCGTTCTGACTCGGCGGCCACCACCGCCGACACCGTCACCTCGTCCAGGCCCGTGAGCCGCCCGGCGCGTGCGTCGTCGGACACGGCACGCACCAGCGCGCTCTTGCCGACCCCGTCCGGGCCCTCCACGACGACCGCGCCCCCCTCGCCGGCCGCCAACCTCAGCAGGACCTCCCGGATCCTGGCCTGTTCACCGTCACGACCGATCAATGGGTCGCGTTCTTCCTTGTCCACCCGTTCCCCTCACCCTGCGATCACCATCGCCGGGCCCCCCATCGCGATCTTCACCACCAGTCTCGCGGTCCGGCACCCTGTCATGACGGCAAAGGCCGACACTGCTGACGGGCCAGCGGGGGTGGATCATGGGGTGAGGTGAGGGGTGAGTCTAGGATCGTCCTTGGGCGGGAGGCAGGAGAGACAACAGAATGCAGGGTGCCGACGGCGACCGCCGGCGGGCCGGACCGCGGCCCATCCTGTCCCGCCGCCGCCTCTCCGACCCACTGGCCAGGCCTGATGCCGCGCCGATCGTCGTCGTCCAGGGCCCGCCCGGGCTGGGTAAGTCGCTCTTGCTCGACGACGTCGCCCGCCGGCTCGGTCCCGGCCGGGTGGCCCGGGTCGACCCGGCCGCCGCCGACCTGGGCGCGATGGTCGAGGAGATCCTGGCGCACGCGGTGGCCGACGACGCCGCCGACCCGCCGGCGATCCTGCTCGACGGCGTCACCGACCCCGACGGCGACGGCGTGCGCGCCGCGCTGCGAGCCGTGCGCGACCACGACACCCGGCTGCTGCTGAGCACCCGCACCCCGCCGAGCTGGGTGACCGCCGACCGGCTGCTCGACGGCTCCATCCACCTCGTCGGCCTGCCCGAGCTGATGTTCGACGCCGCCGAGATCCAGCAGCTGGCCACCCGGTTCCGGGTCGCGCTGGAGCCGGACGACCGCGCCGACCTGGAGCAGACCACGGACGGCTGGCCGGCGCTGGTGGTTGCGTGGCTGCGGTCCCGGCGGGCCGACGCCACGCTGTCGGAGCGGATGCTGACCGACCTCATCGACCGGTTCGTCCGCCTCGAGGTCCTCGGCGACCTGAGCCCGGCCGACCGGGCGCTGCTCACCGACGCGTCCGCCGCGCCCCGGTTCGACGCGACCGTGCTGACGCTGCTGCTGGCCGACCAGCTCGGAGTCGCTCCCGACGGCCCGGCCGCGCTGATCGACCGGTGGGCGACGGCCGGCCGGCTCCTGCCCGCGTCCGACGACGGACACTGGCGGCTGCCGCACCCGGTCCGCCGCAGCCTGCTCGCCCAGCTCGACCTGGAGCGCCCGGGCCGGCGCGCCGAGCTGGTGACGCGCGCCGTCCGGCTGCTCGTCGCCCGCGGCCGCACCACCGACGCCCTGCCGCTGGTCGTCGACACCGCACTGGACAAGGCGACGGCCGGCAGCGTCGTCCGGGCCAGCTGGGAGCCGGCGGTCGCCCGCGGCCAGTTCGACGATCTGCTGCCCGCGGTGAACACGCTGCCCGACGACGTCGTCGCCACCGACCCCGTGCTGTTGCTGTTGACGGCGATCGCCGCGGTCGCGCCGCCGCCGGACCTGGAGACGTTCGCCCGCCGGGTGGCACAGGCCGACCGGCTGGTCGACCAGCACCGGCTCAGTGGCACGCTGCTGACCATCCGGTGCTTCCAGATCGTGCTGGCGCGGGCCCGCGGCGACGCCGCCGCCGCCGTCGCCGTCGAACGCAGCGGGCGGGCGCTGATCGAGGCGGCCACCGACGACGAGCGGCGCGAGCACCTGGACCGCGTCGTCTACTTCGACTGGCAGACCGGCGCGAACCGGCTGGCCACCGGCGACCTCGACGCCGCCGAGGCCATCCTCGGCCACGCCGCGACCCAGGCCCGGCACCACGGCATCGCCTGGCACGAGGCGAACAGCGAGGCGCTGCGCGCGTACACGTCGCTGCTGCGTGGCGACCTCACCGGCGCGACCCGGCAGTCGCGGTCGGCGACGGAGCTGGCCCGCCGGCACGGCTGGACGGAGAACCAGTTCACCGACCACGTGCACCTCACCCGCGGTGCGCTGGACCTGGAGCACGGGCGCACCACCGGCGTGGCCGAGCGGCTGCACCAGGCGCAGCGCCGCGTCGACCGCGACGTCGTCCCGCCGGCGGCCCGGCTGGCGCACGCGTGGTCGATGCTCGCGCTGCTGTCCGGCGACCGGACCGCCGCCGGGCACGCCGAGCTGCTCACCGGCGACGACTACGCCACCAACCGGCTGCCGCTCAACCGGCTGCTCGCGGCGATCGCCCGCTCGTACGCGCTGCTGGCCCGTGCCGACCCGAAGGCGGCCGTGCAGGTGCTGGATTCCGCGGTCGCGCCGCCGCGGCACGCCGCGCTGCTGGCGGTGGCGCGGGCCCGGGCACTCCTGGCCGCCGACGACCCGCTGGCGGCCGGCCGTGAGCTGGCCGCGCTCGGCGACCTGTCCGCCGTCCCGCTCACCGTCCGCGCCGACGTCTACGCCCTGCACGTCGAGTCGGCCCTGCAGCGCGGCGTCACCGCCGAGGGCGACGTGCACCAGCTGCTCGCTCTCGTCGAGCGCACCGGCGCCCGGCGGCCGTTGCTGCTGCCGCCGGCGCTGCGTTCGGGGCTGATCGGCGGAGAGTTGCAGCTGCCGCCGTCGGGGCCGCTGAGCACGCTGGCGGTCGAGCTGGCCGCACTGCACCGCGCGAACACCGCCGGGCCGCCCGCGCTGTCCGAGCGCGAGACCGAGGTGCTGCTGTCGCTGGACGGTCCGGACACGCTCAGCGAGATCGCCAAGTCGATGTACATCTCGGGCAACACGCTCAAGACGACGGCCCGCTCGCTGTACCGCAAGCTCGGCGCGGCCGACCGCTACGAGGCCGTCACGGTGGCGCGGGCGCTGGCGATCCTGCCGTCCGCGCACTGACCCCTTCATGGCGGTTTCGCCGCATGCTCGTGATTCCCCCTAGCAAGGTATGCGGGGACTGCCGACGCGGCAGGGACCCCGCTGCCACCAGTTTCTTCGTCATGAGCGATGAGTGGGATCACCAGGAGTTCGCGATCCTGCTGGACCGGGCCCACGACGGCGACGACCACGCCTTCGGTCTCCTCTACGAGCGGACCGCGCCGATGGCCCACCGCGCTGCCCAGCACATCGTGCGCGACCGGCACGCGGCGGACGACCTGGTCCAGGAGACGTTCTGCCTGGTCCTGAACGCCGTCCGGGCCGGCCGCGGGCCGCGCTCGTCGTTCCCCGGCTACGTGCTGTCGACGGTGAAGCGGCTGGCCTACCGCCATTCGAGCGCCCGCGGCCGCGTTGTCGCCATCCAGGACCCGGCCGCCTGGGACGCCCTGCTCGGCCGTCCGCTCGACGGCTCCGGCGCGGCCGGCGACGCCAGCCGGGTCGCGACCGCCCTGGCCAGCCTGCCGGCCCGCTGGCGCCACGTCCTCTGGCTGGTCGACGTCGAGCGATACTCCCCGGCGGAGCTCGGCTCCCGGATGTCGATGACGCCGAACGCCGTCTCCAGCCTGGCCGCCCGCGCCCGCAAGGCGCTGCGCGCCGCCTACCTGGAGTCCACCACCGCCGACGCCTGACCCCCTTGGCCGGTCGCCGCGCCGCCGGCGGCGCTGACACCGCGGAGCCCTGGCCGACGCTTCGTCACCTGATCCACTTCGGGAGAACGATCAGGTGACGTTCACACCGCCAGCCCGGCCGACTCGTCACCTGATCGTCTCCAGCATGCGGACGCGAAACGATCAGGTGACCCAACCGACGCGACGAGGGCCGCCAGGTCACCTGATCGTTTGCCCGCAGTGCGCGGCCAGTGGCAGGAGCTACGTCACCTGATCGTCTTCAGGAAAACGATCAGGTGACCCAACCGCCACCGCCGTGACGGCGGGGCACCGGGTCACCTGGTCGTTTGCGAGCAGTGCGCCGCGGGGCCGGCTAGCTGGCGCCGGCCCCGCGGTCGTGCGTCAGCCGGTCAGACCTCCCGTCCCGGCCGACCGCCGGCGGGTGACGACGAGGGCGGTGCCGCCGACGATGATCAGCAGGCCACCGGCCAGCAACAGCAGCGCCGACATCCCGCTGCCGGTGTCGGCGAGGTCGTCGTCGCCACCGTTGTTGTCGTCGTCATCGTCGTCGTCGCCCGGCGGGTTGCCCGGCGGGTTGCCCGGCGGGTTGCCCGGAGGCGTCTGCGGCGGCGTCGGCGGGTCGACCGGGGCGCAGGCGTCCGCGTCCAGGTCGTGGCCGTTGTGGTCGAGCAGCCCCACGTTGGCCAGCCCACCGGTCTCACCAGCACCCGGGTTGTCCGCGCACTGGACCGACTCGGCGGTCGCCGTGGCCGGGTCGACCGTGACCGCGACCGTCACCTCGTAGGTGTGCGTCGCGCCCACGTCGATCGTGACGTCACCGGTGATCGCGTTCTCCGGCGCGTCGGGCTCCTCACCCTGGCCGGTGAACGTGTCCAGCACCGGGATGTCACCCGGTTCGGTGTTCGACGGGGTCACGTCGACGACCTCGATGCCGGCGCCGAAGTAGAACTGGTCGCTGAGGACGTAGTCCCCGGCGGCGGCGCCGTCGTTGAGCACCTCCAGCTGGTAGGTGATGGTGTAGGCGTTCGTGCCGGTCGACGTCGGACCGGACGCGATCGTCTTGTCCAGGTGGATCGACGGCAGGTCGGCGCAGTCGGTGTCGGTGACCTCGTCGCCGCCCTCGGTGGTGAGGGTGGCGCCGTTGTTCAGACCGCCGTTCTCCCAGTTGTCGCCGGGCTCACCCGCACACGCCGCCGCAGTGTTGCCGTCGTCGTCCACCTCGAACGACGCGGGGACGTCGGCGACGACGGTGATGGTGTAGACGTGCGGCGCGTAGCCCTCGTCGTTCATCCCCGGCAGCGTCACGTCCGTCGCGATGACGGTGTCCTCGAGACCGTCCCAGTCCTCGTTCACGTCCACGCCCTCGGGGTAGTCCGTGACCTCGGCGTAGTCGACCTCGACGGTGTCGCCGAACAGCAGCTCGTCCTCGAGGTCGTAGGTGGTCTCGCCCGGCAGCAGGTTGTTCACCGTGAGCTGGTAGACGACCTGCCACTGGCCGTCGTCGACCGGCTCCGCGGAGACCAGCTCCTTGTCGAGGTCCGGCTCACCGAGCGAGAGGCACGCCTCGTCGTCATCGGTCAGGTCGTTGTGCTCGATGCCGGTGCTGTTGGCCAGCCCGCCGTTCTCGCCGGAGTCCGGCTCGGGGCAGGTCATCGACTCCTCGGTCAGCGTCTCCTCGTCCAGCGAGAAGACCACCTGCACCTGGTAGGTGTGCACCCCGCCGGCGGCGAGAGGCACATCCTCGGCGATGACGTTGACCGGGTCGCCCTCCGGCCCCTGGCCGGTCCAGGTGTCCAGCGCGGTGACGCCTTCCGGCGTCGTGATGACGTCGGAGGACTCGACGACGATGCCCTCGCCGTACCGGAGCTGGTCACTGATGGTGTAGTCGCCGTCACCCGCGCCCGTGTTCGACGCGACCAGGTCGTAGGTGATCGTCCACGTGCCGTCGCCGTTGGCGGTCGGCCCGCTGCTGATCGTCTTCTCGATGTCGATCGACGGCAGCGGCGCGCAGGCCTGGTCGTCCTCGGTCAGGCCCGACTCGTCGGTCAGCGTCGACGTGTTGTTGAACGCCGTGTCCGTCGTCGGGTCCTCACCCTCCGCCGGGCACGCCGTCGGGTCCGCGTCACCCTCACCGGGCACGAGCTGCAGCGGCGCTTCCGCGATCACCGTCAGCTCGTAGTGGTGCGGCGCGTAGCCCTCGTCGTCGGTGCCCAGGAGCGGGACACCCTCGGTGATGACCAGCTGGTCCTGCCCGTTCCACGGCGGGTCGAACAGCGTGGCCTCGGCCGGCGACGCGGTCACGTCGGCGGACACGATGGTGACCTGGTCGGTGAAGTGCAGCTCGTCCGACAGGTCGTACGACGTCGCCTGGACGCCCTTGTTCGTCACGTCGATGCCGTAGACGATCTCCCACTGGCCGTTGCCGATCGGCGTGGCCGAGATGAGCGACTTCACGTGCGTCGGCTGGCCGACCTCACGGCACTCGGTGTCGGTGTCCGGGTACCCGTTGAACGACGAGTTGGCGTCGTTGTAGAGCCCCGTGCCCTCTTCACCCTCGCCGCCGGCCAGCGTGCAGTCCGACGGGTCGGGCTGGGC
>NZ_POTW01000045.1 GCF_003236295.1 Jiangella anatolica
GGTGGGCGTCAGTGTGGTGAACCTGACCACCGGCGCCGCGGCCTACGAGTCCGCCGGCGCCGATCCGCACACGCCGGCCAGCACGCTGAAGATCCTCACCGGCGCCGCTGCGCTGCACGCGCTCGGTCCCGGGCACACGTTCACCACCCGCGCCGTCAGCGGCCCCGACCCGTCGGCCGTCACGCTCGTGGGCGGCGGCGACCCGACGCTCACGGCGGGCGACGACCGCGCCGGCACCCGGCTGGCCGACCTCGCCGCGGCGACCGCGCAGGCGCTCACCGACGTCGACGTCACGACCATCACGCTCTCCTACGACGCGTCGCTGTTCACCGGCCCGGCCGTCGACCCGGACTGGAGCCCCGGCTACGTGCCGTCGGTCGTCTCGCCGACGTCCGCGCTCGCCGTCGACATCGAGGACCGGCCGGACGACCCCGCGCTGGACGCGGCCGAGGCGTTCGCCGGCCTGCTCGGCGATCACGGCATCGCCGTCGACGGCGCCCCGGCGCCGGCTCCCGCGCCCGCTGACGGCGCCGAGCTGGCCACCGTCGCGTCCGCCCCGCTCTCGACGATCGTCGAGGACATCCTGACCAGCAGCGACAACGACGGCGCCGAGGTGCTGGCCCGGCACGTGGCCCTTGCCGCCGACGTGCCCGGGACCTCTGCCGACGCCGGCCCGGCCGTCGTCGCGGCGCTCGCCGAGCTGGGCCTGGACACGACCGGTGCGACGCTGCTCGACGGCAGCGGGCTGGCCCGCGGCAGCGCGGTGCCGGCCGGCCTGATCACGTCGGCGCTGGTGCTCGCGGCCGGGCCGGACCACCCGGAGCTGCGCGCCGTCGTCACGGGGCTGCCGGTCGCGGCGTTCACCGGCACGCTCGGCGACCGGTTCGCCGACTCCGCCGCCGCGGGCCTGGTCCGGGCCAAGACCGGCACGCTCACCGGCGTCAGCGCGCTGGCCGGGGTCGTCGTGGCCGCCGACGGTGTGGGGTACGCGTTCTCCGTGCTGGCCGACGACGTCGGCAACACGCTCGAGGCGCGGGCCGCGCTGGACGACGTCGCGGCCGCGTTGGCCGGCTGCGGCTGTGCCTAGGGTGCGTCTTCGTTCGGTGACGTAGCGTGGGGGACATGACGACCGCTGACGCCGCTCCCGAGATGGTCGACTGGGACCTCGCGGTCGCCACGGCGCAACGCCTGGCCGGGCCCGGGCCCGCCGTCACCGACGCCGAGGCCCGTTCGGCCGTCGCCGAGCTGCGTTCGCTCGCGAGCGAGGCGGAGGCGCACGTCAAGGGGTTCACCGGCCTGGACGCCTCGCTGGGGTTCGCGCCGCTGATCGTGGTCGACCGGGGCAACTGGGCCCGCGCCAACGCGCAGAGCATGCGCACGATCATCGCGCCGCTGGAGCGCAAGCTGCAGAAGGGCCGCGAGCGCACCCCGTTCCAGCGGGTGGGCCCGAAGGTCACCGGGCTGCAGACCGGCGCGCTGCTGGCGTTCCTGGCCAGCAAGGTGCTCGGCCAGTTCGACCCGTTCTGGTCCGGCCGGCTGGGCGGTCCCGACGACGGCGCGCAGGGCCGGCTGCTGCTGGTCGCCCCGAACATCGTCCACGTCGAGCGCGAGCTCGGTGTCGACCCGCGCGACTTCCGGCTGTGGGTCACGCTGCACGAGGAGACGCACCGGGTGCAGTTCACCGCGGTGCCGTGGCTGCGCGACCACCTCGCCGCCGAGATCGAGGCGTTCGTCGAGGCCACCGACGTCGACCCGGGCGCGTTCCTGACCCGCGCCCGTGACGCCGTCCGCGCGCTGAGCGAGAGCGCCCGGTCCGGCGAGGGCGGCGGCTCCATCCTCGACCTCGTCCAGACCCCGGCGCAGAAGGCCGTCATCGACCGGGTGACGGCGTTCATGTCGCTGCTGGAGGGGCACGCCGACGTCGTCATGGACGGCGTCGGCCCGGGCGTGATCCCGTCGGTCGAGACGATCCGGCGCCGGTTCCAGCGCCGCCGCTACTCCTCGGTCGGCCTCGACCGGACGTTCCGCCGGCTGCTCGGCCTCGACGCCAAGATGCGCCAGTACCGCGACGGCGCCGCGTTCGTGAACGCCGTCGTCGACCGGGTCGGCATGGCCGGCTTCAACCGCGTCTGGGAATCGGCGGCCACGCTGCCGACGAAGGACGAGATCGCCGACCCGGTCGCCTGGGTGCGCCGGGTGCACGGCCTGCCGGCGCTCGGCTGACCCTCCTCCCATGGGGCACCCGCACCTCGACGTCCGGCGGGCGGTCCGCGCGGAGCTGGCCGATCTGCCGGACGGCGCGACGGTGCTGGTCGCCTGCTCCGGCGGCGCCGACTCGCTCTCCCTGGCCGCGGCGACGGCGTGGGTGGCGGCGCGGTCCGGCGGGGCGCTGCGCGCGGGCTCCGTCTGCGTCGACCACGGGCTGCAGCCGGGCTCGGCCGCGCGGGCCCGGTCGACGGCCGTTCTGCTGTGCGGGCTCGGCCTCGACCCCGTCGTCACGGTGCACGTCGACGCGGTCCGCGGGCCGGACGGGCCGGAGGGCAACGCGCGGGCGGCCCGGTACGCGGCGCTGACGGCCACGGCCGTCCGGGTGGACGCGGCGGCGGTGCTGCTCGGGCACACGCTGGACGACCAGGCCGAGACGGTGTTGCTGGGGCTGGCCCGCGGATCGGGGTCGCGGTCGTTGTCGGGCATGGCGGTCCGGACCGGCGTCTTCCGGCGGCCGCTGCTGGGGCTGCGCCGTTCCGTGGTGCGGGCCGCGCTACCGCCCGGGCTGACGCCATGGGAGGACCCGCACAACGAGGACGCCGCCTACGCGCGGGCCCGGGTCCGGCACCGGGTGCTGCCCGTGCTGGAGGCCGAGCTGGGCCCGGGCGTGGCCGAGGCGCTGGCCCGCACCGCGGACCTCGCCCGCGCCGACGCCGACGCGCTCGACGCCCAGGCCGGCGCGTTCCTCGCCGGTGGCGCATCTCACTCCGCCAAAGTTGATCATGGAGAAATGGGCCTTCCAGCCCCACGGGAACCCGGATTTCTCCATGATCAACAGGCGCGGGGTGACGCGCTGGTGGTCGCGGAGCTGGCGGCGCTGCCACGGGCCGTCCGGTGGCGGGTGCTGCGCCGGGCCGCGATCGCCGCGGGCAGTCCGCCCACCGACCTGACCGCCGCCCACGTCGCCGCCGTCGACACGCTCGTCACCGGCTGGCGGGGACAGGCCGGCATCGACCTCCCGGGCGGGCTGCGCGCCGTCCGCCGCGACGGCGAGGTGAGGTTCGCCTCCGCGCGGTGAGCCGCGACGCGATGTGAAAGGCTGCGCCTGTGGATCCAGAACACGTGTCCGGCGACCTCGAGAAGATCCTGCTCACCGAGGAGGAGATCCAGGCCAAGCTGGCCGAGCTGGCGCAGCGGATCGAGCACGACTACGAGGGCCAGGACCTGCTGCTCGTCGGGGTGCTCAAGGGCGCGATCATGGTCATGGCCGACCTGTCCCGCCACCTCTCCCGGCACGTCGAGCAGGACTGGATGGCCATCTCGTCCTACGGCTCGGGCACCCGTTCCAGCGGCGTCGTGCGCATCGTCAAGGACCTCGACACCGACATCACCGACCGGCACGTGCTGGTCGTCGAGGACATCATCGACACCGGGCTGACGCTGTCCTGGCTGGTCTCGAACCTGCGCTCGCGCGGGCCGGCGTCGGTCGAGGTGTGCACGCTGCTGCGCAAGCCGGAGGCCGCGAAGACCGCCGTCGAGGTCCGGTATGTCGGCTACGACATCCCCAACGCGTTCGTCGTCGGCTACGGCCTGGACTACGCCGAGCGGTACCGCAACCTGCGCGTCGTCGGCACCCTCGCGCCACACGTGTACAGCTGATGTGACGGACCCGTCAGGACGCGCCGGGAACACGGTGGCTCACCTGCGACGTTCTCAGCATGTACCAGACCTGCCGGAATGGTCGTGCTGGCGCCGCGCAAGGTATCGTCGGACGATCCGACACCTTCGGTGGACATGCCGGGCGTTCGCGGCGTGTGCTGAAGCCAGCCGATCATCAGGAGGTACGAGGCCACCAGGCCTCGGATCATGAACGCCAAGCGATTCACGCGACCACTCATCTGGTTGCTCGTCTTCGTGCTCGCCGCCGTCGTGCTGAGCAGTGTGCTCGACCGCGCCGGTGGTGCGGAGGAGGTCGACACCTCTCGCATCGTCTCCGAGATCGAGGCCGGCAACGTCCAGTCCGCGAAGATCACCGGTGGTGAGACCCAGGAGATCGAGCTCACGCTCAACGACTCCGACAACACCAAGATCGTCGCGCAATATGTCGAGGGCCAGGGGCTTCAGCTCCAGGAGGCCCTGCAGCAGCTGCACGACGAGGACGGCAGCGCGCTCGAGACCTACAACGTCGAGGTGCCGCAGCCGAGCATCCTGTGGGGCATTCTCGGCACCCTCCTGCCGTTCCTGATCCTCGGCGGCCTGATCTTCTTCTTCATGACCCAGATGCAGGGCGGTGGCGGCCGGGTCATGCAGTTCGGCAAGTCGCGTGCCAAGCTGGCCAGCAAGGACGCGCCGAAGACGACGTTCGCCGACGTCGCCGGCGCGAACGAGGCCATCGAGGAACTGCAGGAGATCAAGGAGTTCCTGCAGGAGCCGGGCAAGTTCCAGGCGGTCGGCGCCAAGATCCCGAAGGGCGTGCTGCTGTACGGCTCGCCCGGTACCGGCAAGACGCTGCTGGCCCGTGCGGTCGCCGGCGAGGCGGGCGTGCCGTTCTACTCCATCTCCGGTTCGGACTTCGTCGAGATGTTCGTCGGCGTCGGCGCCTCCCGGGTCCGCGACCTGTTCAAGGAGGCCAAGGAGAACGCGCCGGCCATCGTCTTCGTCGACGAGATCGACGCGGTCGGGCGGCACCGCGGCGCCGGCATGGGCGGCGGTCACGACGAGCGTGAGCAGACGCTGAACCAGCTGCTGGTCGAGATGGACGGCTTCGACGTCAAGACCAACGTCATCCTGATCGCGGCGACCAACCGGCCCGACATCCTCGACCCCGCGCTGCTGCGCCCGGGCCGCTTCGACCGGCAGATCGCCGTCGAGCCGCCCGACCTCGAGGGCCGCGAGAAGATCCTGGGCGTCCACGCCCGCGGCAAGCCGTTGACCGAGGACGCCGACCTGCGCGCGGTCGCGCGGCGGACGCCCGGCTTCACCGGCGCCGACCTCGCCAATGTGCTCAACGAGGCCGCGCTGCTCACGGCGCGCAAGAACGAGAAGATGATCTCGCCGCAGGCCCTCGACGAGGCCATCGACCGCGTCGTCGCCGGCCCGCAGAAGAGCTCGCGCCTCATGAAGGACGCCGAGAAGCGCATCACGGCCTACCACGAGGGCGGGCACGCTCTGGTGGCCGCGGCGCTGCACCACACCGACCCGGTGCACAAGGTGACGATCCTGCCCCGCGGCGGCGCCCTCGGCTACACCATGGTGCTGCCCGACGAGGACAAGTACTCCACCACGCGCAACGAGATGCTCGACCAGCTCGCCTACATGATGGGCGGCCGTGCCGCGGAAGAGATGGTCTTCCACGACCCCACCACAGGGGCGGCCAACGACATCGACAAGGCCACCACGCTGGCGCGCCGCATGGTCACCCAGTACGGCATGACCGAGCGGCTCGGCGCCATCAAGTTCGGCTCGGACCGGTCCGAGCCGTTCCTCGGCCGCGACATGGGCCACGAGCGCGACTACTCCGAGACCGTCGCCGGCATCGTCGACGAAGAGGTGCGCAAGCTCATCGAGACCGCGCACCAGGAGGCCTTCGACATCCTGGTCGAGAACCGCGAGGTGCTCGACCGCCTGGTGGTCGCGCTGCTCGAGCGCGAGACCCTGAACAAGGAAGAAGTCGCCGAGGTCTTCGCGCCGATCCGCAAGCGCGGCCGCCGGCCGGCCTGGACCGGCTCGGCCACCCGCAAGCCGTCCGACCGCGGCCCGGTGGCGTTCCCGATCAAGGTCTCGACCAACGGCCACCACGCCGAAGAGCCTGCCGCCATCACCGTCGCCCCGGACCCGACTCCGGTGCTCCCGCCGGTGCCGAAGCCCGAGGGTCCGGTCGAGGGCTGAGGCTGTGAACGCGGAACCGGTACTGCCGCGACCGCCCGGGCGGTTCGACCACGCCCGGGCGGAGGCGGCCGTCCGCGAGCTACTGGTCGCCATCGGTGAGGACCCCGAGCGCGACGGCCTGCTCGACACCCCCGCGCGGGTCGCCCGGGCCTACGCCGAGATGTTCCGCGGCCTGCACCAGGACCCCGCCGACGTCCTCACCACGACGTTCGAGCTCGGCCACGACGAGATGGTGCTGGTCAAGGACATCGAGCTGGCGTCGATGTGCGAGCACCACCTGGTGCCGTTCTACGGCTACGCCCACGTCGGCTACATCCCCGGCCCGTCCGGCCGGATCGCCGGGCTGTCCAAGCTGGCCCGGCTGGTCGACGTCTACGCCAAGCGGCCGCAGGTTCAGGAGCGGCTCACGTCCCAAGTGGCGAACTCCCTGGTCGAGCTGCTCAAGCCGGCCGGCGTCATCGTCGTCATCGAGGCCGAGCACCTCTGCATGACGATGCGCGGCGTCCGCAAGCCCGGCGCTAAGACGCTCACCAGCGCCGTCCGCGGCCAGCTCCGCGACGCCACCACCCGGGCCGAGGCGATGAGCCTCATCATCGGGCGCTAGGTGTCCCGCCTGAGCGGCGGGGGATGCCGTCTCACCCCTTGTTGTGGCGGTCGCGCCAGGTGAGCCAGTCGGTGAGGGAGCCGAGGTCGTAGAGGGGGCCGGACGTGCTCAGCGTGAGCAGGGTGATGCCCGCCTCCACCAGTTCCTCGGCGGCCGCGCCGGGGCGGCCGCTGACCGCCGTCGAGCGCTCGATCTCGGCCGGGTCGCGGCCGACGGTCGCGCACCAGTCGTCGAGCACCTTGCTCTTGTGGCGCATCAGGTCGGCGTTGCCGAAGGCGTGCCAGATGGTGCCGTGCTCGGCGACGTGGCGCAGCGTCTTCTTCTCGCCGCCACCGCCGATGAGGATCGGGATGTCGCGCGTCGGCCGCGGGTTCAGCTTCGACCAGCGGTCCTTGATCCGGGGCAGCGCCTCGCCGAGCTCGTCCAGCCGGCTGCCGGCGGTGCCGAACTCGTAGCCGTACTCGTCGTAGTCGCGCCGGAACCAGCCGCCGCCGATGCCGAGGATCAGCCGGCCATCGCTGACGTGGTCGAGGGTGCGGGCCATGTCGGCCAGCAGCTCCGGGTTGCGGTAGCCGACGCTGCTCACCAGCGCGCCGATCTCCACCCGGGAGGTCTGCTCGGCCCAGGCGCCGAGCATGGTCCAGGCCTCGAAGTGCTTGCCGTCCGGCTCACCGCGCAGCGGGAAGAAGTGATCCCAGTTGAAGACGATGTCGACGCCGGCGTCCTCCGCCTCCGCGACGGCGCGGCGGATCTCCTTGTAGTCGGCATGCTGCGGCTGGATCTGGACACCGATACGGATCGGTCGGGACATGCGTGCCTCGTTCGTGTCGGGGACTGACCACTGGCGACAACCCCGCCGCGCCGTCGCGGCATTCCAGCGGCGCCGGACTACGAGCCGGCGCGGCGGTATCCGTGCAGGTCGGACTGGACCTGGTTGACGAAGATCTGGCCGCCGTCGGGATCGGGCAGCCGGACGGTGAGCCCGTAGTTCTCGTCGATGACGGACGGGGTCAGCCCGCGGGCGGTCAGGCGGGCGGCCAGCGCGCGGACGTCGCCGTCGTACTCGAACGACAGCTGGACCGACGGCCGGTCGGCGCCGTGCGCCGCCACCAGGCCACCGCCGGGCGCGACGAAGTCGACCCAGTCGCCCCTCCGCGACGCGATCCGCACCGTCAGCCCGAGCCGGTCCAGCACACCCGCCGCGCCCGCCACGTCCGGCGTGTACCAGAGCGGCAGCGGCGACAGCGCCGGGTCGGCACCGGCCGGTGCCTCGGCGGACGGGTGCTCATCGACGTGCAGCCGCAGGCCGTCCGGACCGATGACCTCCAGCCGGCCGCCGGCGGACACCGTCGCCAGGCCGTTGCGCTCGCACTCGGCGGCGACGGCGAGCAGGTCCGGCGCCTCGAAGCCCAGCTCGGCGCCGGGTGCGTCGGCGCGGACGATGGCCACCCGGCCCCGCCCGAGCGCGAGGTCGACGCGGTCGCCGTCGGTCCCGGTGACGACGCCGCCGAGCGCCTCGACGGCCCGGACCCACACGCCGGCGTGCGGCGTGCGCCGGACCGGGCGGACGGTGAGCGTCATCGGGCATCCTCCTGCTCCGCGGCGGCGAGGTACTCCCGCAGCACCTTCTCGACGAACGCCGACAGGCTCAGCTCCTCGTCGATGCTGCGGTGCTTGGTGGCGCGGACGACGTCCGGCGGCAGGTAGACGTTGAACTGCACCTTGTCGGCCATGGCTAGGATGCTAGCGGGCAGGCGAACAGACCGACCGCCCGGATGCCGCCGAAGCGGCTCCGGACGGTCCAATGTGCGTTTCTCGCCGAGATACCGCGGCTCAGGTGAAGACGCTCACCCCGCCGGGGCCGACCAGCAGGCCGACGACGATCAGCACGATGCCCCACAACATCTGGCCGCGTACGAGCGAGACGATGCCCGCGATCACGAGGATGACGGCCAGGATCCAGAGCACGAATTCCATGGTGCCTCCTTCTCTCATTCCCGACCGGTTGGTGCCCGAATGGGCGATCTCCAAACGGGTGGTGCCGATCACCGCGCCGCCGTGCGGGAGAATGGACGTGTGCCCGACAAGCCCGTGATCCCCGACGTCCTCGCCGCTCGCTACGCCTCGCCCGAGCTGACCCGGCTGTGGTCGCAGCAGAACAAGATCGTGCTGGAGCGCCGGCTGTGGCTGGCCGTGCTGCAGGCCCAGCGCGACCTCGGCGTCGACGTCCCTGACGGCGTCGTCGAGGCGTACCGGTCCGTGCTGGAGGACGTCGACCTCGACGCCATCGCCGCGCGCGAGCGGGTGACCCGGCACGACGTCAAGGCGCGGATCGAGGAGTTCAACGCGCTGGCCGGCCACGAGCACGTCCACAAGGGCATGACCAGCCGCGACCTCACCGAGAACGTCGAGCAACTGCAGATCCGGCTGTCGCTGGAGCACGTCCGCGACCGCATCGTCGCCGTCCTCGTCCGGCTGGCCGCCCGGGCCGCCGAGCACGCCGAGACCGTCATGGCCGGGCGCAGCCACAACGTGCCCGCCCAGGCGACGACGCTGGGCAAGCGGTTCGCCTCGGCGGCCGACGAGCTGCTGGTGGCGTTCGACCGGATCGCCGAGCTGATCTCGCGGTATCCGTTGCGCGGCATCAAGGGCCCGGTCGGCACCGCACAGGACATGCTCGACCTGCTCGGTGGCGACGACGTCCGGCTGGCGGAGCTGGAGCGGCGGATCGCCGGGCACCTCGGGTTCGAGCGGGTCCTCACCAGCGTCGGCCAGGTCTACCCGCGCTCGCTCGACCACGACGTCGTGTCCGCGCTGGTCCAGGTGGCCGCCGGGCCGTCGTCGCTGGCCACCACGATCCGGCTGATGGCCGGCCAGGAGCTGGTCACCGAGGGGTTCCAGCCCGGGCAGGTCGGCTCCAGCGCGATGCCGCACAAGATGAACACCCGCTCCTGCGAACGGGTCAACGGACTGGCCGTCGTGCTCCGCGGCTATGCCTCGATGGCGGCCGAGCTGGCCGGCGCCCAGTGGAACGAGGGTGACGTGTTCTGCTCGGTCGTGCGCCGGGTCGCGCTGCCGGACGCGTTCTTCGCGCTGGACGGCCTGTTCGAGACGTTCCTCACCGTCCTCGACGAGTTCGGCGCCTACCCCGCGGTCATCGCCCGTGAGCTGGACCGCTACCTGCCCTTCCTCGCCACCACGTCGGTACTGATGGCCGCCGTCAAGGCCGGCGTCGGCCGCGAGACGGCGCACGAGGCGATCAAGGAGCACGCGGTCGCGGTGGCGCTGTCGATGCGGGAGCAGGCTGCTGCGCAGAACGACCTGTTCGAGCGGCTGGCCGGCGACTCGCGGCTGGGGCTGGACCGGGCGCACCTGGACTCGCTGGTCCGGTCGCCGCTGGAGTTCACCGGCGCCGCCCGTGCCCAGGTCGGCGCCGTCGTCGCCCGGGTCGAGGAGATCGCCGCCGCCCACCCGGTCGCGGCCGCCTACACCCCGTCGCCGATCCTCTGAGCAGCAGAAACCCCGGCGCGGAATCACAGCAGAACGCACCGGGGCTTCCGGCCGGGATCGTCGGTGTTAGCGGCACCTCCCCCGGCGAAGGAGGCTCCGGCGCGGAACCACAGCAACGAAGAACGCGCCGGAGCCTGTGGCCGGGATCGTCGGTGTTAGCAGCACCTCCCCCAGCCAGGACTAGCGTACGCCGTTGACCGCTTCATGACCATCTGTCAACCTGAGAACCTAACTACATACGGGATCCGCCCGCGTGTAGGTCATCGCAAGTCGATGGGCTACCGGGCGGGCTGTTAGCAGCGGTTTACCGGGTAGCCCCTGAAGAAGGGACGTTCGGTGAACCACAGCAACAGGCGAGGAACCGTGCTGGCGCGGCTGGAGACTGTCCGTGACCACACCAAGGTGCTCAGTGAGATCTCACGCCAGGTGGCGTCGATCTTCGCGAGCCTGGTGAGTGTGCTCCTCCTCCTGGGTGTTCCCCTGATGGAGCTCGTGTCGCTGCTGAGGTAGCGGGCGAATCTGCAGGGAGCGGACGGGGCTGGTGAGAACCGGCCCCGTCGTGCGTCGCGGACGTGCCGTCGGGGGCGGCGCCGCGGCACCGCCCCCGGACGACGAGAACCTCCTACAGGTCGGGCCGGTCGGTCACGCGCAGTGCGTTGACGATCGGCAGCTGGTAGCCGAAGCGGTCGTGGAACTGGATGTTCAACGGGCCGCCCGGGTGCTCGACGGTGAACGTGTGCTGGTCCGCCCACAGGCCGCGGACCTCGGCGGCGACGTCGTGGTTGACCAGCACGTACGACTCGTTGACGCTGACGTCGAAGACGCGGCGTCCGGGCAGCATGTTGGCCTGGAATTCGGCGAACCCGAGCTCCACCTCGTACGTCCCGGCGGGCACGTTGTCGAACCGGTAGCCGAAGATGCCCGAGCGCCGGTCCTGGTAGAGCCGATCGTCGTCGGTGCCGCCGATCTGCCGGTTCGTCGACGAGACCTCGACCCGCTGGCCGGTCCAGCCCCACGACCCGGCGGTGTGCTTCTTGTCCGCCTGCCAGACATCCTGCGAGCCGTCGGTGTAGGCGGCGCCGCCCGCGTTGACACCCACCTGGTAGGCGGGCACCAGCAGCGAGACGGGGAGCTGGTGGTTCGGCACCCGCCCGGCGTCCGTGGCGATCGTCAGCGTCGCCTCGTGCAGCGCCGGCTCCAGGCCGGTGCTGTCCGCCGTGACCGTGACGGTCACCGACTCGCCCGGCGCGAGCGTCCCCGAGGACGGGTCCTCGGAGAGCCACGGCACGTCGCTGGCGTTCGGCACGCCCGAGTCGATGAGGTACGCCGTGTTGGTGAGCTGGCTGACGGCCCACAACTGGCCGGTGGTGTCCATCTCCAGGCCGGCGCCCGGCCCCTCGCCCTGCTCCGGGAACTCGATCGTCGAGATCGTGGCGCAGTCCGACGGGTCGATCTGGTAGATGAACGTGGTCAGCGAGCTGTTGACCATCCACAGCACGTCGGCCGTCGGGTTGTAGGCCAGGCCCGCGATCGACGCGTCCTCCGTCGAGCACTGGGCGAGGGTCGCGCCCGGGTCGTCGTGGGACTGGCCCGCGACGGTGTAGACGATGCCCTCGTTCCAGCCGCCGATGTAGAAGACGTCGTCGGCGGGGTTGTAGGCGAGGCCGCGCTGCGAGATCCCGTTCCACGGAGAGCCCGAGATGACGTACTGCTCGGTGCCGTCGGCGGTGTCGAAGCAGTGGATCGCGTTGTCGCCGCCGACGTTGACCTGGCACATCGCGCCGGTGCTGGAGTCCAGTGCCATGTCGCCGTTCCAGACGCCGCCCCAGTTGCCCGGGAACACCTCGCCCGGCTCGCCGGTCGTGGAGAACTGGTGGTTGGTGATGGAGTCCGGGTCGGACACCCAGACGTCGCCGTCGAAGCCGACGCCCCAGGCCACGGAGACGCCCTCGGTGTCCCACTGGGCGATGACGTCGCCGGGCGCGTTCGGCGCCATGTCCCGCGACGCGAGGTCGGCCAGCTGTTCCGCCGAGTACGTGCCGAGCGCGGTCCGGGCGTTCTCGTCGACCTTCGAGCTGCCCAGCAGCGCCGGCGTCGGCGCCGTCTGCCGGCCGGAGCCGCGGTCGACCTCGGTCGCCTCCCAGGTCAGGTCCGCCGAGCCGGCGTTGGTGATGGTCACCTCGCCGGAGCGGGTCTGGCCCTCGGTGATCGTCCAGGACAGGTCGTCGGACTCGACCACGGCGATGCCGGTGCGCAGCGCGAAGTCGATCGTGTTGACCTCACCGTCCTCGTTGATGATCACGTCGTCGGCGCCGGCCTCGTAGCCGGTGCTGCTCGCCTGCACCGCGTAGGCGCCGAAGAACAACTGCATCCGGTAGGCGCCGTTCTCGTCCGTGCTGGTCTGGCGGACGACGGTGCCGTCGGCCGCGACGGCGGCCACCGTCGCGCCCGCGACCGGGAGGCCGTCGTTGGCGTCGGTGACGGTGCCCTCGACGTAGCCGTTCGGCGGCAGCCCGAACGTGATCGCCGTGTCGTCGGACAGCGCGGCCTGGTTGAACGAGTACTGCAGGGCGTCGGTGCCGGCGGCGTTCTCGATGCCGACGGTGGCGCTGTTGCCGAGCTCCCGCGCCTGGGCCGGGTCGAGGTTCCGGTAGGCGAACGTGACGGTGCCGTCCTCGTAGAGCGTGACGCTGAAGTCCATCCGCTGGTCCGGCACGTCGTAGAACGCGACGTTGCGGTACTCGATGACGAACCCGCCGTCGACGGCGCCGGTGTAGACGCCGCCGTCGGCGTTGATCTCCAGGTCGTCCCAGAACGGGGCCAGCGTCGCGTTCGGCGCGGCCGCGTTGGGCAGCGCGGCGTTCGTGTAGTTGGTGACGGGCGCGAGGAGGTTCACGTGCCCGTTGGACGAGAGGTGCGCGGTGTCGTAGCTCTCGCCGTAGAACGGGAAGTCGAACGGCAGCGCGACCGACGCCGTCGACTCGTCGCCGGTCAGGGCCACCGGGGTGGTGCCCTCGACGTACTCCGAGGGGCCGGTGGTGCAGAAGTAGCCGTAGCCGTCGCTCCGCTTCGTCAGCGCGAAGTCCAGCGTCGACGGCCCGCCGACGGTCAGCGCCTGGGTGAGCGGCGCGTCGCAGCGGCCGCCGTCGGCGGTCAGCTCGTAGGAGCCGGCCGGGACCGCGGCGAACGAGTAGCGGCCGTCGGCGCCGGTGACGGCCGGCTCGACGGGTGCGCCCTCGATGGTGACGGTGGCACCCTCGACCGGCGTGCCGCCCGAGGTGACGGTGCCGCTGACGGGGTGGCTGTCGGCCGGCTCGAGCGCGACGTCGTGTGTCGTCGTGCCGTCGGCGGTGACGGTGGCCGTGCCGGTCGCGGTCAGGTAGCCGAACGCGGAGACCGTGACGTCGTAGTCGCCGGCGGTGAGCACCAGCGAGTAGCCGCCGTCGGCGCCGGTCGTGGTCGAGCGCGCGATCGGCCCGGCGACGGCGACGGTGGCGCCCTCGACCGGTGCGCCGGCCGCGGTGACGGCGCCGGTCAGCGTGCCGGTCTGGCCCGTCGGCGCGGCCTCGAGCAGCGCGAGCGCGTCGAGTCGGCCCTCGCCCCAGACGTTGTTGTCGTCGGCCGTGCCGCCGCACTGCAGGTCCTCGACGTCGATCGCGGAGTCGTCGAGCAGCGCGCGGGTGCCCTCGATGTCGCCGACCAGCGTCGGTGCGGCCGACCACAGCAGTGCGATGGCGCCCGCGGCGTGCGGCGCGGCCATCGACGTGCCGGAGAGCGAGCCGTAGCCGCCGCCGTTGACCGACGAGCGGACGTTCACGCCGGGCGCGGCGATGTTCGGCTTGATCTCGCCGTCCTGGCCGGGACCGCGGCTGGAGAAGTCGGCGATGGCGTTGTTCACGTCGTACGCGCCGACGGAGTAGTTGACGATCCGGCTGCCCGGCGACCCGCTGGTCTCGCAGGCGTCGCCGTTGTTGCCGTTGGACCAGACGCCGAAGATGCCGGCGTTCGCCCACTCGACGAGGATGTCCTCCATGAACGGGTCGTTCGACGGGACGATCGTGCCCCACGAGTTGTTGACGATGTGCGGGCGCATCGACACGTCGGGGTTCTCCCCGTTGAGGTCGGTGGGCGCGAGCATCCACTCGCCGGACGCGATGAGGTCGGCGTCGGAGCAGGAGTTGCAGCCGTTGGCGGCGATCCACGTCGCGCCGGGCGCGACGCCGATCTGGTTGGCGCCGTCGCTGCCGACCATGGTGCCCATCGTGTGGGTGCCGTGGGAGTTGCCGGCGCCGTCGAACGGTGCGTCGCTGGAGCCCGTGGCGTCGAACCAGTTGTAGTCGTGGTCGAACCCGGTCCCGGTGTTGCCGCGGTACTGGCCGACCAGCGCCGGGTGGTCGTAGTCGACGCCGCTGTCGATGTTGGCGACGACGATGCCCTCGCCCCGGGTGCCGAACTGCGACCAGACGTCGTCGGCGTTGATGTTCGCCACACCCCACTCCAGCGCGTTCGTGCTCATGCCGCCGGACGGCTTGGCGTCGACCGGCTCGGGCAGCTCGTAGGTGCGCGGCGCCCTGATCTGCTCGACGCCGTCGAGCGCGGCGAGCTGCTCGGCCAGGGCGCGGCTGCCGTCCTGGACGAGGATCGCGTTGGTGATCCAGTGCGCCTCGTAGCCGACGCCGCGCTCGTCGAGGAGCTTGCGGGCGGTGGCCTGTGACTGGTCGGCGGCGGCCTTGAGCTGGTCGACCACGAACTGACCACGTTCGGTCCAGTCGTCGATGCCGGTCGCGGACGTCGTGCGGGCGGACGAGCCGAAGCGGACCCAGAAGTCGGCGCTGTCCTTGACCGCGTCGGGGTCGAAGACGCCCGGCTCGATCTTCGACGCCGGCTGGACGGGACGGCCGAACCCGGCCTGCGCGGGCGTGGCGGCGAGAACCGCCGACACCAGGGCGAAGACCGAGAGTACTGCGGCGAGATATCGCCGTCCTCGACGGTGGGCAGATGGCATGGGGGACCTCCTGTGCGGGCGCGGCACGGCGCAGAGGGGTGATGGGCGCCGTGCCCCACATGTCCGGAATGCGGTGCCGCCATCCTCGCTACGTCCGGCTACCGGCGACAAGGTCGGTGGAAGGGCAAGATCCGGGCCGTTGACGGGCGCTGTCAGGAGAATTGACTGCGGGATGGTCTGGATTTAACCGGAAATGTTCCGTAGGACATACCAAACCGTCGCGAAACCTGTCATGCTGCCAAGCAATCGGTGGGGCGATGTGCAGGGAGTTGATGCGTGGTGTCCGCAGCGCCATACATTGAATCGATCACTCCGTATGTCATCTGTGTCGGGACCACGCTGGAGGACTCGACCGCGATCGCTCGGGCGATCGATCGGCGCGCGATCGTGATGATCGCCCCGGACACCAAGGCCGCGCGCCGGCTGCTGGTGGCCGAGGACGGCGTGCCCGACAGCCCGGCCGGCGTGGAGGACCTGGAGACGCGCGTCATCGAGCGCGGCTGCCTGCGCGTCGATCTGGTGTCGCGGCAGGTCACCTGGGGCGACGTCGACATCGCGCTGAGCGCCCGGGAGTTCGACCTGCTGGCGACGCTGGCCGGCGAGGCCGGTCGGGTCTGGTCGTTCGAGGAGCTGACGTCGCGGATCTGGAAGACCCGCTACCGCGGTGACGCCGATCCGGTCGTCTCCGCGGTGAAACGGCTGCGCCGCCGGCTGGCGTCCGTGGTCGACGAACTGCGCGTCGTGTCGGTGCGGGGTATCGGCTTCCGGCTGGTCGTGCCGGACTGAGGCGGCGGGTCCGGCCCGCGCAGGGTGTGGGCCGAACCCGCGGCCTCACGCGTTGACTGGGTATCCTGGGGCACGTTCCCGGTTCATCTGCCGCGCGAGGAGCGTGCCCGTGGCCCGCGTCGTTGTCGACGTCATGCTCAAACCCGAGATTCTCGACCCGCAGGGCAAGGCCGTGCAGGGCGCCTTCAGCCGGCTCGGCTTCGACGGTGTCGCCTCCGTCCGCCAGGGCAAGCGCTTCGAGATCGAGCTCGACGGCGAGGCGACGCCCGAGGCCGTCGCCGAGATCGAACGGGCCGCCGCGACGCTGCTGGCCAACCCGGTCATCGAGGACTTCACCGTGCACGTGGAGGCCGGCGTCTGATGCGCGTCGGCGTCGTCACGTTCCCCGGTTCCCTCGACGACCGCGACGCCGCCCGGGCGGTCCGCGTCGCCGGCGGCGAGGCGGTCGCGCTCTGGCACGGCGACGCCGACCTGCGCGGCGTCGACGCTGTGGTGCTGCCGGGCGGCTTCTCCTACGGCGACTACCTGCGCTGCGGCGCCATCGCCCGGTTCGCCCCGGTCATGGAGCGGGTGGTCGACGCCGCCCGCGGCGGGCTGCCGGTGCTCGGCATCTGCAACGGCTTCCAGATCCTCTGCGAGTCGCACCTGCTGCCGGGCGCGCTGATCCGCAACGACCACCGCAAGTTCGTCTGCCGCGACCAGCCGCTGCGGGTCGAGTCGGCGGCGACGGCGTGGACGTCGGGCTACGCGGCCGGCCAGGAGATCGTCATCCCGCTGAAGAACGGCGAGGGTGGCTACGTCGCCGACCAGCGCACGCTGGACGAGCTCGAGGGCGAGGGCCGGGTCGTCGTCCGCTATCTCGGCGACAACCCGAACGGCTCCTACCGCGACATCGCCGGCGTCGCCAACGCCCGCGGCAACGTCGTGGGCCTGATGCCGCACCCCGAGCACGCCGTCGAGGCGCTCACCGGGCCCGGCACCGACGGGCTCGGCTTCTTCACCTCCGTGCTGGAAGGACTGGTCCGCGCGTGACCATCGACACCGTCGAGCTGGCCGCGAAGACGCCCGACCAGCCGCAGCCCTGGGACGAGCTCGGCCTCAAGGAGGACGAGTACCAGCGCATCCGCGACATCCTCGGCCGCCGGCCTACCAACGCCGAGCTGGCCATGTACAGCGTCATGTGGTCCGAGCACTGCTCGTACAAGTCGTCCAAGGTGCACCTGCGCCAGTTCGGCGAGAAGGCGCCCGAGAGCGACGCGCTGCTGGTCGGCATCGGCCAGAACGCCGGCGTCGTCGACATCGGCCACGGCTACGCGGTCACGTTCAAGATCGAGTCGCACAACCACCCGTCCTACGTCGAGCCGTACCAGGGCGCGGCGACGGGGGTCGGCGGCATCGTCCGCGACATCCTCGCGATGGGTGCGCGGCCGGTCGCCGTCATGGACTCGCTGCGGTTCGGCCCGCTGGACGCCGACGACACGCACCGGGTGCTGCCGGGCGTGGTGGCCGGCGTCGGCGGCTACGGCAACTGCCTGGGCCTGCCCAACATCGGCGGCGAGGTGGTCTTCGACCCGTCCTACGCGGCGAATCCGCTGGTCAACGCGCTCTGCGTCGGCGTCATGAAGCACGAGGACATCCACCTGGCCAACGCCACCGGCGTCGGCAACAAGGTCGTGCTGTTCGGCGCCCGTACCGGCGGCGACGGCATCGGCGGCGCTTCGATCCTGGCCTCGGAGTCCTTCGATGACACGAAGCCGTCGAAGCGGCCGGCGGTCCAGGTCGGCGACCCGTTCATGGAGAAGGTCCTGATCGAGTGTTGCCTCGAGCTGTTCGAGGCGAAGGTCGTCGAGGCGATCCAGGACCTCGGCGCGGCCGGCATCTCCTGCGCGACGTCGGAGCTGGCCAGCAACGGCGACGGCGGCATGCACGTCCAGCTGGAGAAGGTGCTGCTGCGCGACCCCAGCCTGACGCCCGGCGAGATCATGATGTCGGAGTCGCAGGAACGCATGATGGGCATCGTCACGCCCGAGAACCTCGACGCGTTCCTCGCCATCACCGCGAAGTGGGACGTCGAGACCGCCGTCATCGGCGAGGTCACCGGCACCGGCCGGCTGATCATCGACTGGCATGGCGAGACCATCGCCGACGTCGACCCGCGCACGGTCGCGCACGACGGCCCGGTCTACGAGCGGCCGTTCGCGCGGCCGTCCTGGCAGGACTCGCTGCAGGCGGACGGCCCGGAGTCCCTGCCCCGCCCGTCGAGCGGTGACGAGCTGCGCGGCACCCTGCTGCGGCTGCTCGCGTCGCCGAACCTCACCTCCAAGGCGTGGATCACCGACCAGTACGACCGCTACGTGCTGGGCAACACCGTCCTGGCCCAGCCGGAGGATGCCGGCGTACTCCGCATCGACGAGTCCACCGGCCTGGGCGTCGCGATCGCCACCGACGGCAACGGCCGCTACGCCAAGCTCGACCCGTACACCGGCGCGCAGCTGTCGCTGGCCGAGGCGTACCGCAACGTCGCCACCACCGGCGCCCGGCCGCTCGCCGTCACCGACGGGCTCAACTTCGGCTCGCCCGAGGACCCGGCCGTCATGTGGCAGTTCGCCGAGGCGATCCGCGGCCTGGCCGACGGCTGCCAGGCGCTCGGCACGCCGGTCACCGGCGGCAACGTGTCGCTGTACAACCAGACCGGCGACGCCGCGATCTTGCCGACGGCGATCGTGGGTCTGCTGGGTGTGCTCGACGACGTGGGGCGCCGGACGCCGCAGGGCTTCCGCGAGTCCGGCCAGGTGATCTACCTGCTCGGCGAGACCCGCGACGAGTTCGGCGGCTCGGAGTGGGCGTGGGCCGAGCACGGGCACCTCGGCGGGCGTCCGCCGTCGGTGGACCTGGCCGCCGAGCGCGAGCTGGCCGAGATCCTCGTCAACGCCTCACGCGACGGGCTGATCGACGCCGCGCACGACCTCTCCGACGGCGGGCTGGCGATCGCGCTGGCCGAGTCGGTGCTGCGGTACGGTGTCGGAGCGCGGGTGTGGGTGCCCGACGGCCTGGACCCGTTCGTGTTCCTGTTCTCCGAGTCGCAGGCCCGGGCGATCGTCGCGGTGCCGCGCTCGGAGGAGGTGCGCTTCACCGACATGTGCTCCGCGCGCCGTTTCTCGCACCAGCGCATCGGCGTCGTCGACGACGGCGGCGTGCTCGACTTGCAGGGACAGTTCAGCGTGCCGGTCGACGAGCTGCGGACGGCTCACGGTTCGACGCTGCCGTCGGCGTTCGAGGCCTGAGCCTTCGCCGCCTCGATGCGGGCGTTGGTCAGCCGCGGCAGCGCGTACAGCACCATCAGCACGTGCGCGGCCGCGGCGACGAGGAACGGCAGCCGCAGCGCCCACTCGCGACTCAGCCAGACGTCGCCGGTGCTCACCAGCACGCCGCCGAGCAGCGTCCCCACCGAGATGGCGCCCCAGCCGAAGAACCGGTAGACGGAGTTGACCCGGCCGAGCAGATGGTCGGGGATGATGCTCTGCCGCATCGACACCGTGATGACGTTCCACAGCACGATGAAGAAGCCCTCGACGACGAGCACCGCGTAGACGACGTACGGCGACGAGACCAGGCCGATCGCGCCGATGGTGGCGCCCAGCACGATCAGCGACACGAACAGCGACGTGCCGGGCCCGATGCGCGCGCTGACCCGGTGCGCGACCAGCGAGCCGAGCACCGCGCCGATCGCCGTCCCGGACAGCAGGATGCCGAACTCGGTCGCGTTGAGGTCCAGGATCTCCTGCGCCAGCAGCACGTAGATCGCCATGGCGGCGGCGTTCAGCCCGTTCGCGGCGCCGAGCAGGAAGGCCAGCGAGCGCAGCAGGTGGTGGTTCCACAGCCAGCGCACGCCCTCGCCGATCTCGGTCCGCCAGTTGATCCGGCCGCTGGTGACCTTGCCCTTGGGTGCGAACTGCCCGGCCAGCATGAACACCAGCGCGGCCGCGATGGCGAACGTGCCTGCGTTGACGAAGAACGGCAGCGCGAATGCCAGCCCCAGCAGCAGTCCGGCCAGCGGAGGCCCGACGAAGTTGTTGACGACGACCTCGGCGCCCCACATGCGCCCGTTCGCCTTCTCCAGCCGCTCCTTCGCGACGATGGACGGCAGCAGCGTCTGGGCGGTGTTGTCGCGCAGCACCTCGGCCATGCCCAGGAGGAACGCCATCAGGTACAGCAGAGCCAGCAGGACGGCGCCGTTCTCGGGCACGTCGGCGGTGCCGCCGGCGATCTGGTCCGGCGTCGGCAGGTCGGACTGCCAGGCCAGCACGGCGAACGCGAACGCGCCCATGACGGCGAACCGGGCCACGTCCATCGACGCGACCAGCTTGCGGCGGTCGAGGCGGTCGGAGATGACGCCGGCCGGCAGCGAGAACAGCAGCCACGGCAGCCGCGTGGCCAACGTGACCAGGGCGATCTGCATCGGGTCGCGGGTGATGGCGGTGGCCAGCCAGGGGATCGCGACCGCCGACAGCCCGTCGCCGAAGTTCGAGACGACCGACGCGCTCCACAGCTTCCAGTAGTTGCGGCCCAGCCCGGCCTTCGCGGGCGCCGCCGTCGTCGTCACGATGCACCGTCCTTCGGCTCCGGCAGGTGCCCGCGCTGGGTCGGGAAGACGCCGACCAGGAGCCCGTAGGTCACCTCGCCGCCGCGCGGCTGCCGGACGAACTCGTCCAGCAGCTCGATCAGCCGCTGCCGCCACTCCGCCGCCCGCTCGGCCGGGATGCGGGCGTAGCGCGCGTTGGTGATCATGGGCAGGTCGAGCAACTCGGCCGGGAGCTGCTGGATCTCGGTGACGGTCTCCGTGAGCACCCCCTTGGGCTCCAGCCCGATGCCGTCGAACGAGGCGCGGTCCCAGTCGTGGTACAGGAACACGCGGGCGGTGCGGCCGTAGTACCGGGCCTCGATCGCGCGCACCTGCTTGGTCCGCACGACGTGTACCAGGCCCGCGTACTCCAGCACCTTGAGGTGGTGGCCGACGGTGCCCTTCGGCTTGTCCAGCGCGACCGCCAGCTCCGTCGTCGTGGCGGCCCGCTCCAGCAGCAGGTGGACGATCCTCATCCGGGTCGCGTCGAACAACGCCCGGTACTGCGCCGGATCGGTGAGCTCGAGCTCGTCGGGGAGCTCGTAGTCGGGAACGGCGGACTGGTCTGCCATTCCCGTATGGTCGGCCGATCCCGACCATTCTGTCAAGCCGCATGCTGACTGCTCGACGCACTACGACTGAGTGGCGTCGCGTGACCCACGTGTCTAGTGTGGTCGCTGAGGTGATGGCATGACGCCGGGACGCACCTGGAGCGTCGCCGAGGCGAAGACGCGGCTCAGCGACCTGCTGGCTGCCGTCGAGCGAGACGGCCCGCAGACGATCAGCCGCCGCGGCCGTGCGGTCGCCGTCGTCGTCTCCGTTGACGAGTGGGAGCGGCACGAGTCGGGCGAAGACTTCGCGGACAGGTCGGAGTAGGGCCGGACCGTGCTGCGGACGATCGCCATCGCGAACTACCGGTCGCTGCGCGACATCGTCCTGCCGCTGACCGGCCTCGACGTCGTCATCGGGGCCAACGGCACCGGGAAGTCGAGCTTGTACCGGGCGCTGCGGCTGCTGGCCGACTGCGCCAGGGGTGACGTCATCGCGTCGCTGGCCAGGGAGGGCGGCATGCCGTCGGTGACCTGGGCCGGCCCGCAGAAGATCAGCCGGGAGATGCGGTCAGGGGAGCGGCCGGTCCAGGGCACCCGCCGGACCGGGCCGGTCGACGTCCGGATGGGGTTCGCCGGCGACGACTTCGGCTACCTGATCGACCTGGGGCTGCCGCAACCCGGTGGCGGACCGACGTACTTCGGACTGGACCCGGAGATCAAGCGCGAGGCGATCTGGAGCGGGCCGGTGCTGCGTCCGGGCGCCTGGCTGGCCGACCGCCGCAACGAGATGGTGCGGGTGCGGGCCGGCGGCGAGTGGGAGCACCTGGCCCAGGGCCTGCGCACGTTCGAGAGCATGCTCAGCGAGGTCGCCGACCCGGTCCGGGCGCCGGAGCTGCTGACCGTCCGCGAGCAGGTGCGCAGCTGGCGCTTCTACGACCACTTCCGCACCGACGCCGACGCGCCGGCGCGGCAGACCCGGGTCGGCACCCGCACGCCGGTGCTGGCCGACGACGGCGCCGACCTGGCCGCCGCGCTGCAGACGATCCGCGAGGTCGGCGCGGTCGAGGCGCTGGACGCCGCCGTGGACCGCGCGTTCCCCGGCTCGCGGCTGGAGATCGTCCAGCTCGGCGACCGCCTGGACCTCGCGTTCCGCCAGCACGGCCTGCTCCGCCCGCTGGCCGGCGCGGAGCTGTCCGACGGCACCCTGCGCTTCCTGCTCTGGGCCGCCGCCCTGCTGGCGCCGCGCCCGCCTGCGCTGATGGTGCTGGACGAGCCCGAGGCGAGCCTGCACCCGCAGCTGCTGCCGGCGCTGGCCGAGCTGATCGCCGAGGCGCGCGAGCACACCCAGGTCATCGTCATCACCCACTCGACGCCGCTGGTCGAGCACCTGGGCGCCGCCGCGACGCGGGTCGAGCTGGTCAAGGACACCGGCGAGACGTTCATCGACGGGCAGGGCCGGTTCGACCGGCCGGCCTGGAACTGGGGATCGCGCTGACCGGTAGCCTGCCGGGGTGGCGAAGCGGATGGAACCGGCGGCGGTGTGGGCGGCGTACCGGAACGGCCACGACGCGGTGCGCGGCTGGCTGGCCGACCTGGCGCCGGAGCACTGGACCGGGCCGAGCGTGCTGCCCGGCTGGACCGTCGCCGACCTGGCGGCGCACATCGCGTTGGTGGCCGACTCGGTGACGGCGACGGCGGCGGCCCCGCGCGGGGTCGCCGCGCACTCGCTGGGCGAGTACCTGACGACGTACGCCCCGGTGGCCGGCGAGCTGTCCGAGCGGACGCTGGCCATCGCCCGCGCCGCCGAGTACGACAAGGACGGCATCCTCGCCGCGATCGACGAGCGGTTCGCGGCCGCGACGCACACCGTCGAGGAGCGCGGCATGGACGACGCCGTCCTGACGACCCGGCGGATCCCGGTCCGGCAGGCCGACTACCTGCTCACCCGCGTCATCGAGATCGCCATCCACGCCGACGACCTGGCCCGCTCGGTCCCGACCGTGCCGGCGCCCGCCGTACCCCGTGACACCATCCGGCTGGCCGTCCGCACCCTGCTCGACGTGCTGGCCGAGCGGGCACCGGGCCGCAGCGTCGAGGTGCGGGTCGCGCCGTATGCCGCCGTCCAGTGCATCGAGGGGCCGCGGCACACCCGCGGCACGCCGCCGAACACCGTCGACCTCACCCCGCCGCTGTGGCTGCGGCTGGCCGGTGGCCGGACCACCTGGGCCGACGAGGTCGCCGCCGGCGCCGTCCTGGCCAGCGGCCAGCGCGCCGACCTGTCCGCCTACCTGCCGCTGCTCTAGGACGCCCAGCCCGCGGCGAGGTGGGCCGTGTAGGTGACGCCGCCGGGACCGACGAGGTCGATCCGCTCGATGTCGTGGATGCGCGTGTCGACGCGGCCGCCGGACTCGCCCCCGGACGGGCCGACCTCGTTCTCGGCCAGCTGCTCGGTCGATCCGTCCTCGGTCGTGACGGTCACCTCGTAGGTCCCCGGCTCCGCGGTGGCGCCGAGGACGGTGAACACCCACGCCGGGTCGCCCTGGTAGAGGAACACGTGCCCGACCTGCTCGCCGGCGTCGTCGACGATCGGAGCCGCGTCGAAGTAGCGGCCGTTCGCGATCTCGAGCGTCTCGCGGTAGCCGGCCGCGAGGTCGCGGTCGTCGGACGTCGCCTGCCAGACCACGCCGGCGCCGATCACGCCGGCGATCCCGGCGATCACCGCGGCGACGGCGTAGGGCAGCACACGGCGCCAGCGCCGCGGCCGCAGCGGGGTGACGACGGCGTCCGGCTCGTCCTCGGCGGGCGGGCCGGCCGGCGGGCCGGCCGACGGGTCGGCCGGCGGCCGCTCGTCGGCCAGTGCCGCGATCCGGGCGAGGACGGCGCCCTCGAACCCGGCCGGCGGGTCGTGCTCCGGCGCGACCAGCAGCACCTCGTCGGCGATCCGGGTCAGCTCCTCCAGCTCGCGGCGGCAGTCAGGGCACTCGGCCAGGTGCGCGAGCACGCGCGCGCGGTCCGGGCCGCTGGCGGCGCCGGTGGCCACCTCGGCCAGGGCGTCGGCGATATCGCCGCACCTCGTCGGATCAACCATGACTCACCTCGAGCATCGCACGCAGCCGGGACAGTCCGGTCCGGATGCGCGTCTTGGCCGTACCGAGGGGGATCTGCTGCTGCTCACTGATCTCCCGTGCGGTGTAGCCGAAATGTACTGACAGCAGGACGGCCATCGCCTGCTCGCGGGGCAGTGCCCGTAGTGCGGTGGTGATGCGTTCGCTGTCGGCGACCCGGTCGGTGTCGTTCGTGGTGGAGATCAGCATCTCCGCGACGACGGCCGGCTCGACGGCGAGCTCCCGGCGCACCCGCAGCACGTCGATGGCGACGTTGCGGGTGATGGTCAGCAGCCACGTCGACGCCTGCGCCCGGCGGGCGTCGTAGTTGCCGGCGTGCCGCCATGCCCGGACGAACGCCTCCTGTGCCACCTCCTCCGCGATTGCGGGCACCCCGACGACCGACAACGCCAAGCCGTAGACGCGCCCCTGATGACGCCGGACGAACGCGGCCATCGCGTCCGCGTCACCGGCGGCCATACCGGCGAGCAGGGCCTCGTCCGACACCCTCACATCCTCATATACGCGTCGCGGCGGCGAATCGATTGGACCCGGACCGTGGCGTCAGTCACGCTCGTCCCCGGCGACGGCCTCGGTGTCGACGACGATCGGGCGCAGCCAGGCCCACAGCACGAACACTACGGCGACGGCCAGCAGGCCGGCGCCGGTCCACAGGTTGACGTTCACGCCGTCGGACTTCTCCAGGTCGGCGTCGCTGGTGCCGAACAGCCCCACGCCGAGCAGGATCGGCCCGAAGACGCCGAACAACGCGGCGATGACGACGCGGATGTCGAAGGCGCCGGCCCGGCGGGTCCGGGGTCCACTCACGCTCATCAGCAGCCTCCGCTCAGAAGAAGACGATGTTCAGGACGATGATGAGGACGAGGGCGATGCCGGCCATCAGCCCCGGCCGCTGGTACCAGGCCTCGTTGCGGTCGCGCGGATCCTGCAGGTCCTCCTTCGGCGTCAGCCCGTACACCAGCCCGGTCAGCTGCGCCGCGGGCTTGGGTGCGGTGCGCAGGCTCACGACGACGCTGACGGCGATGTCGACGACGAACGCGGCGCCGGCGGCGAGGAACGCCGAGCCCTGACCCGGCAGGTCGATGACCCCGGTCTCGGAGAGCACGAACACCGTCACGGCCGACAGCGTTCCCGCCACCAGCCCGGTCCAACCGGCCGCGGCCGTCATCCGCTTCCAGAACATGCCGAGGATGAACGTGGCGAACAGCGGCGCGTTGAAGAACGAGAACAGCTGCTGCAGGTAGTCCATCAGGTTCGAGTAGCCGGCCGCGATGAACGCGGTGCCGATGGCCGCCCCCGTCGCGACGACCGTGATGGTGCGCCCGACCCGCAGGTAGTAGCCGTCCTCGCGGTCCTTCACGACGTAGCGCTGCCAGATGTCGTAGCTGAAGACGGTGTTGAAGGAGCTGATGTTCGCCGCCATGCCGGCCATGAACGACGCCAGCAGGCCGGCGATCGCGAGGCCGAGCATGCCGTTGGGCAGCAGGTCGCGCATCAGCAGCAGGATCGCGTCGTTGTAGTCGACTCCTTCGCCGGTGGACGGGTCCTGCTTGTACTGGGCCAGCTCCGGCACGATGACCGCGGCGATCATGCCGGGGATCACCACGATGAACGGGATGAACATCTTCGGGAAGGCGCCGATGATCGGCGTGCGCCGGGCCGCGGACATGCTCTTCGACGCCATCGCCCGCTGCACCTCGACGAAGTTCGTCGTCCAGTAGCCGAACGACAGCACGAACCCCAGCCCGAACACGATGCCGATCACCGAGAGGATGCTGGAGTCGAACCCGGCCAGCTCGTTGCCCGGCCACGCGCTCAGCTGCTCCGTCGATCCCGTCGCGTCACGGATGCCGTCGGTCAGCCCGTCCCAGCCGCCGACCCGGTTCAGGGCGACCAGTGTCAGCGGGAACAGCGCGGCGACGATGACGAAGAACTGCAGTACCTCGTTGTAGATCGCCGCGGACAGCCCGCCCAGCGTGATGTAGCTCAGCACGATGACCGCGGCGGCGACGATGGCGACCGGCCGCGGCCAGCCCAGCAGCGCGTCGACCAAGGTGGCGAGCAGGAACAGGTTGACGCCGGCGATCAGCACCTGCGCCAGCGCGAAGCTGATCGCGTTGACGAGGTGCGCGGTCGGGCCGAACCGGCGCAGCATGAACTCCGGCACGCTGCGCACCTTGGACCCGTAGTAGAACGGCATCATCACGACGCCGAGGAACAGCATCGCCGGCACCGCGCCGATCCAGAAGTAGTGCATTGTCGGCATGCCGTACTGGGCGCCGTTCGCCGACATGCCGACGATCTCGATCGCGCCGAGGTTCGCCGAGATGAACGCCAGCCCCGTCACCCACGCCGGCAGCGACCGGCCGGACAGGAAGAAGTCGAGGCTGTCGGACACCGCGTAGCGTGCCATCAGCCCGATGCCCAGCACGAACACGAAATAGACGGCGATGAGCGTGTAGTCCCAGAAGCCGGCGTCGAGCCGCAGACTCGCATCGGCGAGCAAGGTCATCGCTACCTCCCGTGGCCGGAGCCATCGGTGACCTTACCCGCGAGCACGAGTCACATTCAGTGTGATGTCATGCGGCGTTCCGGACGCGGCCAGCTACCGCTTCCACTTCGGCGGCCGGGTGAACTGATGACCGCTCGCGGGATCGGCGACCACGTCGGGAAGCTGCGCCGCCCTGATTTTGGCCATGTTGATCTGGAACGAGCTGGGCATGAGCCGTTTCAGCTCGGTGGAGTAGCGGCGCGGCGGGAACGCGGCGGCGAAGAAATTCGTCGCGGCCAGGCCGCGCGCGACGTTGATGCCCGGCACGAGGTCGCTGTCCGCGCTGACGATGAGGGCAGAGGTAATCAGCCCGCGTGCGGTGTCGGCGACAAGTGTCGCTGCGATGTTGACGTCGGTCTCCTTCTCCTCGTACTTGATCCGCTTCGCGCCACAGCCCTTGCAGGTGATCGTCTTGCGCTGGTGGCGCCCCTGGATGATCGAGATCACTCTGGGGTTCTGCGCCAGGAGTGCGGACTGGTACTCGCTTTGGCGGGACGCTGCGGCAGGCTCGTCGAGGACCGGGGCGGTGAAGTACTTGACCGCCTCCAGGTGACTTCGCGGCCGCAACGAGCGCGCCAGCGCCACGAGGTCGAGCCACAGCAGCCGGCAGCCTGCGGCGTCGTGCAGGCCGTGGTACATGTTGAATCCGTCGACGTAGACGATCAGCCTGTCCATGACGTGGTTCTCCGCCCTGATCTGCCGCGATCGAGGCGGCTGGCTGGTTGATCGATCGGTGGGTCGTGGGTTGGACATCCGACGCCTGGTCGTTCTAAACTCGACTCACCACGCCGCAGCCGAAAGGCTGCTGGCTCAACGGCCTCTCTTCGAGAGGCCGTTTTTGTTTGTTCGCGACGCCACTGGGACCCCCTGGTGTGGGCTAACGGGCCCCAGCGCTGTCCGCGACACTACCAGCATGGCTAATGTTGCGCAACGAGCGTCAATGTTGCCTGGCGGACCTCGGCAGTCTTGCCAGAAGCTCGGTGCAATCTTGACGTTTCGGCTACGCTGGTCCTCGTGGGGGTGGCAGGTCGGGGCTCGCACCGAGCCCATGGTTGGCTCAGGCATCCTGAGGAGAGCTCGAAGGTGACTGGCAGGAGTGCTCTAGGAGAGGCGGTTGCAGCCCGTCGCAAGGATCTTGGGCTGTCGCAGGTGCAGTTGGCGGCATTGAGCGGCGTGAGCCGTGGCACTGTCAGAAACCTCGAAGCTGGGATGTTCGATCCGAATCCTGGCACCTGGCGAGCTGTGCAGGGCGTTCTCGGCTGGGCCTCGGGCGCGAAGGAACTCCTGGAGGCCGGCCAGGATCCGATTGAACTCCTGCCAAGAGACGTACTGGCGATGATCCTCAGTCAGCTCGCCGAGCTCGAGGTCGAGGAGCGTGGGAACGAGTACGAGCCGATCATGGTCCAGTTCCGGAGCCTGATGTCTCGTGCCAATCGAGACGGAAAGTTCCCGAGGACAACCGTCAACGCGATCGCCGACTTCATTTACGAGTTTCCATGGTTGGAGTACGCAGAGCTGTTTGGGAACGAACTCATCCAGCCAGAGGACGGAGAACCCGCGGCGTACGCCTCCGAGGAGGAGATCGAGGCTGCGCAAGAGCGCGTCATCGGGCGGATTCAGGCGGCAATCAGGATCCAAGACCGAAAACGACCAGCAGAACGCGTCGAGTCCACCTCAGGCGCGCTAGGCGCCAACCGTGCTTCGACCATTGACCCGGCAATCGACGCAGCAGCAGAGCCGGAGGAAGGATGGCTGGTGGAACGGAACGCCTGGGACCAGTTGTCCGAGGGGGTTAAAGATGTGCTCACAGATGGGCAGGTCATCGACTACGGCGCCTACGAACCCGAGGGAAGCGAGAACCTCGTTGTGGTCGCGTTGCTGGTGAAGAAGAGTACGGCCCCCTTGGGGCGCGGAGACCGACAGTACCTCTCGACCTCCTGGAACGACATCGCCGGGACGCTACACGCCGACCCGATCGAACAACAGCCCTAGCCCGACGCAGACGTCGAAGCTAGGCGGTCAGTGCCAGCCGGCCGGGTCGACGCCGCCGGGGACGTCGGCTCGGGGGTCGTACGGGGTGCGGGTGAAGATGAACGAGGCGAGGTCGAGGTGCCGGACGGACCCGTCAGGATCGCGGACGACGCGCAGGGGCTCGCCGGCGTAGTAGCCGTCCAGGCCGACCCAGCCGCCGGCGCCGTCGGGGCGGAAGCGGGACGCGCGGCCGGCGCCGTGCGCGGGGCCGAGCCGCAGCCAGCCGTCGTCCGTGGCCCGCAGCTCGAACGTCGTCGCGCCCCAGTACCAGTGGCCGACCAGCTCGAACAGCTCCGCCGGGACGGAGCCGACCCGCCAGACCGGTGGCGTGCGCGGTTCGGCGGCGACGAACGCGTCGAGCAGGCGCGACGCGAAGTCGCGGGACAGCCCTGCGGTCGTGTTGGTGAGGACGACGACGCCGTCGCCGGTCTCGACGTCGACCCGCACCTCGGCGAGGAAGCCCGGCATCGAGCCGCCGTGGCCGGTGAACCGGCGGCCGCCGTCGTTCCACAGCTGGACGCCCAGGCCGTGCGCCGTGGTCCACGGCGCGCCCGGCACGTCGACGACGACCAGCGGGCGGCACATCTCGGCCAGCGTGTCGGCGGCCAGCAGGTCGTCGGTGCGCCCGCCGAGGAACGCCGCCCACCGGGCGAGGTCGCGCACCGTCGACCACAGTTGGCCGGCCGGCGCCATCGCGCCGCCGTCGTGCTCGGGCTCGGCCAGGACGACGTCGGCGAACGGGTGGACGGCCAGGCCGTGCGCGTGCGGCGCCACCGGCCGCGACGTCGTGCGGCCCATGCCCAGCGGCTCCAGCAGCTCCTCGGAGACGACCTTCGACCAGGACCGGCCGTGCAGCCGCCCGACCAGCTCGCCGAGTACGCCGTAGCCGACGTTGGAGTAGTGGAACAGCCGCCCGGCCGGGTGCCGCCTGCCCAGCTGCGTCGACAGCGACCGCCACGGCCCGCCCTCGGCGCGCTCCCACCACGGCCCGTCGGTCTCGGCCTGCAGCCCGGCGCCGTGCGACAGCAGCTGCGCGATCGTGACGTCGCCGATCGAGGTATCCGGCAGGTGCTTGTCCAGCGGGTCGCCGAGGTCCAGCCGGCCCGCGTCGCGCAGCCGCAGCACCGCGACCGCGACGAACGTCTTGGTGATCGAGCCCATCCGGTACTGCGTGTGCTCGTCGGCCTCGCGGCTGCCCTCGCGGCCGTCGATGGTGCCGCGCGCGCCGGACCAGACCAGCTCGCCGTCGCGGACGATGCCGGCGGCGACGGAGGGCAGCCGGCTGCCGGCCTGCTCCTCGGCGACGAGACGGGCGAGGTCGGTGGCGGTGGTGGGCCGGATCACGGGCCGAGCCTAACCGGACCGTGGCTCCAGGATCACCACCGCGGTCTCACCGGGCCGCCTGGCGGCGAGCTCGTCCAGCCCTTTGTCGATCGCCCGCCCCGTCTCCCACAGCCGGGTCCGCTCGGCGCCCTCGGCGGCGCGCCCCACGACGGCGAGCGACGCGCCGGCCAGTTCGACCGTCGCCTCGGGCCTGCAGGTTGAGCCACCACGCCGGCTCCGGCGCGGCCCAGCCGTTCATCGCCAGTGTGACGAGGTTCGGCCCGTCCTCGACGTAGCCGAGGACCACCTTCCGCTCCCGTCCGGAGTGGCGGCCGACGGTGGTCAGCCGCAGCGTGCCCCACCGGCCCGGCTTCGGCCGCCACAGACCGAGCCGTCCGCGACTGATCCGGCAGAGACCGCGGTGCAGTGTCCAGAAGGTGCGGACGAACCAGCGTGGTGGAACCCGCGCAGGACGGTCGGCAGGCATCGGCGGATCCTCCCGGGCGGCGTCACGGGGTGGTGAGCTCACAGGCTAGCGGGCTCGTACCGTTTCACCGCCTGGGTGGATCGCAGCAGCTCCCGCAGCGCCCACCGGTCGCCGTCGACGGCGCCGTGGGCACGGGCCTGGACCAGCACGTTGCCCAGCGCGGTCGCCTCGACCGGGCCGGCCAGCACCGGCAGACCGCAGGCGTCGGCCGTCAACCGGCACAGCAGCTCGTTCCGGGCGCCGCCGCCGACCAGGTGGACGACGTCGACGGGGCGGCCGGACAGCTCCGAAGCGGCGCGGACGGTGCGCGCGTAGGCGGCGGCCAGGCTGTCGAGGATGCAGCGGACCAGCTCCGCCCGCGTCCCCGGCACGCGGGCGCCGTCCGCCCGCAGCACACCGGCGATGCGCGCGGGCATGTCGCCCGGCGGCAGGAAGACCGGGTCGTCGGGGTCGAAGACCGGGCCGCCGGCAGGCACGTCGGCGGCCGCGGCGAGCAGCGCGGGCAGGTCGGCCGGCGGGCCGGTACGCTCCCACGTCGCGATCGACTCGCTGAGCAGCCACAACCCCATGACGTTGCGCAGGTAGCGCACCGTGCCGTCGACTCCGCCCTCGTTGGTGAAGTTCGCCGCGCGCCCGGCTGGGGTCAGCACCGGAGCGTCCAGCTCGACGCCGACCAGCGACCACGTCCCGCAGGAGATGTAGGCGAACCGCTCGTCCGCGGCCGGGACCCCGACGACGGCGGACGCGGTGTCGTGGGAGCCGACGGCGGTCACGACGGCGGACGGGGCCAGGCCGGTCTCCTCGAGCACCGCCGGCAGCAGCGGACCGACGACGTCGCCGGGCCGGCGCAGCGCCGGGAACAGGTCGCGCGGCAACCCGAGCGCGTCGAACAGCGCCTTCGCCCAGTCGCCGGAACGCACGTCCAGCAGCCCGGTCGTCGACGCGTTGGTGACCTCGGTGCCGAGTGTGCCGGTCAGCCAGTACGTCAGCAGGTCCGGCACCAGCAGCGCGTGCGTGGCGCGGCCGAGACGGTCGGCCGGCTCGGCGGCCAACTGGTAGATCGTGTTGAACGGCAGGAACTGCAGCCCGGTGACGTCGTACAGCTCCCGCTCGCCGACCTTCGCGTGCACCGACGCCGCGGCGCCGGCCGTCCGCCCGTCGCGGTAGTGGTACGGGTTGCCCAGCAGCGCGCCGGACCCGTCGAGCAGGCCGTAGTCGACCGCCCACGAGTCGATGCCGACGCTGCTCAGCACCTCGCCGCCGACACAGGAGCGGGCCGCGTGACCGAGCCCGGCCAGCACGTCGCCGTACAACCGCAGCACGTCCCAGTGCAGCCCGCCGGGCAGCCGCACCGGGACGTTCGGGAACCGGTGCACCTCGGTGAGGTCCAGCCGCTGCGGCCCGACCCGCGCCAGCATGACCCGGCCGCTGGAGGCACCCAGATCGACGGCGGCTGCGGTGAGGGTCGTCACCCGGTCACCTCGTGGAACTCGATCTCGAGCAGGTCGGCGACGGCACGCAGCTCATCGGCCCGGTGACCGGTGCCCAGGGCCCAGTGGTGGCCGATGCCGCTGGCGCTCCACTCGTCGGTCCACTCGCCGGGGTTGCGGCCGAAGTCGACCCGCGACGTGGTGTTGCCGATCTGCAGCAGCGGACCGGGGACCACCTCGCCCTCGGAGGCGAGGAACCGGAACGACCCGTCGCGCAGCTGGCCGATCCCGAAGGCGGTGACCGGGCCGTGCGCGACATCGAACTCGACCGACACGCCCCAGCCGCGCTTGCCGTGGAAGACGCCCAGGCCGCGCAGCAGCGGCCGCCGTGCGCTGATGGCCAGGTGGGCCGGGCCGTCGTGGCCCATCTCGACCACGTCGTCGACGAAGTCCAGCGCCTGGATCTCGGTGAACGACCCGCCCGCCCCCAGCCGGTCCATGATCAGCATCGCCAGCGACGTGCGCAGCTCGTACTCGCCGGCCGCCGGGATGCCACGGGCGGTCAGCAGGGAGGCGCCGAGGATCATGCCGGCCGCCACGCGCTCGTGCGCGTCGCCGTCCAGGCCGCGGTGGTAGTAGGCCAGGCTGTCCAGGGAGAAGTCATCGACCAGCCGGTCCAGCGCGACCGACACCGTCGCCCCCCAGCGGAAGTCCTCGTCGTCGACGGACGCGTCGAGCTCGAAGAGGTCGCGGGCCAGCGCCAGCCGGTCGTCCACCTCGGCGTCGGCGACCTGCTCGACCCGCACCCGCAGGTCGTCGATCTCGAGCACCTCGATGTGGCCGCCCAGCTGGGCCGGGACCAGGGTGAGATCCGTGGCGACGTCGAGCATGCCCGGGTAGAGGTGGCCGAGCAGGCCGTGCCGGCCGTGCCGGAGCGCGCCGCGGACGCCGGCCGCGCGGACCCACCGGGCGATCTTCGTCCAGGCCCGCTCGTCCTCGACGTAGCCGGAGACGGACCGGAACGGGACGCCGCAGCGGCGGAACGCGTTGGCCATCTCGGGCAGCGGGCAGGCGCCGCAGTAGGCCAGCCACTGTCCGGTGTCGAACGTCGCGTGATCCATCCGCTCGGTGGGCTGCAGGTTGAGCAGCAGGACCGGTGCGCCGCTGCGCTGTGCCACCGGTACCAGCATGGTCGCGGTCATGTACGTGGTGAGGAACCCCACGATGAGGTCGCACCCGGCCGCCCGCAGCTTCTCCGCCGCGGCCGCCCCCTCCTGGGCGTCGGAGATGAACCCGGCATCGACCACCTCGCAGTCCAGCTGCCCGAGCCGCTCGGCCACCCGGCGGGCCGAGCGCTGCAGCTGCGGCAGCAGATCGGGAAACTGCGGCCAGTAGGCGCCGAGCCCACCGGCGACCAGGCCCACCTTCGTCGGGCGGGCCGGGATCCGCTGCAGGCCGGCGGCGGTCGACGGTGACGACGTTGTCTCGGTCATCGATCCGATCCTTTGCTAGCGGAGGAAGGCCGCCGCCACCCCGGCGTCGACGGGGATGTGCAGGCCGGTCGTGTGCGACAGCTCGCCGGCGGTGAGCGCGAAGACCGCGTTCGCGACGTGCTCGGGCAGCACCTCGCGCTTGAGCAGCGTGCGCTGGGCGTAGAACGCGCCGAGCTGGTCCTCCTCGACGCCGTAGACGGCGGCCCGCTGCGCGCCCCAGCCGCCGGCGAAGATGCCCGAGCCGCGGACGACGCCGTCGGGGTTGACGCCGTTGACGCGGATGCCGTGCTCGCCGAGCTCGGCCGCGAGCAGCCGGACCTGGTGTGCCTGGTCGGCCTTGGTGGCGCCGTAGGCGACGTTGTTCGGCCCCGCGAACACGCCGTTCTTGCTGGCGATGTAGACGATGTCGCCGCCCAGCCCCTGCTTGATCATGACCCGGGCGCCCTCGCGGGAGACCAGGAACGAGCCACGGGCCATCACGTCGTGCTGCAGGTCCCAGTCGGCGGCGGACGTCTCCAGCAGCGGCTTCGAGATCGACAGGCCGGCGTTGTTGACCACGAGGTCGACGCCGCCGAAGGCCAGCATGGCCTGCTGGAACGCGGCGGCGATCTGGTCCTCCGACGTGACGTCGACGGTGACCGGCACCGCCACGTCCGTGCTCCCGATCCCCGCGGCGACCGAGGCGGCCGCGTCGCCGTTGAGGTCCGCGACGACGACGCAGGCGCCCTCGGCGGCCAGCCGCTCGGCGATCGCCTTGCCGATGCCCGACCCGGCGCCGGTGACCAGCGCGACCCGAGTGGCCAGCGGCTTCGGCTTGGGCATCCGCCGCAGCTTGGCCTCCTCCAGCGACCAGTACTCGATGCGGAACTTCTCGCTCTCCGGGATCGGCGCGTAGGTGGAGACCGCCTCCGCACCCCGCATGACGTTGATCGCGTTGACGTAGAACTCGCCGGCCACGCGGGCGGTCTGCTTGTCCTTGCCGAAGGAGAACATCCCGACGCCGGGCACCAGCACGATCGCCGGGTCCGCACCTCGCATCGCCGGGCTGTCCGGCGTGGCGTGGCGCTGGTAGTAGGCGGCGTACTCGTCGCGGTAGGCCGCGTGCAGCTCGCGCAGCCGGGCGACGGCGTCGTCGAGCAGCGCCGTGGCCGGTAGGTCCAGCACGAGCGGGCGCACCTTCGTGCGCAGGAAGTGGTCCGGGCACGACGTTCCCAGCTCGGCCAGCGCGCCGAGCTTCTCCCGCGACAGGAACTCCAGCACGACGTCGCTGTCGGTGAAGTGGCCGACCTGCGGCTTGTCCGTCGAGGCCAGGCCGCGGATCACCGGAGCCAGCGTCGCGGCCCGGGCCCGCCGCTCGTCCGCCGGCAGCGCGCCGAACCCGTCGACGACCGCGCCGAACGGCTCGGCCTTGCCGCGCTCGGCCAGGAACGACTCCGCGGTGCGGATCATCCACAGCGAGTTCGCCTCGCACTCGGCCGCGGTGGCGCCCCACGCGGTGATGCCGTGGCCGCCCAGCACGCAGCCCACCGCCTCCGGGTGGGCTGCCTTGATGGCGGCAATATCCATACCGAGCTGGAAGCCGGGCCGCCGCCACGGCACCCATACGACCTTCTCGCCGAAGCACTCCTTCGTCAGCGCCTCGCCGTCGGCCGCCGTCGCCAAGGCGATGCCGGAGTCCGGGTGCAGGTGGTCCACGTGCGCGGCGTCGACCAGCCCGTGCATCGCGGTGTCGATGGACGGCGCCGCACCGCCCGACCCGTGCAGGCAGTAGTCGAATGCCGCGACCATCTCGTCCTCGTGGTCGACCCCCCGGTACACGTCGACCAGGGCGCGCATGCGGTCCAGCCGCAGCACCGCCAGCCCGCGCTCGGTCAGCGTGCCGAGGTCGCCGCCGGACCCCTTCACCCAGAGCAGCTCGACGTCGGCGCCGGTCACCGGGTCGATGCCGGTCCCCTTGGCCGATGTGTTGCCGCCGGCGTAGTTCGTGTTGCGCGGGTCCGACCCGAGCCGGTTGCTCCGCTCGATCAGCTCGGTGACGGTGGGGTGGGTCATCGTTCCTCATCTCGGGTGACGGCGGCCAGTTGGTCGTCGAGGTTGAACACTTCGTCGATGAGCCGCCAGTTCTCGTCCGGCCGGCCGCCGTCGGCGAACAGCAGCGCCATCTCCTCCTGCCAGCGGCGGTTGACGTCGGTGGCCTGCATGGCGGCCTGCGAGGCGGCGAGGTCGTCGGACTCGACGTACCCGATCAGCAGGCCGTCGTCACCGAGGAAGATCGAGTAGTGCCGCCAGCCGGTGTCGCGCAGCGCCCGCAGCATCTCCGGCCAGACCACCGCGTGCCGGCGACGGTACTCGTCCAGCCGGTCGATGCGGACCTGCGAGACGAAGCAGTACCGCGGCACGGTCAGGCTCCCCAGCCGGCCTGAGCGCCGTCGGCTCGTTCCTCCGCGATCCGCTCGAAGTAGCCGGAGCGCTGGTAGGCGGCGATCGGGTCGGGGTCCAGGCCGTCGTCCTCGCGCAGCGACGCGAGCAGCGGGCGGACGTCGGTGTTGTAGGCGTCCATCAGCACCGCGTTGGCGCCGAGCACGTCGCCGTCGGCCTGCGCCTTGACCAGCGCGTCCGGGTCGACCAGCAGCGCCTTGGCCAGCGCCTCCTGGACGTTGAGCACCGAGCGGATCACCGCCGGGATCTTCGGCTCGATGTTGTGGCACTGGTCGAGCATGAAGTTGACCTTCGACTCGGGCCGGTGCGCGTCCTGGCTGACGATCTCGTGCAGGATGCGGAACAGCTGGAACGGGTCCGCGGCGCCGACCATGAGGTCGTCGTCGGCGTAGAACCGGGAGTTGAAGTCGAACGCGCCGAGCCGGCCGGCGCGCAGCAGCATCATGACGATGAACTCGATGTTCGTGCCGGGCGCGTGGTGGCCGGTGTCGAGCACCACGCTCGCGCGGTCGCCGAGCGCGAGGCAGTGCGTCAGCGAGGTGCCCCAGTCGGGGATGTCGGTGGCGTAGAAGGCCGGCTCGAAGAACTTGTACTCGAGCAGGATGCGGTGCTCGTCGTCGAGGGCGGCGTAGATCGTCGCAAGCGACTCGGCCAGGCGCTCCTGGCGGTCGCGAAGCGAGTCCTGGCCGGGGTAGTTGAGTCCGTCGGCGAGCCAGATCTTCAGGTCCGTCGAGCCGGTGGCGTGCAGCACGTCGATGCACTGCAGGTGGTGCTGGACGGCCTTCGCCCGGACGGCGGCATCGGGGTTGGCCAGCGAGCCGAGCTTGTAGTCGTCGTCCTGGAAGACGTTGCTGTTGATCGCGCCGATCTCGACGCCGAGGTCGCGTGCGTGCGCGGCGAGCGCGGAGAAGTCGTCGACCAGGTCCCACGGAATGTGCAGCGAGACGCGCGGCGCGGCGCCGGTGTAGCGGTGCACCTGGGCGGCGTCGGCGATCTTCTCGAACGGGTCGCGCGGCACACCCGGCTGGCCGAAGACCTTGAACCGGGTGCCGGAGTTGGCGAACGCCCAGGACGCCGTCTCGACTCCGAGCGCGCGGATGGCCGCCTTCACATCGTCTTGGGTTCTCATGCGGTGCCTCCACGGGCGGGCGTTGAACCGATTCAGTCTTCCCGTCAACCTACGCGGTCCCGTCCTGGCGCGTCAACCGGCCCGGCCGCCGTCGTCGCCGCGGGCGAGCCGGTAAGCTGCGGCGATGGCTGCAGCACCGAACATCCGCGAGGTCGCGCTGCTGGCCGGCGTCTCCGTGGGCACCGTGTCGAACGTGCTCAACCGGCCGGAGCTGGTCGCCGAGCCGACCCGCGACCGCGTCAACGCCGCCATCGCCGAGCTGGGTTTCGTCCGCAACGACTCGGCCCGCCAGCTGCGGGTCGGCCGCAGCCGCACCCTCGGGCTGGTCGTGCTCGACGTCGCGAACCCGTTCTTCACCGACGTCGCCCGCGGGGTCGAGGACACCGCCAACCAGCACGGTCTCGCCGTCATCCTCTGCAACACCGACGAGGACCCGGCCAAGGAGGCGTCGCACCTCGACCTGCTCGCGGAGATGCGGGTGCAGGGCGTGCTGATCAACCCGATCGACACCGACGGCCGGCTCACCGCACTGCGCGAGCGCGGCATCCCGGTGGTGCTGTTCGACCGGCTCGGCGACCCCGCGCTGGAGTGCTCGGTGGCGGTCGACGACACGCTCGGCGGGCGGCTCGCGGCGACCCACCTGATCGAGTCCGGGCACCGGTCGATCCTGTTCGTCGGCGGGCCGCGGTCGCTGCGTCAGGTGCAGGAGCGCTACGAGGGCGCGGCGGAGGTCGTCGCCGCCGACGGGTCGGCGGAGCTGACGGTGCTGCCGACGACGGCGCTCAACGTGGCGGCCGGGCGGGCGGCCGGTGACCAGATCGCGGCGCGGGGCCGCGACACGCTGCCGTCGGCGGTGTTCTGCGCCAATGACCTGCTCGCGCTGGGCGTGCTGCAGGCGCTGACGCATGCCGGCCTGCGGGTGCCCGGCGACGTCGCGATCGTCGGCTACGACGACATCGACTTCGCGGCGGCCGCGGCCGTGCCGCTGTCGTCGGTGCGCCAGCCACGGCAGCAGCTGGGCCGGACGGCGGCCGAGCTGCTGCTCGCGGAGACGACCGAGGACGACCACGAGCACCGGCAGGTGGTGTTCGAGCCGGAGCTCGTGGTGCGGGAGTCCTCGACCCGCTGACGCCGCCTACTCCTGGACGATCGCCTGGATCTCCGCGACCGGGATCGGCGTCGCCTGCCACGGGGTTTCGAACAACGCCGGCACGCCGTCGAGCTCCATGACCTCGCCGTTCAGCTCGAACCGGACCGTGTAGACGAGCCGCGCCTGGCCCTCGTAGGCCGGCTGCCCGTCGACGGTGACGCTGCCGTCGACCGACGCGTGCGGGTACACGTACGTGCAGGCGTCGCTCTGCTCGACGGTGAACGGGCAGGTCAGCGTAGCCGAGCCGTCGCCGGGCTGAACCTCCAGCCGTTCCGGCGTCGCGATCGCCACCAGGCCGGCCGCCGACGTGCCGGTCAGCTCGCCGGCGTCGGCGCCCTCGGCCCAGTACCAGGTGTCGAGCGTGACGTAGGCACGCTGCGGCGGGTTGAACGCCAGCTGGAAGTCCGGTGCCACGAGCTGGCCGAAGGCCTGGATCGCCTCCTCCTCCCAGTTGATGACGTCTTCCGGCGGCTCCAGATACTCCGGCGGTCCGTATCTCACGAGTTCTTCTTCAGGCGGCTGGGTGTAGCACGTTGTCACTGAATAGATCGCGTCCTCGGATGTGCCCGGCGGCCGCTCCGGCCAGTCCTCGGGGTCCGGCGCCGACGGCGGCGGAGCATAGACATAGCAGCTCACCTCGGCGCTCTCGCAGTAGGACCAGTCGTAGTTGAAGATCTCCTCGCGGCCGAGGTAGCACTCCGGCTCCGCGTCGCCGCCTCCGCCCTCGTCGTCGCCGCCGCCCTCGTCCCCGCCACCACCCTCGTCGCCGTCGCAGACGTTGACGTAGTCCCACACGCCGGGGCTGATCTCGACCAGCTCCATGACGCATTCCTCGGCCGCCGCGGGCGTCACGTGCACCGCGGTGATGACCATCGTCCCCACCACGGTGACGGCCGCCAGCAGCAGGCCGGTGAGCCGGCGGGTCAGCATGAGATCTCGCCTTCGGGTTCGATGGGATCGCCGATCAGCCAGGCGCCGTCGAGCAGCAACGCCTGGAACGCGACCGGATAGACGGTGGGCTTGTCGGGGTTGACCGGCAGCGGCTCGCCGTTCTGCGTCCCCACCCATGCGCTGTCGTCGACGCACGAACTGACCGTCCCCCGCTCGCCGTCGATCGAAACCGTGGTGTCGTACACCCGCGGCTCGCCGGAGAACCGGATGCCCTCCTGCTCGTAGGTCTCGGCGGTGTTCAGGTGCAGCGCGATGGTGGACTCGGTCGCGACGCCGGCGAACGCCTCGGGGCTGGTCTCGGGCCCGTTGACCGACGCGATCCGGGCGTCCCAGTAGGCCTCGTACGCGGCGAGGACGGCGGCCTCGGCGTCGGCGTCGGCGCCCGCGGCCGGGTCGCCGGACGGCTCGCCCGTGGGCGCGGCCGTCGGCGTGTCGTCGAGGCCGGCCGGCTCTTCGCCCGCCGACGAGCAGGCGGCGAGGGCCGTGACGGCGGCCAGGGCGGCCAGCGCGCGCGGCGCGATCGGGGACATCGTCCGGTGACGGCGGGTCCAGGTCACGACCCCGACCTTAACCGAACGGACCGACGGCGTGTCACGAATACATCTCGGCGCCGGGAGCTGTTGACGAGCGGCCGGGGTCGGGACAAGCCTGTGCCGTGGCGTATGCCGTCCGTTCACCCGGCGGAGGTAGCGTCGCCGCCGTCACATTGCCATGTAGGGGGTAGAAATATGCGCCTGACCAGGCGTTTCAACCGTGCCCTCGGCGCTGTCGCCGCCGTGGGCCTGGCCGGGGTCGGGCTCACCGCCGTACCGGCCGAGGCCGAGCCGGTGCCGATCGACATCCTCGCCACGAACGACTTCCACGGCCGGATCAGCGCGGACGGCCAGTCGGCCGGCGCCGCGGTCCTGGCCGGAGCGGTCGACCAGCTGCGAGCCGAGAACCCGAACACCGTCTTCGCCGCCGCCGGTGACCTCATCGGCGCGTCGACGTTCACCTCGTTCATCCAGCAGGACAACCCGACGATCGACGCGCTCAACGCGGCCGGGCTGCAGGTCAGCGCCGTCGGCAACCACGAGTTCGACCAGGGCTACTGCGACCTGATCGACCGCGTCATCCCGCGCGCGACGTGGGAGTACATCGGCGCCAACGTCGCGGTGCTCCCGGGCGCGGACACCGGCTGCGACACCGACACCGAGATCGCGCCGACCTGGACCGAGACGTTCGGCGACGTCGAGGTCGGCTTCGTCGGCGCCGTCACCGAGCACCTGCCCGAGCTGGTCACCCCGAGCGGCATCGCCGCGCTGGAGGTCGGCGACATCGTCGCCGCGACCAACGAGTCCGCCGCCGCGCTGAAGGCCGACGGCGCCGACATCGTCGTGCTGCTGGTGCACGAGGGCGCGCCGACCACCGCGTTCGAGGACGCCGTCGACCCGGGCAACGACTTCGGCGAGATCGTCAACGGCGTCAGCGCCGACGTGGACGCGATCGTCTCCGGGCACACCCACCTCGCCTACAACCACAGCGTCGAGGTGCCGGAGTGGGTCGCCGAGGACCGCGACGTCACCACGCGCCCGGTCGTCAGCGCCGGCCAGTACGGCTTCAACCTCAACAAGATCCGGTTCTCGTACGACGCCGCGGCGAACGGCGGCGCGGGCGCGGTCGTGGATGTCGAGTCCTCGATCCTGCCGCTGACGGAGCGCGACGCCGACGGTGTCTGGCAGCCGCTGTATCCGGCCGATCAGGCGGTCGGCGAGATCGTCACCGCCGCCGAGGACGCGGCCGAGGAGCTCGGCGCGGCGTCGCTCGGCACCATCACCGGCGACCTCTTCCGGGCGGCGCAGAACCCGACCGCGGACAACCCGACGCCGGAGAACCGGGGCGGCGAGTCCACGCTCGGCAACTTCGTCGCCGACGTGCAGCTCGAGGCGGCCCAGGTGACCGACCCGGAGACGCAGATCGCGTTCATGAACCCGGGCGGCCTGCGCGCCGACATCACGTTCGGCAGCAGCGGCGAGGGCGACCCGGACGGCAACGTCACCTATCGCGAGGCGGCGATCGTCCAGCCGTTCGCGAACACGCTCGTCACCACCACGCTGACCGGCGACCAGCTGGCCCAGGTGCTGGAGGAGCAGTGGCAGCCGGCGGGCGCGTCGCGGCCGTTCCTCAAGCTGGGCGTCTCGGCCGGCTTCACCTACACCTACGACCCGGACGCGGCCGCGGGTGAGCGGATCACGACGATGGAGCTGGACGGCGCGCCGATCGACCCGGCCGGCCAGTACCGCGTCGTCGTCAACTCGTTCCTCGCCTCCGGCGGCGACAACTTCGCCACGCTGGCCGAGGGCGCCGACTCCACCGACACCGGCCAGGTCGACCTGCAGGCGATGGTGAACTACCTGGCCGACAACTCGCCGGCCTCGCCCGACCTCGGGCAGCGCGCCGTGGGCGTCAACTGGGTCTCCGACCCCGACGCGGTGTACGCGCCGGGCGACGAGATCGCCGTCGACCTGTCGTCGCTGCTGTTCAGCCACGGCGAACCGGCCGACGCCACCGCGACGGTGACCCTCGGCGACACCGAGGTGGGCAAGGTCGACATCGACCCGGCGATCGTCGACACCACCGACGAGGTCGGCCGGGCGCAGGTCCGCGTCACCGTTCCGGAGGCGACGATGCCGGACACGACGGCCGCGGAGGAGACCGCCCTGGTGATCGAGCTGCCGGAGACCGGAACCACGGTCGCGCTGCCGGTGACGGTCGACTTCGGCGACGACCCCGGCACCGACGACGGGTCCGAGAACGGAGATGAGAACGGCGCCGAGAACGGCGATGAGAACGGCGCCGACGACGGGACGGACGACGGCGCCGACGAGAGCGGCGACGAGAACGGGTCCGACGACGGCGCCGACGAGAACGGCGCGGACGACGGGACCGAGGACGGCGACGAGCTGCCCGACACCGGTTCGTCCGGCGTGCTCTGGTGGGTCATCGGCGGCGTCGCCGTACTCGTGATCGGCGGCGCGCTGTTCGCCGTCTCGCGACGCAAGGGCAGCACCGGCGGCGGCGACCAGGCCGTCTGAGCACGGAGCACAGAGGAACGACACGTGGCGCCCCGCTCACCCGGCGGGGCGCCACGTCATCCCGAGGCCCCGATCCCTCGATCCCGAAAGGCGCCACCGATGCACACCACCCGACGTCCTCTCCGCTGGCTGGCGGCGGTCGCGGCGGCCGGCCTGGCCGGCGCGACCCTGGCCGCGGCCCCCGTCCTCTCGGCCGGCGCGGCCGAGGGCGACCCGTTCATCAGTGAGATCCACTACGACAACGCCGGCGCCGACACCGGCGAGGCGATCGAGATCCAGGCCGCGGCCGGCACCGACCTGACCGGCTGGCAGATCGTCCTCTACAACGGCAACGGTGGCGCGTCCTACAACACCCGCCCGCTGTCCGGCGCGGTGCCGGCGGCCGGTGTCGTGGTCGCGGACTACCCGGTCGACGGTGTGCAGAACGGCTCGCCGGACGGGATCGCGCTGGTCCGCCCGGACAACACGGTCGCGGAGTTCCTCTCCTACGAGGGCCCGATGACCGCCACCAACGGCCCGGCCGCCGGGATGACCAGCGTCGACATCGGTGTCTCCGAGGCCAGCTCGACGCCCATCGGGCAGTCGCTGCAGAAGGTCCAGGGCGCGTGGACCGGCCCGCTGGCGAGCACCTTCGGCGCGGTCAACGGCGGGGGCGGCGACCCGGACCCGGATCCGGAGCCGGCCACGATCCCCGAGATCCAGGGCACCGGTGCGGCCTCCCCGCTCGCCGGCGCCGCGGTCGTCACCAGCGGCGTCGTCACCGCCGTCTACCCGACCGGCGGGTTCGGCGGCTACTACCTGCAGACCGCCGGCAGCGGCGGCGACGGTCCGCGGACGGCGTCGGACGCGGTGTTCGTCTTCTCGCCGTCGACGGTCGCGCAGGTGGAGATCGGCGACCACGTCCGCGTCACCGGCGAGGTCAGCGAGCACTTCGGGCTGACGGAGATCGAGGTCGCCGCCGACGGGCTGGAGCCGCTCGCCGAGCCGGCCGAGGCGGTGAAGCCGGTGCCGTTCACGCTGCCGGGCACCGACGCCGGCCGTGAGGCGTACGAGGGCATGCTGGTCCGCCCGGTGGAGGGCTTCGCCGTCTCCGACACGTTCCAGCTGGGTGGCTTCGGCAGCACCGCGTTCGGCTCCATCGGCCTGGGCTTCGGCGGCCCGCTGGTGCAGGAGACCGAGCACGCCGCGCCCGGCACGCCGGAGTACGACGCGGCGGTCGCGGCCAACGCGGCGCGCGCCGTCACGCTCGACGACGGCCAGTCCAACCGGACGTCCACCAGCGCCATGGTCCCGTACCTCAGCAATGACGACCCGCCCCGCAGCGGCGCCGTCGCCACGTTCCAGGACGACGTGATCTTCGACTTCCGGTTCCAGTGGAACTTCCAGCCGACCGAGCCGGTCAACGGCCCGGCGCCGGACGTCGTCACGTTCGGCACCGGCAACACCCGCGCCGCGAACGCCGCACCGCAGGACGTCGGCGGCGACCTGAAGATCTCCGCGTTCAACGTGCTCAACTACTTCACCACGCTCGGCGTCGCCGTGCCGGGCTGCGAGGCGTTCACCGACCGCGCCGGCACCCCGCTCACCGTCTCCGGCGGCTGCGACGCGCGCGGCGCGTGGGACGAGGTGAGCTTCGAGCGGCAGGAGGCGAAGATCGTCGCGGCCATCAACGGCCTCGGCGCCGACGTCGTCGGGCTGGAGGAGATCGAGAACTCGCTCAAGTTCGGCGAGGACCGTGACGAGGCCCTGGCCACGCTGGTCGACGCGCTCAACGAGGAGGCAGGCCCGGGCACCTGGGCGTACGTGCCGTCGCCGGCCCAGCTGCCGTCCGACGAGGACGTCATCCGCACCGCGTTCATCTACCGGACGGAGGCGGTCGAGCCGGTGGGCGAGTCGGCCATTCTGATCGACCACCCGGCCTTCCACAACGCCCGCGAGCCGCTGGCGCAGGAGTTCCGGACCCTGTCCACCGGCTACGAGTTCACCACGATCGTCAACCACTTCAAGTCCAAGGGCGGCGACTGCGGCGACCTGCCGGAGGGCTGCTTCGACGCCGACCGCGTCGCGCAGGCGCAGGCCCTGGTCGCCTTCGCCGACGAGCGTGCGGCGGCGACGGGCACCGAGGACACGTTCCTGCTGGGCGACTTCAACTCCTACAGCGCCGAGAACCCGATGCAGGTGCTGTACGACGCCGGCTACACCGACCTCAACAACGAGTACGCCGGCGAACACACCTACGTGTTCGACGGCAAGGTCGGCTCGCTGGACCACGAGCTGGCCAGCCCGTCGGTCATCGAGCAGGGCCTCGTGACAGGCGTCGACGTCTGGAACATCAACTCGGTGGAGTCGGTGCTGTTCGAGTACTCGCGGCACAACTACTTCGCCAGCGACCTGTTCCAGCCCGGCACGCCCTACCGGGCCAGCGACCACGACCCGGTCCTGATCGGGGTCCAGACGCCGGTCACCTACGACGGCATCCGGTCCGTGGTGGAGCGCTACGCCGCCGACGGCACCATCAACCGGTCCCAGGCGGCGCAGCTGACCACGCACCTGTCGACCGCGCAGCGGCTGGCCGAGCGTGGCCTGGCCGGGCCGGCCGGCGTCTCGCTGGACCGGTTCGTCGACGTCGCCGAGCGGATCGCCGACGACGACGCCCGCGAGACGCTGCTCGCGGCCGCCGAAGCGCTGCGCGAGCAGCTGTAGAGCGCCATCGCCGCTGGCCGGCCCGGCCGGCCCGGCCGCCGGACGACGACGGCTCGCTTCGTCACCTGATCGTTCTCCAGAAGTGGATCAGGTGACGAAGCGGGACCGCCGGCCGGACCTGACCGGTGGGCCGACGGCCCCTAGAGTGTCCGGCATGACCGATCTCCGCGCCGCCGTCGAGGCCGTCCTCCCGTCCGTCCGCGCCGACCTCGAGCGGCTGGTGCGGATCCCGAGCATCAGCGCCGACCCGGCCCGGGCCGCCGACGTGCTGGCCAGCGCCGAGATGGTGGCCGAGCTGGCCCGCGGCGCCGGCGCCGCGCAGGCCGACGTCGTCAGCGTCGACGGCGGCGCGCCCGCCGTGATCGCCAGTTGGCCCGCGCCGCCCGGCGCGCCCACCGTGCTGCTCTACGCGCACCACGACGTGCAGCCGACCGGCCCGGCCGGCCAGTGGACCAGCCCGCCGTTCGAGCCGACGGAGCGCGACGGCCGGCTGTACGGCCGCGGCACGTCCGACGACAAGGCCGGCGTCGCGATGCACCTGGCGGCGCTGCGCGCGTACGAGGGCCGCCCGCCGGTCGGCGTCGTGCTGTTCGTCGAGGGCGAGGAGGAGATCGGCTCGCCGACGTTCGGACCGTTCCTGCAGGCCTTCCGTGACCGGCTGGCCGCCGACGTCATCGTCGTCGCCGACTCCGCGAACTGGACCGCCGACATCCCGGCGCTGACCACCAGCCTGCGCGGCCTGGCCGACTGCACCGTCACCGTCCGGGTGCTCGAGCACGCCGTGCACTCAGGCGTGTTCGGCGGGCCGGTCATCGACGCGCTCACCGCGCTGACCCGGCTGCTGGCCACCCTGCACGACGAGAACGGCGATGTCGCGATCGCGGGCCTGGTCGCGGACCCGCCGGCCGACGTCGAGTACCCGGAGGAGCGCTACCGCGCCGAGGCGGCCCTGCTCGACGGCGTCGCGCTGGCCGGCACCGGCCCGCTGGCCGACCGGCTGTGGAGCCGGCCGGCCGTGTCGGTGCTGGCCATCGACGCGCCCGCGGTGGCCGACGCCGCGAACATCCTGCTGCACGAGGCCAGCGCGAAGGTGAGCCTGCGGCTGGCCGCGTCGCAGGACCCGAAGGCGGGGCTGAACGCGCTGGTCGAGCACCTGCGCGGGCATGCCGGCCCCGGTGTCCAGGTCGAGGTCACCGACGGCGCCGTGGGCGGCGGCTGCGTGCTGCCGACGTCCGGCCCGGCGTTCGAGGCCGCCGAGGCCGCGCTCACCGAGGCGTTCGGCGTCCCGTCCGTCCGGGCCGGCATGGGCGGCTCGATCCCGTTCATCGCCGAGTTCCAGGAGGCCTTCCCCGCCGCGACGGTGCTGGCGACCGGCGCCGGCGACCCCGAGACCCGGGCGCACGGACTGGACGAGAGCCTGCACCTGGGCATGTTCGCCAAGGCCTGCCTGGCCGAGGTGCTGCTCCTGGACAAGCTGTCGGCGAGCTGATGTCCGGTCACGTCGCGCTGCTCCGCGGGATCAACGTCGGTGGCAGGAACAAGGTCGCGATGGCGGATCTGCGTGCGCTCGTCGAGGGGCTCGGGCACACCGGCGTGCGCACCTACATCAACAGCGGCAACGTCGTCTTCGCCGCCCCTGCGGGCGCGGGCCGGGACGAGCTGGAGACGTCGATCGAGGCGGCGATCAAGGCCGAGCTGGGCCTGGAGATCGCGGTGCTGGTCCGCACGCACGACGAGCTCGCCGCCGCCGCGGACGCGAACCCGTTCCCGGACGCCGAGCCGTCGCGGCTGCTGCTGAGCTTCCTGCGGACGGCGCCGGCGGCGGACGCGTACGCGGCGGCGGAGCGGAGCGAGTCCGGCGCCGACGAGTTCCGCGTCGACGGGACGACGGTCTACCTGCACGTTCCGGACGGCGCCGGCCGCAGCAAGCTGGCCGCGGCGCTGAGCAAGCCGTCGCTCGGCGTGGCGACGTCACGGAATCTGGCCACTGTCCGCACTCTGATACGACTGTCACAAGATGTGGGAAACGACGATTCGGACTGAACGGCGTGCCCGGGCGCTGACAGACTGCGGACATGGAGAACGAGGCCATCCTGCTGCAGGTGCGCCACGGTGAGCTGGTCGGCGTCGGTTCATGGGTGTACGTGTGGCTGCGGCCGGGCACGGACCGTCCGGTGGTCTACGTCGGCAGCACGGGCGTGCCGCCGGTGGTGCGGATCTGGCTGCACCTGCACGACACCGACCCCGAGGTCGGCCGCGTGACGGCCCGATATCCCGACGTCGCGCACGACCCGCTGGACGTGCTCGCGTTCCGGGTCCCGCCCCGGCTGGACCGCGCCGCGGTGAAGGCGGCGCTGGTCGACCGGCTGGAGACCCGCGGTCTGCTGTCCGACCGCTACTTCGGTGACCCGCCCGGCCTGCTCACCGCCAACGGCGCCGTCGGGCCCGCCGTCGAGTGGATGGCCGCCCAGGTGGCGGCACACGACGGCGACGGCGACTGATCCCGTCGGCTCAGGCGCGCCCGGCCAGCGCCCGCGCGACCAGCTCGTCGGACAGTTCGCGCAGCCGTCGCCGGGCCTGCGGGTCCAGCGCCTGCGGGTTCGGCGCCGCCGCCATCGTCTGGTCGTAGTAGATGCCGCTGACGTCGGCCAGGTCCGGGTCGGCGACCAGCCGCAGCGTCGCCTCGCCGCCGTCGTGCAGCGTGCTCAGCGGCGTCAGCTCGGCCTCGCGGACCATCGACGTCGCCATCAGCGTGGCCGGATGCAGCGCGTTCGCCGTGACGCCGGTGCCGCTCAGCTCGTCGGCGAGGTCGAGGGTGAACATGATCTGCGCGAGCTTGCTCTGCCGGTAGGCGCGGTAGCCGTCGTAGTCGTGGTCCAGCATCGGGTCGGCGAAGTCGATCGGCGCCTGGCCGATCGAGGTGACGTTGACGATGCGCGCGGGCGCCGCCGCGACCAGCGCCGGCAGCAGCCGCCGGGTGAGGTGGTAGCCGGACAGGTAGTTCACCGCGAACCGCAGCTCGACGCCGTCGGGGCTGAGCTCGCGCCCGGCGCCTGGTTCACCGAAGCCGACGCCGGCGTTGTTGACCAGCACGTCCAGGTCCGGGAACCGTTCCAGCACCTCGTCGGCCATCCGGTCGACCTGGCCGAGGTCGGCGAGATCGGCGCGGACGACGCCGACGGGCTCGCGGCCGCCTTCGGCCCGGATCTGCCTGGCCGTCTCGTCCAGACGCGCCGGATTCCGGCCGTGCAGGACGACCCCGACGCCCGTCGTCGCCAGCCGCAGCGCCAGCCATCGGCCCAGGCCATCGGTGGCGCCGGTGATCAGTACCGTCGTGGGGCTCATGTTCTAAGGCAACCACCCGGCGCCCCGGAGTTCTTCCCTGCGCTCGCAATCGAGGTGCGGCTCCGTACACTGGGTGCCGTGGCCCGGGGCGATGGACGACTCACGCACGACATCAACCCACAGGAGAAGGGACCGCAGGACGCCTGCGGGATCTTCGGGGTGTGGGCACCCAATGAAGAGGTCGCCAAGCTCACCTACTTCGGCCTGTATGCGTTGCAGCACCGCGGCCAGGAGTCCGCCGGCATCGCCGTCGGCAACGGTGAGCAGATCCTCGTCTACAAGGACATGGGCCTGGTCAGCCAGGTCTTCGACGAGTCGACGCTGAACACGCTGGTCGGCCACGTCGCCGTCGGGCACACGCGTTACTCCACGACCGGCGGCAGCCACTGGCAGAACGCGCAGCCGACGCTCGGCGCCACGCCGGCCGGCACCGTCGCGCTGGCGCACAACGGCAACCTCACCAACACCGCCGAGCTGTTCGACCTGGTCACCGAGCGGGCCGGCGCGGCCAGCGGCGAGCTGCGCTACGGCAACACGACCGACACCGCGCTGATCACCGCGCTGATGGGCTCCTACGCCGACCGCACACTCGAGGAGAGCGCGATCGAGGTGCTGGCGCAGGCGCGCGGCGCGTTCTCGCTGGTGTTCTCCGACGAGTCGACGCTGTACGCGGCCCGCGACCCGCAGGGCGTGCGTCCGCTGGTCCTGGGCCGGCTGGAGCGCGGCTGGGTGGTGGCCAGCGAGACGGCGGCGCTGGACATCGTCGGCGCCTCGTTCGTCCGCGAGGTGGAGCCCGGCGAGCTGGTGGCGATCGACGCCGACGGGCTGCGCTCGCACCACTTCGCCCGGCCCGAGCCGAAGGGCTGCCTGTTCGAGTTCGTCTACCTCGCCCGCCCCGACACCCACATCTCCGGCCGCTCGGTGCACGAGACCCGGGTCGAGGTGGGCCGCCGGCTGGCCGCGGAGCACCCGGTCGGGGCCGACCTCGTCATCCCGGTGCCCGAGTCCGGCACCCCGGCCGCGGTCGGCTACGCCGAGGCGTCCGGCATCCCCTACGGCATGGGACTGGTCAAGAACGCCTACGTCGGCCGCACCTTCATCCAGCCGTCGCAGACCCTGCGCCAGCTGGGCATCCGGCTGAAGCTGAACCCGTTGCGCGAGATCGTCGCCGGCAAGCGGCTGGTCGTCGTCGACGACTCGATCGTGCGCGGCAACACCCAGCGGGCCCTGGTGCGCATGCTGCGCGAGGCCGGCGCCGCCGAGGTGCACGTGCGCATCTCCAGCCCGCCGGTCAGCTGGCCGTGCTTCTACGGCATCGACTTCGCCACCCGCGCCGAGCTGATCGCGACCGGCCTGTCCACTGACGAGATCTGCCGCTCGATCGGCGCCGACTCGCTCGGCTACGTCGCGCTGGACGCGCTGATCGAGTCGACGACGGTGCCGAAGAACGACCTGTGCCGCGCCTGCTTCGACGGCGTCTACCCGATCGAGCCGCCGTCGCGGGCGGGCAAGGACGTGTTGGAGCAGGAGACGATCCCCGGTCTCGGAGATCCGTCCGACGGGCTGAACTCCCTGCTCAGCACGGGTGGAGCCGCCGATGCGCTGCAGCGTCCGTGAGGCCGGGTTGTGACAAATAGCCCGAAATGTGGTTGCCTGCTCCTCGGTCACGAAACGGTCTCGAGCTGAGGATGGGGGAAAGGTAGTGTCGCGGTCCCGTCATGGACGGACTCGTCATCGACGCGCCAAGATGCCCGCGCTCACCCGCCTGTCCGCGCTGAGCCGGCTGCCCGGATCCGGCCGCCGCCGGCTCGCCCTGCTGGCCGCGCCGGTCGTGCTGGCCGGCGCCGCCGTCGCCGGTGTGACGCTCTGGCCCGACGGCGCCTCGGGCGACCTGGCCGCCAACGCGACCACGACGCTCGGCATCCCGGAGCGCGACCAGGAGGCCAGTCGCGGCGAGCCTCGGCCGACGCTGCCGGCGGTGACGCCGAACGCGGCGCCCACGCCCACGGCGACGCCCACCCCGACAC
>NZ_POTW01000046.1 GCF_003236295.1 Jiangella anatolica
GGCCCTGCTCAACACCACCACCAACGATCAACAGGTAGCACCAACAGCACTCCTCACGGCATGATCAGCACAACTCGCTGACCCACACACGTGGACGACCACCTACACCACGTCACGGGACGTCACCGTCGTGGAGCCGGGGGTCAAGTCCAAGCCCCTAGGCGCCGGACTTGAGGCCCGGCTCCACGACCGGACAATGGGCAAGCGAGGGGGCCACCCGAACGGCACGATTCCAACCAACGGCAGCCCGGCGCAACGCAACACCCCGGCGCAACGCAACACCCCGGCGCAACGCAACCTCCCGGCGCAACAGCCCCGGCGACCAGGCCGACGACGCGTTCGCGGCGAGATCTACGCGCCCGCGCCGGCGGCGGCGGTCAGCGCCGGCGAGTAAACGCCCTCATTGACGAGGTCCATGTTGATCATCGCGGCCGCGTCGACGCCGGCGGCGGCGGACTTGATGACGGTCGCGAACACGTCGGCGACGTTGCCGGCGGCCCAGATGCCGGGCACGGACGTCGCGCCCATCGGGTCGACGGTGACGGCGGTGCCGGCGATCATGCCGCCGCGCTCCTGCTCGACCGCCTCGAGCCCGACGCCGGCCATCATGGCCACCCGCGCACGAGGCCACGGCTGCACGACGACGGCGTCGACGGGGACGACGATGCCGCCGGCCAGCTCGACCCCCGTCACCGCGTCGTCCTCGATCCGCAGCGCGGCCACCGGACCCTCGACGACGCGAACGCCGCGGCCGGCGAGGTCGGCCAGCTGGTCCTCGCTGAGCAGCGGGCCGGTGTGTGTGAACAGCGTGACGTCGGCCGACCACTGCCGGAACAGCTGGGCGTGGTGGAACCCGCCGGGCGACGTGGCCAGCACGCCGATCGCCCCGTCGCGGACCTCCCAGCCGTGGCAGTACGGGCAGTGCAGCACGTCACGGCCCCACCGCTCCCGCACGCCGGGCACGTCGGGCAGCTCGTCGACGCCGCCGGTGGCGAGCAGGATCCGCCGCGCCCGCACGGCGTCGCCGGAGCCCAGCCGGACGGTGAAGTCGCCGGCCGCGCCGCTCACCTCATCCACCGTCCCGGCGAGGAACTGCCCGCCGTAGCCCTCGATCTCGGCCCGCCCGGTCCGGTACAGCTCGGCCGGCGCCGCGCCCTCCCGTCCGAGGTAGTTGTGCACGCCGTCGGCGGGCGCGTTGCGTTGCTCGCCGGAGTCGATCACCAGCACCGACCGCCGCGCGCGCGACAGCGTCAGCGCCCCGCTCAGCCCGGCCGCGCCGCCGCCGATCACCACCACGTCGTAACCGTTCTCATTAGTCATGTCACCAGACTGCGCCCGTACCGCGTCAGCTGCAACGATCCTTGCCATTTCGGCAAGCACGGAACAGGTAGAATCGGCAGCAGCGCGGCCGGCGCCGCGCCCGGGTCCGCGGGAAGGGTCGAACCCACTCCGTCAACGTGTGTATCGTCCGAGCCTTTGTGCGGCCGACCGTGCGGACCAGCGGCCCTGTGCACGGAGGTCTCGATGCCCGAACTGCCCGCCCGGCCCGATCTCGGCCACCTGAAGAAGCAGGCCAAACAGCTGCTGCGCGCCTTCCGCGACGGCGACCCGGCGGCGGCCGCCCGGTTCCGCGCCACGGTGCCGCACGCCACTGGGCCGAACTCCACTGGGCCGCAACTGCGCGACGCCCAGTCCTGCGTCGCCCGCGAGTACGGCTTCGCCTCCTGGGCCGCGCTGCGCGAGCACGTCGACGAGGTCCGCGGCCTGACGATGGACGAGTGGCTGCGGCTGGTCTACGCCGGCGACACGATCGGGGGCACGCGGACGCCCCGCCCCGAACTGGCGGTCCGCCGACTGGCCGACGTCGACCGCGCCGGCGCGGAGCGCGCGATCGGGCTCGCCACAGGCGACGTCGCGGCCGTCCGGGCCGCCATCGCCGCCGACCCCGGCTGGGTGCACCGCCCCGGCGGCCCGCTCGGCCTCGCCCCGCTGCTCGCCGTCACCCACTCGTCGCTGGTGCGGCTGCCCGAGTTCGCGCCCGGCCTGCGCGAGAGCGCCCGCACGTTGCTCGCCGCCGGCGCCGACCCGGACCAGTCGCTCACCACGCCCGACGGGCACCTGCTGAGCGCGCTCTACGGCGCCGCCGGCGTCACCCACGACGCCGAGATGACCGTGCTGCTGCTCGACGCCGGCGCCGATCCCGACGACGAGTCGCTCTACCACTCCCTCGACGGCGACCTCGCCTGCACGCGGGCGCTGCTGGCCGCCGGCGCGACGGTGACCGGCACGAACGCGATGTTCCACGTCGCCGACGCGAACAACGCCGACGCGCTGCGGCTGCTGCTGGCGCACGGCGGCGACCCGAACGAGCCGTCGCCGTCGCTGGGCACGCCGCTGCTGTTCGCGATTCGGCGACGGTGCTCGGCGGCGTTCGTGCGGCTGCTGCTCGACGCCGTGGCGGACCCCCACGCCGTCACCCCGGACGGCGTCGGCGCGCACCGGCTGGCGCTGCGCCTCGGCCTGCCGGAGGTCGCCGCCCTGCTGTCGCCCGGCGACGACGAGGACGACCCGCTGGAGGACCTGATCGCCGCCTGCGCTCGCGCCGATGCCGGCGCCGCCAAGGCCCTGCTGGCCGCGAGACCGGGCCTGACCAGCGCACTCGACGCCGGCCAGCGGCGGCTGCTGCCGGACCTGGCCGGCGAGGGCGCCGCCGACGCCGTCCGGGCCATGGTCGAGGCCGGCTGGCCGATCGACACCCGCGGCGGCGACTGGGACGCCACCGCGCTGAACCACGCGGTCATGCGCGGCGACGCCGAGCTGACCCGGTTCCTGCTCGAGCACGGCGCCGACCCGGCCGTCCCGCACGGCTTCGGCGACACCGTCGTCGGCACCCTCTCCTGGGCGTCGCTGAACGACCCGGACAGCCGGATCGACCTCGTCGGCTGCGCCCAGGCCCTGCTCGACCACGGCGTCGTCCCGCCGGCCGGCTACGACTACAGCGACGAGGTCCGGGCGGTGTTCAGCTGAGCGAGGCCGCGTGGTCCGGCACGTGGTTCTGCAGCTCCCGCGGCGGCCGCTGATACCCGTGGGCGGCCGGCCGCGGCGGCAGCTCCAGCGGCCGTCGCTGCACCTCGTGGTACGGGATGGTCGAGATCAGGTGCGCGATCATGTTGATCCGCGCGGACCGCTTGTCCTCGCTCTCGACCACGTACCACGGCGCCTCCGGGATGTCCGTGTGCACGAACATGTCGTCCTTGGCCCGCGAGTAGTCCTCCCAGCGGCTGATCGACTCCAGGTCCATCGGCGACAGCTTCCACCGGCGCATCGGGTCCTCCAGCCGGGACCGGAACCGGCGCTCCTGCTCCGCGTCGCTCACCGAGAACCAGTACTTGCGCAGCAGGATGCCGTCCTCGACCAGCATCCGCTCGAACGTCGGGGCCTGGTTGAGGAAGCGCTGGTACTCCTCCTTCGTGCAGAAGCCCATGACGCGCTCGACGCCGGCGCGGTTGTACCAGCTCCGGTCGAACAGCACGATCTCGCCGGCGGCCGGGAGGTGCTCGACGTAGCGCTGGAAGTACCACTGGCCGCGCTGCCGCTCCGTCGGCGCCGGCAGCGCCGCGATGCGGGCGATGCGCGGGTTCAGGTACTGCGTCACCCGCTTGATCGTGCTGCCCTTGCCGGCCGCGTCGCGTCCCTCGAACACGACGACGACGCGGGCGCCCTCCTGCCGGACCCACTCCTGCAGCGTCACCAGCTGCGCCTGCAGCCGGAACAGCTCCTTCTCGTAGCGCTTCTTCGGCAGCCGCTCGTCCTTCTTCGCCATGTGTCTCTCTTACTCCTCGACGGCGGGCAGCGCGAACTGGCTGTTGTACAGGTCGAAGTAGGCGCCGCGGCGCTCCAGCAGCTCGGCGTGCGAGCCCTGCTCGACGATGGCGCCGTCACGCATGACGAGGATCAGGTCCGCGTCGCGGATGGTGGAGAGCCGGTGCGCGATGACGAAGCTGGTCCGGTCGCTGCGCAGCGCCGCCATGGCGTGTTGGACGAGCACCTCGGTGCGGGTGTCGACCGAGGACGTCGCCTCGTCCAGGATCAGGATCGACGGGTCGGCGAGGAAGGCCCGCGCGATGGTGAGCAACTGCTTCTCACCGGCGCTGATGTTGTCGCCCTCCTCGTCGATGACGGTGTCGTAGCCGTCGGGCAGCGAGTGCACGAACCGGTCGACGTAGGTCGCCTCGGCCGCCGCGCGGATCCGCTCCTCCGGCGCCGACGGGTCGCCGTAGGCGAGGTTCTCGCGGATCGTGCCGCCGAACAGCCAGGTGTCCTGCAGCACCATGCCGATGCTGCCGCGCAGCTCGTCGCGGCTCAGCCCGGCGATGTCGCGGCCGTCGATGGTGATCCGGCCGCCCTGCAGCTCGTAGAACCGCATGATCAGGTTGACCAGCGTCGTCTTCCCGGCACCGGTCGGGCCCACGATCGCCACCGTCTGGCCCGGCTCGGCCACCAGCGAGAGGTCCTCGATCAGCGGCTGGTCCGGGTCGTAGCTGAACGTGACGTGCTCGAACTCGACGCGGCCGCGCGGCGGGTCGTCCAGCGTCGCCGGGCTGGCCGGGTCGGGCACCTGCTCCGGCTCGTCCAGCAGCTGGAACACCCGCTCCGCCGACGCGACGCCGGACTGGAGCAGGTTCGCCATCGAGGCCAGCTGGGTCAGCGGCTGGGTGAACTGCCGGGTGTACTGGACGAACGCCTGCACGTCGCCGAGCGTCATCGTGCCCGACGCCACCCGCAGCCCGCCGACGACGGCGATCGCGACGTAGTTGAGGTTCCCGAGGAAGAACATCGCCGGCATGATCAGCCCGGACACGAACTGGGCACCGAAGCTGGCCTGGTAGAGCTCCTCGTTCTTGCCGGCGAAGGACTGCTCCACCTCGCGCTGCCGGCCGAACACCTGCACCAGCGCGTGACCCGTGTACGCCTCCTCGATCTGCCCGTTCAGCGCGCCGGTGTGCGCCCACTGCGCGACGAACTGCTTCTGCGACCGCTTGGCGATCACCGTCGTCACGATCATCGACAGCGGGATCGTCACCAGCGCGATCAGCGCCAGCAGCGGCGAGATCCAGATCATCATCGCCAGCACGCCGACGACGGTGAGCAGGGAGTTGAGCAGCTGGCTCATCGTCTGCTGGAGGCTCTGCGACACGTTGTCGATGTCGTTGGTGACGCGGCTGAGCACGTCGCCGCGCGAGTTGGCGTCGAAGTACTTCAGCGGCAGGCGATGGATCTTGTCCTCGACGTCGGAGCGCAGCCGGAACACCGTCCGCTGCACGATCGTGTTGAGCAGGTACGCCTGGATCCACATGAACAGCGACGCGCCCACGTACAGCGCCAGCACGCCCAGCAGCACGGTCTGCAGCGCCCCGAAGTCGACGCCCTGACCAGGGACGACGTCCATGCCGGAGAGCATGTCGGCGAACGTGCCCTGCCCGTCGGCGCGCAGGTCCTCGATCGCCTCATCCTTGCTGACGCCCTCGGGCAGCTGGCGGCCGATGACGCCCTGGAAGATCAGGTCGGTGCCGTGGCCGAGCAGCCGCGGGCCGATCGCGTTGAGCGTGACGCTGACGAGCGCCAGCGCGATGACCAGCGCGACGCCGGCCCGCTCCGGCGCCAGCCGGCCGAGCAGCCGCTTCGCCGACGGGACGAAGTCCAGCGCCTTCTGCGGCGGGCCGGCCATGCCGCCAAACGGTCCGCCGCCGCGGCCGAGCGGCCCCGGGCCGCCTGGACCGGCGGGCCGCGCGGGCGCCGTCGTCGTGGTGGGCCTGGACGCGCTCATGCGGCCTCCTCCGCGGTCAGCTGGGACTCGACGATCTCGGCGTACGTCGGGCAGGTCGCCAGCAGCTCGGCGTGCGCGCCGAGCCCGACGACCGCGCCGTCGTCGAGCACGACGATCTGGTCGGCGTCTATGACGGTGGAGATCCGCTGGGCGACGATGACCACCGCGGCGTCGGTCGTGTGCGGCCGCAGCGCCGCCCGCAGCCGGGCGTCGGTGGCGAGGTCGAGCGCTGAGAACGAGTCGTCGAACAGGTAGAGGCCGGGCTTGCGGACCAGCGCGCGGGCGATCGCCAGCCGCTGCCGCTGCCCGCCGGAGACGTTGGTGCCGCCCTGCGCGATCGGCGCGTCCAGGCCCTCCGGCATCTCGCGGACGAAGTCGGCGGCCTGCGCGATCTCCAGCGCCGCCCACAGCTCGTCGTCGGTGGCGTCGGGCTTGCCGTAGCGCAGGTTGCTGGCGACGGTGCCGGAGAACAGGTACGCCCGCTGCGGCACCAGGCCGATCCGCGCCCGCAGCGCCTCGGCGTCGAGCTCGCGCACGTCGACGCCGCCGACCAGCACCCGGCCCGCCGTCACATCGATCAGGCGTGGTACCAGGCTGACCAGCGTCGTCTTGCCCGACCCGGTGCTGCCGACGATCGCGGTCGTGGTGCCCGGCTCGACGGTGAACGTGACGTCGCGCAGCACCGGCGACTCCGCGCCGGGGTAGGCGAACTCGGCGCCGCGCAACTCCAGCGCGACCCGCCGCGGCAGCGTCGTCACCGGCGCCGGCGGCGGCACGACCGAGGACTCGGTGTCGAGCACCTCGCCGATGCGCTCCGCGCACACCGTCGCCCGCGGCACCATGACCAGCATGAACGTCGCCATCATGACCGACATCAGGATCTGCATGAGGTAGGTCAGGAACGCCGTCAGCGCGCCGATCTGCATCTGGCCGTCATCGACCCGGCCGGCGCCGAACCACAGCACCGCCACGCTCGACACGTTGAAGACGAACATCACCCACGGGAACATCAGGGCCATCACGCGGCCGACGTAGAGCGCGGTATCGGTGAGCGCGGTGTTCGCGACGGCGAAGCGGCTGCGCTCCCAGCGTTCGCGGACGAACGCGCGGACCACCCGGATGCCGGTGATCTGCTCGCGCATGACCCGGTTGACGTCGTCGATGCGCTCCTGCATGAGGCGGAAGCCCGGGACCATCCGGCGCACGATCAGCGCGATGCCGACGATCAGCGCGGGCACGCAGACCAGCAGCAGCCAGGCCAGTCCGACGTCCTCGCGCAGCGCCATGATGACGCCGCCGGTCGCCATGATCGGCGCCGTGACCAGCAGTGTGCACGACATCAGCACCAGCATCTGGACCTGCTGGACGTCGTTGGTGTTGCGGGTGATCAGCGACGGCGCGCCGAACCGGCCCACCTCGCGGGCGGAGAACTCGCCGACCCGGTGGAACACGGCCGTGCGCACGTCGCGGCCGAACGCCATCGCCGTCCGCGCGCCGAAGTACACCGCGCCGACCGTGCAGGTGATCTGCACCAGCGTCGCCGCGAGCATCCAGCCGCCCGTGCGCATGATGTAGCCGGTGTCGCCGCGGGCGATGCCGTTGTCGATGATGTCCGCGTTGAGGCTGGGCAGGTAGAGCGAGGCCAGCGTGCCGACGAACTGCAGCACGACGACGGCGGCCAGCCACCGCCGGTACGGGCGCAGGTACGTCCGCAGCAGGGTGATGAGCATGGAGCGGCTCCGGAGTGGAGAGTCGGATTGTGATGGTCGGGCGCCCGTGAGCTGGGACGGCGTCAGGGTGACGGATCGCTGCTGCCGGCGGCGGGGGCCAGGACACCGTGCAGCAGCAGGTCGACGACCCCGGCGGGCGTCATGGGCGTGCGGTCGGTGATGAACGGGTGGAAGCCGGCGAAGCAGAGGATGCGCAGGCGGTGGGCCACCTCGGCCGGCGGCAGCCGCAGGCGGTCGCGGTCGGGCTCGACCAGCTCCTCGAGCAGCGCCATCATCCCGGCGTGCCGGGGCGGGTCGTGGCGGCCGTCGTCGCCGGGTGGACGCTGGAAGCCGATCGCCGCCATCAGCTGGAAGATGCCGGTCAGCCGCTCGTGCAGGATCTGCGTGGCGACGAGCAGCCGGTCCTCCAGCGGCAGGTCGGCGCCGATGGCGGCCAGCCGCCGCTCGGCGTCGCCGGGGTCGAGGGCCGCCTCGAGCGCCTGCCGCAACAGCGTGTCCTTGTCCTCGAAGACGCGGAAGATCGTCCCCTCGGCGATGCCGGCCGCCTCGGCGATCTGGCGCGTGCTGACGTCGAACCCGTGCCGGTGCAGCAGCGGCACCGTCGCCTCGACGATCGCCGCCCGCCGCTGCTCCGGCGACATCGGCGTCGCCCGCGTCCGTCGCGTCTCGGTGGCCATGGGTCAGGATGCTAAGTGAGTGAGGACTCACTCACAAGTGGATTTCGCGGGGTTCGCTCTCCGCTGACAACGGACGGACCGCGCGCCCCACGTCGCCGCGCCCGGGGCCCACCCCACGCCCACCCAACGCCCGCCAGCGCGACATCACGTTGTTGATCATGGAGAAGACCGGCTTCCGAGGCGCCCGAAAGCCCCATTTCTCCATGATCAACTTCGAGGGGGCGGGAAATCCCGCAGGCAGCAGGGGGACGGCCGACGGCCGCAGCCACCTCAACGCCAACTGCAGCAAGACGGCACCCTGCCCAGACCCGACGAGCGGGCGTACGCTCGAAAGCGAAGGGCCGCTGACGAGGAGGTCAGCATGGGTGCGCTACTCGCGATCCTCATCATCCTGGCGATGGTCGGCCTGGTCGGCTACGGCGCCAGCGCCCGCATCGTCCGTCAGTACGAGCGCGGTGTCGTGTTCCGGCTCGGCCGGGTGCACGGCCGGCCGCGCGAGCCGGGGTTCGTGTGGATCGCCCCGTTCGTGGACCAGATGCGCAAGGTCAACGTCCAGATCGTCACGCTGCCGATCCCGGCGCAGGACGGCATCACCCGCGACAACGTGACGGTGCGGGTCGACGCGGTCGTGTACTTCCGGGTGCACGACCCGGTCGACGCGATCGTCGAGGTGCAGGACTACGAGTTCGCCGTCTCGCAGGTCGCCCAGACGTCGCTGCGGTCGATCATCGGCAAGAGCGAGCTGGACGACCTGCTCTCCAACCGCGAGTCGCTGAACCAAGGGCTCGCGCTGATGATCGACAGCCCGGCGGTCGGCTGGGGCATCGAGATCGACCGGGTCGAGATCAAGGACGTCGCGCTGCCGGAGACGATGAAACGTTCCATGTCGCGGCAGGCCGAGGCGGAGCGGGAGCGGCGATCGCGGGTCATCACCGCCGACGGCGAGCTGCAGGCCTCGCACAAGCTCGCCTCGGCCGCGTCGGCGATGTCCGAGACGCCGGCCGTTGCAGCTGCGGCTGCTGCAGACCATCGTCGAGGTGGCCGCCGAGAAGAACTCGACCGTCGTGCTGCCGTTCCCGGTCGAGCTGCTGCGCTTCCTGGAGCATGCGACGGAGAAGCCGGCCACTCCGCCGGCGCCGCCGCCCACGCCGGAGGTGGAGCCGGCCGCGTCCGACCTCAACGGCGCCCGCCAGCTGAGCGTGCCACCGCCGCCGCCACGTCCCTGATCGACAGGTGCTGCTAGGGTCTGCGGCATGTACGCGACCGTGCTCGGCCAGTGGTGGCCCGCCTCCTAGGCGGCTCACCCCCTTCGCGTACCCGACGCAAGCGACCGCCTCACCGAGGCGGTCGTGTCATTTCCGGCACCGTTCGCCCGGTCGAGGCTCGACCGGAAGGAACGACCATGCTGCAGGACCTGCTCGACGATCCCGCTCCGCCGCCGTTCGCGCTGCTCGCCCGCGCCGGCCGGCCCGGCGTGGAGCTGCTGCTCGGCGACCTGGTGGACGTCGACCGGCTGGCGGATCTCCCGCTGCCCGACGGCGACAGCGCGGCCACGCTGGCGCTGATCCCCTACCGGCAGCTGACCGAGCGCGGCTTCGACTGCCACGACGACGGCGCGCCGCTGCGCTGCCTGCGGGTGCACTCGCGCACCACGCTGACCAGGGACGACGTCGTCGCCGCGGTGTCCGGGCCGGTCGACGTGACAGCCGGCGGGTTCGACGTTGCCGACGACGAGTACGCCGACATCGTCGGGCGGGTGATCCGCGACGAGATCGGCCACGGCGCCGGCGCGAACTTCGTCATCCGGCGCGACTACCTGGCCCGGCTGACCGGCTCCGTCCCGCACGCGGCGCTGCGGCTGTTCGGCCGGCTCCTCACCGGCGAGCCGGGCGCCTACTGGACGTTCGCGGTGCATGCCGGCGACGTGACGATGGTCGGCGCGACGCCGGAGCGGCACGTCAGCGTCGACGACGGCACCGTCGTCATGAACCCGATCAGCGGCACCTACCGCGTGCCGTCCGGCGGCGCGACCGCCGGCGACCTGCTCCGCTTCCTCGCCGACCCGAAGGAGACCGAGGAGCTGTTCATGGTCGTCGACGAGGAGCTGAAGATGATGAGCGCCGTCTGCGAGGACGGCGGACGCGTGCTCGGGCCGTACCTCAAGCCGATGCGGCACCTGATCCACACCGAGTACCTGCTGGAGGGCACGACCCGGCTGGACGTGCGCGACGTGCTGCGCGAGACCATGTTCGCCCCGACGGTGACCGGGTCGCCGCTGGAGAACGCGGCCCGGGTGATCACCCGCTACGAGCCGAACGGGCGCGGCTACTACGCGGGCGTCGCGGCGCTGATCGAGGCCGACGGCGACCGGCTCACCGTCGACGCGCCGATCCTCATCCGCACCGCGTACCTGGAGCCGGACGGGACCGTGCGGGTGCCGGTCGGCGCGACGCTGGTGCGGCACTCCGTCGCCGGGCACGAGGTGGCCGAGACGCACGCGAAGGCCGCCGGCGTGCTGACGGCGCTCGCTGGGAGGTCGGCGCCGCCGGCTCCAGCTGGTCAGCTGGCGAATGATCCTGCGATCGCCGCCGCGCTGACCGCTCGCAACCGCACTCTGGCGCCGTTCTGGCTGCGGCCGCAGGGGCAGGACGAGCGGCCGGCGCTGGACGGGCGGTCGGTGCTGATCGTCGACGCCGAGGACCGGTGGACGGCGATGCTCGCGCACCTGCTGCGCCGGCTCGGCATGCGCGCGGACGTGCGCCGCTGGTCCGACGTGGCGCCGGCCGACGGCGACGCGTACGACCTGGTGCTGTCCGGCCCCGGCCCGGGCGACCCGCGCGACGTCGGCGATCGGCGGATCGCCCGGCTGCACGACGTCGTCCGCGAGCGACTCGCGGCGGGGCGGCCGCTGCTGGCCGTCTGCCTCAGCCACCAGGTGCTGGCCGCGACGCTCGGGCTGCCGCTGGGCCCGCTGCCGCAGCCGTACCAGGGCACCCAGCGGGCGGTGCCGCTGTTCGGCCGGGAGACGCGGGTCGGGTTCTACAACACCTATGCGGCCTGGCTGCCGGCCGGCACGGCTCCGCCGGCGGAGGCCGAGGTCGCGGCGCATCCGGAGACCGGCGAGGTCGTGGCGCTGCGCGGCGCCGGGTTCGCGTCGGTGCAGTTCCACCTGGAGTCGATCCTGTCCACCGAGGGGATCGACCTGCTGGCCGAGCTGGTGACCGGCGTCCTGGCGCCGGTCGGCGATGGACGGGCGGTCCGCGCCTGACCGATCTGGCCTAGTATCCGGGCATGGACGTCCCTGTCGTGACCGAAGAGCTGGTACGGCAGTTGCGGGACGGCTATCCCCACGCCGCGCTCGTGTACGCCGGCGACGGCGTGCTGCTGGTCCGCCACCCGCGCGGTGGCGTGGTCGAGGGCGAGCCGCTCTACGGTTCGCAGCGGTTCGAGTCCTGGCGGCCCGCCGCGGGCGGCCAGGCGCTGTCCGACCGCGAGCACGCCGCCCGACTGACGGCGCAGCTCACACCGGCCATCGAGGAACTGGTCGCGCACGAGCGGGCCGAGGCGATCCTCGGCCTGCTCGGCGCGTACACCGGTCCGGACATCTGGGCCGACGTGATCGAGCAGCTGCCCGACTTCGACCACCGCATCCCGGCCGAGTACCCGAGCTATGTCCGGTCCGCCTACGACCAGCGCCACCACGACGCCACCGCCACCACCGCCGAGTTCGTCGCGCTCGGCGAGCGCGTGACGTTCTCGCTGGACCGCCGCGAGAACCGCTGGCGGGCCACGTACACCAAGGGCGGCTGAACCGGCTCAGCCCGGCTCCGCGTCCAGCCGCTGCTGCACCTCGTCGGCGCTGAGGTCCTCGGTCTGCCGGGACACGATCCACTGGATGCCGAACGGGTCGCGCAGCCGGCCCTGCCGCATGCCGTACGACTGGTCGTCGATCGGGAAGACGACGGTCGCGCCCGCCTGCTCCAGCGCGGCCCCGACGGCGTCCGGGTCGGCCACCTCCAGCGTGAACAGCGCGCCGGCCGCCGGGTCGTGCTCGTCGGCGTCCTTGATCGACAGCGTGCTGGCGCCGACGCGGAATTCGGCGTACACCACCCGCCCGCCCGGCCCGGCGTACCGGACGCCGGGCTCGGCACCGAGCGCGCGGCGGTAGAAGTCGAGGGCACGGTCGGCGCCGTCGACGACGAGCTTCGGGATCACGGTGAGATCGCTCATGACCCCATCGTCACCCCCGCGGCCGCGACGCGCTTGGAGAAAACGGTCAGCCCGAGGACTTCACGTACCGGTGAGCGGTGGGGCTGCGCCATCGGGTCGTACCGTCCGGCTGACGTCTCGGCGTCCAGCGCCCGTGGTGTTTGAGCAGGTGGTGTGTCGTGCAGAGGGCGTGCAGGTTGCCGGGCGCGGTGCTGCCGCCGGCGGCGAACGGGACGATGTGGTCGAGGTCGGCGGCCCGGGCCGGCCGGTGGCAGCCGGGCATGCGGCACGTCCGGTCGCGGGCGGTGATGAAGTCGGCCAGCGCCTGGCTCGGCCGGTACTTCCTCCGGCCGAGGTCGAGCAGCTGTCCGGTACCGGGGTCGGTGCGCAGCCAGGTCCACACGCCCTCGGCGGCCAGCGTGCGGGCCACGTGAGCGGGGACGGGCCCGTAGCCCTCCAGCTCGCCCGGCTGGTCGTCGAGACCGTCGAGGGTGCTGAGCGGGACGGTGACTGCACCGCGACCGGTCGCCGGCGCGGCACGGCGCCGGACGGCCGCGGCGCCGGTACGCCGGCCGCCTCAGCCGACCCGGCTGCTGCCCCGGCAGGCGAGTCCACCGTTGCGGGCGTTCCAGCCGGGACGCCGGTGGCGACCGCGTCAGCGCAGGAGCTCAGCGCCGCCCACGCGAGCTCGGCCAGTGCGTCGGCCCGGCGCTGGTCGCTCGACCGGGCGGGCACACCAGCCGCCGCGTCGGCGCGCTTGGCGTCGGCCGCCGCGACGTTCAGCACCGTCGTCAGGGCCGTCGCGTCGTCGGCCGGCAGCAGCGCCTCCAGGAACGCCATGCCGTCCGACGCCGGGGTCACCGCCACGTACCGGCCGTCCCGGGCGATCCGGTGCCGCTCGGCCACCTCCACCGGCGCCAGCTCGTGCAACCGCCGCCTCACCAGCCTCCGCAACGCCACCGCGTCCAGCGCGGGCGCCTTCGGCAGCACCGCCGCCTCGACCCGCGCCCGCACCGCCGGACCCTGCCCGCCCAGCTCGTCGATGATCACCCTGGCGCGGCGCACGTCGATCGACCCCGCCGAGAGGGCCGCGTGCGTGGCGGGGAAGTCCGCGACCAACTGCAGCGCGTGCCCGACCAGGTTCTCGGCCTGCCGGACCGTCCGCTGGCAGCGTGCGGCCACCTCGGCCGCGGTCGTCGTGACCGGGTTCACCGAGCGGCAGCCCGTCTCGACCGGCCGCAGTTCCGGCCGCGCCGCCAGCTCGGCGAGCACGTCCGCCTCCTTGGCCGCCACCCAGGCGGTCAGCTCGGCGCCGGCCTCGACGAGGTCGTGGGCGGCGGCCGCGCCGGAGTCGAACGCGGCCAGGACGGCGGCCAGCTCGGCGCCGGTCGGCAGGCGGTCCGCGTCGGCGGGCAGGACACCGGCCGACCGCTCCAGGAATCCCGGCTCGACGCCGCCGCCGACCAGGTCGGCAGGGTCCACTCGCACCCAGTCGAAGGTGTCCGGATGCCACGCCACCAGCGTGCCCGTCACCGGGTCGGCACCCGACGACGGAGCAGGCAGCAGCGCTTCCTCGAACATGAGACCAAGCCTACCGCCACCCTCCGACAAGATCCATTCGAGCGGAGCGGCCGACTGGATCAGCGCAGCGGGACGTGGTTGTGCTCGGCGGCCGAGCGCGGGACGTACCGGAGGGGCGTCAGGCCCGTCAGCGCGCGGAAGTCGTTGATCAGGTGCGCCTGGTCGAAGTAACCGTGCCGGGCCGCCACCTCGGCCCAGTCCGGCGCCGGGCGGTCCGGCGTCGTCGCGGCCCGGAGCACCCGCTGCAGTCGCCGGACCCGGCCGAACTGCTTCGGCGACAGCCCGACGGCGGCGCGGAACCGGCGCCGCAGCGTGGACTCCGACGCGTCGACGGTGGCGGCGACGGCGTGCACGGGGACGCCGCGGTCCAGCGCCGCGACGGCGTACGCCAGCGCGCCGTCCGGGCGGTCCGGTCCGCCGGCCGCCCGCAACCGGCCGAGCAGCACGCGTTCCAGCACGTCCAGCCGCTCCCCCGGCGTCGCCGCGGTGAGCACCCGCTCGCGCACGCTGCCACCCTCGGCGCCCCACCACTCGTCCAGCGGCGTGACCGGATCGGTCAGCTCCGCCGCCGGCACGGCGCCGAACGCCACGATGCCGCCGGGCCGGAACACGACCCCCGCGGTGAACGACTGGTCGGCCGTGTCGACGCCGATCGGCCGGGCCAGCGGCGCGCAGACACCGGCGCCGCCGACGCCGCGAGGAACCGTGAGGTCAGGACCGTCGTACCAGTTCAGCCGGTCGGCGGCGAGGTTGACGACGAGCTGGGCCGCGCCGGTGGGCAGGGTGCGGTCGCGGCCGGGCGGCAGCGGCTCGTCGACGTACCAGAGATGCTCGACGAACGGTGCGAGCGCGGCGTGGGGCCGGCGCGCGCGCACGTCAGTCGCTGCGGCCGGTGACCGCCAGCCGGGCGCCCAGCCCGATCATCGCCACGCCGCCGACGGCGCTGAAGTGGCCCAGCCGCCCCGGCGAGCGCGCGAACCAGTCGCGCGCGGTGCCGGCGCCGACCGCCCAGCAGCTGTCCATCAGGAACGCCATCACGGTGAACACGGCGCCGAACAGCAGCATCTGCACGCTCGGGGCCGCGCCCGAGGGATCGACGAACTGCGGGAGGACGGCGGCGAAGAACACGATGACCTTCGGGTTCGTCAGCCCGACGACGAACCCCTCGCGCGCGGCCCGGCGGACGCTGGTGATCCGGACCGCGCCGGCCGCCGCGTCGGCGAACGACTTGCGGTGCCGGATCGCCTGCACGCCCAGGTAGACGAGGTACGCGGCGCCGGCGAACTTGATCACCGTGAACACCACGATCGACCGCTCGACGATCGCGCCGAGCCCGAAGGCGACGGCCACCGCCTGCAGCATCGCGCCGATGGAGTTGCCGGCGGCGGACGCGATGCCGCCGCGCCGGCCGAGCACGAGCGCCCGGCCGACGGTGAACAGCACACTCGGCCCGGGGATCGCGATGAGCACGAACGAACTGATGACGAACGCCAGCAGGTGCGTGGTCGAGATCATCGCGATGCCCTTTCGGCCGGTGTGCGGAGGACCGCGTCAGCGCGCGGCGGTGCCCTCGGTGTAGTCGTCGTCGCTGGTCTTCACCCAGGACATCAGCTTGCGCAGCTCGCGGCCGGTGGCCTCGATCGGGTGCGCCTCGCCCTCGGCGCGCAGCCGCTTGAAGTCCGGCGCGCCGGCGTCCTGGTCGGCGATGAAGCCGGCCGCCCACGACCCGTCCTGGATCGCCGTCAGCGCGTCCTTCATGCGCTCCTTCACCGACGCGTCGATGATCTTCGGGCCGGTTGTGTAGTCGCCGTACTCGGCGGTGTCCGACACGCTCCAGCGCTGCTTGGCGATGCCGCCCTCGTACATGAGGTCGACGATCAGCTTCAGCTCGTGCAGCACCTCGAAGTAGGCGACCTCGGGCTGGTAGCCGGCCTCGGTCATGACCTCGAACCCGGCCTGGACCAGGTGCGACACGCCGCCGCAGAGCACCGTCTGCTCACCGAACAGGTCGGTCTCGGTCTCCTCGGCGAACGTCGTGCCGATGCCGCCGGCGCGCAGCCCGCCGATGCCCTTGGCGTAGGACAGCGCGAGCGCCAGCGCCTGGCCGGACGCGTCCTGCTCGACGGCGACCAGCACCGGCACGCCGCGGCCGTCGGCGAACTCGCGTCGCACCAGGTGGCCCGGGCCCTTCGGCGCGACCATCGCGACGTCGACGTCGGCCGGCGGCTTGATGTAGCCGAACCGGATGTTGAAGCCGTGGCCGAAGAAGAGCGCGTCGCCCTCCTGCAGGTTCGGCTCGATGTCGTTGGCGTAGATGTGCCGCTGCACGTGGTCAGGCGCCAGGATCATGATGAGGTCGGCCTCGGCGGCCGCCTCGGCCGGCGTCACGACGCGCAGGCCCTCGGCCTCGGCCTTGGCCCGGCTCTTCGAGCCCTCCTGCAGGCCGACGCGGACGTCCACGCCGGAGTCGCGCAGGCTCAGCGCGTGGGCGTGGCCCTGGCTTCCATAGCCGATGACGGCGACGACCCGCCCCTGGATGACCGAGAGGTCGGCGTCGTCGTCGTAGTACATCTCTGCCACGAGGGCGTCTCCTTCTATCTGTGGGTTTCTATGCGACGCGGTCGACGGGTCGCAGCGCGCGGTCGGTGATGGAGCGCGATCCGCGTCCCACCGCCACCACACCGGACTGCACCAGCTCGCGGATGCCGTACGGTTCCAGCACCTTGAGCAACGCGCTCAGCTTGTCAGACGAGCCGGTCGCCTCGATCGTCACCGCGTCGGTCGCCACGTCGACGACCTTGGCGCGGAACAGCTCGACCGTCTGCAGCACGTGCGGACGGGTGTCGTTGTCCGTGCGCACCTTGACCAGCACCAGCTCGCGCTGGACCGACTGGCCCGGGTCGAGCTCGACGATCTTGAGCACGTTGACCAGCTTGTTCAGCTGCTTGGTGACCTGCTCCAGCGGCGAGTCCTCGACGTCGACGACGACGGTCATGCGCGACACCGACGGGTGCTCCGTCGGGCCGACCGCGAGCGAGTCGATGTTGAAGCCGCGGCGGGAGAACAGCGCGGCGATGCGTGCGAGCACGCCGGGCTTGTTCTCGACCAGCACCGACAGCGTGTGCTTGCTCATCAGTCCTCGCTCCTGTCCCATTCCGGCGCCATGCCGCGGGCGATCTGGATCTCGTCGTTGCTGGTGCCGGCCGCGACCATCGGCCAGACCATGGCGTCGCGGTGCACGCCGAAGTCGACCACGACCGGCCGGTCGTCGACGGCCATCGCCTTCTCGATGGTGGCGTCGACGTCCTCGGCGGTGTCGCAGCGCAGCCCGACGCAGCCGTAGGCCTCGGCCAGCTTGGCGAAGTCGGGGATGCGGCGGCTGTCGAGGTCGGTGTTGGAGTAGCGGCCGTCGTAGAACAGCGTCTGCCACTGCCGGACCATGCCGAGGCTCTCGTTGTTGATGACGGCGACCTTGATCGGGATGCCCTCGATCGCGCAGGTGGCCAGCTCCTGGTTGGTCATCTGGAAGCAGCCGTCGCCGTCGATCGCCCACACGGTGGCGTCGGGCCGCCCCGTCTTCGCGCCCATCGCGGCCGGGACCGCGTAGCCCATCGTCCCGGCGCCGCCGGAGTTCAGCCACGTGTTCGGGTGCTCGTAGGAGATGTACTGCGAGGCCCACATCTGGTGCTGCCCGACACCGGCGACGTAGATCGCGTCGGGGCCGACCAGCTTGCCTAGCCGCTCGATGACGTACTGCGGCATCAGCTCGCCGCCCTCGGACGGCGTGTAGCCGAGCGGGAAGTTCTCGCGCCACTGGTCCAGCTGACGCCACCAGCCGGTGAGGTCCGCGCGGGTCCCGGCGGCGAACTCGGCCTCGATGGCCGGGATCAGCTCGCCGATGACCTCCTTGCAGTCGCCGACGATCGGGACGTCGGCGACGCGGTTCTTGGAGATCTCGGCCGGGTCGATGTCGGCGTGGATGACGGCGGCGTTCGGCGCGAACGACGACAGCTTCCCCGTCACGCGGTCGTCGAACCGGGCGCCCAGCGCGATCAGCAGATCGGCCTTCTGCAGCGCCGTCACCGCCGCGACGGCGCCGTGCATGCCGGGCATGCCCAGGTGCTGGCGGTGGCTGTCGGGGAACGCGCCGCGCGCCGTCAGCGTCGTCACGATCGGGAAGCCGGTGACCTCGGCCAGCCGGGCCAGCTCGGCCCAGGCGCGGGCGCGCAGCACGCCGCCGCCCACGTAAAGGACCGGCCGCTTCGCCGACGCCATCAGCCGGGCCGCCTCGCGGACCTGCTTGGCGTGCGGACGCGTCACCGGCCGGTAGCCCGGCAGGTCCAGCTCGACCGGCCAGCGGAACGTCGTCATCGCCTGCATCGCGTCCTTGGCGACGTCGACGAGGACCGGCCCGGGCCGGCCGGTGCCGGCGATGTGGAACGCCTCGGCGATCGTCCGCGGGATCTCCGCCGGGTCGGTGACCAGGTAGTTGTGCTTGGTGATCGGCATCGTGATGCCGCGGATGTCGGCCTCCTGGAACGCGTCGGTCCCGATGGCGGCCGACGCGACCTGGCCGGTGACCGCGACCATGGGGACGGAGTCCATGTGCGCGTCCGCGATCGGCGTCACCAGGTTCGTCGCGCCCGGCCCGGAGGTGGCCATGCAGACGCCGACCTTCCCCGTCGCCAGCGCGTAGCCCTCGGCCGCGTGGCCGGCGCCCTGCTCGTGGCGGACCAGGATGTGCCGGATCTGCTGCGAGTCGAGCAGCGGGTCATACGCCGGGAGAATGGCGCCGCCGGGAATGCCGAATACGGTGTCGACGCCGACCGCCTCGAGCGAGCGGATGAGGCTCGCGGCGCCCGACATCGTCGTCCCGTTGTCCCTGGCTGGCTGTCCCTGCGGCATGGCCGGACCCTTCTGCAGTGTAGTCGTCTGTGCGTGTCGAGCGGTCCCGTGCAACAAAAAACCCCCCGGCCCTGGTGGGCTGACGAGGGGTAGCGCGTCGGCTGGTTCGCCTGACGCGCTAGTGAAGTACGAGAATGCCGAAACGCACGAATGCACCGTCCCTCACCCGGAGGGTGCGAGTCAAGGCGGTTACCCGGATGTCTCAGCATCCGGTACGACCGTCCGCATCGCGGTCGGATGACAATTCTTGCCATCGCGCGCTAGCCTCACGTCATGACCACGATGAACATCTCGCTGCCCGACGCACTCAAGGCGTTCGTCGAGCAACAGGTCACCGAACGTGGCTACGGCACCAGCAGTGAGTATGTCCGCGAGCTGATCCGGCGCGACCTGGACCGGCAGGAGCTGCGTCGGCTCGTGCTGGAGGGCGCCGAGTCCGAGCCCGCCGACGTCGCCGACGCCTGGTACTTCGAGCGGTTGCGCGCCCGCGTCCGTCCGCCGGCCGACGCGTGACCGACCGGCGGGTCCGCCTGCGTGAGCGAGCCGCGTGGGACGTCGACGAGGCGCTCGCCCACTACCTGAAGGAGCACGCGGAGCAGGCGGCGCTCGACTTCGTCGACGCCCTCGAGCGTGTCTACCTGCTGATCGGCCGTCATCCGGGCGCGGGCTCGGCGCGCTCCGGCCATGAGCTCGACCTGCCGGGACTGCGCACCGCCCCGGTCGAGGGCTTCCCGTACCTCGTCTTCTACGTCGAGCGCGCGGACCACGTCGACGTCTGGCGGGTCCTGCACACGAGGCGGGACATCCCGGCGTCGTTCGAAGCTCACACCGGGTCGTAGTCGAAGGCGGGCAGGCCGTCGAGGCTGGTGGCGTTCTTCAGGCGGCGGTACTCGGCGCGGCCGTCCGCGCCCTTGCGCTCCATGTGCGTCTGCAGCAGGTCGCGCTCGCCGGTGTACTCCATGAACGGGACGCCGTAGCCGCATGAGTCCGACACGCGGTGGACGTCGACGACGATGACGGCGCGGGCGCCGCGGCGGTCGGGGAACAGCTCGACGAGCGAGGCGAACTCGTTGTCGTAGAGGGTGACGAAGCGGCCGGTGCCGTGCAGCCGGACGACGTTGGGCGGACCGGCGAACGCGCAGAACATCAGCGTGATCCGGCCGTTCTCGCGCAGGTGCGCGATGGTCTCCGCGCCGCTGGCGGTGTAGTCGAGGTAGGCGACGGTGTGCTCGTCGAGCACCACGAACGAGCCGCCGATCCCCTTCGGCGACACGTTGACGTGGCCGTCCGGCCCGGTCGGCGCCGTCGCGACGAAGAACACGTGCTGCGCCTCGATGAAGTCGCGGAGCCGGCCACTGATCGATTCATGAACCTTGCCCACGGTCGCACCTTACCGACGCCGGCCCGCCGGGCGCAGCGACGGCCGTCACAGCCCCAGGACGCTGCGGCGCACCAACGCGCTCCCGGTCAGCTCCGCCGAGCTCCCGGACGCCACGATGCGGCCCTCGGCCAGCACGTATCCGCGCGCCGACACCTCCAGCGCCCGCTCGACGTCCTGCTCGACCAGCAGCACGCTGACGCCGTCGGCGTTGATGGCGCGGATCGCGTCGAACACCTCGTCGACGACGACGGGGGCCAGGCCCAGCGACGGCTCGTCCATGAGCAGCAGCCGCGGCTGGGCGAGCAGCGCCCGGCCGATGGCCAGCATCTGCTGCTCGCCGCCGCTGAGGCTCCCGGCCAGTTGCGACGACCGCTCGGCCAAGCGGGGGAACAACGAGTGCACCCGTGCCAGCCCATCGGCCAGCCCCGGCCGCGCCGAACGCCGGTACGCCCCCAGCACCAGGTTGTCGTGCACCGTCATGCGGGCGAAGACGCGGCGGCCCTCGGGCACGAGCGCCACGCCGTGGTCGCCGACCCGGTGCGCGGGCACCCGGGTGAGGTCGACGCCGTCGACGGCGATCGTGCCGCGGGTCGAGCGGTGCAGCCCGGCGATCGACTGGACCAGCGTCGACTTGCCGGCGCCGTTGGGTCCGACGATGCTGACGACCTCGCCGTCGGCCACGGACAGGTCGACGCCCCACAGCGCCTGCGCCTGGCCGTACCAGGCCTCGAGCTCACGTACCTCGAGCATGGGCGTGCCTCCCCAGGTAGGCGCGGATGACGTCGGGGTCGTTCATGACCGTCCGCGGGTCTCCGTCGGCCAGCAGCGCGCCCTGGTTCAGCACGACGACGCGCGTGGCCAGCTGGTTCACCACGCGCAGCAGGTGCTCGACGATGACGATGGTGATGCCGGTCGCGTGGATGCGGCGGACGACGGCGACGGCGGCGTCGATCTCGGCCGGGTTGAGCCCGGCCAGCGCCTCGTCGAGCAGCAGCACCTTCGGTTTCGTGGCGATCGCGCGGGCCATCTCGAGCAGCTGCCGCTCGTGCAGGTTGATCTCGGCCGGCTTGGCGTCGGCCAGGTGCCGCAGGTGGACGACGTCGAGACACGCCTCGGCCTCCTCGCGCGCGCCGGCGAGCGGCCGCGGCGAGCGCCCGAACATGATCGCCATGGCGACGTTGTCCCGGACGGTCATCGACTCGAACGGCTTCGGGATCTGGTGCGTACGGCTGACGCCCACGTGCGCGATGCGGTGCGGCGCCAGCCCGACGATGTCGCGCCCGGCCACGGCGATCGACCCGCTGGTCGGCCGCAACGCCCCGGAGAGCAGGTTGACCAGCGTCGTCTTGCCCGACCCGTTCGGCCCGACCAGCCCGACCAGCTCGCCCGCGCGGATCCGCAGGCTCACGCCGTCGAGCGCCCGGACGCCGCCGAAGTACTTCGCGACGTCGCGGCACTCGACCAGCACCTCCCCGGGCTCGGCGTCGGCGGCGACCGGCACGGCCCCGGCCGCCTCCTCAGGCGCGACGGGGGCAGCCGCCGGACGGCGCTCGGCCGCGACCGGCGCCCGCGCCCGGCCAGGCCAGAGCACGACGGCGACTGCGGCCAGCACGCCGGCCACGAACCAGTCCAGCGGCCCGCCCCACGAGTCGACGACCGCCAGGACCCCCGTCACCGCCACGAGCGCGACGGCCGCCTGCCAGGGCCGCCGCCACAGCCGGGCCTGCAACCCGTCGGGCGCGACCACGACCAGCACGGCCAGGATCGCGCCCAGCACGATGAGGTTCCAGCCCTCGAACCCCGACGCGGACAGCCGGTCCTGGATGAGCACGATGACGACGGCGCCGAGCACCGGCCCGACCCAGTGGGTCCGCCCGCCCAGCACGCTCATCACGATGACGAACAGCGGGATCGTCAGCCCGAACACACTCTCGACCGTGACGAAGCCGATCTGCAGGGCGAACAGGCTGCCGGCCGCGCCGCCGATCAGCCCGGTCACGGCGATGGCCAGCATCTTGTAGCGGAACGTCGCGACGCCCAGCCCTTCGGCAACGTCCTCGGCGTCGCGGATCGACGCCAGCGCCCAGCCGAACCGGGTGTGCTGGATGGCGAACGCCGCCGCGACCGCCGCCACGGCCACGACGAGGTTCAGCAGGTAGAGGAAGTCCTGGAACTGCGCCAGCCAGTCGGGGTACTCCGCGACCGGCACGATCACGCCCTGGCCGCCGTCGATCTCGCTGTTGACCCGGGCCAGCGCGGCCAGGATGAACGGGACGGCCAGCGTCAGCAGCGCGAAGATCTCGCCGCGGAACGAGCGCAGCCGGAAGGCCAGCGCGCCCACGAGCAGCGCCAGCAGCGCCGAGAACACCGCCGCGACCGGCACCGTCAGGTAGAAGTCGACGCCGTGCCGGCCGCCCAGCACCGCCGTCGTGTACGCACCCACCCCGACGAAGGCGCCCTGCCCGAAGCTGAAGTAGCCGCTGTAGCCGGACAGCACGTTCCAGCTGGTCGCCTGCGCGATCCAGAACAACGCGGTCGACGCCAGCACCAGGTAGAAGATCGGCAGGCCGAGGTCCTCGCGCCACACCGCCAGCGCCGCCAGCACGGCGAACACCAGCGCGAACCCGCCGAGCCCGCGGGCCATCATCGTGCACCCCGAGAGGCGGGGGTCAGCAGCCCGTGCGGCCGGAACAGCAGCGCCAGGATGATCGCCGAGAACAGCACCAGCGGCGACAGCGCCGGCGACCACGTGGCCGACACCACCGCCGACAGCGTCCCCACCAGCACGCCGGCCAGCAGCACGCCGCCCACCTGTCCGATGCCGCCCAGGATCACCACGGCGAACACGATCCCGATCCACTCGAAGGGAGTCGACGGCGTCACGGCGTTGCCGAGCGCGAAGAGCATGCCGGCGACCGCTGCGGATGCCGCCGACAGCCCCGCCAGCACCATGCCGAGCCGGCGGTGGTCGATGCCGAACGCCGAGGCGACGGCGCGGTCCTCGGCGAACGCCCGCAGCGCCCGGCCGGCGAACGTGCGCCGCAGCACCTGGTCGGCCGCCACCACGATGACCACCGCGAAGACGAACGCGATCAGCGTCGGCGCCGGGAACACGAACCGCCCGATCGACACCGACCCCGTCGCGTACGGGTTGACGTCGCCCTCCATGCGCTGGAAGTCCGCGCTCCACACGTTGCTCACCGTCTGCATGACGATGATCAGCAGGCCGAAGCTGACCAGCAGCGACGCGAACCCCTCGACGCCGAGCCGGTCGAAGGCCCACTGCAGGCCGGCGCCCACGAGGAACATCAGCGGCACCGTCACGACGATGGTGAGGATCGGGTCGAGGCCCCACGACGTGGCCAGCTCGAAGGTCAGGTAGGCGCCGACGAGGATCAGCCCGAAGTGCGCCAGGTTGATGACCCGCAGCATGCCCCACGTCAGGGACAGGCCCGCGGCCATGACCGCGAACATGCCCCCGACGAGCGCCCCGCTGAGCGCGGCCTGCAGTGTCGTCATACGACTCCCGTCCGAACCGTCACGAGCCCGGAAGGCTCAGCCGACCGGCGGCTGGAGCTGCGCAGCCGCACGGTCGGCCGGCCAGACCATGACCCAGTCGCCGTCCTGGATCTGCTTCAGGCCCTGGTTGCTCGGCCAGAAGTTGTTGTCGTCCGGGTTGAAGTCGAGGTGGCCGCTGAACGTGGTGTCGGCGCCGTTCTCGTGCAGGTAGTCGCACATGGCCTGCTGGTCGGTGTCGCCCGCGCCCTCGACGGCGGCGACGAGGATCTCCCAGGCGTTCCAGGACGCCGTCGCCTGCGTCTCGAAGGCGGTGTACGGCAGCCCCTCGGCGGTGGCGCGTGCCTCGAACTCGTCGACGATCGCCTGCGCCTCGGGCCCGGCCTGCTGGATCAGCGCGTCGTTCGGCTCGAAGATCGACACCGAGAGCAGGCCGTCGGCGACGTCGCCCAGGCCCAGCAGCGGGCCCGGCGCCGGGAACAGGCTGAACATCAGCGGCGGCCGGTAGTCCAGCTGCTCCATCGCCTGCAACAGGTTGACGGGGTCGACGGCCAGCCCGCTGTTGAACACGAAGTCGGGGTCGGCGTCGCGGATCTGCGCGGCGATGGGCGCCCAGTCGGTGGTGTCCGGTGGGTACCTGATCTCGGCGACGACCTCGTAGCCGCGCTCCTCGGCGATCGGGACCGCGCCCGCGTCGCCGTCGTCGTCGGGCGAGCCCTGGGCGATGAAGTCGGTCGACCCGCCCTGGTTGATGACGAACGCGACCCGCTCGGGCGGCGTGGGCAGGCTCTCGAGCGCGTCGAAGACCTGCTCGGGGACGTACTCGTTGGGCTCCGGCCCGATGGACCAGGCCGGGAACTGGCACTCGTACGTCATGAGCGGCGCGAGCACGGCCGTGTGCTGCGGCATCGTGAAGCCGTGCCGCTCGGCGACGGCCATGGCCGAGATGATGTTCGGCGTGGCGTAGGGCCCGATGATGAGGTCGACGCCCTCCTGGCCGATGAGCCGCTCGTACAGCGCCGTGACCTGCGCCTGGTCGGACTCGTCGTCGAGCACCATCCACTCGACCGGCCGGCCGAGCAGCCCGCCGCTCTCGTTCAGCTGCTCGACGAATTGCTCGCCGGCGATCTGGTGGATGATGCCCGTCGGGCCGAAGGCGCCGGTCAGCGAGAGGGTGGAGCCGACGACGATCGGGTCCCCGCTCGGCGCGCCGGTGTCGCCCGCCGGACTCTCGGCCGCGCCTGGCGAGGGCTCGGCCTCGGGCTCGTCGTCTGCGCAGGCGGCGGTGATGAACAGCGTCAACGCCGCCGTCGCGGACAGGGCGGTCAGCGAACGGGTCCTCATGTCGGTGCTCCCTCCTCGTCAGCGCACCGGCAGGGCGCCGGTGTCGTGGACGATCTCGCCGCCGACGACGGTGAGCACGGGGAGCGTGCGCCGCAGGTCGGCATCGGAGACGGTGAAGTAGTCGCGGTCGAGGACCAGCAGGTCGGCCAGCTTGCCCTGCTCGATGGAGCCCAGGCGGTCCTCGCGGTTCAGGTACCAGGCGTTGGCCCGGGTGTAGGCGTGCAGCGCTTCCTGCCGGGTGAGCTGCTGGCCGGCGTTGATCTGCTGGCCCAGCGCGTTCAGCCCGGTGGTCGCGTAGTGCAGCGCGTACCACGGGTTGTGCGGCGCGATGTGCACGCCGTCCTCGTGCAGGCCGGCCGGGATGCCGCTGTCGACGATCATGCGGAACGGCGGCCCGGCGGGGTTGGGTCCGGGGTTGCCCTGCAGCCAGCGGAACCCGGACATCGAGACGCCGCAGTTCAGCGCCTTGAGCCGGGCCAGCAGCTCGGGCGTGGCCTCGTTCACGTGCTGGACGCCCCAGCGCAGGTCGGTGATGCCGAACTCGGCGTTCACCGCCTCGTAGGCGGTGACCACCTGGGTCAGCGCGGCGAGGTTGCCGGGGCTGTTCTCGTTGCGCCAGCGGGCCTGGGCGATCAGCCGCTGCGCCTCCTGCCAGACCGCGCCGGCGCCGATGGGCGCGCCCCACTCGCCGATGGCGCCGGTGCGCAGCATGTCGTCGCCGAAGAACTGGAACTGGTGGCGCAGCCGCTCACGCAGCTCCGGCAGCTGGTTCGCCAGGTCGCCGAGCGCGGGGATGTTGCCCTGGTTGTGCAGGAAGTTCGTCTGCAGCCGGATGAACGCTCGTCTCTCGCGGTGCAGCGAGAGCCACGCGTCGTACATGCGGTAGTGGTCGAGGCCGGACAGCGCCTGGTTCGGTGTCAGCGGCCCCGGCGACGGCGGCAGCACCTGGTCGAGCACGGTGGTGATGCCGACCTGCGCGGAGAACGCCATCGCGTCGAGCGCGCTGCGGCGCTTGTCCTCGAACGTCTGCCGGACCCGCAGGTGGTAGAGCGCCGTCGTCGTCTGCAGTCCGGAGGCGATGGCGCCGGTCGGGCCGACGGTGACGGGGCCGGCCAGCGGCGACGTGACGGTCTCGAAGAACTGCTTGCCCAGCGTGTTGGTGACCGACGGGCCGGCGAACGTCTGCAGCAGGAACACCGGGCGGTTGGGAACGGCGGCGTCGAGCTCGGCCAGCGTGGGGAGCCGCTGCTCGGTCCACTGCCGCGGGTGCCACCCGCCGAGCGCGGTGATGAACTGCCCTTCGGGCACGTCCGGCCGGCGCGCGGCGAGGAACGCCTGCACCTCCGCGAGGTCGCGGGCGAGCTCGAGCTGGGCCACGTGGTAGCCGGGCCGGTTGGCGAGGCTGACGAAGTGCGTGTGGCTCTCGATCAGGCCCGGCACGACGGTGCGGCCGCCCAGGTCGATCGAGACACCGCCGCTGCCCGGGTTCGGGACGGCGGTGCCGACGGCGACGATGCGGCCGTCGCGGATGGCGACCGCGCGGGCCACCGTCCCCTGGTCGTCCATGGTGTGGATGCGGCCGTTGGTCAGGACGAGGTCGGCCTGGGCACCGGTGTCCGGGTTGGCGGCGAGCGCGCCCGTGAGCAGGCCGCGGCGGCTGATCCCCGTCATCGCACCCACCTCCCCGGGTCGTGGACGACCTTCCCGCCGACCACGGTGAACAGCGAGCGGACCTGCTTGAGGTCCTCGTCGGGGACGGTGAAGTAGTCGCGGTCGAGGACGGCGAGGTCGGCGTGCTTGCCCACCTCGATGGAGCCGAGCTCGTCCTCCTCGCGCAGGAACCAGCCGTTGTCGCGGGTGTAGAGCCGCAGCACCTCGTGCCGGGTGATCTGCTGCCCGGCGTTGATCACGACGCCGCGGGCGTTGCGGCCCGTGGTGGCGTAGTACATGTGCAGCCACGGGTTCATCGGCGCGATCTGCATGCCGTCGGAGCTCATGCCGGCATGGATGCCGTTGTCGACGATCATCCGGAACGGCGGTCCGTTGCCGGCCGGGGAACCGGCCAGGTACCGCCAGCCGGTGAGCGACAGCCCGCCGCCGAGCGCCTTGAGCCGGTTCACGTACTCCTCGGTGATGAACGGGACGTGCGCGACCACCCACCGCAGGCCGGTGATGGGCGTCTCCGCGTTCACCGTCTCGAACGCCTGGATCTCCTGCTGGAAGTCGGTCTGGCTGAGCGAGTGCACCTCCGCCCGCCAGCCGGCCGCCGCGACCTTGCGCGCCGCCGCCAGGAACGGGCTGGTGGGACCCGTGCCCTGGGCGATGAACTCGCCGATGCCGCCGGTCCGGGCCAGTTCTCCGCCGAAGAACGGGAACGCGTTGCGCAGCCGCGCGGCGAGCTCGGGAGTCGCCTGGTCGGACTCCATGTGCAGGAAGTTGATCCGCAGCCGGGCGTCCAGCCGGCCCTCGTCGAGCAGGTCGAGGAAGGGCAGGTGCATCCGGAAGTTGTCCTCGTGGGCCGCGCCGTCCGACGGCGTGCCGGTGGCCTGGAAGGCGCCCTGGTCCAAATGGGTCGTGACGCCGAGGCTCAGCCCGTACGCCACGGCGTCGACGGCGCCGCGCTTGCGCTCGTCGAACGTGAGCAGGGTCTGGCGCAGCGCGAGAGTGGCCCGGCCGGTCGGGTTGCCCGCGGCGATGGACCCGTCCTCGCCCACGGGGATGCCCAGGCCGCTGAAGAACGCCCTGCCTGCGCTGTTGGTCGCGGACGGTCCGCTGAAGCTCTCGGAGAGATAGACGGGGTGGTCCGGGACAGCGTCGTCCAGCTCGGCCCGGCTCGGCAGCCGCGGCGGCTGGTCCGGCGGGACGAGGTGGTTGCGGTGGAAGCCTCCGATGGTGGTGATCCAGGCGCCGTCCGGCAGGTCCTTGGCCCGCCTCGCGTAGATCTCCTGGACGTCGGCGATCGACGCGGCGTTCTCCAGCGGCGTGTGGTACCCGGGCCGGTTGCCCATGAGCACGATGTGGTTGTGGTTGTCGATGACGCCCGGGATCGCCGTGCGGCCGCGCAGGTTGACGACGTCGAACGGCCGGCCCTGCGCGCGCACGGGCCCGTTGCCCACCGCGATGAAGCGGCCGTTGCGGATCAGCACGTGCGACACGACGGTGTCGTTCGCGTCCATGGTGTGGATCCGCCCGTTGACCAGGGCCAGATCCGTGTCGCCGCGCACGCCCGGGGTGGCCGTCGGCGCGGCGCCGGTGGTGGAGGTCGTGGTGGACGTGGGGTCCGCGGCGTGGGCGGCTCCCGCCGCCGCACCCGCCATGGCTGCCGCGACACCTGCAGCCGCTCCCGTCCGCAGCACTTCACGCCGGGACGGGCCCGAACCGTGCTCGGTCCGGTGTTCATCCTCACTCATCAGCCGACACCGCCTTCCCACGGAGTCGTTCCGATCCGCCCCGATCAGGGCAGGGGGTGGGACGCAGCTCTGGGCCAGGAGTGTAGGAGAACTGAACAGAGTGTGCAATACCATTGTTCATCGGCTGTAACCTGGGCGCGACATGCACAGCCCAGCTGTGCGTTGCTGCCGTAGGCGCAGCTCAACGCCCGTTCACGGCCCGTGAACGACGGGTCAGGAGCGCTCGAGGACGAACCAGATGCCGACGGCGGGCTCGGCGCCGTCGTTGCGGTAGGCGTGCGGCATGGTGGAGTCGAACGAGACGGAGTCGCCGGCGCGCAGGTGGTGCTCCTCGAAGCCGAGCGTGAGGACGAGCTCGCCGCCCAGCACGTGGCCGTACTCGGTGCCGGAGTGCCGCATCAGCAGCCCGGCGCCCGAGGACGACGACCCGCCCGGCTGGTAGGTGATGCGCAGGAAGTCGGCGTGGGCGTCGGGGACCTGGCCGAGCAGCTCCCAGGTGACGCCGGAGTCGAGGGTGAGCACCTCGCGCTCGGCGGCGCGGACGACCGGGCCGACGCGGCGGCGGTCGGAGCCGAGGACGCGCAGGGCACTGATGGTCTCGGGCACCGAGGCTGCCGCCGGCGCAGCCGCCTCGCCGGCCGGGGACGCCCCGTCGGCCACGGGCACCGCGACGTCGACCGGCGGGACGATCACGTCGGCCCGCGGCGCGGCGGGAGGGTCGCCGTCGCCCGGCGTGAAGATGTCCTCGATGGAGATGCCGAGCGCCGTCGTGATGGCGTACAGCGTGCTGACCGATGGCTGGCTCTTGTCGGTCTCGATCTGCGAGATCAAGCTCGCCGACACCCCGATCTCGCGCGCCAGCCCGCGCGCGCTCACGCCCTTGCGCATCCGCTCCTGGCGGATGCGCTCACCGATCGCGGGCACTGCCGACGGGCTCACGCGGCCTCCGTTCGCTGCTGACCAAGATGTTGACCATGACTGAGCGGAGTTTACCGGTTGACGCCGAAGCCCCGCTCCGCTTCACTCGGATGGTAAGTGTAGTTGAACACGCCGAGGAGGTGCCTGCGCCATGCCGATCCGCACCTACGGACCCAACGCGGTCGACTGGGAAGAGCGCATCGACCACGACCGGCTGCGCCGCGAGCGGCTCGCCCGGCTGCAGGCCGCGCTCGACCGGTCCGAGCTGGGCGCCCTGCTGGCCTTCGACTTCGCCAACATCCGCTACATGACGTCCACGCACATCGGGACGTGGGCGATCGACAAGCTCATCCGGTTCGCGCTGCTCCCCCGCGGCGGCGAGCCCATCATCTGGGACTTCGGCTCCGCCGCCCGCCACCACCAGATCTACAACCCGTGGCTCGACGGCACCAATCGCGCGCGGGCCGGCATCTCGACGCTGCGCGGCGCGTTCCACCCCGGCGCGGGCATCGCCGACGACGTCGCGGGCAAGATCGCCCGGGTGCTGGCCGAGCACGGCCTGCAGAACGAGCCCGTCGGCATCGACGTCGCCGAGATGCCGGTGCTCATGGCGCTGCAGGAGCAGCACCTCACCGTCGTGGACGGCCAGCAGGTGTTCCTCGAGGCGCGCCGCATCAAGACCCCCGACGAGATCGCGCTGCTCGCGCACGCCGCGTCCATGGTCGACGCCGCCTACGACGAGCTGTACGGGTTCCTGCGCCCGGGCGTGCGCGAGAACGAGTGCGTCGGCGTCGTCAGCAAGACCCTCTACGACCTCGGCAGCGAGTACGTCGAGGGCGTCAACGCCATCTCCGGCGAACGCTGCTCGCCGCACCCGCACGTCTACAGCGACCGCATCATCCGTCCCGGCGACCCCGCGTTCTTCGACATCCTGCACAGCTACAACGGCTACCGCACCTGCTACTACCGCACGTTCGCCGTCGGCAGCGCGTCCAGGGCCCAGCGCGACGCCTACACCCGCTGCCGCGAGTTCATCGACACCGCCATCGCCGAGGTCAAGCCGGGCGCCACTACGGCCGACATCGTCTCGCTGTGGCCGCGGGCCGACGAGTTCGGCTTCCCCGACGAGGAGGCGGCGTTCGCACTGCAGTACGGCCACGGCGTCGGGCTGTCCATCTGGGAGAAGCCGATCTTCTCGCGGCTGGTGTCGCTGGACCACCCCGAGGTACTCGAGGAGGGCATGGTGTTCGCGCTCGAGACCTACTGGCCGGCCGCCGACGGCTGGTCCGCGGCACGCATCGAGGAGGAGGTCGTGGTCACGGCCGACGGCTGCGAGGTCATCACGAAGTTCCCGGCCGAGGAGCTGCTGGTCGCCGGGCGCAAGTACTGGACCGTCGGCGGCCAGCTGAACACCGTCCGCGAGTCGCAGTCCCACCTCAACACCAGCAACGGGGCCACCCCATGACCGACACGACGACGGCGACGGACCTGCTGGCGCTGCACGAGACCATGGCGGTCATCCGCCGCACCGAGAAGGCGGCGCACGACCTGTTCATGTCCGGGCTGGTCAAGGGGACGACGCATCTCGCGGCGGGACACGAGGCGGTCGCCGTCGGCACCCGGTCGGCGCTGAAGGACGGCGACTACGCGTTCGCCACCTACCGGGGCCACCACCACGCCATCGCCTGGGGCGCCACGCCCGAGGAGTGCCTGGCCGAGCTCATGCAGCGCTCCACGGGGCTCAACAAGGCCAAGGGCGGCTCGATGCACCTGACGAAGGCCGATGCGGGCATGCTCGGCTCCTACGCGATCGTCGGCGCGCACCTCCCGATGGCGGTGGGCGCCGCCTGGTCGGCCCGGCTGCGCAAGACCGACCAGGTGGCCGTGGCCTTCTTCGGCGACGGCGCCACCAACATCGGCGCGTTCCACGAGGCGCTCAACCTCGCCGCGGTGTGGAAGCTGCCGGTGCTGTTCGTCTGCGAGAACAACTTCTACATGGAGTACACCCCCATCGGCTCCGTCACCGGCGTCGGCAACCCGGCGGCCGACCGCGCGCCGTCCTACGGCATCCCGGCCGAGATCGTCGACGGCAACGACGTGGTGGCGGTGCGCGACGCCGTCGCCCGCGCGGCGGGTCGCGCCCGCGCGGGCGACGGACCCACCGTGCTCGAGGCGCAGACCTACCGGCACTACGGCCACAGCCGCACCGACCCGGCGAAGTACCGGCCCGACGGCGAGCTCGAGCGCTGGCTCGAACGCGACCCGCTGACGGTGTCCGCCGGCCGGCTGCGCGAGGCCGGCACCAGCGACGACGACATCAAGGCGGCCGAGGACCGCGCGGCCGCCGTCGTCGACCAGGCCATCGCCGCTGCCAGGGCCGCACCGCAGGCCGACCTGAGCGAGGCCTTCACCGACGTCTGGGCGGACGGAGGTGCCGCATGGCGGACGTGACCACCGCGCAGGACGTCGTCACCTACCGCGAGTCCGTGGCCGAGGGCATCGCACGCGAGATGCGCCGCGACCCCACGGTCGTGTGCCTCGGCGAGGACATCGGCGCGGCCGGCGGCGTCTTCAAGACCACCGTCGGCCTGTTCGACGAGTTCGGCCCCGAGCGCGTCTGGGACACCCCCATCTCCGAGCAGGCGATCGTCGGCGCCGCCATGGGCGCGGCCATGACGGGCATGCGCCCGGTCGCCGAGATCATGTTCAGCGACTTCCTCGCCTGCTGCTGGGACTACCTCGCCAACGAGATCCCGAAGGTCCGCTACATGACGGGCGGGCAGGTCACGGTGCCGCTGGTCATCCGCACGGCCAACGGCGGCGGGCTCGGGTTCGGCGCGCAGCACTCGCAGTCGGTCGAGAACTGGGCGCTCACCGTTCCCGGCCTGAAGATCGCCGCGCCGTCCACGCCCGCCGACGTCGTCGGGCTCATGGCCAGCGCCGTCCGCAGCGACGACCCCGTCGTGTTCTTCGAGCACAAGGGCCTGTTCGCCAGCAAGGGCGCGCCCGCGCCCGACGGCCACGTCGTGCCGTTCGGCGAGGCCGCCGTGCTGCGCCAGGGCACCGACGTCACGCTGGTGGCGCTCGCCTCGACGGTGCCGATGGCGCTGACGGCGGCCGACCGGCTGGCCGCCGAGGGCGTCGAGGCCGAGGTGCTCGACCTGCGCTGTCTCATCCCGCTCGACGTCACCGCCGTGCTGCGCTCCGTCGAGCGCACGTCGCGGCTGGTCGTCGTCGAGGAGAACCCCTACCAGGGCGGCTGGGGCGCCACCGTCGTCTCCGTCGTCGCCGACGAGGGGTTCGAACTGCTGGACGCGCCGGTGAAGCGGGTGGCGGGGGCCAACGTCCCGCTGCCGTTCGCCGACGCGCTGGAGGACCAGGTGATCCCCACCGTGGACAAGGTGGTCGACACCGTGCGGAGCCTCGCGACCTACTGACCCTACGACCCACCCGTCACAGAGCTGCCGCCATCGCGATGAAGGGATGGTCCATGAGCACCCGACTCCTGCTCCGCAACGGCCACGTCCTCAGCATGGATCCCGACGTCGGCGACATCGCCGGCGCCGACGTCCTCATCGAGGACGGCGCGATCCTCGCCGTCCAGCCAGGGATCGACGCCGACGCCGAGGTCATCGACGCCACCGGGCGCATCGTCGTGCCGGGCTTCGTCGACACCCACCGCCACACCTGGGAGACGGCGATCCGCACGTCCGCGCCGAACGCCACGCTCGACGACTACTTCGTCGAGATCCTCGACACCTTCGCACCGCTGTACCAGCCCGACGACGTCTACGCGAGCAACCTCGCCGGCTCGCTCGAGTGCCTCAACGCGGGCATCACCACGCTGGTCGACTGGTCGCACATCAACAACACGCCGGAGCATCCCGACGCCGCCATCGCCGGGCTCACGGAGGCCGGGCTGCGCGCCCAGTACGCCTACGGCTCGGCCAACACGTCGCTGGCGAAGTACTGGTTCAACAGCGCCGAGGTCATCCCCGGCGACGACGTCCGGCGCATCCGCAGCACCTACTTCTCCGGCGACGACGGCCTGCTTACCATGGGCCTGGCCACGCGCGGCCCGGGGTTCTGTCAGGACGACGTCGTGGTGTCGGAGTGGAACCTGGCCCGCGAGGTGGGCATCCCGATCACGGTCCACGTCGCCATGGGGCGCCTCGCCGGCCGGTTCGCCATGGTCGAGCAGCTGGACCGGCTCGCCCTGCTCGGCCCGGACACCACCTACGTGCACTGCTGCTACTTCAGCGACCACGAGTGGGGACGGGTCCGCGACACCGGCGGCACCATCTCCATCGCCGCGCAGGTCGAGCTGCAGATGGGCCACGGCTGGCCGCCGGTCGCGAAGAGCTACCAGTTCGAGCTGGCGCCGAGCCTGTCCGTCGACGTCGTCACCACGGTGCCGGGCGACATGTTCACGCAGATGCGGGCGGCGTTCGGCGGCGAGCGGGCGCGCATCAACGCCACCTGCTGGGAGGCCAACACCGGCGTGCCCGAGACCATGCCGACGGCGCGGCAGATGCTGGAGATGGCGACCATCAACGGCGCGCGCGTGGCCGGCCTGGCCGACCGCACCGGGTCGCTGACGCCGGGCAAGCGCGCCGACGTCGTGCTGATCGACGCGACCGCGCTGAACCTGGCGCCGGTGATGGACCCGGTGGCCGCGGTGGTGCTGGCCGCCGACGTGTCGAACGTCGACACCGTCATCGTCAACGGCGAGATCCGCAAGCGCGACGGCAAGCTGCTGGCCGACGTCGGCCGGGCCCGCGGCCTGGTCGAGGACGCCCGCGACCGGCTGGTCGCCGCCGCGGCGAAGAACAAGGCGGCCGAGGGATGACGGAACGGCACCTGGTCCAGCGGGGTGCGCAGGCCGCCTTCGCGGCGCCGGCCGACTGGGCGGCCGGCGCCACGGGCTACCGGCGGTGGACGGTCGTCGGCGAGGCCGCCGGCGCCGTCCACACCGGCTTCGGCGTCTGCGAGCTCGATCCCGGCGGGTCGGTGCCCGCGCACGTCCACTCGTTCGAGGAGAGCTTCCACATGCTCTCCGGCACCGCGATCCTGACGACGCCCGACGGCTCGTTCCGGGTGTCCGAGGGCGACTACGGGGTGCTGCCGGTCGCGCTGCCGCATGCCTGGCGGGGCTCCGGCGACGACGGTGCCGGCCCGGCACGGTGGGCCGAGATGCAGGGCCCGCAGCCGCGCGACGCCTTCGACGGCGACACGTTCCTGGTGCCGCCGCTCGACGACCCGCGGCCGGTCGCCGACATCGACGTCCGCGACCCGCGCACCTACCGGTTCGGCACCATCAGGCCCGGCCACATGGACCCCGCGAAGCAGTCGCAGGACCTGCTCGCCGTGTCGGCCAGCATGCGCACCGCGCTGCTCGTCTACGGCGGCATCAACGTCAAGCAGATGGTCGACAGCGACCTCGGCGCCATCCTGACCACGATGTTCATGGTGCAGTACGACCCTGACGGCGCCACCACCCCGCACGACCACCCGTTCGAGGAGACGTACCTCATCCTCGAGGGCACCGTCGAGGCGTCGTTCGACGGCACGACCTACCTGCTCGAGGCCGGCGACGTCGCCTGGGCCGGGGTCGGCTGCCCGCATGCGTTCCGCAACGCCGGCGGCGGCACGCTGCGCTGGCTCGAGACCCAGGCGCCGGCGCCGCCGCCGCGCTACTCGTATCGTTTCGCCCGCGACTGGAACCATCTGCGCGACGTTCTGGGAGGTCAGCAGTGACGACCATCGTCATCGTCGGCGGCACGTCCGGCATCGGGCTCGAGCTGGCGAGACGACGGGCGGCGGCCGGCGACGACGTCGTCATCACCGGGCGCGACGGCGACCGCTGCGGCTCCGTGGCGGCCGAGGTCGGGGCGCGCTGCCGCGGCCTGGCCGTCGAGCTGTCCGACCCCGCGGCCATCGCCGCCGCGCTCGACGGCGTCGGCACGGTCGACCACCTCGTCGTCGCCGCCATCGACCGCGACCAGAACACCGCCGCCGACTACGACGTCGGCCGCGCGGTCCGGCTGGTGACGCTGAAGCTGGTCGGCTACACCGAGGTGGTGCACGCGCTGCTGCCGCGCATGGCGTCCGACGGCGCCGTCGTGCTCTTCGGCGGGCTGGCCAAGGACCGTCCGTACCCGGGCTCGACGACGGTGTCGACCATCAACGGCGGCGTCACGGGCCTGGTGCACACGCTGGCGGTCGAGCTCGCGCCGCTGCGGGTCAACGCCGTCCACCCCGGCATCGTCGGCGACAGCCCGTTCTGGCAGGCCAAGCCGCCGGGCGTGCTCGACGGCTACATCGCGCGCACGCCCATCGGGCGTCTGGCGACCATGGCCGACGTCGCCGACGCGGTCGACTTCCTGCTCCGCAACCGGGCGATGAACGGCGTCAACCTCAACGTCGACGGCGGCTGGCTGCTGACGTGAGCGACGCGGTCGGGGTGATCGGCGCCGGGCGGATGGGCGCGGCGATGACGGCGCGGCTGCGGTCGGCCGGGGTCGAGGTCGTGCTGTGGAACCGCACGCCCGAGCGGGCGGCGCGGGTCGCGGCCGCCACCGGGGCGCGGGTGGCGCAGTCCGCGCGCGAGGCGGGCGCCGCCGGTCCCGTCGTCCTGGTGTCGCTGGCCGACGACGCCGCCTGCCGGGCCGCCTACGAGGGTCCCGACGGCGTCGCCGCCGGCGCCGGGCCCGGCACCGTCGTCGCCGATGCCAGCACCGTCGCGCCGCAGACCGCGATCGAGCTCGCCGCGCTGGTCCGCGAGAGCGGCGGCGGCGCCATGCTCGACACCCCGGTCTCCGGCAGCGTGCCGGTGGTCGAGCGCGGCGAGCTGACCGTCATGGCCGGCGGCGACGCCGGCGACCTCGACCACGCCCGCCCGGTGCTCGACGTGCTGGCCAAGCAGATCTTCCACGTGGGCGATCATGGCGCCGGCGCGACCATGAAGCTCGCGGTCAACGCGCTGGTGCACTCGCTCAACCAGGCACTGTCCGAGGCGCTGGTGCTGGCCGAGCGGTCCGGCGTCGACCGCGCCACCGCCTACGAGGTCTTCGCCGGCAGCGTCGCCGGCGGCCCGTTCGTGCAGTACAAGCGGGCGGCGTTCGAGCGGCCCGACGAGGCGCCGGTGGCGTTCCGGCTCGACCTCGTCGGCAAGGACCTCGACCTCATCCTCGACCTCGCGGCCCGGGCCGGCGCCCCGATGCCGCAGGCCGTCACCAACCGCAGAGCCGTCGCGGACGCCGTCGCCGCCGGACTGGGCGACGAGGACATGAGCGCGATCGCACGGTTCCTGCGTGACCGCACCTGATCACGGCGCGGCCTCGGCCTCGCCCAGGTCGACCCGCTGGAAGCCGCCCAAGTAGGCGAGCACACGGGAGGTGACGAACCCGCCGTTGTAGAACCCGACCGCGTCGAACTGCTCGGCCGGCGTGCCGGCGCGCAGCAGGCTGGCGGCCTCGTAGTTGCCGATCGAGATGACCGGCTCGGTGTCGTGCTCGCGCAGCAGGTCCACCTCGGTGGCCAGGTGCTGGCGGCCGAGGTCGGTGGCGCGGGCGATGACGGCGTCCCAGGTGAAGTCGACGACGTTGAACGCCTCGTCGAGCACGGCGTTGTTGTAGTACTTGTCGACCAGCAGCTGGTTGCGAACGAAGTTGTTCAGGCCGTAGCCCAGCGTGGCGTAGTCGGCGTTCGGCTCGCCCTCGCCGATGTAGGCGGCGATGGCCGGCTGGATGTTGGCCTGGGTGATCGCCGCCGCCACGTTCAGGTCGACATTGGCCAGCGCGTTCAGCAGCGCGTCGTTCGACATGCCCTGCGCCTCGGCCTGCGGCGTCACGAACGCCTCGGTGAACGCGGCGAAGTTGGCGTCGGCGCCGCGGCGGAAGAAGTCGCCCACCTGCGCCAGCTCGACGTCGGAGTCGATCGGGCCGCCCGGGTTGTCGCGGCCCAGCTCGAACAGCGCCTGCGTGCTGGTCACCTGCGCCTCAGCCAGCTCGGCGTAGAGCATCGGCATGACGAGGTCGGTGAACATCAGCTCGAGGTCGGTGTAGCCGCCGGCCTCGTACGTCTCCTGGATCACCGTCAGCCGCTGCTGCGCGAAGATCAGCAGCGAGTACGCGTCGAACGTCAGGGCGTAGGCGTTGACCAGGCCCTCGACGTCGGCCAGCGTCTGCGGCGTGTACGTCGACAGCTGGTCCAGCAGCGCGAACACCTTCGTCTCGGCCGGCGCGATGTCCAGTGCCTGGGTCACGATGGTCTCGATGCCGGGCAGCCCCTGGGTCAGCAGTGGCGTCATCAAGTTGCCGCCGGCGTAGAGCATCTCCATCAGCGCGGCGGCCTGCGTGGCGGAGTTGAACGCGCCCGCCTGCAGGCCCTGCTGCTGCAGGTCGCGCGCCCGGGCGGCGGCCGTCGCGGCGACGTCGGTGAAGCTGGTGAGGACCGAGGTCATCTCCGGGGCGAGGCCGTTGAACTGGCTGAGCGCGCTGTCGTAGCGGCCGAGCGTGGCGTTCACCTGCGCGGCGACCTTGTCGTAGGACGCGTTGTCCAGGCGCGGGTCGGTGTCGAGGCTCGGCGCGTCCAGCTGCTCGCCGGTGAGGTGCTGGTAGGCCTCGTAGATGTCGCCGACCTCGATGACCTCGACGCCGAGCCGCTCGCCCTCGCGGACCACGTCGACGGTGGCGCCCTCGTGGTCCGGGGCGTTGCGCTGGCCGAGTGGGATGAGGATGGTGTCGAACCCGGCCTCGGACGCGCCGGTGAGCTTCTCCGGGATCCCGCCGACGGGTCCGATGGTGCCGGTCGCGTTGATCGTGCCGGTCATCGTCACGCCGTCGAGGAACTCGTCGCCGCGGGCCAGCGCGATCAGCCCGGCCGTGGTCAGGGCGCCGGCGCTCGGGCCGTCGACCCGGCCGCTGGTCTCGAACCGGAACTCGCCCTCGAGCGGCTGGCCGAGCAGCAGCGTCGAGATGATCGAGGCGTTCCAGGCGCCGGCCTGCGACGCGGCGCCGATGCCGTCGACCTCGTTGGCGGAGAACTCGACCCGGAAGTCGCCGTCGGCGGCATCGGCCCGGCTCAAGGTGGTCTCGCCCGTGGTGCCCTCGCCGGTGCCCTCGTTGAAGGCCAGCCAGGTGATGGTCAGGCTCGACGGCTCCGCCGGTTCGGTCTCGGCGGGCGCGGTGCCCGACGGGGTCGGCCCACCCGACCCGCCGCCCACCGGGTCGTTCTGATCGGACGAACTGCACGATGCGACGACCGCCAGGCACACTGCCGCAGCCGCGATGGAACGAACCCTCACCCCGAGACCCCCCGTATCGATGCCCCCGGGGAGAAAGTAGGACAAGGCAACCGGTTCCGGGCGGGTCGCTACGTCCCTTTCACGAACCGTTCACCGGGCCGTCCGTTACCGTGCGGGGGTGGAGCTGTTCACCCAGTCCTGGACGGCGCTGCGCGCGGCCGTCGCCGCCCTGCCCGACGACGCCTTCGCGCGCCCGTCGGGGTGTGCCGGATGGCTGGTCCGCGACCTCGTCTGCCACCTCGTCATCGACGCGCAGGACGTGCTGATCACGCTGGTCACCCCGTCGTCGGCCGAGCCGACCGCGGACGCCGACGGGTACTGGCTGCTGGTCGACCCGCCGACCGGCGACGACCCGCTGGACGCGCTGCTCCCGCGGCTGGCCGCCGCCTACGGCGACCCGGCGCTGCTCAAGTTCCACCTCGACGACCTCGGCGCGGCGGCCGGCCGGGCCGCCGAGCTGGCCGACCCGGCCGCCGTGGTGAGCACGAAGGACCTGGTGCTGACGGCCGGCGACTACCTGTCCGCGTACGTGCTGGAGTGGACGCTGCACCACCTGGACCTGATCGCACACCTGCCCGACGACGCGGGCCGCCCGGCCGGGCCGCCGGCGCACACGCTCGCGGCGTCGCGCGCCGCGTTGCAGCGGATCGCCGGCGTCACCTTCCCGGCGAGGCTCTCCGACGCCGACGCGCTGGTCGTCGGCACCGGCCGCCGTCCGCCGACGCCGGACGAGACGGCAGCGCTCGGCGACATCGCGCCGAGGCTGCCGTTCGTCCTCGCCTGAGGCTCAGTCGCAGACGGCGCCGTTGGCGGCGGAGCCGACCAGCTTCGCGTACTTCGCCAGCACGCCGCGCTCGTGCTTGGGCGCCGGCGGCGTCCAAGCGGCCCGGCGGCGGGCCAGCTCCTCGTCGTCGACCAGCAGCTCCAGCGTGCGGGCGGCGAGGTCGAGCCGGATCCGGTCGCCGTTCTGGACGAAGGCGATCGGCCCGCCGTCGACGGCCTCGGGCGCGACGTGGCCGATGCACGGGCCGGTGGTGCCGCCGGAGAACCGGCCGTCGGTGACCAGCAGCACGTCCTTGCCCAGGCCCGCGCCCTTGATCGCGCCGGTGACGGCGAGCATCTCGCGCATGCCGGGGCCGCCCTTCGGGCCCTCGTAGCGGATCACGATGACGTCGTTCTTCTGCAGCGTGCCCTGCTCGACCGCGTCCATCGCGCCGCGCTCGCCGTCGAACACCTTGGCGGTGCCCTCGAAGACGGCGGTGTCGAACCCCGCGGACTTGACGACGGCGCCGTCGGGCGCGAGCGAGCCGCGCAGGATGGTCAGGCCGCCGGTCTGGTGGATCGGGTCGGACATGGCGTGGATGATCTTGCCGTCGACGTCCGGCGGCGCGATGTCGGCGAGGTTCTCGGCCAGCGTCTTCCCGGTGACGGTGAGCGCGTCGCCGTGCATGAGACCGGCGTCGAGCAGCGCCTTCATGATGACGGGGACGCCGCCGACGCGGTCGACGTCGGTCATGACGTACTGGCCGAACGGCTTGACGTCGGCGAGGTGCGGGACGCGGTCGCCGATGCGGTTGAAGTCGTCCAGCTCCAGCTTCACGCCGGCCTCGTACGCGATCGCCATCAGGTGCAGGACGGCGTTCGTGGACCCGCCGACCGCCATGACCACGGCGATGGCGTTCTCGAACGCCTCCTTGGTGAGGATGTCGCGGGTGGTGATGCCGCGGCGCAGCAGTTCGACGACGGCCACGCCGGACTTGCGCGCGTACCCGTCGCGGCGGCGGTCGACGGCGGGCGGCGCGGCGCTGCCGGGCAGCGACATGCCGAGCGCCTCCGCGGCGCTGGCCATGGTGTTCGCGGTGTACATGCCGCCACAGGCGCCCTCGCCGGGACAGATGGCCCGCTCAATGACGTCGACCTCCTCGCGGGTGATCAGCCCGCGGGCGCAGGCGCCGACCGCCTCGAACGCGTCGATGATCGTGACGTCGCGGTCGCCGACCCGGCCGGGCAGGGTCGACCCGGCGTAGAGGAACGTCGCGGCGACGTCGAGCCGCGCGGCCGCCATCAGCATGGCCGGCGCGGACTTGTCGCAGCCGGCCAGCAGCACGGCGCCGTCGAGCCGCTCCGCGCCGAACACCGTCTCGACGGAGTCGGCGATGACCTCGCGCGACACCAGCGAGTAGTGCATGCCCTCGTGGCCCATCGAGATGCCGTCGGAGACCGAGATCGTGCCGAACTCCAGCGGGTACCCGCCGCCGGCGTGTACCCCTTCCTTCGACGCCTTCGCGAGGCGGTCGAGGGACAGGTTGCAGGGCGTGATCTCGTTCCAGGACGAGGCGACCCCGATCTGCGGCTTCTCCCAGTCGTCGTCGCCCATGCCGACGGCGCGCAGCATCCCGCGGGCGGCGGCGCGTTCGAGACCGTCGGTGACCGCCCGGGAGTGTGGCTTCAGGTCGGGCTTCGAGGGTGTCACGGTCATGGAGCCACGCTAGTACCGTCGTCCGGCTGGAAAGACGCGAGGTCCGGAATCCGGACGTCGGATACTGGTTCCATGCGACGCCGTTCGGAGCTGCACTGGCCGGGGCTGCGCTCGGTGTACTGCTGGCAGCCGCCCACCGGGGAGGTGACGGTCAGCGGCGAGCAGCAGATCGGGGTCTCGTTCGCCGAGCACCACGGCGTCGTCACCGAGTCCGGCGGCCGGCGCGACCGGTTCGACATCCGGCCCGGCGACGTGTTCGCCAACGGGCGGTCCCGGGTGTACTGGAGCGAGGTCACCCGGCGCGACGAGCTGGTCGAGCTGTACCCGGACGACGCGCTGCTGCGGGAGGCGGCCGGTTCCTCGCGGACGCCGGAGATCGAGCCGCTGCTGGGGGTTCGCGACGCCGTCGTGCTCGGCGTGGCGTCGGTGCTCAAGCGCGCGCACGTCGGCGGCGACCCGGTCGACACCGTCCGGGCCAGCGTCCTCGCCCGCCGGCTGGCCGAGCACGTCGTCGGCCACTATGCCGGCATCGCGCCGCCGCACCGGCCCCTCGGCGGGCGCCTGGACCGAGTGCTGCTGGACCGCGTCGCCGGCGTCGTCGAGGCGCGGCTGGGCGACCCGCTCACCGTCGACGACCTCGCCGCGGCCGCGACGCTGAGCCCGTTCCACTTCGCCCGCGCGTTCAAGGCCGCGACCGGGCTCGCGCCGCACGAGTACGTCACCGCGCGGCGGATGGACCGGGCCACGTCGCTGCTGCTGCGCAGCCGGCTGAGCGTGCCGGAGGTCGCCTACGCGGTCGGACTGTCCAACGTCAGCCACTTCCGCCGAGTGTTCCGCCGGCACACCGGGTTCCTGCCGTCGCAGCTGCGAACCGCAGGATCGGACCCTCCCGCGCACGGAGGCCGGGCGGCAGGATCGGCGGCATGAGCGATCCGGTCACCACACTGCTGCACGCCGTCGACACGCTGGACTGGGACACCGTCGAGGCCACCCTCGCCGCCGAGGTCGAGCTGGACTACACCTCGTTGTGGGGCGGTTCGGCCGAGACGGTCCCCGGCCCCGAGGTGGTGGCGCGCTGGCGCGGCCTGCTGCCCGGCTTCGACGCGACGCAGCACCTCACCGGCCCGGTGCTGGTCCACCCCGGCGGCCGGCGCACGACGACCGTGCGCGGCTACCACCACCTGGCCGACGGCGACAGCCGGTCCACCTGGATGGTCGCCGGCTGGTACGACATCCGCGTCGACGACGCCGGCCGGGTCGCCGCGATCACGCTGCACACCTCCTACGAGGAGGGCGACCGGGCGCTGGTGGAGGCCGCGACCGCACGGTGCGCGGCCGGCGCCGGCGGCCGGGTCGCGGCGTGAGCGAGGCGGGCGCCCCGATCGCCGTCGTCACCGGCGGGAACCGGGGCATCGGCCTGGAGACCGGCCGCCAGCTGGCCGCGCTCGGGCACACCGTCGTGCTGACGGCGCGCGACGTCGCGGCGGCCCGGTCGGCGGCGTCGGGGCTGACGGGTGATGTCGTCCCGTTCCGGCTCGACGTCACCGTCCCGGAGCACGCCGACGAGCTGGCGCGGTTCCTGTCCGAGGAGTACGGGCGGCTGGACGTGCTGGTCAACAACGCCGCCATCCACTACGACACCTGGCAGCGGGCCGCGAGCGCCGACCTCGACGTCGTCCGCGAGGCCGCCGAGACCAACGTCTACGGGCCGTGGCGGCTGACGATGACGCTGCTGCCGCTGCTGCGGGCGAGCGCGCACCCGCGCGTCGTCAACGTGTCCAGCGAGGGCGGGTCGCTGGCGAGTATGGGCGGCGGCACGCCCGCGTACAGCATGACGAAGGCCGCGCTCAACGCCGTCACCCGGATGCTCGCCGCCGAGCTGCGCCCGGACCGGATCCTGGTCAACTCGATCTGTCCTGGCTGGGTCGCCACCGACATGGGCGGCCCGGGCGGGCGGCCGGTCGCCGAGGGCGCGGCCGGCATCGTCTGGGCGTCGACCCTCCCCGACGACGGCCCGACCGGCGGCTTCCTCCGCGACGGCCGCCCGGTCCCCTGGTGAGCTTCACCCGGCGTTCACGTCGGCGCCGGACGGCGTGGGTACGGTGCGCCGCATGACCGCCTCGTCCCGCCGCCCGTCCCGTCGTTCGTTCGTCGCCGGCGCGCTGGCCGGCGCCGGCCTCGCCGCCGTCGCCGGGCCGGCCGGCGCCGCCACCCGGCCGCCGCGCATCCTCGTCGCCACGAACGAGCCGTGGGGGACCTACCACGTGCGGCCGCTGCTGCCGGAGATCGGCCGGCGCGGCTGGGACGTGCGCCAGCTGGTCCCGGACCGCTCCCAGATCGCGCCGGGCGAGACCGTCCCGGTCGTCACGCCGGCCGACGATCCGGCCGCTGACCTGCTGGTCGTCACCGGCGCGACGGACTGGCCGGCCGACTGCGCGGCCGCCGCCCTCCGGCGCACGCCGCTGGCCGCGTCGTCGCTGGCCTACCTCAACGCCACCGAGGCGCCGCGGGCGCACGAGTTCGAGCACCGGCTGCGGCTGGTGACGTCGTCCTCGGCCGCCGAGGGCCGCGCCTTCGCCGGGCACCTCGGCACCCGCCGCCGGGTGCGCGTCGTCGGCTCCCCGCAGACCGACACGTTGCCCGTACGCGCGCCGGAGCCGGGCACCGTCCTCGTCCTCACCAGCGTCACGTACCCGGACCAGACCGGCGGCGCCGCGCCCGGCACCCAGCTGCTGCTCGACGCCGCGGCGGCGCTGACGGCGGCCGGCAAGCACGTCCTCGTCGGCCTGCATCCGCGGGAGAACCCGGCGCTGTGGAGCGACTACGAGATCAGCGCGGTGCCGTCGCTGCAGGCGTCGGCCCGGGCCGAGGTCGCGATCGGCATCCCGGGGACGGTCTTCCCGCTGATCGCCGCCGCCGGCGTGCCGGTCGTCGGCTGCGTCGACCCGCGCCTCGTCGTGCCCGACTACCTGCTCGCGGTCTGCTCGTCGCTGATCGACGACGCGGCCGAGGCGCTGCCCGCCGTCGACTCGGCCGAGCTGCCCGCGGACCTGGAGGACGTCGTCGGCCCGATCGGCGGGTCCGCCGCTCGGCTGCTGGACGCCTGGGGCGCCGTCGCCCGCTGACGTTTCCTGGCCCCTCAAGATTGCAATCCGACATTGCAATCCTTTTCGGGCATCGCCTCGTAGAGGTGGATCGAGAGTTCGAACTCCGACCACCCCATGGAGGCAAGCGTGGACACGACAGCAGGGACGCCGGACGGTGTCAGCCGGCGCGGGTTTCTCACCAGGGTCGGCGCGGTCGGCGGCGCGACGGCGCTGTACGGGACGATGGAGGCGCTCGGCCTGCTCGCCTCGCCCGCGCAGGCGGCTGAGGAGGCCGGCGACTTCGCGCCGCTGCGCCCGGCCGACCTGCCGGCCGCGGCGAACGGAACGAAGGTCGCGATCCTGGGCGCCGGGACGGCCGGGCTCACCGTCGCCTACGAGCTGGGCAAGGCCGGCTACGACTGTCATGTCCTGGAGGCTCGCGACCGTCCCGGCGGCCGGGCCAAGACCATCCGCGGCGGCGACCGGCTCACCGACACCGACGGCGTCACGCAGATCTGCCGGTTCGACGAGGGGCACTACTACAACGCGGGCCCGTCGCGGATCCCCAGCCACCACCTGACCATCGAGTACTGCCGCGAGCTCGGCGTCGCGATCGAGCCGATGGTGAACGCGAACGCGGAGGGCTTCTACTACCACGAGAACACGGCGACGGTGAACTACGGCGAGCTGGCCAGCACCGCCGTCACGCACCGGCAGGCCAAGGCCGACGTCTACGGCTACATCTCCGAGCTGCTGGTGACCGTCGCCGACCAGGGCGCCCTCGACGCCGTCCTCAGCTCCGACGACGTCGACCGGCTGGTCTCGCTCGCGAACAGCCTCGGCGGGCTGAGCAACCGCCGGTACACCGGCAACAACCGGCGCGGCTACAGCGTGCCGCCCGGCGCCGGTGACCAGCCGGGCACCGTCGCCGGCCCGCCGCCGTCGATGACGGCGATCCTGCAGTCGCAACTGGGCACCCGGTTCTCCTTCGAGTTCGGCTTCGACCAGGCGATGATGATGTGGCAGCCGGTCGGCGGCATGGACCGCATCTCCGCCGCGCTCGCGTCCGCGATCGACGGCCGGCGGCGCATCACCTACAACGCGCCGGTCACCGGCATCGACAACACGGCCGACGGGGTGCGCGTCACGTACCGCTCCAACGGCCGCACCCGCGTGCTCGACGCCGACTACTGCGTCGTCACGATCCCGCCGATGGTGCTCAAGTCGATCCCGTCGAACTTCTCGACGGCGACGAAGGACGCGCTCGCGGTGCCGGTCGGCGCCAACAGCGGCCGGATGGGCATCCAGTTCAAGCGCCGGTTCTGGGAGGAGGACCTCAACATCTACGGCGGCGTCACGCACACGAACCTCGACGTGTCCGGCATCTACTACCCGTCCTACGGCTACTTCTCGCCCAAGGGCGTGCTGGTCGGCTACTACTCCGGGGCGTACACGAACCTGCCGGTCCCGGAGCGGGAGACGCGGGCGCTGATGCAGGGTGCGAAGATCCACGGCGACGTCTACCACCAGGAGTTCGACAACTCGTTCTCCGTCGCGTGGCCGAAGGAGCCGTACAGCCTCGGCGCCTGGGTGAGCTGGCCGGGCGGACGGGGCGCGGCCTACCAGCACCTGCTGCAGGCCGACGGCCGCACCTACTTCGCCGGCGACCATCTCAGCTACTACACCGCCTGGCAGAACGGCGCGTTCCTGTCCGCGCGGAAGGTCGTGACCGACCTGCACACCCGGGTGGCGGCGACCGTCTGACGGCGCGTCGTGCCTGCTCGTCTGGTCCGGGCGGTCCGCAGCCGCCCGGGTCAGGCGACGCCGACGGTGAGGATGACGACGGCGTCGTCGTCGGCGACGAGGTCGTGCTGCTCCGGCGGCACGTCGGCCAGCTCGCCCTCGCCGACGCCGATCTCGCGGTCACGGGTGTGCAGCGTGACGTGGCCCTGCAGGCACTGCACGGTCGCGTCGCCGGGGCTCTGGTGCTTGTTCAGCTTCGTGCCGGCGGTGAGCGCGATGAGGGTCTGGCGCAGCCGGGAGCCGCTGTGCAGCGTCCGGGACGCCCGTCCGGCCGTCGAGACGCGTGCCTCGTCCAGTTGAGCGGCGGCCAGCGTCAGCAACGTCATGCCTTCCGCGGTACCCACTGCGCGGTCGCGGAAACGGCGCCGCCCGCTCATCGGACCGTCGCGGCGCGGACGCAGAGCACGTCCGGCAGGTGCCGGACCAGCTCCGTCCACGTCTCGCCCTCGTCGGCGCTGGCATAGACCGAGCCGTCGCGGGTGCCGACGTACACGCCGGCCGCGCCGTCGACATCGTCCACGCACATCGCGTCGCGCAGCACCACCCCGTAGAAGCCGCCGGGCAGGCCGTCGGCCGACCGCGCCCAGCTCGCGCCGGCGTCGTCGGTGCGCCAGACCTGCAGCTGGCGCTCCGGCGGGGTGCGCTCGCCGTCGGCGATCAGCGGCGCGACCCACGCCGTCGCGGGACGGTGCGGATGTGCGACGACCGGGAAGCCGAAGTCGGCCGGCAGCCCGCCGTCGATCGGCTGCCACGTCGCGCCGCCGTCGGCGGAGCGGTAGACGCCGCCGTGGTTCTGCGCGTAGAGCCGGTCCGGGTCGGTGGCGTCGCGGGAGACCTTGTGCACGCACTGGCCGTACTCCGGCGGCTCACCGGGCAGGAAGTCGGTGCGGATGCCGGTGTTCGACGGGGTCCAGCTGGCGGCGCCGTCGTCGCTGACGTACACGCCGCCGGTCGACATCGCGACCAGCAGCCGCCGGTCATCGTCCGGATGCGGCAGCACCGTGTGGATGGCCTGGCCGCCGAAGCCGGGCGCCCACGTCGGCCGGTGCGGGTGGTCCCACAGCGACTCGACCAGCGAGAACGTCTCACCGCGGTCGTCGGAGCGCCACAGCGCCGACGGCTGCGAGCCGGCCCAGACGACGCCGTCGCGGCCCTCGGTGTCGGGGCGCAGCTGCCAGACCGCCTCGACCGACGCGTCGGCGTCCGGCGGGAACCGGATGCCGCTGCCGTCGGCCGCCTCGGTCCAGGTCGCGCCGAGGTCGTCGGACCACGAGACGCCCGGGCCCCAGTGCGAGCTGCTGGCGCCGACCAGCAGCCGGGTCCGGCCGCCGCGGGTGTCGATGGCGCACGCGGCGACCGAGCTCATCAGGAAGTGCGGGCCGTCGATCGACCAGCTGCGGCGGTCGGCGCTGCGCAGCAGCCACAGCCCCTTCTTCGTGCCGACGGCGAGCAGGACGTCGTTCATACGATCGCCTCCCGGCGTCCTACGTTACTGCTCAGACCTCCGGTCCGACGACGACGTTGGCCAGCGGCTCGCCCGCCGCGAGCCGGGTCAGCTGCGACTGCACGAGCCGCCGCGCCCGCGGCAGGAACGCCGAGGACAGCCCGCCGACGTGCGGCGAGATCAGCGCGCCGGGCAGCGTCCACAGCGGGTGGCCGGGCGGCAGCGGCTCGGGGTCGGTGACGTCCATGGCGGCGCGGATCCTCTGGGTGCTGAGCTCCGCGACGAGCGCGTCGGTGTCGACGATCGGCCCGCGGGCGACGTTGACCAGCACGGCGCCGTCGCGCAGCCTCGCCAGGAACTCCGCGTCGACCATGCCCTGGGTCTCGTCGGTGAGCGGCAGGATCAGGATGACGACGTCGGACCGGCCGAGCAGCTCCGGCAGTGCGTCGAACCCGGCGACGCCGTCGCGGGCGGTGCGGGCGACCTTGAGCACGTCGCACTCGAACGGCGCCAGCCGCTGCTCGATCGCGCGGCCGATGGCGCCGTAGCCGACGATCAGCACCGTCTTGTCGGCCAGCGAGTCGTACCAGCCCTGCAGCCACTCGCCGGTCGGTGCGGCGCGGACGAACGCCGGGATGCCGCGCAGCGACGCCAGCGTCAGCGTCACCGCCAGCTCCGCCGTGCTGGCGTCGTGGACGCCGCGTGCGTTGCACAGCGTCAGGCCGTCGCGCAGGTGCGGCAGGACGTGCTCGTAGCCGGCGGTCAGCGTCTGGACGGCGCGCAGCTTCGGCATCCGGTCGATCAGGTTCGTCGCCGGCGGCGCGAAGCCGTACGGGATGACGTAGAACTCGACCCGGTCCAGCACGTCCTGCGCCGGGATGTCCGACGTGTCGGCGCTGGTCAGCATGTCGGGGCCGGTGCGCGTGGTCGGCTCGCCGGCCCACATGTGCACGTCGAGGCCGGGCGGCAGCGCGAGCGAGTCCGCGGGGAACGGGATCAGGACGTCCACCATGGCCTCGAACCTACCGTCCTCGCGTGCCACGATGGTCCGGTGTCCACCTGGCGAGTGATCGCCCTCGTCGCGGCGCTGGCCGCGGCGGGCTCGTGCTCGTCCTCGTCGCCGTCCTCGCCTTCTTCTCCGGCTCCTTCTTCTCCCGCTCCTTCTCCTGCCGCGTCTTCGACGCCGCCGGAGCCGTCGTCGCCGCCGTCGCTCGGCGCGCCGCCCGGGCCGGTCACGCCGTCGGCCGTGGAGGAGATCGTGACCGGGCTGGCCGCGCCCTGGAGCATCGCGTTCGTGCCCGGCGGGTCAGGGGAGGCGCTGGTGACGCTGCGCGACGAGGGCACGATCGTGCTGGTCGACGACACGGGCGCCGTGACCCCCGTCGGGCCGGTTCCGGGCGTCGACGGGACCGGTGAGGGCGGGCTGCTGGGGCTGGCGTTCGACCCGGCGTCCCCGTCCGACCTCTACGTCTACGCGACCATGGGGTCGCAGAATGTGGTGCAGCGGACTGTTTACTCCGCTGGTTCCCTCGGCCCGTTCTCGGTGGTGCTGGACGGCATCCCGGCCGGCACCCGGCACGACGGCGGGCGGCTGGCGTTCGGGCCGGACGGCATGCTGTACATCTCGACCGGCGAGAGCGGCAACCCCGACGACGCGCAGGACCTGGACAGCCTGGGCGGGAAGATCCTGCGGATCACCCCCGGCGGCGACGTGCCCGCCGACAACCCGATCGACGGCTCGCCGATCTGGTCCTACGGTCACCGCAACGTCGAGGGCCTCGCCTTCGACGACGCCGGCCGGCTGTGGGCGTCGGAGTTCGGCGACCGGGAGGCCGACGAGGTGAACCTCATCTCGCCCGGCCACAACTATGGCTGGCCGTTCGTCGAGGGCATCGCCGGCGACCCCGACTACGTCGACCCCGTCGTCGAGTGGCGGCCCACCTCCGAGTCGTCGCCGAGCGGGCTCGCTTACGTGCGGGACACGCTGTTCGTCGCGGCGCTGCGGGGTGAGCGGCTGTGGCAGGTGCCGCTAACGGCGGACGGCGCCGCCGCTGGTGCGCCGGCGGCGTTCGTGACCGACTACGGCCGCCTCCGCGACGCCGTCGTCGCCCCCGACGGGACGCTGTGGGTGCTGACGAACAACACCGACAGCCGCGGCGACCCCCGCTCCGGCGACGACCGGATCCTGCGGCTGACGCTCGCGCCTTAGCGTCTTCGGGCTGGTCGGGGGACGTTTCGGGCGTTCGCGGTCAGGGTGGTCCCCGGTCCCGGAATCAGGGGACGATCGTCACCGAGTCGGAGCCGCTGGAGATCGATTCGGTTCTAGCGTAGGCGTCAGTGTCAGGGTGATGTCGCCGCTGTTTCGCGGCTGGTTGGGTCCTGATCGCCTTGGTGTCTGGCTCGTAGCGTGGCTGCCGACTGTTGGTCTGGTCTTCATGCGTTTGCCGGCATCGGGGTGTGAAGGACCGGCCGGCGTGACTTGATAGGAGCGTGGCGTCGCCCCGACTGAGATGTGTCCGCCGGCCGGTCCAACCGTCCCGTCACTGATCAGGTGAGAGGAGGCAACCACCATGGTTGT
>NZ_POTW01000047.1 GCF_003236295.1 Jiangella anatolica
GGGTGGGACGTTCGAGCGACATCGAGTCCTCCATCGAAGGCATTCCAGCTCGCCCGACGTTAGTCCATCGACTGAACCATGTGACTTGCGATGTGAACGATTGGCATCAATGGGGCTACGCCTCTTGGCCAGGGGCGGTGCGAGAGTGCAAGATTCGCCAGTGGAAACCGCTGAGGTGAGCATCCATGGTGCTCTCGCCGCTCTTCGCGGCCGGCTCTCCGGCGTGCAGTACCCGCTGGAGGTCAGCGACGCGGAAGACGCCCGCACGACGCGACGCGATCTGCTCGCCCAGCTCGACGACTACATCCTGCCGCGCCTGGACCAACTGGACGCGCCGCTGCTCGCCGTCGTCGGCGGCTCGACCGGCGCGGGCAAGTCGACGCTGGTGAACTCGCTGGTCCGGCGCAAGGTCAGCGACGCCGGCGTGCTGCGGCCCACGACCCGCTCGCCGGTCCTCGTCCACCACCCCGACGACATCGGCTGGTTCGACGAGCTGCGGGTGCTGCCTGACCTGCCGCGGGTCGCGATCCACGACCAGGCCGGCGGCGCGCTGCGGCTGGTCGCCGACGACGGGCTGCCGGCCGGCGTGGCCATCCTCGACGCGCCCGACGTCGACTCCGTCGTGACGGAGAACCGGACGCTGGCCGCGCAGCTGCTCGCCGCCGCGGACCTGTGGCTGTTCGTGACGACCGCGGCGCGCTACTCCGACGCCGTCCCGTGGGACTTCCTGCGCGCCGCCGCCGAGCGGCAGGCCGCCGTCGCCGTCGTCCTCGACCGGGTCGCACCCGAGTCCGTCAGCGAGGTCCGCGCCCACCTCGCATCGATGCTGGCCGAGCACGGCCTGGCCGACGCGCCCCTGCTGGTCGTGGAGGAGACCGCGCCGGACGACTCCGGCCTGCTGCCCGAGGAGGCGGTCGCGTCGGTGCGGGCGTGGCTGGACGGGCTGGCCGCGGACGAGTCGGCGCGCAACGAGATCGTCCGGCGGACGCTCGACGGCGCGATCGGCGGCGCGCTGCGCCGGCTGCCGAAGCTCGCCGACGCGGCCGACAACCAGGTGGCGACGCTGACCCGGCTGCGCGACGAGATCGCCCACGTCTACGGCAAGACGGCCAAGCGGATCGACGCCGCGTCCGCCGACGGCTCGATGCTGCGCGGCGAGGTGCTGGCCCGCTGGCAGGACTTCGTCGGGACCGGCGACTTCATGCGGTCGCTCGAGGCGAAGGTCGGCCGGCTGCGCGACAAGGTGACGGCGTTCCTGCGGGGCCGCCCGCAGCCCGCCGCCGCCGTCGAGGAGGCGATCGAGAGCGGCGTCGCCGCGATGATCGTCGAAGAGGCCAACCGGGCCGCCGAGAAGGCCGATGGCAAGTGGCGCGACTCCGCCGCCGGGCGGGCCCTGCTGGCCGGCGACGACCTCTCCCGCACCGCCGCCGACCTGCCCACGCGCAGCGCCGCGACCGTCCGCGAGTGGCAGGACGCGGTGCTGGAGATGGTCCGGGCCGAGGGCGCGGACAAACGGTTCAACGCCCGGCTGCTGTCGTTCGGCGTCAACGGGCTCGGGCTCGCGCTGATGATCGTCGTGTTCGCGTCGACGGCCGGGCTGACCGGCGCCGAGGTCGGCGTGGCCGGCGGGACCGCCGTCGTCGGGCAGAAGCTGCTCGAGGCGTTCTTCGGCGACGAGGCCGTGCGGCGGCTGACCGCCCGGGCCCGCGCCGACCTGTCGCAACGGGTCGAGGAGCTGCTGCGGACCGAGTCCGCGCGGTTCACCGACCGGCTCGGGGGACTACCTGTCGAGGCGGGCGCGGGCGATGCGCTGCGGGCCGCTCTCGTCACCGTCGAGCAGGCCCGGGAGGACGCCGCATGAGGAGGTGGCCCCGCCGCGACCGCGTCACGCTGCCGGAACGGGTGACCGCGCTGCAGGAGGCGGTCGCGGCCGGCGGCAAGCGGCTGCCACCGGACCTCGCTGAGACGGTTCAGGTGGTGGTCGACCGCGCCGGCGAGCGTCGCCAGTTGTCGGTCGAGCACACGGTCGTCGCCCTGGCGGGCGCGACCGGCAGCGGGAAGTCGACGCTGTTCAACCGGATCGCAGGCATGGAGGTCTCCGTCGTCGGCGTCCGCCGCCCGACGACGTCGGATCCGCTGGCCATCGTGTGGGGCACGCAGGGGGTGATCCCGCTGCTGGACTGGCTCGGCGTGCCGCCGCGGCACCGGGTGGCCCGCGAGAGCGTGCTGGACTCCGGTGCGGGCGACGACCTCGACGGGCTGGTGCTGCTGGATCTCCCGGACCACGACTCCACCCAGAAGGCGCACCGCGACACCGTCGACCGTCTCGTCGAGATGGTCGATCTGTTCGTCTGGATCCTCGACCCGCAGAAGTACGCCGACGCCGCGCTGCACGAGCGGTACCTGCGGCCGCTGGCGTCGCACCAGGGCGTCACGGTCATCGTGCTCAACCAGATCGATCGGCTCTCCCGCGCCGACGTCGTCGAGTGCGTCACCGACCTGCGCGGGCTGCTGGACAAGGACGGGCTGGACGAGGTCCCGGTGGTCGCGCTCTCGGCGGCGACGGGCGACGGCGTCGACGTGCTGGTCGACCTGATCCGGACCGCCGTGACCAAGCGCCGCGCCGTCGACGAGCGGATCGAGGCCGACATCAGGATGACGGCCGAGCTGGTCGCGACCGCGGTCGGCTCCGGTTCGCCGGGGACGGTGGGCGACGCGGAGCGGCGGCGGCTGGCGTCGGCCGTCGTCGAGGCGTCCGGTGCGGACGTGGTCGCCGAGGCGGCGGGTCGGTCGTATCTGCAGCGGGCTCGGGCGGCGACCGGGTGGCCGATCACCCGCTGGCTGGGCCGGTTTCGACGCGCTCCGCTGGCGAAGCTGGGCGTCCGGGTCCGGTCGTCGGTGCTGACTTCTGGCGCGCCGGGAGACTCGGGCGGGCGGATCTCGTTGCCCGCGCCGACGCCGGTGCAGCGGTCCCGGTCCGACGCCGCCGTGCGCGAGTACGGCGACGCGGCAGCCGGAACCCTGCCGCCGTCGTGGCGCGACGCCGTCCGCTCCGCCGCCGCGTCGGCCGGGAAGCGGCTGCCCGACGAGCTGGACCGGCGGGTCGCGGGGACCGACTTCGGCATCGCGTCGCGGCCGCGCTGGTGGCGGCTGTTCAACGCGCTGCAGTGGCTGGCGCTGCTGACGGCGGCCGCCGGGGTGCTGTGGCTGCTCGCACTGGCGGGCACGTCGTTCCTCCGCTTCGACGTCGCTGAGCCGTCGGTCGGCGGAGTTCCGGTGCCGACGGTGCTGCTGGCCGGTGGGTTGGTGCTGGGCGTGCTGCTCGGGTTGCTGGGGCTGGTGGCCGCGCGGCGCGGCAGCCGGCGCCAGGAGGCCCGCGTCCGCCGTCAGCTCCATGACCTCGTCGACGGCGTCGCCGCGGAGGTCGTCGTCCAGCCGATCGACGTCGAGGTCGGCCGGTACCGCGATTTCACGTCCGCGTTGGAGCGGGCCCGCGCCTGACAGGTTTTAGAGTCGGCGGGGTGGAGCCGTTCCGCATCGACGTGCCCGAGTCCCAGCTCGACGACCTGCGGGCGCGGCTGCGCGCGACCCGCTGGCCGGAGCCTGCCACCGTCGCGGACTGGTCGCAGGGGGTGCCGCTGGAGTGGCTGCGCTCGCTGTGCTCGTACTGGGCGACGGGTTACGACTGGCGGCGGGTGGAGGGGTGGCTGAACGGGCTGCCGCAGTTCCGGACCGTGATCGACGGGCTCGGGTTCCATCTGCTGCACGTCCGCTCGCCGCACGACGACGCGCTCCCACTGGTGCTGACGCACGGCTGGCCCGGGTCGGTGCTGGAGTTCCGCAAGGTGATCGGGCCGCTCACCGATCCGGTGGCGTACGGGGGTCGTGCGTCTGATGCGTTTCATGTGGTGGTGCCGTCGCTGCCCGGTTATGGGTTCAGCGACAAGCCCGCGTCCGTCGGCTGGGGCGTCGAGCGGATCGCCGCCGCGTGGGCGACGCTGATGTCGCGGCTCGGGTATGAGCGGTACGGCGCCGTCGGGAGCGACTGGGGCACGACGGTGTCGACGTTGCTGGGGGTCGCTTCGGCGGACCGGATCGCCGGGATCCATCTGATGCCGCCGCTGGCCCCGCCCGACCCGGCGACGTTCGGCGACCTCACCGAGGCGGAGGAGTCGGCGCTGGCCGCGTTGCGGGAGGCGTCGGAGTGGGGGTCGGGGTACTCGCGGCAGCAGGCGACCCGGCCGCAGACCGTCGGGTATGGGCTGGTCGACTCGCCGGTGGGGCTGTGCGCGTGGATCGCGGAGAAGTACTGGTTCTGGACCGACCACCCCGGTTCGCTCTCGACCGTCGTGAGCCGGGACGAGCTCCTGGACACGGTGATGCTGTACTGGCTGCCCGCCGCCGGTGCGTCGGCGGCGCGACTGTACTGGGAGAGCATCCGCCAGGTCGACGAGTGGATCGCGGGCCGCGTGGGCGACGCCGTCGACGTGCCGACCGGGTGCACAGTGTTCCCGAAGGAGCTGCAGCGGCCGTCGCGGCGATGGGCCGAGCGGCGGTTCACGAACATCGTCCACTGGAGCGAGCCCGCCCGGGGTGGGCATTTTGCCGCTCTGGAGCAGCCGGAGATCGTCGTGGACGAGATCAGGACGTTCTTCCGCCTGGTCCGCTGACGGCTTCGGCCGGCCGGCTGCTCGACGGGGTTCCGCGGCGTGTGTGCTGTTGTCGGGCCCTGGGGGCGCCGGCCGAGCCGCACGGTCCTCCATGGCTCCGGTTCGGCAGGCCGCGGGCGGTCGTGGGCGCCGCGCGGCCGTGGGGCCCGTGCGGCCGTGGGGCCCGTGCGGCCGTGGACTGCACGGCCGTGGACTGCGCGGTCGTGGGCCTCGCGCGGTCGTGGACCCCGCGCAGTCCACGTGACCAGCCTCGGCCTCCCGCTGCGGCGGTACCGGCGGCGGTGCCGGTCCGTCCGTTCTTCCCCTCGGCCCGCGGGTTCGGGGCGCCGCTGTCCACAGGCCCCATGAGCTCGCCGAGTTGTCCACAATTCGCCGAACCGGCCTTTCGATCGGACGCTCCGGCCGGAAGTCTCGTGATCATCAACCGCATCGGTACGAGCACAGGAGACGTCACATGAGCGAGGTCATGATCACAGTCGTCGGGAACGTCGCGACCGAACCACGGATGGACGAGACGAAGAAGGGCGAGCGGTTCGCCAGCTTCCGGCTGGCCTGCAACAGCCAGCGGTACGACTCACGGACGCGCACCTGGGTCGACGACGACGCGTCCTACTACACGGTCTACTGCTGGCGGGCGCCGCTGGCCGACAACATCAAGACGTCGCTGCACAAGGGCGATCCGGTCCTTGTGTACGGCCGGCTGAAGAATCGGGAGTGGCGCGACGACAACAACGCGATGCGGGTGTCGCCGGAGATCACCGCACGCAGCCTCGGTCACGACCTCTACCGCGGCATCTCCCTGTTCACCAAGGTCAGCCGGCAGCCGATCCTCCCCGAGGACGACGACGCGGTCGACTCCGTCCGGGCGGCCTACCTCGCCCAGGAGCAGGGTGTCGATCGGCGGACCGGTGAGATCCTGGCCGGTCAACGCCGGGCCGGGATCCAGCCCGCGCCAGGATGGCCACCCGACGGTGCGCGTCCGATGGACGGCGCCAGATCGATGGACGCCGGTCGGCCCGTGGCCGGAGTCCGGCAGTTGGCCAGCGCTCCATCCATGGACACGACACCGCCCGAGCTCCGCACCCGGCCCACCGGCGTCATGGTCCTCGACGCCACTCGCCCCGGCGAGACCACACGTCCCGCGGACACCGCGCGATCGACGGACGCCCGGCGGCCGATGGATGCCGGGCGGCCGGTGGCCGGCGCGCCGCGGATGATGGATGGACGGCCCGTGGCGAATGTGCCGCCTGTGGACGGTTACTCCAATGGCGACCGGCCGGCGAACAGCGCTCCTGCCCAGGTCGGCGATCGGCTCACCGCTGGTGATCGCATGACTGCCGACGACCGCATGATGGGCGGGAACCGGTCGTCGGGCCCAGACCCGGCGAATGACGGCGACCGCGCGACGGGCGAGGCCCGGTCGGCAACTGTCCCCGCGCCGGCAACGGCGGCGAACGCCGAGACAACGACAGCCGGCGCGGAGACGCCCCTGGAAGGTGCTGGGGCACCCGCGAAGCAGGCGTCGCCGCCGAGGGCGAAGACCGCCCAGCCCAAGGGCGACGGCGCACGCCCCGACGGGACCTTGCCGCCGCGTTCGACTGGTCGTGCCGGGCGCGAGAAGGCCGGCGTGAGCGGCTGACCCGGCTCTGCAGGGCGGGCTCGCGGCCTGACGGGACGTCGCCGCCGCGTTCGACTGGTCGTGCCGGGCGCGAGAAGGCCGGCGTGGGCGGCTGACCCGGCTCTGCAGGGCGGGCTCGCGGCCTGACGGGACGTCGCCGCCGCGTTCGACTGGTCGTGCCGGGCGCGAGAAGGCCGGCGTGGGCGGCTGACCCCGGCCCCGCGGCGCCCGCGCACAGCCTGAGGGGACCTCGCCGCCCCGCTCGACCGGTCGCGCCAGGCGCGAGAGGCCGACGTCGGTGGCTGACCCGACTCCGCGCCGCCGGCCGTCGGTGGCCCACCACGGACCCCCCGATCCGTGTCCTCACCCGACGACCGGCGGCGCGGTCCCGGTCTGGCCGACCGGCGCCAGATCCCTCGCCGCGGAGCCCGTGCCGCGCTCCGCGGCGAGGTCGGCGGGCGAGGTCGCCGTGCGAGCCTGCCTGTGACGGCAAATCGCGGGACGCCGGGACGCCGGAGCACCCACCGTCGCCGACGCTTCTGCCGCAGCCGCCGGCTACCACCGATCCGCAGCCCGACAGGAAGGGAGGACGGACCCACCCACCACTCACGACTCCAGAAGCCTGATGACCAGCGCGAACCGTCGCCACAAGCCACGTCACGGCCGGGACCGTCCGGCATCGATGAGCCGAGTCGGCCGCGACGGCAGCCCGGGTCGTGCTCAGAGAGGGGACGCGGTCGTCTCGGGAGGGAGTGAGGCCGTACTCTTGGACTCGTTATGGCGGACTTCATTTACTCCATGCGTAAGGCGCGCAAAGCGCACGGTGACAAGGTCATCCTCGACGACGTCACGCTGTATTTCCTGCCGGGTGCGAAGATCGGCGTCGTCGGGCCCAACGGCGCCGGCAAGTCGAGCATCCTCAAGATCATGGCGGGGCTCGACCAGCCGTCGAACGGTGACGCCCAGTTGGCGCCCGGTGCGACGGTCGGTTACCTCGCGCAGGAGCCGGCGCTCAACGAGGACAAGACCGTGCTCGGCAACGTCCAGGAGGGCGTCGCCGAGACTCTCGAGCTGCTCAACCGGTTCAACGAGATCACCGAGAAGATGGCCGTCGACTACTCCGACGAGCTGCTCGACGAGATGGGCAAGCTGCAGGAGCAGCTCGACCATCGCAACGCGTGGGAGCTGGACTCCCAGCTCGAGCAGGCCATGGACGCGCTGCGCTGCCCGCCGCCGGACGCCGACGTGTCGGTGCTGTCCGGTGGTGAGCGCCGCCGGGTGGCGCTGTGCAAGCTGCTGCTGCAGCAGCCCGACCTGCTGCTGCTCGACGAGCCGACGAACCATCTCGACGCCGAGAGCGTGCTGTGGCTGGAGCAGCACCTGGAGAAGTACCCCGGCGCGGTCATCGCCGTGACGCACGACCGGTACTTCCTCGACCACGTCGCTCAGTGGATCGCCGAGGTCGACCGCGGCCGCGTCCACGGCTACGAGGGCAACTACACGACCTACCTGGAGACGAAGGAAGCCCGCCTCAAGGTCGAGGGCCAGAAGGACGCCAAGCGGCAGCGCCGGCTGCGCGAAGAGCTGGAGTGGGTCCGCTCCAACGCCAAGGGCCGGCAGACCAAGCAGCGCGCCCGTCTCGACCGCTACGAGGAGATGGCGGCCGAGGCCGAGAAGACCCGCAAGCTCGACTTCGAGGAGATCCAGATCCCGCCGGGTCCGCGGCTGGGCAACCTCGTCGTCGAGGCGAACAAGGTCACGAAGGGCTTCGGCGACCGCACGCTGATGCGCGACCTGTCGTTCTCGCTGCCGCGCAACGGCATCGTCGGCGTCATCGGCCCGAACGGCGTCGGTAAGACGACGCTGTTCAAGATGATCGTCGGCCAGGAGCAGCCGGACGCGGGCGAATTCCGCATCGGCGACACGGTCCGGCTGTCCTATGTCGACCAGTCGCGCGGGGGCATCGACCCGAAGAAGAACGTGTGGCAGGTCGTGTCCGACGAGCTCGACCACATCAAGGTCGGCCAGGTCGAGATGCCGAGCCGCGCGTACGTGTCCGCGTTCGGCTTCAAGGGACCGGACCAGCAGAAGCCGGCCGGCGTGCTGTCCGGCGGTGAGCGCAACCGCCTGAACCTGGCGCTGACGCTCAAGCAGGGCGGCAACCTGATCCTTCTCGACGAGCCGACCAACGACCTCGACGTCGAGACACTGCAGTCGCTGGAGAACGCCCTCTTGGAGTTCCCGGGCTGTGCGGTCATCACGTCGCACGACCGGTGGTTCCTGGACCGCGTCGCCACCCACATCCTCGCGTGGGAGGGCGACGACGAGGACCCGGCGAAGTGGTTCTGGTTCGAGGGCAACTTCGAGAGCTACGAGAAGAACAAGATCGAGCGGCTCGGCGCCGACGCCGCGCGGCCGCACCGGGTCACCTACCGCAAGCTCAACCGCGACTAGGGGCCCCGGCGTGCCGCGCCACGTGACACACGTGCCCCTGCGCTGGGCCGACATGGACGCCTACGGTCATGTCAACAACGTCGTCTACCTGCGCTACCTGCAGGAGGCACGCGTCGACATGCTGTTCATCCACGCCCCGAAGCAGGGCGCGGAACAGCTCGCCGAAGGCGTCGTCGTGGCGCGGCACGAGATCAGCTACCACGCGCCGCTGCACTATCGGGCCGAGCCGGTCCGGGTCGAGACGTGGGTCCGCCGCGTCGGCAACTCGTCCTTCGACCTGGGCTACGAGGTGCTCGACGTCGACGGCGACGGCGGCCGGACGGTGTACGCGGTCGCGTCGACGGTGCTGGTGCCGTACGACCTCGAGGACGCGCACCCGCGCCGGGTCGCGCACGAGGAGCGCCTGGTGCTCGAGTCGTTCCTGGAGCTCGACGGCCCCGAGCCGGGGAAGGCGGCCGCGTGAGGCACGTCTACGAGTGCTCCGTCCGGTTCGATGACCTCGACGCGTTCGGGCACGTCAACAACGTGACGTTCGCCGAGTACCTGCAGGAGGCGCGGGTCGACTTCGCGCACCGGCAGCTCACCTCGACGGGCAACGCGCCGCACGAGGGCTCCGTCGTCGTGCACCAGAGCATCGACTACCTGGCGCCGGTACCATTCCGCACCGATCCCCTGCAGGTCGAGGTGTGGGTCACGCGCATCGGCACCACGTCGTTCGAGGTCGGCTACGAGGTCCGGGACGAGTCGACGCTGTTCGCGCGGGCCACCGGCGTGCTGGTCGCGTTCGACGTCCGCGCCAACACGCCGCGTCCGGTCAGCCCGGCCGAGCGCGAGGTCCTCGAGCGCTACCTCGAGGCGTCGTGACGTCGTTCGTCCCGGCCCACCCGGCCGCCGCGGCCGACCTCGCGACGTTCGCCCGCCGGGTGGCCAAGTACGAGCCCGACTCCGTGCTGCGCATCGTCGCCCACGGGACCGTCGCCGGCTGCTTCGCCGAGACCCCGTTCGACGCGCTCGCGCTGCGCGCCGTCGGGCTGGCCGAGCCCGCCGAGCTCGACGTCGTCGTCGAGGCCGGCAACCTCGCCGCGCGGGCGGTCGGCTCCGCCGGGCGGTTCGAGCTGCCGCCGGCGCTGCCCGCGCTGCGCTGGGCCAGCAGCCTGCCGCCGCGCTCCGGCTGGACCGAGCTCGCCCGGCTCCCGCTGACCGCCGTCGTCGCCGATGTCGAGCGCGGGGTCGAGGAGTTCCGCACCCGCGCGGCCGGGGTCGCCGACGGGAAGTCGCTGCGGGCCGGCCGGGCGGCGCTGGAGGGGCTCGCGACCGAGATCTGGGACCGCGAGCTGGCCGCCGGCATCCCGCTGCGGCTCGCGCACGCCGCCTCGTCCTACGGCTTCCTCAGCGGCGCCGACGACGCCGAGGTCGCGCTGCGCTCGGTCGGGCCGTGGTGGCGGCTGGACGCGCCCAACGGCTCCGTCCTCGCGCGCTCCGGCCTCGCCCTGTTCGCCCTCTGACCGGACGCGGCCCGCACCGCCGCGCCCATGATCATCAACCTTTCGGGCTGTCCTGACGACACAGAAGGTTGATGATCATGGGAGCGCGAGCGATCAGACGGCGAGCCAGGCGGCGGTGTCGGCGGGCAGCCGGCCGTCGGCGTCGACGTCGCCGCTGGCGAGGATCACCTCGCGGTGGGCCGGCAGCTCGGCCGGCGCCGTCCCGAGGTTGACCACGCAGGCGAACGAGCGGCCCCGCTGGAACGCCAGCACGTCGTCCGACGACGACGGCAGCCAGGCCAGCGGCTCGACCGAGGGGATCGAGCGCCGCAGCCGCAGCGCGGACCGGTACAGCGACAGCGTCGACGCCGGGTCGGCGGCCTCGGCCTCGACGGAGCGCGAGCCCCAGCCGGCCGGCTGCGGCAGCCACGCGCCGCCCGTGCCGAACCCGTACGACGATCCGGAGACGGTCCAGGGCAGCGGCACCCGGCACCCGTCGCGGCCACGCTCGGTGTGACCGGACCGTTCCCACACCGGGTCCTGCAGTGACTCCTCCGGCAGATCGAGCACCTCCGGCAGGCCCAGCTCCTGGCCCTGATACACGTACGCGCCGCCGGGCAGCGCCAGCATCAGCAGCGCCGCCGCCCGGGCCCGCCGCGTCCCCAGTTCGAGGTCGACGGGGCCGGACGCGCGTCCCGCGTGCCCCGCGCCGGCCGCCGTCACCGTGCGGCCGTAGCGGGTGACGACCCGCTCGACGTCGTGGTTCTCGAGGACCCAGGTGGCCGGGGCGCCGACCGAGGCGAGCACCGTCACCGAGTCGTCGATGGAGCGGCGCAGCTCGGCGGCCGTCCAGCCGGACTTGAGGTAGTCGAAGTTGAACGCGCTGTGCAGCTCGTCGTCGCGCAGATAGCGCGCCAGCCGCTCGGCCGGCTCGACCCACGCCTCGGCGACGTACAGCTTCGGCGGGTCGTAGGAGTCGGCGACCTCGCGCCAGCCGCGGTAGATGTCGTGCACGCCGTCGCGGTCGAAGAACGGGTGGTCGGCGATCGACGGGCGGTCCAGCAGGCCGGACTTGTCGTACGGGAGGTCCGGCCCGTCCATGTTCTTGTCCATGCCGTGCGCGACGTCGATGCGGAACCCGTCGACGCCGAGGTCGAACCAGAACCGCAGGATGTCGAGGAAGTCGGCGCGCACCTCGGCGTTGTTCCAGTCGAAGTCGGGCTGCGACACGTCGAAGATGTGGAAGTACCACTGGCCGAGGGAGCCGTCGGGCTCGGTGACCCGCTCCCAGGCCGGCCCGCCGAACACGCTGCGCCAGTTGTTCGGCGGCAGCTCACCGGTCTCGCCGCGGCCGTCGCGGAAGACGTACCGGGCCCGCTCGGGCGAGCCCGGTCCCGCGGCCAGCGCCTCCTTGAACCACCGGTGGTCCCAGGAGCTGTGATTCGGGACGATGTCGAGCAGCACCTTCAGGCCCAGCCCGTGCGCCTCGTCGAGCAGCGACTTGGCCTGCGTGAGATCGCCGAAGCGCGGATCGATGTCGCGGAAGTCGGCGACGTCGTACCCGCCGTCGTTCAGCGGCGACGGATACCACGGGTTGATCCACAGCGCGTCGATGCCGAGGTCGCGCAGGTAGGGGAGCCGGTCGCGCAGTCCGGCGACGTCGCCCTCACCGTCGCCGTTGCCGTCGGCGAAGGACCGGATGTACACCTGGTAGATGACGGCGTCTCTCCACCAGTCACGGGAAGCCTGAGTCACGGGACACCAGCTTAGGACATGACGGTAGCGGCGCCAGGTCCGCGGCCGTCGCCCCTGCGTGTGGTGTCATGGCAGTTCGACGACGCCGAGGAGGGTGCACCGTGCACGGTCCCGACCTGCTGATCGACGCGTTCGGCCGGATCCGCGAGCGGGTCCACGCGACCGTAGGCGGGCTGACGCCGAGTCAGCTGGCCCACCGCGTCGACCCGGACGCCAACTCGATCGCCTGGCTGGTCTGGCACCTGACCCGGATCCAGGACGACCACGTCGCCGAGGTCGCCGGCATCGACCAGGTGTGGTCGTCCGGCGGCTGGGCGGGCCGGTTCGACCTGCCGTTCCCCGCCGGCGCGACCGGTTACGGGCATACCAGCGCCGACGTCGCCGCGGTGCGGGCCGATCCGGAGCTGCTGATCGGCTACCACGACGCGACGCACGAGATCACCGAGGGCTTTCTGCGCGAGCTCGACGACGAGACGCTGGACCGGGTCGTCGACGAGGGCTGGGATCCGCCGGTGACGATGGGCGTGCGGCTGGTCAGCGTGATCGGCGACAACTACCAGCACATCGGCCAGGCGGCGTTCGTCCGCGGGATCGTCACCCGGCTCGGCATCGCCTGACGGGCGCCTGCCGGCCGCCGATCGTCCGCACCGCCGGCGGGACCGACAGCGCCAGGACGACGGCGACGGCGGCGACCGCGAGCATCGCGCCGGGCAGGCCCACGGCGCCGGCCCACTGCCCGACGTAGACGGGACCGGCGAGGAAGCCGAGATAGGCGACGGTGGTGACGACGCCGGTCGCCCGGCCGCGGTCGGCCTCGTCCACCCGGCGCGCGACCAGGCCGAAGACGGTCGGTTGGAGCACGGCGGTTCCGGCCGCGGCCAGGCCCAGCCCCGTCACGGCGACCGCCACGTGTCCGGCGGCGGCGACGATCGCCGTGCCGGCGGCGGCGGTCAGGGCGCCGGCGACCAGCACGACGAGCGCGTGCCGGCCGGTCAGGCCGGCGGTGGCGAACCGCGTCAGCGCGACGGCGCCGGCGAAGACCGCGGGGCCGGCGGCGGCGAGCGGCGGGCCCGCCGACAGGACGTCACCGAGGTAGACCGCGCTCCAGCTCTGGTGCGCGTTCTCGACGGCGAACGCCAGCGCCACCAACGTGCCGGCGACGAGCAGCGGCAGCAGCGGCAGTGGTCGCCGGTCGCCCCAGGCGGGCGTGGCGGTGACCGACCCAGGTCCGCGCGTCCAGGCGGTGGAAGCGGCGAGCGTGATCAGGCCCGCCACGCCACCCGCCGCGGCGGCCAGGACGAACGGCACGACGACGGGTGCACCGGCGCCGCGGAGGGCGCCGCCGGCGAGGCTGGCCACCACGACGGCGGCGGAGAACACGCCGTGCGCCCGCGCGATCACCGGCCGGCCGGACGCCTGCTCCGCCGAGGCGGCCGCCGCGTTGTTGGCGACGTCGGCGGCGCCGGACACCGCGCCGAGCAGGGCCAGGCCGGCGGACAGGCCGACGAAGCCGTGGCCGGTGACGGCGACGACGATCCCCGTCATCCCCAGGCCCACCTGCAGCAGCGCCGTGACCCGATGTCCCCACCGGTCCACCGCCGGCCCGGTGAGCAGCATCGCGGGCAGCGCTCCGGCGCCGATGAACAGCAGCGCCGTGCCCAGCTGCCCGTGACCGAGCCCGGCCTGCTCGCGGACCGCCGGCAGCAGCGCGCCCCACACACCCCACAGCGCGCCGAAGGCGGCAAACCCGGCATAGGCAGCGCGTGCCGGCGTCGTCACGACTCCTCCCCACACGTGGTCACGGTCGAACGACATACCCGGCGGTGTTACGCTCAAACACAGAAGTAGCCCGTAACCGCGAAGAGGCATGATGGCGTTCAAGCTGATCGGCGGGCATCCGGCCGTGGACTTCCTCAACACGGTCGGCGGGTTCGAGCCCGCCCTGGTGGAACTGCTGCCGAGCTACGCCGACCTGGTCGCCTGGGCCGAGCAGACGGGGCTGATCGGTCCCGAGCAGGCCGGACGGCTCAGGGCGGCGGCCCGCCAGGAAACGGCCACCCTCGCCCGGGCGCACGAGCTCCGCGCGCACCTCGAGGCGGTGATCCGGGCCGAGCTGGCCGGGACCGCGCCGGACCGGCACCACCTGGACGCGATCCACGACGCCTACGTCGCCGCGCTCGCCGCGGCGAGGCTCGGCCGCGGGCCGGCGGCCTACGCCTGGGGCTGGCCGGCGTCGGACGAGCCGGAGAGCGTGCTGTGGCCGATCGCGGACCGGATCGTCGGCCTGCTCGGCTCGGCGGACCTGGCCCGGCTCGCGGAGTGCTCGACGGCGAACTGCCGGTGGATCTACCTGGACCGGACGAAGAACCACAACCGGCGCTGGTGCAGCGACGACACCTGCGGCGTCAACGCCCGGATGCGCCGCTACCGGGCCGCCCGGCGGGCCGGCTCCCCGGCCGGCGTGCCTGCCCGCGAGCGGTAGGCCGTCAGTCCTCGAACGTGTTCACCATGGAGTGCGCCGCCCGCTCCAGGTAGTCCCACAGCGTCTCGCGATACACCGGCGCCAAGTCCAGCTCGTCGACGGCCGTGCGCATGTGCAGCAGCCAGCGGTCTCGCGCCGCCGGGTTGACCTTGAACGGCGCGTGCCGCATCCGCAGCCGCGGGTGACCGCGCTGGTCGGAGTACGTCGTCGGGCCGCCCCAGTACTGCTCCAGGAACAGCAGCAGCCGCTCCTCCGCCGGCCCGAGGTCCTCCTCCGGGTACAGCGGCTTCAGCAGCGGGTCGGTGGCGACGCCCTCGTAGAAGCGGTGCACGAGCTTCGCGAACGTCTCGTGCCCGCCGACGGCGTCGTAGAAGTTGTCCAGGCGGGTGGTCACCCCTCCATCGTCGCCGCCGGGCCACCCGAGATGCAAAGTGCCCCTGACCACACGCCGGCGGAGCGGACAGGGAAGGATGGACGGCGGTCACACATACGTCGCATGGGAGGAACAGTTCATGGCAACGACCCGCACCGCCACCACGCGCTGGGAAGGCTCGCTGTTCGAGGGCGCCGGCCGCGTCACCCTCGACTCGTCCGGGCTCGGCACCTACGACGTCACGTGGGCCGCGCGCACGGAGGCGCCGGAGGGCCGGACGTCGCCGGAGGAGCTGATCGCGGCGGCGCACTCGTCCTGCTTCTCGATGGCGTTCTCCAACGGGCTGGCGAAGGCCGGCACGCCGCCCACCTCGCTGGAGACGTCGGCGGACGTGACGTTCCAGCCGGGCGAGGGCATCACCGGCATCAAGATCACCGTGCGCGGCGTCGTGCCGGGCATCTCCGCCGAGGACTTCGTCGCCGCGGCTGAGGACGCCAAGGCGAACTGCCCGGTCAGCAAGGCGCTGACCGGCACGACGATCACGCTCGACGCGGCGCTCGCCGAGGGCTGAGCGCGGTCGTCAAGGGTTGTCGGACGACGACGGAGGCGGTGGCGGGGCGAACGGCGGCGGCGCCGTGGCCGGCGGCGGATTCACGGCGCCGGCCGAGCCGCCCGCCCCGCCCGCCGGCGTCTCCGTCGCCACCGGCAGCGCCAGCCGCTCGGCGTCGAACCGTTGCTTGATCCGTTCGCGCAGCTCGCGGGCGACGCCCCACTGCTCGAGCGGCTTGGTCTTGATGACCACCCGGATGAGCACGCCGTCCGGGGTGAGGTCCTCGACGCCCCAGACCTCGGGTGGCTCGAGGATCAGCTCGCGCCAGTGGGGGTCGTCGGCGAGGACGTGCACGATCTCTTCGAGCAGCCGGCGGGCCCGGGTGACGTCGGCGTCGGCCGGGACGTTCACGTCGAGCAGCGCCCGTGACCAGCCGTAGGACGAGTTGCCGACCCGGATGACCTCGCCATTGCGGACGTACCAGACGGTGCCGTCGACGGAGCGCAGCCGGGTGATGCGCAGGCTGACCGACTCGACGGTGCCGACTGCGTGTCCCATGTCGATGACGTCGCCGACCCCGTACTGGTCCTCGAGCAGCATGGCGGCGCCGCCCAGGAAGTCCTTGACGAGGTTCTGCGCGCCGAAGCCGAGCGCGACGCCCAGGACGCCCGCGGACGCGAGCACCGGGCCGACGGCGTAGCCGAGCATCTCCAGCGCCGTGACCACGGCGATGGCGCTGATGACCACCGTCGTGATGCTGCGGAGCACCGAGCCGATGGTCTCGGCCCGCAGCGCCCGCCGCTCGGAGTAGGCGCCCGCGCCGCCGAACACGATGCGGGCGGCCCGGGCCGATCCGAGGACGGCTTTGGGCGGCTCCTTCTCGACGGTGCGCCGGACCATGCGGTTGATGAACTTGTGCGCGAGATAGCGGGCGACGACGGCGAAGAGGATGAGCCCGACGAGGCGCAGCGGCACGTCGAGCAGCACGTCGCGCCACCACTCGGCGGAGTACTGCTCGGCTTCGGTGATGTCGGGCGACGCGATGACGCCGGCCGCGCCGACGGCACCGGTGGCCGCGAGGAGGCCGACCATCGGGATCACCGCGGCTCCAGTCCCAGCTGCGCGGCGACGAAGCCGAGCTGGTCGGCGCTGAGGTCGACGGTGCGCGAGACGGCCCGGGCGCCGTGCCCGACGTTGGCCTCGGCGCGCAGCAGGATCGGCCGCGTCGCCGGGTCGCCGGACGTCGCCGCCTGCAGCGCCGCGGCCATCTTGCGGGCGTGCAGCGTGTCGACGCGGCTATCGCCGTCGAACACGGTGAACAGCACCGACGGGTACTCGACCCCGTCGCGGACGTGGTGGTACGGCGAGTAGCCGAGCAGCCACCCCAGCTCGACCGGGTCCGCCGCCGTCCCGTACTCGTCGTTCCAGGACTCGCCCAGGCCGAACTTCTCGTACCGGACCATGTCGAGCAGCGGCGCGGAGCAGACGACGGCGCGGTAGAGCTCGGGCCGCTGGGTCAGCGCGGCGCCGACCAGCAGGCCGCCGTTGGAGCCGCCGTAGATCGCCAGCTGCTCACTCGTCGTCCAGCCCTCGGCGACGAGGTACTCGGCGGCCGCGGCGAAGTCGTCGAACACGTTCTGCTTGTGCTCGCGCATGCCGGCGCGGTGCCACTGCTCGCCCTCCTCCGAGCCGCCGCGCAGGTTGGCGACGGCCCACACGCCGCCGGCCTCGACCCAGGCGAGGATGCTGGCGGAGTAGGCCGGCGTCAGCGCGATGTTGAAGCCGCCGTAGCCGTAGAGGACGGCCGGCCGCGGCTGCCGCGCGGCGCCGGCCGGCGAGACGATGACCATGCGCACCTCGGTGCCGTCCTTCGACCGGTACGTCACCTGCTCGGACCGCACCGCCGGGACGTCCACCGCGCCGGGCGCGTCGGCCCAGGTCGACACGGTCCGCGTCCGCGCGTCGTAGCGCAGGATCCGCACCGGGACCGTGTGGTCGGTGTAGCCGAGCCACGCCTCGTGCCCGCCCTCGGGCCGCTCGGACAGCCCGCCGACGCTGCCGATGCCGGGCAGCTCGAGCGTGTGCAGCGCCTCGCCCGTGGCCAGCGCGTGCGCCGTCACCTCGGAGATCGCGTGCCGGGTGCGGGCGGCCAGCAGCACCGGCGCGTCCAGCTCGTCGCCGTCGAGCAGCGCGTAGCCCTCCAGGACCGCCTCGGGGTCCTCGGGCAGCAGATCGCGCCAGTGCTCCGGCTCCGGCGTCGTGGGGTCGGTGACGGCGAGCCGGCCGCGCGGCGCGCCGAGGTCGGTCCAGACGTAGAGCCGGCCGTCGCGGCCCACGTGCAGGGCGGTCTTCGCGTCCTGGCCGACGATGACGGGGCGCAGCTGCGGCGCGGCGGGGTCGGCGCCGCCCAGCTCGGCCAGCCAGACGTCGTTGCGCGGCGCGGTGCCGGCCGCTGCGGTGACGACGAGCCAGCGGCCGTCGCGCGAGACGGAGACGCCGTAGTAGTTCGTCTTCTCCATGCCGTCGCCGAAGATCTCGACGTCGTCGGCCGGGTCGGCGCCGAGCCGGTGCAGGTAGACGCGGCGGTGGAACTGGTCCTCGCCGGCCGGGACGGCGTCCTTCGGCAGCCGGCGGACGTAGTAGAACGCCTCGCCGCCGGGCAGCCAGGCCACGGGGGAGTAGCGGGCCCGGTCGATCGGCCCGTCGACCACCTCGCCGGTCGCGACGTCGAGCACCCGCAGCACGGACTCCTCGGTGCCGCCCTCGGAGACCTGGTAGGCCAGCAGGTCGCCCTCCTTCGACGGCTGCCAGGCGTCCAGTGTGGTGGCGCCGGACGGGTCCAGCGCGATCGGATCGACGAGCGTCCGCTCGGCGCCGCCGGGGTCGGTCGTCAGCAGGACGGCGTGCTCCTGGCCGGGCAGGCGGCGGGTGTGGAACGCGCGGTCGCCGCGCCACACCGGGGTGCCGACGGAGCCGGCCTCCAGCAGCCGCGTCAGCCGGTCGGCGAACGCCGCGCGGGCCGGCCAGCCGGCGCGGTGCTCGTCGAACAGCATGCGCTGCGCCTTGGACCACGTCTGCGTGCCGGGGTCGTCCTCGGCCTCGAGGGCGCGGTAGGGGTCGGGCACCGTGACGCCGTGCAGCACGTCGGCGTCGTCGCCACGGGGGGCGAGGGGATACGGCTGCTGGAAGGTCGATGCGTCTAAGGCCACGACTCCGACCTTACTGACCCCCTCGGACCGGATCGCGCCACATCGCCGTCAGCGTAGGCCCGTCCGGTAGGACGATCTCCCTGGTCGGGCGGAATCCGTACCGCTCGTAGATCGGGATGTTCGCGGGGGTTGACGACTCCAGGTACGCCGGCATCCCCTGGGCGTCGGCCCGCGCCAGCCCGTCGCGCAGCAGCGCGCCGCCCACACCCCGTCCGGGCCGCGCCACCCCGAGCGTCTGCAGGTACCAGTGCGGCGGCGACGTGGGATGCGCGTCCTCGATGACGCGGAACGAGCGCAGGGCGCGCGGCAGCCCGGTCCCGAACGCCCGCAGCAGGTGCCGGCTGTGCCGCAGCGTCGCCCAGAACCCCGGCGGCGGCACGCCCGGCAGCCCCCACAGCGCCGCGCCGGCGATCTCCCCGTCGACGACGGCGACCCACGAGCCGCGCGGGCTGAGCAGCGTCTCGAAGGCGAACAGTGAGGTCAGCCGCTTGCGGTAGCGCTTGGCCGACACGATGGAACGCATCATCGGGTCGGCGTCGAACGCCTCGGCCAGCACCCGAGCGACCGTGCCGACGTCCGAGCGCAGCGCCTGCCGGACGACGGGACTGGAGGACTGCATCACTTGATCATGCGCCATCGTGGCCGCGCGGGTCAGGCATGGCCGGAGACACGGTGGGTTGCGTAGGTTCGGGTGCATGACGGCGAGTGACGACGATGAGCTGACGGTGCGCGCGGCAACGGCACGGAGGCGCACGTCTGGAATGCCGTCGTTCAACGAGGGAGGGTCAACATCATCGACCTCCAGGGGATCGGACCGAGTGGCCCAGCGTCGTTCGACTATTGGACCAGCTTCTACTTTGTAAGGACGAATTGACGTGGTACTTCAAGACGCGTTTGAGGCAGCGCAGCGCTTTCTCGATGAGGTGGTTCGCTCGGAAAATCACGCGGAGATCGTCATCGGCACGTGCTCCGAAACCGACGATGGCTGGGCATTTGGTTATAACAGTCGAGCCTTCATCGAAGATGGAGATATCTCTTCATCCCTGGCTGGGAACGGCCCAGTCATAGTGCCGAAGTCTGGCGCAGCTCCGTACATGGGCTCAGTGTTCGGAGGCTCGTTCAACTGAACCCTGGCGGTTACCAAAGGCCGCCCTTGTACTGTGGCCTACGCCCGCTCCATTCATTGGTGTGACATGGAGCGGACCGTCCGAGCCGGGCCCCCGACGTGCCGCCCCGAGGTGCGCGACACCCGGGAGCTGGCCGTGGCCTGAGCCGCTCTCATCACGGGAAGAGAACCGGCCGTGCCCGCGAAACCGGCGGATGCACGCCACAGCGACGGTTCCCGGCCGGCGCCGGTCCGTGTCCGGCGGTTTCGCGGGCATCCGCCGGCCGTTGCCGCATCCCTCTGTGTGACGGGCCCACGGTCACCGTTCAGGGCAGGGTGCCCACCCACGGGAGCAGCAGAAGAGCCTCACCTCGACGAGAGCTGCTGGAGCTGCCATTCGGCGACGGCGGGGAGCCAGTCCTGGCCGTACGTGGCCGCCGGGCCGATGCGGGGGTCGTCGGGGAGGCGGCCGTCGCGCAGGGCCTCGATGTACGCGCGGTCCAGGGCGATCCGGGCGCGCAGCTCGCCGGCGTCGCCGGGTGACCCGTGCCCGGGCACGACGACCTCGACGTCGCCGGCCACGGCCTCGAGCAGCGCCAGCCCGGTGAGGTAGTCCCCGATCGGGTCCGCGGCGCCCAGGTCCGGGAACGGGACCAGGATGTCGGACAGCATGTCTCCGGCGACGAGGACGCCGCGCTCCTCGATCAGCAGCGCCGCATGACCCTGGGCGTGCGCCGGATGCTCGATGATCCGGGCCCGGGGACCGTCCCACGGAAGCTCCGCGGTTCCGGCCGGCAGGCCGGTGATGAGCCCGAACCCGTCCAGTGGGATGTCGTCGGCGATCTCCGGCGGCAGTCCCTCGGCGACCTCGGCCCGCCAGTCGTCCTTCGCCAGCAGCTCCCGCAGGAAGGCGGCGCCGCGGGCGGTGCCGTAGCGGGGCGCGTCGCCGAGGGCGGCGTGCCAGAGCACGTGGTCCCAGTCCGGATGCGTCGAGAAGCCCGCCACCACGGGCCGGGACAGGTCGCCCGCGAGGCAGGCCAGCTCGTCGCCGGTGATGCCCGGGTCGACGAGCAGCACGCCGTCGCGGCCGTGCACGACGACGGTGTTGTTCTGGATCAACTCGCTCCGGTGGACCTGCACGCCCTCCGCGACCTGGTTCAGCATGTCCGGGAGCGTAGACCCAGTGATTGCGAAATGCAAGCACTATGTGCGGCCGTCCAGCTTGACACCGATCGAACACGTGTTCGACGATGGGTGGGTGACGGTCCGGGGGCTCGAGCAGGCCGAAGCGGCGCTGGCCGGAGCGGGTCTGGCCGCTCCGCCGGAGCCGGTCGCGGTGCTGCCCGCCCTGCGCACGCTGCTCGGCGGGCTGCGGCGGGGCCACGCGGTCTCGGTCGACGCGTCGGGGGTGCTGCCGCTGGCGCTGCTGGCCGGCGCGACGGCGGCGGGGGCGTGGTCGGCGATGGTGGGGTTCTCCGAGTTCGGCGTGCTGGCGGCCGCTGACCTGGGCGCCGACCTCGGCCGGGTGGTGGTCGTCGAGGACCCGGGATCGCAGTGGTCCGAGGTGGTCGCGGTGCTGCTCACGTCGGTCGAGCTGGTCCTGGTGCGCCCACCGGCCCCGGTCGGCGGGCAGCTGGCCCGGCGGCTGGTCGCGCTGGCCCGCCGCAACGGCGCGGCGCTGGTCTGCGCCGGCGACTGGGAGGGCGCGCAGACCCGGCTGCACGTCGCGTCGTCGCTGTGGGTCGGCCCGGACGGCGGCGCGGGTCACCTGCGCGGCCGGCGGGTGCGGGTCGAGGCGTCCGGACGGGGCGCCGGCGCCCGGCCGCGGTCGGCGTGGCTGTGGCTGCCCGGCCCCGACGGCACCGTGTCCGGCGCCGACCTCGAGGCCATCGAGAGCGCGCCGGCAGAGCTGGACGTGGCCGGATGAGCCGCCGTCGCGTCCTCGTCGTGTGGTGCCCGGACTGGCCGGTGGTCGCGGCCCGGGCCGAGGAGCCCGGCCACGAGGACACCGCGCCGGTCGCGGTGCTGGCCGCCAACGCCGTCGTCGCCTGCAGCGAGGCGGCCCGGGCCGAGGGCGTCCGCCGCGGGATGCGCCGCCGCGACGCGCAGTCGCGCTGCCCCGAGCTGGTGCTCGTCGACCACAACCCGGACCGGGACGCGCGGGCGTTCGAGCCGGTCCTGACGGCGGTCGAGCAGCTGCGGCCGGGGGTCGCGCCGCTGCGGCCCGGCCTGCTGGCGGTGCGCGCGCCGGGCCGGTTCTACGGCGGCGAGGAGGCGGCCGGCGCGCTCATCGCCGAGCAGCTGGTCCGGGCCGGCGTCTGGGACTGCCGCCTCGGCGTCGCCGACGACCTGTTCACCGCCGAGCAGGCCGCGCGGCGGGCCGGGCCGCAGGAGACCGTCGTGGTCGAGGTGGGCGGCTCGGCGGCGTTCCTGCGCGACCTGCCGGTCGGCGTCATCGACGACGACGAGGTGGCCGGGCTGCTGCGCCGGCTGGGGCTGCACACGCTCGGCGACTTCGCCCGGCTCGAGCCCGACGACGTCCAGGCGCGGTTCGGCGGCTACGGCGCCAAGGTGCACCGGCTGGCCCGCGGCACGGACCCGTCGCTGCTGGGCGTCCGCACCCCGCCGCCGGAGCTGGAGTGCGAGGTCCGGTTCGAGCCGCCGCTGGACACCGCCGAGGCGGTCGGGTTCAGCGTCCGCCGCACCGCCGAGCGGTTCGTCGCCCAGCTGGCCGACCGCGGGCTGGTCTGCACCGAAGTGCTGATCGAGGCCGAGTGCGACGACGAGGTCGCGTCCTCGCGGGTGTGGGCGCACTCGCGCTGGTTCGCCGCCACCGACCTGGTCGACCGCGTGCACTGGCAGCTACGGGGTCAGCTGCGCACCACCACGGGCGTCACCAAGCCGGTCCAGCTGGTCAGGTTCGTCCCGGACACCGTCGAGCCGGTCGCCGCGCACGCCGCGGGGTTGTGGGGCGGCGGCACCGACGAGCGGGTGGAGCGGGCGGTCGCCCGGGTGCAGGGGATGCTCGGGCCGCACGCGGTCACCGTCCCGATGGTGCAGGGCGGCCGGTCGCCGGCGGACCGGCAGGCGCTGGTCCCGTGGGGCGAGCGGCCGGTCGGGCTGCGTCCGGCCGAGCTGCCGTGGCCGGGCAGCCTCCCGCCGCCGGCGCCGGTCCGGGTGTTCGCCCAGCCGCGCCCGGTGATCGTCGTCGACGAGCGGGGCAAGCTCGTGCTGGTCAGCCAGCGCGGCGTGGTCAGCGCACCGCCGGTCCGGTTCCGCGCGGTCCGGCAGCCGGTCCCCGCCGGACGGGGTGCGCGGCGGGCCGCGGACGTCCCCGACGGGCTGGGCGACGACTGGCAGCCGGTCGGCGCGTGGGCCGGGCCGTGGCCGGTGGAGGAGCAGTGGTGGGAGAACCCGGCCAGCTGGGCCGCCCGCTTCCAGATCGTCACCGTCGACGGCCGGGCCTGGCTGATGACCTGCGCCGACGACGGCTGGTGGGCCGAGGCCGGCTATGACTGACGGAGCGTGAGCCGTGGGCTGGAACAACCCGCCGATGACCTGGAGCGAGCTGGAGCGCCGGCTCTCCGACCGGCCGTCGGTGCCGCCGGAGGACGGGCCCGGGTCGCGCAAGCGCACGCCGTACCGGCGCAAGGCCCAGGTGGTCCGGCCGGACGAGCCGGTCACGCCGTACGCGGAGCTGCACGCGCACAGCAACTTCAGCTTCCTCGACGGCGCCAGCGGGCCGGACCGGCTGGTCGAGGCGGCCATCGAGCTGGGGCTGCAGGGGCTGGCGCTGACCGACCACGACGGCTTCTACGGCGCGCCGCTGTTCGCCGAGATCGCGCAGAAGTACGCCGAGGCGGAGCTGCGCACCGTCTACGGCGCGGAGCTGTCGCTGGGCCTGGACGCGCCGCAGAACGGCGTGCCGGACCCGCGCGGGCAGCACCTGCTGGTGCTGGCCAGAGGCGTCGAGGGGTACCACCGGCTGGCCGGCGCGATCACCGAGGCGCAGCTGCGCGGCAAGGAGAAGGGCAAGCCGGACTACCGCCTCGACGAGCTGTCCGAGTTCGGGCGCGGGCACTGGCTGGTGCTCACCGGCTGCCGCAAGGGCGCCGTCCGGTCCGCGCTCGCCACCGCGGGGCCGGCGGCGGCCGCGGCGGAGCTGGACCGGCTGACCGCGCTGTTCGGCCGCGAGCACGTCGTCGTCGAGCTGTTCGACCACGGCCATCCCAGCGACGACGACGTCAACCGGCTGCTGGCCGGCGTGGCCGCGGACCGCGGGCTGCCCGTCGTCGCCACCAACAACGTCCACTACGCCGACCCCGAGGAGTACCGGCTGGCCTCGGCGATGGCGGCGATCCGGGCCCGGCGCAGCCTCGCGGAGATGGACGGCTGGCTGCCGGCGTGGGGCGCGGCGTCGCTGCGGCCGGGCCGGGAGATGGCGGCCCGCTTCGCCGGCTACCCGGGCGCCGTCGCCCGCTCCGTCGAGCTGGCCGGCGAGCTCGCGTTCGACCTGCGCAAGGCCAGCCCGCGACTGCCGAAGGAGCACATCCCCGAGGGCCACACGGCGATGAGCTGGCTGCGGATCCTGGTCGAGCGCGGCTTCCAGCGGTACTACCGGGGGGTCAAGCACGAGCAGGCGGCCCGCGAGCGGATCGAGCACGAGCTGAGGATCATCGACCAGAAGGACTTCGCCGGCTACTTCGTCATCGTCCACGACATCGTGGGGTTCGCCCGCGACGAGGGCATCCTCTGCCAGGGCCGGGGATCGGCGGCCAGCTCGGCGGTCTGCTACGCGCTCGGCGTCACCGCGATCGACCCGGTCTTCCACGACCTGCCGTTCGAACGTTTCATCTCCGTCAACCGCGACGAGGAACCCGACATCGACGTCGACTTCGACTCCGACCGGCGCGAGGAGGTCATCCAGCAGGTGTACAAGTGGTTCGGCCGCCGCAACGCCGCCCAGGTGGCCAACGTCATCAGCTACCGGCCGAAGATGGCCGTCCGCGACGCCGCCAAGGCGCTGGGCTACTCGCCGGGACAGCAGGACGCCTGGTCCAAGCAGACCGACAGCTGGAGCGCGGTGGCCGAGGCCGACGGCGAGCAGCACGACATACCTGGAGCCGTCGTCGACCTCGCCAACCAGCTGATGCGGGCGCCGCGGCACCTGGGCATCCACTCCGGCGGCATGGTCCTGACCGAGCGGCCGATCGGCCAGGTGTGCCCGATCGAGTGGGCGCGGATGAAGGACCGCACCGTCCTGCAGTGGGACAAGGACGCCTGCGAGTCGATGGGGCTGGTCAAGTTCGACCTGCTCGGGCTGGGAATGCTGAACGCGATCAACCACGCGTTCGTCATGATCGCCGGGTATCTCGGCGAGGCGTGGGAGCTGCAGAGCGTGCCCAAGGAGGAGCCGGCCGTCTACGACATGCTCTGCCGGGCCGACTCCATCGGCGTCTTCCAGGTCGAGAGCCGGGCACAGATCGGGACGCTGCCCCGGCTGCGTCCGCGGGAGTTCTACGACCTCGCCATCGAGATCGCGCTGATCCGCCCCGGCCCGATCCAGGGCGGCGCCGTCCACCCCTACATCCGCCGCGCCACGAAGGTGGAGGAGGTCGACTACCCACACCCGGACCTGATCCCGGTGCTGAAGCGGACCCTCGGCGTGCCGCTGTTCCAGGAGCAGCTCATGCAGATGGCCATCGCGGTCGGCGACTGCACCCCCGACGACGCCGACCTGCTGCGCCGGGCCATGGGCTCCAAGCGCGGCATCGAGCGGATCGAGAGCATCAAGGAGAAGCTCTACAAGGGCATGGCCAAGCGGGAAATCGTCGGGGAGAAGGCCGACGCGCTCTACACGAAGATCCTCTCGTTCGCGAACTTCGGGTTCGCCGAGAGCCATGCGCTGTCCTTCGCCAAGCTCGTCTACGTCAGCTCCTGGCTCAAGCTGCACTACCCGGCGGCGTTCCTGGCCGCGCTGCTGCGGGCCCAGCCGATGGGGTTCTACTCCGCGCAGTCGCTGGTCCACGACGCCCGGCGGCACGGCGTCACCGTCCTGCGGCCCGACATCGTCACGTCCGGCGCCGTCGCCGGGCTCGAGCTCGCCGGCGAGCCCGGGGTCACCGGCGACCCCGAGTGCCTGCGCCCGGAGCACGAGCGCACCGAGTGGGTCCCGGGCACGCCGGACCCGACGCCGCTGCACCGCCGGGACACCGGGTACGCGGTCCGGATCGGCCTGGACTCCGTCCGCGGCATCGGCAAGGACGTCGCCGAGCGGATCGTCGCGGCCCGCGAGGAGCGGCCGTTCCGCGACCCGACCGACCTGTCCCGCCGGGCCGGCCTGGACGCCCGTCAGCTGGAGGCGCTGGCCACCGCCGGCGCGTTCGACGGGTTCGGGCTCAGCCGCCGCGAGGCGCTGTGGAACGCCGGCTACACCGAGTCCGCCGGCCAGCTGGAGGCCGTCACCGCCGCACCCGCGGCGCCGCCGCTGCCCGGGATGAGCGACGTCGAGCTGACCCTGGCCGACCTGTGGGCCACGTCGATCTCGCCGGACGGCCACCCGATCGGGCACCTGCGCCCGCTGCTGCGCGGCGAGGGCATCCTCTCCGTCGCCGACCTCGCCACCGCCGAGCCGAACCGCCGCGTCACCGTCGCCGGCGTGGTCACGCACCGGCAGCGGCCCGGCACCGCGGGCGGCATCACGTTCCTCAACATCGAGGACGAGACCGGCATGCTCAACGTCGTCTGCGGCGGCGGGCTGTGGCAGCGGCACCGGCGGGTCGCCCGCAACGCCGCCTGCATGATCGTGCGGGGGATCCTGGAGCGCAAGGACGGCGTCACCAACCTGGTCGCGGACAAGCTGGCCTCGCTCGACGAGCTGCACCCCGAGGCGGCCCGCGCCCTGCACGCCCGGCACCGCTCCCGCGACTTCCACTGACCCCTGGAGCTCAGCCGGCGGTCCAGTCGATCAGCACGCCGACGACCGAGCGGTCACCGTCGTCGAGCCGGGCATACAACTCCGGCAGGTCGCCCGGCGCGATGCGGTCGGTGACGACGGGCGCCAGCGCCAGCCGCCGCCGGGCGACGCGCTCGAGGAGGTAGCGCAGCGCGCGCTGGACCGACCACCCGTCGCCGGTGTCGTGCGCGTCCCGCCACGGATGGTTGGCGCAACCGACGATGCGGATGCCGTCGTAGTGGAACTTCGCCGGGTAGCTCAGCAGCTGCCGATGCAGCGCCGCGCCGGTCTGCGCGTCGGGCAGGTCGCGGTACACGCCGAGCACCGAGATGCGGCTGCCGCGCCGGCACATGCGGGCCGCGGTGTCGAGCCCGCGCCACGAGCCGCTCGTCTCGACCACCAGATCGATCCCCTCGGGCGAGGCGCGCAACACGCCGGCGGAGAGCTCCGGGTCGCGCCCGTCCCAGGTGCTCAGACCGAGGCCGGCGGCGAACCGGAGCCGGTCGTCGTCGGCGTCGACGGCGTGCACCCTGGCGCCGCAGGCCGTCGCCACCAGCGCCGCGCACAGCCCGACGACGCCCAGCCCGACGACGGCGACGTTCTCGCCGGCCGCGTACTCGCCGGCGTGCAGGCAGTAGAGCCCGAGGCTGGCGAGGTAGCACAGCACCGCGTCGTCGAACGGAGCCTCGTCGGGCACCGGGACGACGCGGTGCGCGGGCACGATCGCCGCGTCGCCGTGCGGCGCCGCCGCGAAGACCCGATCGCCGCGGCGGAGGGTGGTGACGCCCGCGCCCGTCTCGAGGACCCGGCCGGCCGCGAGGTAGCCGGGGTCGTCCATGAAACCGGTCGGGCCGGACCGGTACGCGTGCAGCTCGCTACCGGCGCTGACGGCCGTGAGCTCGATGCCGACCAGCACCTCGCCGGCGGCCGGTCGCGGTGTCGCGGCCTCGTGCAGCTCCAGCCGACGCTCGCCGGTGATCGTCCATCGCCTCATGCGCTGGCAGTCAAGACGGAACACCATTCCATGTCAACGGTGACGGTAGCGTCGGTGCGTGCCTGCCTACCGCGCCGCCGACGACACGTCCCTGCACTACGACGAGCTGGCTGGGCCGGTCGCCGCGGGCCCGCCCGTCGTCGTCCTCGCCGGAGGGGCGGCCCGGCACCCCGCCTACCTGGGCGACCTCGCCGGGCTGGCCGGCCGGCACCCGCTGGTGATCCCGCACCTGCGCGGCGTCGGCGAGTCACCCGCGCCGGACGAGCCGGAGGCGGGCTCGTACTGGCGGCAGGCCGGCGACCTCGAGGCGCTGCGCCGGCATCTGGGGCAGGACCGCCTGCTGGTCGCCGGGCACTCCGCAGGCACCCGGCTCGCCGTCGCGTACGCCGTGCAGTATCCGGCGCACGTCGCGGCGCTCGTGCTGATCACGCCGCCGTCGACCCACCTCGTCGACGCCGAGCCGGACGCCGAGGCGATCGCCGAGCGGCTCCGTGCGGCGGACCCCGCCGTCGACGACGCCTGGACGGCGCTGCTCGCCGGGCCTGCCGTCCTCGACGACGAAGGCTTCAATGTCTGGCAGCGGCGGGTCGCGCCGGCCAGCTACGCGCACTGGGGCCCGGCCGAGCGGGAGCACGCCGCCGTCGGCCGCTACGACCTGCCCGCCAACCGCGCCTACTTCAGCGTCGACCCGCCCGCCGACCTCGCCGAGCGGCTCGCGTCCGTCACCGCCCCGGTCCTCGTGGTCGCCGGCGCCGACGACGCGATGACCGGGTTCGCGCCGGTCGCCGCACTGGCCCAGCGGTTCCCGGCCGGGCGGCTGGCCGTCGTCGACGACTGCGGCCACTACCCGTGGGTCGAACGCCCGACCCCGTTCCGCGCCGCCGTCGACGCCTTCTTGGACGACGTGGTCTAGCCGTCAGCACAGCACCTCGGCGCCCGTGCGGTGCAGGTAAGCGCAGATCAGGGCGAAATCCCACTCCAGCTGCGCGATCCGTTCGGCGAAGTTCTCCGACGGCCAGTCCGGCGCGTCGAAGCCGAGCTGCTGCTCGATCTCGTCCAGCCGTGCCGCGTCGTCGACGGTGCGCCGAGCGATGACGGCGTCGGAGACCGCCTCCAGCTCGCCGACGGTCGCCTCCAGCTCGTCGATCCGCTCGCCCTGCCGCTGGACGACGACCCCGCCGACGCCCACGACGGCCAGCAGGACGAGGCCCATCGCGATCAGCCCTATCCGGTTCATGCCTGCCCCCGCACCTCGATGTGCGTGTGATGCGCACGCTACGCCGTCTAGAGTTCGGGCGGTGAGGATCGTCATCGCACGCTGCCAGGTCGACTACGCCGGACGGCTGACCGCCCACCTCCCGCTCGCCACCCGCGTCATCATGGTGAAGGCCGACGGCAGCGTGCTGGTGCACTCCGATGGCGGCTCGTACAAGCCGCTGAACTGGATGAGCCCGCCCTGCACGCTCACCGTCCGCGACCCGGAGCCGGACGAGGAGGGCCTGGTCGCGGTCTGGACCGTCCAGAACGACAAGACCGACGACCGGCTGGTGATCAACCTCCACGAGGTCCTGCACGACTCCAGCCACGACCTCGGCGTCGACCCAGGGCTGGTCAAGGACGGCGTCGAGGCGCACCTGCAGGTGCTGCTGGCCGAGCAGGTCGAGACGTTCGGCGCCGGCTGGCGGCTGGTGCGCCGCGAGTACCCGACGGCGATCGGCCCGGTCGACCTGCTCTGCCGCGACCACGAGGGCGTCGCCGTCGCCGTCGAGGTGAAGCGGCGCGGCGAGATCGACGGCGTCGAGCAGCTCACCCGGTACCTCGACCTGCTCAACCGCGACCCGCTGCTGGCGCCGGTCCGCGGCGTGTTCGCGGCGCAGGAGATCAAGCCGCAGGCCCGCACACTCGCCGTCGACCGCGGCATCCTCTGCGTCACCGTCGACTACGACGCGCTCCGCGGCGTGGACGACCCCACCTCGCGGCTGTTCTAGGGTCTGGGCATGACGACGTTCGGTCCACCGGACACGCCTGGCTGGACGCTCGTGGGCGGGCGCTCGTATGCCGATGCTGTCCCCGACCTGCCGCCGAACGTCTGGGAACTGCGGTGGCAGAGCACTGGTGAGTCGATCCGCGTCACTGACCCGATCTATGGAAATCAACGGTCGCTCTCCGTGGTCGAGATCGACACCGACGAGGGTGTGCTCAGGTTCGCCGCCGATGAGGTGTCGAACGGCGTGTTTCTCTTCGCACTCCCTGGAGTCCGCTGATGTCGAACGACGCGGAGGAGGTCGCGGCCATCATCGCCAGCCGTGCGAACGCGGACTTCATCCGCGCCCTGACTTGGTCACCCTGTGGGCGACGTACTCCGCGGATCAACGCTGGACTCCCGCTGCATACGTGACCGGGACCGAAGCTGGTTGGTACGACGCTGGCTACCAGGACGTTGTTCACCACCCCGACGAGGCTGGTGCCGTCGCTGACTTCATTCATCGAACGGCGGCGTACCTCGACGCCAATCGTGTCGAGGTTCCGAAGGAACCTCGCCGTGACCGCTAGTTCCGAAGCGGAGGGTAACGACTGCATGGACGGCGTCGAGCAGCTGACCCGGTACCTCGACCTGCTCAACCGCGACCCGCTGCTGGCGCCGGTCCGCGGCGTCGACGACCCCACCTCGCGGCTGTTCTGAACGTCACGCCGACCGGCGTCCCCGCGACCTCTAGGCTGTCAATCATGAGTGCGCACTTCGATGTCGTCGTGCTGGGCGCCGGGCCGGGCGGGTACACCGCGGCCGTCCGCGCGGCCCAGCTGGGCAAGTCCGTCGCGGTCGTGGAGTCGAAGTACTGGGGCGGCGTCTGCCTCAACGTCGGCTGCATCCCGAGCAAGGCGCTGCTGCGCAACGCCGAGCTGGCCCACATCGTCAAGAACGAGGCCGACACGTTCGGCCTGGTCTTCGAGGGCGAGGTCAAGGCCGACTACTCGAAGGCGTACGAGCGCAGCCGCACCGTGGCCGACGGCCGGGTCAAGGGCGTGCACTATCTGATGAAGAAGAACAAGATCACCGAGTTCGACGGCTGGGGCACGTTCACCGACGCGACCACGCTCGACGTCCGGCTGAACGACGGCGGCAGCGAGACGGTGACGTTCGAGCACTGCATCGTCGCCGCTGGCGCGACCACCCGGCTGCTGCCCGGCACGTCGCTGAGCGAGCGTGTCGTCACCTACGAGGAGCAGATCCTCCAGAGCGAGCTGCCCGGCCGCATCGTCATCGCGGGCGCCGGCGCCATCGGCGTCGAGTTCGGCTACGTCATGGCCAACTACGGCGTCCAGGTCACCATCGTCGAGTTCCTCGACCGCATGCTGCCGCTGGAGGACCCCGAGGTCTCCAAGGAGCTGGCCCGCCAGTACAAGAAGCTCGGCGTCGACGTGCGCACGTCCACCCGGGTCGACAGCATCGACGACTCCGGCGACGTCGTGCGGGTCACCGTCACCTCCGGCGACAAGCAGGAGGTCATCGAGACCGACAAGGTGCTGCAGGCGATCGGCTTCGCCCCGCGCATCGACGGCTACGGCCTGGACAAGACCGGCGTGCGCACCACCGAGCGCGGCGCCATCGAGGTCGACGAGTACCTGCGCACCAATGTGCCCAGCATCTACGCCATCGGCGACGTCACCGGCAAGCTGCTGCTCGCGCACGCCGCCGAGGCGATGGCGACCGTCGCCGCCGAGACCATCGCCGGCGCGGAGACCATGCCGATCGACTACGACATGATCCCGCGCGCGACGTACTGCCAGCCGCAGGTGGCCAGCTTCGGCTACACCGAGGAGCAGGCTCGCAAGCTGGGGCACGACGTGAAGGCCTTCAAGTTCCCGTTCATGGCCAACGGCAAGGCGCACGGCCTCGGCGACCCCGTCGGCTTCGTCAAGATCGTCGCCGACGCCGCGCACAACGAGCTGCTCGGCGCCCACCTCATCGGCCCGGACGTCACCGAACTGCTGCCCGAGCTGACGCTGGCGCAGCTGTGGGACCTGACGGCGGACGAGGTCGGCCGCAACATCCACGCCCACCCGACGCTGTCCGAGGCGGTCAAGGAGGCCATCCACGGCATCTCCGGCCACCCGATCAACATCTGACCGACGGCCGCATCAGTCGTCATCGGCGTTCTGGCGGATCTCGTCGGTGACGACGCCGTCGACGCAGCGGAGGCGGACCTCGACCTCGAGCGACTCGCCCTCGAACTTGATCTGCGGGTGGTCGTCGGACTCGTCGTCGTCGGCGTCGACCTCGTAGCCCTGGGCGGGGACGGCGCCGATGACCCGGACGGTGCCGTCGGGGTTGCACTGCGCGGTCACGGTGCCGGCGCCGTTGGCGTCGATGACGCGGGGCCGGGCCGGAGGCGTGGTCGCCGGCGGTGTCGTGGGCTGCGGGGCCGGTGACGTGGACGGCGGCGGCGTGGACGGCGGCGGCGTGGACGGCGGCGGCGTGGACGGCGGCGGCGTGGACGGCGGCGGCGTTGACGGTGGCGGCGTCGACGGTGGCGCGGGGGAGGCCAGGCGCTGCTCGACCTCGGCCTGGGTGAGCGGTTCCTGGCTGGAGCCGAAGATGTCGCTGCCGATCACGCCGACCGCGCCCATCCCGACCGCCGTGGCGCCGGCCGCGGCCGCGAGCCACAGCAGCACCCCGGTTCCGACGCGCACCGCCCGAGTCCTGACCACGCACCCACTATGCCCGCCGCCCGGGTTAAGGGACGCCTAAGGCGACCTCAACGGACGCCTTGAGGGCCGGACCAAGGGCAGCCACGTGCCCTAGGGTCGTCGCCATGGCTCAGGTACTCGTCGTCGAGGACGATGCGACGATCCGGTCCGCGCTGATCCGCGGGCTGACCGAGCGCGGCCACGCGGTCCGGTCCGCGCCGACGGCGATGGCGGGGCTGGAGCAGGCCGTCGGCGACCGGCCGGACGTCGTCGTGCTGGATCTGGGGTTGCCGGACCTCGACGGCACCGCGATGCTGCGGATGCTCCGCGGTGTCAGCGACGTCCCCGTCATTGTCGCGACGGCGCGCGACGACGAGCGCGAGGTGGTCGCCGTCCTCGACGCGGGGGCGGACGACTACGTGACCAAGCCGTTCGGCGTCGCCCAGCTCGACGCCCGCATCCGCGCCGTGCTGCGCCGCGGCGGCGAGGAGCAGCGCGATCAGGCGGTCACCGTCGGCGGGCTGAGCGTCGACCCGCGCAGCCGCGAGGCCAGCCTCGACGGCGCCAAGCTGGAGCTCACGCCGCGCGAGTTCGACCTGCTCCACTACCTGGCCGCGCGGGCCGGCGAGGTCGTCGGCAAGCGCGAACTGCTGACGGAGGTCTGGCAGCTCCCGTACGGCGGCGCGGACAAGACCGTCGACGTGCACCTGTCGTGGCTGCGCCGCAAGCTCGGCGAGACCGCCCAGGAGCCCCGCTACCTGCACGCGGTCCGCGGCGTCGGCGTCCGGCTGGCCGCGCCGGAGGAGTGACGGGGTGCGCCGCCGGCTGCTCGTGCTCGTCGCCGCCACCACGACGCTGGTGCTGGTCGCGTTCCTCGTCCCGCTCGCGCTGCTGGTCCGCGACGTCGCCGCCGACCGCGCCGTGCAGGCGGCCACCGTCGAGGCGCAGGCGCTGACGTCGCTGGTCGCGACCGCCGACGCGCCGTCGCTGGCGCTCACCGTCGAGCACTTCGACGCGACGTCCCGGTTCGACGTGACGGTGTTCCTGCCCGGCGGCGAGCGGCTGGGCGCCGAGGCGGACCGGACGCCGCTGGTCGAGCTGGGCGAACGCGGGTCCAGCGCGTCGGCCGAGGCCGACGGCGGCCGCGAGATCGTGTTCGCCGTCGGCGGGCCGGACAGCAGCGCCGGCGTCATCCGCACCTTCGTCCCGGACGCCGAGCTGCGCCAGGGCGTCGCACGCGCCTGGCTGGCGCTGGCCGGGCTGGGGATCGCGTTGCTGCTGGTCGGGCTGCTGGTCGCGGACCGGCTCGGCCGGCGGCTGGTGCGCGGCGCGACGGATCTGGCGGCGGTGTCGCACCGGCTCGGCCGCGGCGAGCTGGACGCGCGCGCCGACCCGTCCGCGCCGAGCGAGCTGGGCGTCGTCGCGACGGCGCTGAACCGGCTGGCCGGCCGGATCACCGACCTGCTGCGCGAGGAGCGCGAGACCATCGCCGACCTCTCGCACCGCGTCCGCACCCCGCTGACGACCTTGCGGATGGACGCCGAGGCGCTGCCCGCCGGCGAGCAGAGCGAGCGCATCGTCGCCGACGTCGACGCCGTCGATCGGGCCGTCACCGACGTCATCGGGCAGGCCCGCCGGCGCGGCACGGCACCGGCCGGTGCGACGACGGACGCGGCCGACGTGGTGCGCGAGCGGGCCGCGTTCTGGGCGGTGCTGGCCGAGGACACCGACCGGGAGCTGACGGTGGACGTCGCGGCCGGGCCGCTGCCGGTCGCGCTGGCCCGCGGCGACCTGGAGGCGTGCGTCGACGCGCTGCTCGGCAACGTCTTCGCGCACACCCCTCACGGTACGGCGTTCACGGTGCGGCTGGAGACGCGCGAGGGCGGCGGCGCCCGGCTGGTCGTCGCCGACGAGGGGCCCGGGCTGCCGTCGGGGCAGACCACCGGCGTGCTGCGCCGGGGCGTCAGCGGGTCCGGGTCGAGCGGCCTGGGGCTCGACATCGTCCGGCGGACGGCGGAGCAGTCCGGCGGCGGCGTCCGGCTGGACAGCCCGGCCGGCGGCGGGCTCACCGTCGTCGTCGAGCTCGGCGCCGGTTGACCACAGAGCGAGGTTCAGTGTGGCGGCGGGTCCGGTGTGGCGCCCGGCCGGATCGAGTCGGGTGGCCGAACGTAATGGTGGCCGGTGGGGCTGCGCCAGTGGGTGCTGCCGTCGGGTTGTCGTTCGACGTCCCATCCGCCGTGGTGTTTCAGCAGGTGGTGGGTTTCGCACAGGGCGTGGCAGCCGGCCGGGCAGGTCGAGCCGCCCGCGGCGAACGGCACGATGTGGTCGATGTCGGCGCTCCGGGCCAGTCGGTGGCACCCCGGCATCCTGCAGGTGCGATCCCGGGCGACGATGAACTCGGCCAACGCCTTGCTCGGCCGGTATCTCGTGCGGCCCAGATCGAGCAGCTGCCCGGTGCCGGGGTCGGTCGAGAGCCAGGTCCAGACGCCCTCGGCCGCCAGTGCCCTGGCAACATGGGCGGGAACGGGTCCGTACCCCTCGAGGTCGCCGGGCTGGTCGGCCAGCCCGGCCAACGACTCGAACGGGATGGTCACGTGGACGCTGACCGGCCGCGGCGATCGACGGGCGGCGCCCGGCCCGCTGCGCGGCCGGTGATCAGCAGCCTCGCCAGTGACGGTTGCGCGCGTGACGGTCGTATCCGTGGCGGCTTCGCCGGTGGTGGTGGCGGTGTCGGCGCACCTGGTCAGTGCGGCCCAGCCCAGCTCGGCCAGCGCGTCCTCGCGGCGCTGGTCCACGGTCCGCATCGGTGCACCGGCGGCGACGTCGGCACGCTTGGCATCCGCGGCCGCACTGGTGAGGGCGGTGTTCAGGGCGGTGGCGTCGTCGGCCGATAGCAGCGCCTCCAGGAACGCCATCCCATCCGAGGCCGGCATGACCGCGACATACCGGCCATCCCGCGCGGCGCGGGCGCGTTCTGCCGTCTCCATCGGCGCCAGTTCGTGCAACAGCCGCTTCACCAGCCTCCGCAACGCGACGGAGTCCAGGAACGGCGCCTTCGGCAGCGCCGCCGCCTCCACCCGCGCACGCACCGCCGCTTGCTGCCCGCCCAGCTCGTCGGTGACCACCCGGGCGCGGCGCACATCGATCAGTCCGGCCGACAGCGCCGCGTGCGTGTCGGGGAAGTCCGCCACCAGCTGCACCGCGTGCCCGACCTGGTTCTCCGCCTGCTTCGTCGACAGCTGAGTCCGCGCGGCGACCTCCGCCGCCGTGTTCGTGACCGGGTTGACCGAGCGGTACCCGGTATCGTTCGGCGCCATCACCGCGCGCGACGCCAGCTCGGCCAACGCCGCGGCCTGGCCGGCGGCCACCCAGGCGGCCAGCCGCCCCCACCCGTCACCCGCGCCCGCCACAGCCGCAGCCGCAGCCGCGCGGGCGGGTACCCGGCCACCGCCTCGACGACGTCGTAGGCGTCGGCGGCGGCCGGGTCGCGCCGGGCCAGCAGCGCGGCCAGCTCCGGACCCGCCGGCATCCGCCCGGCATCGCTGAGCGTGGGGCCGGGCTCGCCGGTGCACAGCTCGCGCAGCAGCGCGGCGTCGATCGCGGCGACCGGGTCGCACTGCTCCGGCCAGACCCACTCATCGCGGTTCGGATGCCACCCGGCATCGTCCGGCATCGCCGGGTCAGAACCCGGCGGCGCCGCAGTCAGTGTGGCTTCTTCGAACATGCGCACCACAGTACCCGCCCCGCCGGCAAGATCAACTCGGCGGCCATCGGCTTAGTCCCGCGTTAACCGTCGCCCAGCGCGGCGCTAGGGCGGCCGGCGGGAACGTGGTGGCATCGCACCGAAACGGAAGGACGCCATCATGAACCGCAACCGACTCGTCTCCGCCGCCGCTGCCGCGGCCGCCCTGCTGATCACCGGCGGCGTCGCCTACGCCGTCAGCACCGACGACGGCGACAACCGGCCGCGCTCGTCGGTCACCGCCGACGACAGCCCGTCGGCGACGCCCGACGACACCCCGTCGGCGACGCCCGACGACACCCCGTCGGCGCTGCCGTCGCCGGACGACTCGCCCACCAGCGCGCCCGCCGCACCGAGCGGCGACGAGATGGGCAGCGGCGAGGCCGAGGAGATCGCGCTCGCCCACGTCGGCGGCGGCACCGTCACCGAGGTCGAGCGCGAGTGGGAGCACGGCCGGCTGGAGTGGAAGGTCGAGATCCACCGCGACGGCGTCGAGCACGACGTCCGGGTGGACGCGCTCTCCGGTGACATCACCCGCGTCGACGTCGACGACGACCGCGACGACGACGACAAGCACGACGACGACCGTGACGACAACAGCGGCCACGGCTCCGACGACGACCACCACGACGACCATGACGATGACTGACATAGTGAGCCCATGCTCGTGCGTCTGTGAGTGAGGAAGCAGCGCCGACGAGAGGGACGAAGTGGATTCTCGAGCCGAGAGCGAGTTTCGGGAGTTCGTGGAGTCCCGCTCGTTGGCGCTGCGGCGTACCGCCTACGCGCTGACCGGCGACCCGCACCTGGCTGAGGACCTCGTCCAGGGGGCGCTGGTCAAGCTGGTCCGCCGCTGGCACAAGGTCGACAACCCCGAGGCCTACGTCCGCCGCACGATCTATCACGACCACGCCAGCCGCTGGCGTCGCCGGAAGGTCGTCCGCGAGGACACGGTCGCCGTCCCGCCGGAGCGTTCCGTCCGCGACGGCGTCGGCCAGGTCGACGACCGGCTCGACCTGCGCCGGGCGCTGCTCCGGCTGACGGCCCGGCAGCGCGCCGTCCTGGTGCTCCGGTTCTACGAGGACCTGCCCGAGCGTGAGGTGGCCGAGATCATGGGCTGCTCCGTCGGCACGGTGCGCAGCCAGACCGCCCGGGCGTTGGCCCGGGTTCGCGTGCTCGCTCCGGAGCTCGCCGCCGGCGCGGCTCTGCCCACTCCTGAGGAGGCATCAGCATGACGCTCGAAGACCAGGTGCGCGACGCGCTGGACGACCTCGCGCTGCGCGTTCCGCCCCGGGCCGGCCTGGCCGACGCGGTGCTCCGTGAGGCGCGCCGGCGCCGCGCGAAGGTCCGGCTCGCGACCGCCGGCGGCACCCTCGTCGCCGTCGCGGCCGGTACGGCGTTCGTCGTCGCCGACCCGCTCGGAAGCGGTGGCCCCGACCTCGGCACTGTGGGCCCGGCCGCGGGCCCGGAGGCGGACGGGGCGCCCGACGAGGCGCCCGACCAGGGACCCGCCGGCCCGGCCACCGTCACCCTCGACACCGGCGGGCTGGCCGAGGGCGCTCGGCCGGACGTGCCCTGGTATGCCGACGGCGCGCTGCACAGCGGCGACACCGAGGTCCCGTTCGACGGCGACTTCAGCGGGTTCCGCGCGCTGTCCCAGGTCGCCGGCGGCTTCGTGGTGCTGTTCGTCGAGTCCGGCATCGACAACACCGACGGCAACCAACTCGCCCTCATCTCGGGCGACGGGCAGCGGACCGTCCTGGACGAGGGCGCCATCTACGACGTCGCCGTCTCCGGTGACGGCACCCTGATCGCCTGGGGGGCACACGACTGGTCCACCCACGGGCCCGGCGACGGCCCGGGGCGCACGCTGCTCCGCGTGGCCGACGCGCGGACGGGCGACATCGTGTACGAGCGCGAGCAGACGGGCGCCGACGGCTCCGTCGGCGTGGCCAAGGGCTTCCTCGGCGACGGCCGGGTCGTGCTGGACAGGGCGACGAACGCGCCGGGCGGCATCCTTCTCTGGGACCCGGCCGCCGGCACCGTCACCCCGTGGACCGACTACGGGTTCACCACCTCGGTCGCGCCCAGCGGCGACCTGGCCGTCCTGACGCCGCCGAACGAGGCCGCGGACACCACGCCTGGCGTCGTCGACACCGTCACCGGCGAGACGCTCTGGACCATGCCGCCGGACCACTTCGCCGGCCCCCAGGCCTTCTCGCCGGACGGACGGCACCTCGCCCTCATCGCAGCGCCGGGTCTGCCCAGCGCCGAGGAGTTCGAGGAGGCGGCGAGGACCGCCGCGGAGGTCGAGGAGCAGCTGGACGTGCCGCGCTCGATCGTCGTGCTCGACGCTCGATCCGGCGAGCCGGTGCTCACCGTGGCGGACACCGGGCCTGGCAACATCACGTGGGAGAGCGACGACAGCTTCGTGTTCGACGTCTGGGACGAGGCCACCGCCGACCACAGCGTGGTGCGCTGCTCGCTCGACGGACGCTGCGAGCTGGCCGCGCCGACGGGCCGGATCGTCTGGCACGAGACCCTCTGACCGGCCCCGGCGCCGGGGCCCGTCAGAAGACGGGCTTGCCGCCGGTCACGCCGAGGACGGTGCCGGACACGTAGCTCGCGTCGCGCGGCGAGGCGAGGAACACGAACGCCGGCGCCACCTCGGCGGGCTGGCCGGCTCGGCCCAGCGGGGTGTCCTGGCCGAACTTCTCGACCTTCTCCGGCGGCTGGGTGGCCGGCTGCAGCGGCGTCCAGACCGGCCCGGGCGCGACCGCGTTGACGCGGATGCCGCGCGGCCCGAGCTCGGCCGCCAGGTTCACCGTCGCGTTGTTGATCGCGGCCTTCGTCGCGGCGTAGTCCAGCAGCGACACCGACGGGTCGTAGGCCTGGATCGAGGAGTTGTTGATGATCGAGCCGCCGGGCTTGAGGTGCTTCACGGCCTGCTGGGTCAGCCAGAACAGCGCGTAGAGGTTGGTCTTGATGACGCGGTCCAGCCGGTCCGGCTCGATGCTGTCGATGCCGCCGCCACGGGCCATCTGGTAGCCGGCGTTGTTCACCAGCACGTCCAGCCCGCCGAGCTCGGCCACCGCGTGGGTCACGACCTCGACGCAGGCCTCGTGGGTGCGCAGGTCGGCGGCGTAGGCATAGCCGTCGCGGCCGGCCGAACGCACCAGCGCCAGCGTCTCGTCGGCGTCGGCCTGCTCCTCGGGCAGGTAGGTGATCGCGACGTCGGCGCCCTCGCGGGCGAACGCGATCGCGACGGCGCGGCCGATGCCGGAGTCGCCGCCGGTGATCAGCGTGCGCAGGCCGGTCAGCTTGCCCGAGCCCCGGTAGCTCTCCTCGCCGTGGTCCGGGACGGGTGTCATCGCGGCGGTCGAGCCGGGCGGCTGTTGCTGCTGGGCCGGGAACTCGCGTGGCCGGGCGGTCTGATCGGTGGTCATGACCGGTCACTACCCGCCCGGCCCCGGGCGAAACGGCGTCAGTCGGTGAGGCGGGTCAGCACGAAAACCGCGATCACCCGGCTGGTCCTGGTCTGGTAGTTGGCGTAGTCGGGCCAGACGGCGACGGCGCGCTCCCACCACAGGTCGCGCTCGGCGCCGGTGACCTCGCGGGCGAGGTAGTCGTGCTTCTGGTCGCCGTCCTGCAGCTCGACGTGCGGGTTGGCGACGAGGTTGTGATACCAGACGGGCGGACGCGCCGCGCCGCCGTCCGAGGCGACGACGGCGTACTCCCCGTCGTGCTCGACCCGCATGAGCGGGGTCTTGCGCAGCTTGCCGGTCTTGGCGCCGACGGACGTGAGGACGATCACGGGCTTGCCGCGCAGCGTGGTCGCGGCGGTGCCGCCGGACTCCTCGTACTTCTCCGCCTGCTTGCGGGCCCAGTCAGACGGGCTCGGTGCGTAGTCTCCGTTGAGGGGCATGTCGACGCCAACCCAGCAGGCGCGGGGCGGTATTCCCCCGCACCCGCGACCGGTACAGCAGCCAGACGAAGTACGGCGCACCGACGATCGCGGTGACCAGCCCGGCCGGCAGCTGGGCCGGCGCGATCACCGTCCGGCCCAGGGCGTCGGCCAGGCAGACCAGCGAGGCGCCGAGCAGCGCGGCCACCGGCAGCATCCGCCCGTGCCGCCGTCCGACCAGCGCCCGGGCGGCGTGCGGCGCCACCAGCCCGACGAACCCGATGACGCCGACGCCGGCGACGGCCGCGCCGGTCAGCGCGACGGCGCCGGCCAGCAGCGCCAGCCGGGCCTTCGGCACGTGCACGCCGAGGATCCGCGGCGTGTGATCGTCGACGGAGAGCAGGTCCAGCGTGTGCCGCATGCCGTAGAGCAGCGGGACCACCGCGGCGACGGCCAGCGCCATCGGCACCAGGTGCTCGAACGAGCGGCCGTACGTCGACCCGGCCAGCCAGGTCAGCGCCTTGGTCTCGTTCCACGGGTCGGTGAGCGTGATCATCACGACGATCAGCGACTGCGCGCCCGCCGACACCGCGACGCCGATCAGCACCAGCCGGTCGCTGGCGAAGCCGCCGCGGGCGGCGAGCGCGAACACCAGCGCCGCGGCCAGGGCGGCGCCGAGCCCGGCCGCGCCGGCCAGCGCCCAGAAGCTCGCGAGCGGCACCAGCGTGATCATCAGGACCGCGCCGGCTCCGGCGCCGCCGGCCACGCCGATGATGCCGGGCTCGGCCAGCGGGTTGCGGGCGACCGCCTGGATGATCGCGCCGGCCAGCGCCAGCGCGGCGCCGGCCAGCAGCCCGGCGGCGACGCGGGGAAGGCGGGTGTCCATGACGGTGCTGACGATCGGCCCGGCCTGGCCGGACAGCCAGTTGACGACGTCGCCGAGCAGCAGGACGGAGTCGCCGAGCAGGGTGCCGCCGGCCGCGACCGCCACCGTCACCACGATCATCGTGGTCAGCACGGCGGCGAACCGCCGCCGCGTCACGCCGCCGCGCACCCCCGCGGCCGGCGGCTCGCCGACGGTGTCGGACATGCGCATGCGCCGGGCCAGCGCGATGAGGAAGATCGCGCCGAGGATGGTCGTGACGACGCCGGTCGGCACCTCCAGCGCGCCCTGCGAGCCGATCGCCGCCCGCAGCCCGACGTCGGCCGCGAGCAGCATGAGCACGCCGGTCGCGGCCGACATCGGCAGCAGGACGGCGTGCCGGTGCAGCCCCGGCACCACGGGCGTCGCCAGCCGCACGATGGCCGGCGCGGCCAGGCCGACGAAGCCGATCGGGCCGGCCAGCGTGACGGCGCAGGCGGACAGCATGACGGCGAGCACGATCGAGCCCGCGCGGACCCGGCGCACGTTGACGCCGAGCATGCGGGCGTGGTCGTCGCCGACGAAGAGCAGGTCCAGCTTGCGGCCGAGCAGCAGCAGGCCGGCCAGCACGACGACGACCACCGGTGCGATCGTGCGGACGCCGCCGAGGCCGTTCTGCCCGAGCGACCCCTCGCCCCAGGCGAACAGGCCGCGCGTCTCCTCGGAGAACAGGATGACCAGCGCGCTGGTCAGCGACTGGAGCGCCAGCGCGATGGCGGTGCCGGCCAGCACCAGCCGGACCGCGCCGGTGCCGCCGAGCCCGGACAGCGCCAGCACCAGCGCCGCCGCGCCGAGCCCGCCCAGGAACGCCAGGCCGGCACCGCCCAGCAGCGGCAGCGTGAAGCCCGCCGTCGCCGCCGTCACCAGCATCAGGTGCGCGCCGGCGTTGACGGCCAGCGTGTCCGGCGAGGCCATGACGTTGCGCGACACCGACTGCATGACCGCGCCGGCCGCGCCGAGCGCGACGCCGACGACGATCGCCGCCAGCAGCCGCGGCAGCCGCGAGGCCAGCACGATCGCGCCGGCGTCGTCCGTGCCCTGTCCGGTCGCCCAGCGCAGCACCTCGCCGGCGCCGACCTGCGCGGTGCCCTGCATGAGGTGGACGACCGCCAGGCCCGCGATGAGCACCGCGAGTCCGGCGGCGACCAGCCCCAGGCGGCCGGACCTCACCAGACGGTCCGTCTCAGCCGAGCGCGTCGACGGCGGCGTCGACGTACTGCATCATCGACGTCGGGCCGCCGAACATCCACAGCGAGTCGGGCAGCCGGGCGACGTTGCCGGACTGCACGAACGGCAGCGACTCCCAGATCGCGTTGCCGGCCAGGTTGTCGGCGAAGGCGTCGCCGCCGTCGTTGTCGTTGGCCATGTACCAGAAGCGCGTCTCGGCCGGCAGCGCCGTCAGTCCCTCGACGTCGGTCTGGGCCAGGCCGTACACCGGGTCGCCCTCGAGCTGCCACGGGTTCTCCAGGCCGATCTCCTCGAACACGTCGGAGACCAGCGAGCCCGGCGCGAAAGGACGGATGCTGACGCTGCCGGCGTCGACCCAGCCGTCGGCGAACGCGACCGGGCTGCCGGCGGCGCCGGCCTCCTCGACCGCCGCCCGGCCCTCCTCGATCTTCTCGTCGAACTGGTCGCGCAGGCCCTCGGCGCGGTCCTCGGTGCCGGTCAGCTCGGCGATGAGGTCGAGGTTGGCGAACATCTGCCCGATGTTGTCCTGCACGTCGCCGCCCGGCATGACGACGACCGGCGTCGTGGCCTCGACCTGCTCGATCGCGCCCTCGATCAGGCTGTCGGTGACGATGACGAGGTCGACGTCGAGGGTGGCGAGGGTGTCCATGCTCGGCTCGCCGCGGGTGCCGATGTCGGTGACGGTGTCGTCGAGCGGCGCGCCGCTGACCCAGTTCTCGTAGCCCTGGATGTCGGACACGCCGACCGGCATGACGCCGAGCGAGACGAGGTTCTCGACGGCGTTCCACTCGGTGGCCGCCACCCGCACCGCGGGCTCCTCCAGCGTGACCTCCACGCCGCGGGCGTCGGTGACGGTGATCGGCCCGCCGGCGTCGCCGGAGCCGCCGGCGTCCTCGGAGTCGCCGGTCGAGGCCGCCTCCGTCGGGTCGTCGGACGCGTCCTCCGTCGTGCCGCAGGCGGTGGCGAGCAGCACGAACGCGACGGACAGGCCCGCGAGGGCGCGCGCTCTTCTCATGATGATGTACCTCGTGATCGGTGTGGGAACGGGATCAGGCGGTCGCGCGCGACCGGACGTCGTTGTGCCGGCCGACGGCGCGGGTGGAGATGCGCCCGTCGACGGGGTCGACATGGACGTCGACGCGGATGCCGTAGGCGCGGGTCAGGTTCTCGGTGGTGAGCACCTCGTGCGGCGGGCCGTCCGCGGTGACCGTCCCGCCCTCGAGCAGCAGCACGCGGTCGGCGACGGCGGCCGCCTGGTCGAGGTCGTGCAGCACGAGGCCGACGCCGATGCCGTGGTCGTCGGCCAGTTCGCGCACGACGTCGAGGATCTCGATCTGGTAGCGCAGGTCGAGGAACGTGGTCGGCTCGTCCAGCAGCAGCAGGCCGGTGTCCTGCGCGAGGCAACTGGCCAGCCACACCCGCTGCGCCTGTCCGCCGGACAGCGCCTGCACCGGCCGGTCGGCCAGCGCCTCGATGCCGGTGAGCGTCATGGCCCGGGCGATGGCCGCCTCGGCGCCGGGGTCGCGGCCGCTCCAGCGGGCGCGGTGCGGGTGCCGTCCGTACTCGACCAGCTCGCGGACCGAGAGCCCGCCCGGCGTGCTGCGGCTCTGCGCCAGCAGGGTGACGCGGCGGGCCAGCTCGCGCGGGTCCAGGCTCAGCACGTCGGTGCCGTCGTGGAAGCTGATCTCGCCGGCCTGGGGGAGATGGAGCCGGGCCAGCGCCCGCAGCAGCGTGGACTTGCCGCTGCCGTTCGGCCCGATGAGCGCCGTGACCACGCCGCACTCCAGCTCGATCGAGGCCGCCCGCACGACGACGTCGCGCCCGTACGCGAGGTCGACCCCGCGCGCAGCGAGCCCGTCGACGGGCAGAGGGGGCGAAATGGTCACCGCGCCAACGTAAGGTACGCCTAAGCTAAATCGCAACCCGCGGCGGTGGCGGATACGTCACGTTCGCGCGTCCCGCCGCGCTGCCTAGACTCGCCGCATGACTGTGCGGATCGCCAGGGTGGGCGTCGTCGGGCTGGGGACGATGGGCGCGGGCATCGCGGAGGTGTTCGCGCGGGCCGGCCTCGACGTCGTCGGCGTGGAGCGCGACGACGCGGCGCTCGCGGCCGGGCGCGGCCACCTCGACGCGTCGACCGGCCGGGCCGTGAAGCGAGGCAAGCTCACGGCCGAGGAGCAGGCGGCGCTGGCCGGCCGGATCGCGTTCACCACCGATCTCGCCGCGCTGGCCGACGCCGACCTCGTCGTCGAGGCGGTACCGGAGCGGCTGGACCTCAAGCGCGACCTGTTCGGCCGGCTCGACGGCATCGTCCGGGCCGACGCCGTCCTCGCGACCAACACGTCCTCGCTGTCGGTGACGGAGATCGGCGTCGCGGTGTCGCACCCGGAGCGGGTCGTCGGCATGCACTTCTTCAACCCGGCGCCGGTGCAAGACCTGATCGAGGTCGTGCGCACGGTGGTGACCGGGCCGGAGGTCGCCGACGCCGTCACCGAGCTCGCGCGGCGGCTCGGCAAGACGCCGGTGGCCTGTGGCGACCGGGCCGGGTTCGTCACGAACGCGCTGCTGTTCGGGTACCTGAACCGGGCGGCGGCGATGTACGAGAGCGGGCACGCGTCGCGCGAGGACATCGACGCGGCGACGACGGCGGGGCTGGGCTACCCGATGGGCCCGCTGGCGCTGCTGGACCTGATCGGACTCGACACCGCGCAGGAGATCCTGGCGACGATGTACCGGCAGGGCCGCAACCGGCTGCACGCGCCGGCCCCCGTCCTGGGCGAGCTCGTGACGCTGGGGTTCCTCGGCCGCAAGTCCGGTCGCGGCTTCTACGACTACTCGGTGGACGACGGTGTCGGCGCGGGGTCCGCTGTGGTTCCTCCTGATGCCCACCGGGTCCGCCGCGTCGGATTCCGCGACCCCGCGTCGGCCGGGACGCTCCCGGACGCGCTGGCCAAGGCCGGCCACGACGTCGTCCTCGACGGGGCCGACGTCGATGTCCTCGTCGCGCCGGGCGACCCCGAGACGTTCGCCCGGCTCGGCGCCGAGGCCGGTCCCGGCGCCGTGCTGGTGGCCCTCGGCGACGGCCCGGTCGTCGCGGCGGCCGCCGCCAGCGGCCGGCCCGCGGACGTCGTCGGACTGCACCTGGCCGGGCCGTCCGGCGCCGTCGCCGAGGTCGTCCGCACCGTCGTCTCCGCCCCTGGCGCCGTGGACACCGTCGCCGGCCTCGCGACCTCCGCCGGGCTGACCACCGTCGTCTGCGCCGACCGCGCCGGGTTCGTCGTCGACGCGCTGCTGGTGCCCTACCTCAACGACGCCGTCACGATGCTGGAGACCGGGTACGCCTCGGCCGCCGACGTCGACACCGCGATGCGGCTGGGCTGCCGGCTGCCGGCCGGTCCGTTCGAGCTGCTGGACGGGCTCGGACCGGCCGCCGCGCTGGCGACGCTGGAGCGGCTGCAGGCCGAGGTCCGCGAGCCCGGCCTGGCGCCGTCGCCGCTGCTCAGGCAGCTGGCGACGACCGGCCTGCGGTTCGCCGACCTCTGACATGGGGGAGCGACGCCCGCAGGCGGTCGGCCTGTGGACCCTCGACGACCTGGCGGCGGGGCTGGCCCGGCTGCGGGTGTGGGCCGGCTCGCCGTCGTTCAGCGAGATCACCCGCCGGGTCGCGGCGCACCGCGTCGCTCGCGGAGTGCGCGGCGGCGCCGCACAGCCGGGCCGGGTCACCGTCTACGACGCGTTCCAGCCGGGCCGGCGGCGGGTGGACGCGGAGCTGGTCGGCGACATCGTCGCCGCGCTCGGGCTGTCGGAGTCCGAGGCGCTGACCTGGCGGCTGGCCGCGGGCCGGGCGATGGGCGCGGTGCCGGAACAGCTCGTGCCGGTCTCCGCGACGGTCGCCGAGCCGGTGCCGGAGTTCACCGGGCGCGGCCGTGAGCTCGTCGCGATCGCCGACGCCCGGGCCGACGCCGTCACGCTGATCACCGGCATGGCCGGCGTCGGCAAGACCGAGCTGGCCCTGCGCGCCGCCGCGGTCCTTCGGTCGCGGACCCCGGGCCTCGCGACGCTGTTCGTCGATCTGCGCGGGTTCGAGCCGGACGGTGCGCCGCTCACGCCCGGGTCGGTGCTGGTGGCGATGCTGCGGCTGCTGGGCGAGGACGATCCGCGCTGGCGAGCCGACGCCCCAGAGGCGCTGGCTGTGCAGTGCCGGCGGCGGCTCGCGGACCGGCCGCACCTCGTCGTCCTCGACAACGCCGGGGGCGAGGAGCAGCTGGCGCCGCTGCTCGCGGCCACCACACCGGCCCGGGTCCTCGTGACCAGCCGGCTCGCGCTGCCCGGCCTGGACGAGGCCGTCCGTGGGCGCGGCGGCCCGCAGCGGATCGGGCTGGAGCCGTTCACCGACGCCGAGTCGCTGGAGCTGTTCCGGACCATGGCCGGCGCCGAGCGGGTGGACGCCGAGCCGGAGGCCGCGCTCGAGATCGCCCGCGCCGACGGCCGGCTGCCGCTAGCGCTGGGCATCACGGCCCGGCGGATCGCGGCTCGTCCGGACTGGACCCTGGCCGAGCTCGCCCATCCGCTGCGCAAGCGGCTCGACGGGCTGCGCCTGGAGCCGGACGTGGACACGTCGCTGGCGCTGTCGTACCGCGGCCTGCCCCGCGACGACCAGCGGTTCGTCCGGCTGCTCCCGCTGCATCCCGGCCAGCACCTGGACGCGCCGGCCGCCGCGGCGCTGGCCGGCATCGACGTCGAGGCGGCGGCCGACCGGCTGGCGGAGCTCGCCGACCAGCACCTGGTCCGCCGCAGCGCTCCCGGCACCTTCGGCCTGCATGACCTCGTCCGGGCCCAGCTCGTCGCCGCCTCGCTCGACGAGGACCGGCCGGCGGAGCGGTCGGCGGCCGTCGCGCGGCTCTTCGACCACTACCGGCTGGCGGTCGCGCGCATGGCGCAGGAGCTGGAGCAGCTGGGCCCGGCGCTGGCCGGGCTGCCGCTGCTCCCGGCCGACCCTCCGGACGGCGGCCCGCGACCGTCCGCCGTCGCCGCCCCGGCGGACCGGGCGGCGGCGGTCGCCTGGCTGGACGCCAAGGCCGCCGCGCTGGTCGCGCTGATCCAGGACGAGTACGCCTCCGAGCACGCCGAGGCGACGGTGGCGCTGGTCCTGCTGCTCACGCCGTACCTGAACCTGCGCACCGACCTGCAAGTGGTGCTCGACCTGCACCTGCGCGCCCGCGACGCCGCCGAGCGATACGGCGACCCGGTCGTCGTCGCGGCGACCGAGCGGAACATCGGGGGCACCTGGCTGCGGATCGGCGACATGGAGGCGGGACGCCGGCACCTCGCGGCGGCGGCCGAGCTGTTCGGCGGCGTCGGCCACGAGCTCGGGCTCGCGCAGGCGCTGAACTCGCTGGCGATCGTGCACGCCGAGACAGGGGACTTCGCCGCCGCCGTCGAGGGGTTCCGAACGGCGCGCGACATCTACCAGCGGCACGGCGAGGAGCGCCGGGCCCGGATGACGGCGGACAACCTGGCGGTCACGCAGCAGCACACCGGCCAGCTCGAGGAGGGGCTGGCCCACTTCGAGAAGGAGGTCGCGATCTGCCGGCGCAACGGCGAACGCGACCAGGAGGTGATGGTGCTGACCAACGCGGCGGCGTTCTGCCTGCAGCTCGGCCGGTTCGCCGACGCGCGCCACCACTCCGAGCGGGGCGTGGAGCTGGCCCTGGAGATCGGCGACCGGATGGGCGCGGCCTATCACGGGCACTGCCTGAGCGAGGCGCTGGCCGCGCTGGGCGAGTTCGACGCGGCCGAGCGGCGCCTGCAGGACGCGCTCGAGCTCGCGCGAGAGCTGGGTGACCGCGGGCTGGAGGCTCGGCTGCACAGCGCCGCCGGCGTGGCCGCTCGCTACCGCGGCGACCTCGACGAGGCCGAGCGGGCGTTCACCGCCGCCCGTGACCTCGCCGCGGAGCTGTCCGATCCGATCCGCACCGCGGTCGCGGACGAGGGCCTGGCCGCAGTGCGGTGTGCGCGCGGCGACCGCGAGGGTGCCCGCGAGGTCTGGGCCCGGACCGGTGAGAGCTACCGGTCGGCGTCGGAACCGTCCGCTCGCCGCGTCCTCGATCATCTGGCGCAGCTCGACGCCGGGGCGGACTGCGGCTGCGCGCGGCCGGACGCGCCACTGGTCGTCGAGCGCGGCCTCACCAGGGTCTGACCCCGCCGCCGTTCGGGGTCGTTCGGGAATCGCCCGATCGGCGCCGAACCGGGCGGAGCGGCGCGGCGTCGTCCCTACCGTTGCGATGCCGGCGCCGCCCTGGCACCGGCGAATCCGCTGTCCGCAGTCGAAGGGGAATGACATGAAGAAGCGCATGGTGATGACGCTGGCCACGCTCGGCGTCGTGGCCGCGGCCTCGGTGGGCGCGACGATGCCGGCGAGCGCGTCCAGCTACTCGGGGTACAAGGACGCGCTCGGCTTCACCTACGTGTTCAAGGACGGCCAGCTCTACCTGGTCAGCTACTCGCCCAACTGACGGGCACATCGATCGACGGGGAGTCGCCGGCGCTCGGGGGATGTGCGACTCCCCGTCGAAGGCTCGGTGAACGACGGGCGACGCATCCTGGTGCACTCCGGATATTCTTGACAGTCTTGGTGACACCTGGCCAATCAGGAGGTCACCACCATGCGCCGAGCCGTCCTCACCCTCCTCGCGACCCTCGCCGTCCTCGTCGGGCTGGTCAGCGCCGCCCACGCCTACCCGCCGGATCCGCCGTCGCCGTCGGAGTCGGCCAGCCAGCTCGCCGATCTCACCGTCGCGCCGCCCGGCTCCAGCGACGGCTACTCACGTGACCGGTTCCCGCACTGGAGCCCCGCCGAAGGGACCTGCAACACCCGCGAGACGGTGCTGGTCCGCGACGGATCCGGCGTCATGACCGGCGCCGACTGCTACCCGACCGCGGGCCGGTGGTACAGCGTCTACGACCAGGTCTGGATCGAGGAGCCGGGTGACGTCTCCGTCGACCACATGGTGCCGCTGGCCAACGCCTGGCGCTCCGGCGCCAGTTCGTGGACCGAGGACCGGCGCGAGGACTTCGCGAACGACCTCGCTCGCGGCCAGCTGATCGCCGTCACCGCGTCCAGCAACAGCTCCAAGGGTGACAGCGACCCATCGGAGTGGAAGCCGGCGAACCAGGACTGGTGGTGCTACTACGCCCGGCACTGGACCGACGTGAAGTACGACTGGGACCTCACCGTCACCAGCGCGGAGAAGGCGGCATTGCACCAGATGTTGGGCACTTGCTGACAATCCGGTCCCGTCACGCTATAAAGCTGTGGGCCGCCTCGTCGTCTGCGGCCTCACACCGTTGCGTCGGGGGGCGTCGTGCGTGGACTTCGGCTGCTGCCGGCGGGGCTGGCCGCGCTGCTGCTGACCGTCGCCCCGGCCGAGGCCCAGGCGGCCGGCTGCGGCGGGTTCGGCGACGACCTGACCGGCAGCGACGCGATCAGCGCGTCGCTCTCCGACGACGGCACCCGGCTCAGCGTCGGGGTTCGTGACGAGCGCTACTCGATCACAGCGGTGGGGGTGCGCGGCGGGCCCGACCACCGCGTCTACACCGACCCGCCGTTCACCGGGTTGACGGCGCCGGCCCTGCCCAACGGCCGGGCGCGCGAGATCGCCGACTGGTTCGTCTGCGGCGCCCGCGTCGCCGCAGAGCCGCCATCGCCGACACCCACGCCCACACCGACGCCCACACCGACGCCGACGCCCACACCGACGCCGACGCCGACTCCCACGCCGACGCCCGCGCCCGCCCCGACGTCGTTCCCGGTGCCCACCGCGATCCCGGCCGGCGGCTCGGCGGGCGACGACTCCGGTGTCTCGGCGCCGTACGCCATCCTCGTGATCGCCGGCGGGGCGGCCGCGGCCGGCTGGGCGCTGATCAGGAGCCGGCGTGCCGGCTGACCCGCCGCCTCC
>NZ_POTW01000048.1 GCF_003236295.1 Jiangella anatolica
GTCGCCAGGTTCGAGATGCACCGCGCCGCCGGCGTGCCAGGCAGGTCGAGGATGCAGTACTGGAACGACGCCGTACCCGACGCGTCGACCGGCACCTCGTAGTCGATGCCGCCATCGGCGCGCAACGTCAAACCCTCAGGCGGCGTCGTCTGCCACTGCACCACCGCACCAGGAGCGATGTTCTCGTCGTTCACCAGCACCCCAGGAGCCGGCAACTCGAACGTCGTCCCCGCCACCACCTCGATGCTGTCATCCACCACCACAGGCGGATCGGCGGTCGTACCCGACCATGCGGGCGCGGCGACGACGAGCGCGAGTACGGCGATACTGGCCGTTCCAGCCACAACAGGGCGCAATACGCGCATGTTCGGTGGTCCTGTCTCGGAAGGTGCCGGGCGACGACCGCACAGATGGTACAGCGAGCGGCGGAGGTGTGGTGGTGGTCCGGCCGGCCGGCTAGTCCTGGTCCTCGTCCCAGGCCTTGTCGCGGGCGTCCTCCTGGGCGGTCCGCTCGCGCGCCCGCGCCAGCGCGTCCTCGGCCTCGGCGCGCGTCTCGTACGGACCGAGACGGCGGTCGTTGGGGCAGCCGTCCACCGGCTCGACCCGCGCGTGATCCAGGCACCAGTACCAGGGTCCGTCGGCCACGATGACTCCCTTCGCCGCTGCCGCACACTCCCCAGGCTTCGGCGGGGAAGCGTGGCTCAGCCTAGACTTTCACACCATGTCGCCCGTCGTACCCGGCATCGTGTCGCCCGAGCGCCCCGTCCCGCCGTCGATCCCCCGCCCGGAGTACGTGGGCAAGGCCCGGCCTGCCCCGTTCAGCGGCTCCGAGGTGAAGGACGCCGCCACCATCGAGCGGATCCGCGTCGCCGCCCAGCTGGCCGCGCAGGCGCTGGCCGAGGTCGGCAAGCACGTCACGCCCGGCATCACGACCGACGAACTGGACGCCATCGGGCACGAGTTCCTCGTCGAGCGCGGCGCGTACCCGTCGACGCTGGGCTACCGGGGCTTCCCGAAGTCGCTGTGCACCAGCGTCAACGAGGTCATCTGCCACGGCATCCCCGACTCCACCGTCGTCCGCGACGGCGACATCGTCAACATCGACATCACCGCCTACATCGACGGCGTGCACGGCGACAACAACGCGACGTTCCTGGCCGGCGACGTCGACGAGGAGACGCGGCTGCTCGTCGAGCGGACGCAGGAGGCGCTGAACCGCGCGATCAAGGCGGTCAAGCCGGGCCGCGCGATCAACGTCATCGGGCGGGTCATCGAGTCCTACGCGAAGCGGTTCGGCTACGGCGTCGTGCGCGAGTTCACCGGCCACGGCGTCGGCGAGGCGTTCCACTCCGGCCTGGTCGTCCCACACTACGACGACCCTGGGTCGACGACGCTGATCGAGCCGGGCATGGTGTTCACCATCGAGCCGATGCTGAACCTCGGCACCCACGAGTGGACCATGTGGGACGACGGCTGGACGGTCGTCACCGCCGACGGCCGCCGCTCGGCCCAGTTCGAGCACACGCTGCTGGTCACCGACGCCGGCGCGGAGATCCTGACGCTGCCCTGAACCACGCCCGGCTGGCCGCGGCGGGCGTCATGAGCCAAGCTTGGGACGTGACCTCGACGACGCAGGGCTTCGGCATCGACATCGGCGGCAGCGGCATCAAGGGAGCACCGGTCGACCTCGGCAGAGGCGAGTTCGCCGCCGAGCGCGTCCGCCTCGAGACCCCCGAGGAGTCCACCCCGGACAACGTGATCGCGGTGGTGCTGGAGGTGCTCGAGCAGTTCGGCTGGGACGGCCCGTTCGGCTGTACGTTCCCCGGCATCGTCCGGCGCGGCGTGATCGGTTCGGCCGCGAACGTCGACAAGTCGTGGATCGGCGTCGACCTGGAGAAGGAGCTCACCGAGCGCACCGGTCACCCCGTCAGCATCGTCAACGACGCCGACGCGGCCGGGGTCGCCGAGGACCGCTACGGCGCCGCCGCCGACGTCGACGGCGTCGTCATCGTCACCACCCTCGGCACCGGCATCGGCAGCGCCGTCCTGCACGACGGCAGGCTGCTCCCCAACACCGAGTTCGGCCACCTCTACCTGGAGCACCACCACGAGGCGGAGAAGTACGCGGCCGCATCCGTCCGCGAGGAGAAGGAGCTGAGCTGGGAGGACTGGGCCGAGCGGCTGCAGGTGTTCTACGCCCACCTCGAGTTCATCTTCTCCCCCGACCTGTTCGTCGTCGGCGGCGGCGTGAGCAAGAAGGCCGACCGGTTCCTGCCGCTGCTCGACCTCAGGACGCCGATCGTGCCGGCCGGGCTGCGCAACGACGGCGGGATCATCGGCGCGGCGCTGCTGGCCGCCGAACGCGCAGCGTAGGCGGTATCCTGGTCGACGGAGGACGAGTCGGCCGGGCGGCCGCGTCGGGTCCGTCAGGTCCCGCCGAGGAAGGTCCGGACTCCACAGGGCAGGGTGGTGGGTAACGCCCACCCGGGGTGACCCGCGGGACAGTGCCACAGAAAACAGACCGCCGTCCGCGCTCGCGCGGGCGGTAAGGGTGAAACGGTGGTGTAAGAGACCACCAGCGCCCCAGGTGACTGGGGCGGCTCGGTAAACCCCACCCGGAGCAAGGTCAGACAGGGAGCGTTCGAGGGCGGCCCGCCCGAGCTCCCGGGTAGACCGCTGGAGGCCGCCGGCAACGGCGGTCGTAGATGGATGGTCGCCGGTCCCGGTCCGCCGGGAACCACAGAATCCGGCCTACAGGCCGGCTCGTCCCCCGCCACCGCCGCCCTTGTCCCAAACGCGTCGCGTTACTAGTGTCTCTTCTCGTGGAGAATACCGGCCGGGAGGTCCTGCTCTCGTTCGGACGCACGGTGCGGCAGCTGCGCGAGGCGCACGAGTGGACGCAGGAGCAGCTCGCCAACCGGATGAGCACCGCCGGCTACCCCATGCACCAGGTCACCGTCGGCAAGCTGGAGACCGGCCGGCGGCCGACCTCCGTCGGCGAGGTGGTCGCGCTGGCGGCGATCTTCGAGGTCGATCCCGGCGAGCTGATCCGCTTCCCCTCAGCCGGTGACGGCGACGACGCGGCGATGGCGCGCATGCGGGCCCAGCAGGAGCTGCGCGAGCTCGACCACCGGATCGACCGCATGAACGTCGAACTCGACCTGCTCCAGGAGCGACGTGCGGAGGCCGCGGCCCAGCTCGCCCGCGCCGAGGCCGCCGAGGCCCGTTCTGTCCGTCCGGCGGGATAGCTTCGCCGCCTTGCCCCCGATCCTGTGGAGGACCGCCTGACATGGCGATGATCCTGGTCAGCTACGACGCGAACACGGCCGGCCACGACTACGACCGGCTGCTCGACGCGCTGGAGGGGTTCGGGGCGTACTGGCACTGCCTGGAGTCGACGTGGCTGGTCGAGACGAGGATGAGCATCGCCCAGGTCCGCGACTCGCTCTGGCTGCACATGCACCCTGACGACGAGCTCCTGGTCATGGACGTGACGAACGCACCGGCCTCGTGGGTCGGCTTCGGCCGCGAGTGTGGCGACTGGCTGCGCGACAACCTCTGACCCGCCCGGTGCGACGAGTGGTCCGGCGCCGCTGTGGCTGCGCCGGACCGCCCGTCCCCTGCTACCGCTGGGCCGCCGTCCGGCGGATCACCAGCAGCGCACCGGCGGCCAGAAAGGCCAGAGCCGCGAGCCAGAGCGGCCCCAGGTCGCCGGAGCCCGTGTTCGGCAGCGCCTCACCGTCGCCGCCGGTCCCGGCAGCGTCGTCATCGCCGGCAGTGCCGTTGTTGGACGGGTCCTCGTCGCCTTCCGCGTCGGCCTCGCAGCCGACACCGTCGACGTCGTCGTCCAGGTAGAACGGGTCGTCCTGCGCGTCGACCAGGTCCACCGGCCGGTGGGCGTCGTCGATGTCGCCGCAGTCGTAGTCGTCGACGCCGTCGGCACACCACGCCGCGGAGTCCACGTACGCCTCGCACGAGCCGGAGCTCTCCGCCGGCGGTTCCTCGGCGGGTGGTTCCTCGGCCGGCGGCTCCTCGGGTGGCGCGCCACCCGCGTCGCCACCCGAGGGGACCTCACATCCCTCGCCGTCATTGTTGTCGTCCAGGTCGAACGGGTCGGCACCGGGTACCGGAACCGGCTTCACACTGTCCGGGATCTCGGGGCAGTCGTAGTCCCCGTGTCCCGGGTCGCACCAGGCCTCCGAGCCCGGATAGGCGTCGCAGTCGCTTGCCTTGGTTTCCTGGACCTCTGCCACGGCGGGCATGGCGCCGCCGAACAGTAAGGCCAGGCCGGCCAGAATCGCTATGGTGACCTTTCGCAAGGTCGCCCCCCTTCGGGGCTTTGCTACATAGGCCGTAGGTACGGCCCGCTTCAAAGCCCCGGACGGTAGCGCGATCTTCGTCACGCCGGAAGCGGTTTCGCCCGGATCGCCGCGATTCTCATGAAGATCGACGGAGTAGCGTGACCGATCATGACCGGCAGCCGTGACAGCGACCCCAAGGAGATCGTCCGCCGCGGCTACGACGCCGTGTCGCACCGCTACCGCGCCGACGACGCCGACCCGGAGACGCACCGGCCGTGGGTCGCCGAACTGACCGAGCGGCTGCCGGCCGGCGCCGACGTGCTGGACCTGGGCTGTGGCAACGGCGTCCCGGTGGCCCGCGACCTGACCGCCGCAGGGCTCACCGTCACCGGCGTGGACCTCAGCGAGGTGCAGATCGCCCGCGCCCGCACGCTCGTGCCGGGTGCGACGTTCCTCGTGGCCGACGCCACCGCCGTCGACCTCCCGGCCGGCAGCTTCGACGCCGTCGTGTGCCTGTACGCGCTGATCCACATCCCGCTGGCGGAGCAGCCGCCGCTGCTGGCCCGGATCGCCGGCTGGCTGCGTCCGGGCGGGCTGTTCGTGGCCACCACCGGCCACGACGCGGTGACCGGCGCCGAGGACGACTGGCTCGGCGGCGGCGCGCCGATGTGGTGGAGCCAGGCCGACGCCGCGACGTACCGGGAGTGGCTCACGGCCGCCGGGCTCGCCGTCGAGCGGCAGGAGTTCGTCCCGGAGGGCGACGGCGGGCACGAGCTGTTCTGGGCGCGTACCGCCTGATCAGCCGGCCGCGTGATGCGCGGTCAGCTCGTGCGCGTGGTCGGGCACGACGCCGTCGTAGGCGGGGTTGACGTGGACGACGACGTGGCCGAGGTGGCGGACGCGGTGCAGCAGGGCGTGGTGGACGACCTCGGCGATGCGGTGTCCCTCGGCGACGGTGGCGGCGCCGTCCACGTTGACGTCGACGTCGGCCTCGAGGCGGTGCCCGGTCCACCGCGCGCGCACCCGGCCGACGCCGCGAACCCCGTCGATCCGGGCGACGACCGCCTCGATCGCCTCGACCGTGCCGTCGTCGACGCCGTCCATGAGCCGGCGGAAGATCGTCCGGCAGGAGCTGACCAGGAGCCACAGGATCGCCACGCCTACCACCAGGCCGACGACGGCGTCCGCCTGCGGGAAGCCGAGCCACGCGCCGGCGACGCCGACCACCACGACGAGCGAGGTGAGGCCGTCGGCGCGGGCGTGGTGACCCTCGGCGACCAGCGCGGCCGAGCCGATCCGGCGGCCGATCCGGATCCGGTACACGGCGACCGCCTCGTTGCCCGCGGCGCCGATCAGCGCGGCCGCCAGCACCCAGCCGAGGTTCGTCAGCTCGCGCGGCTCGACCAGCGCCCGCACCGCCTCGACGATGATCAGCGCCGCAGACACCGCGATGACCAGCGCGATCAGCACGCCGGAGAGGTCCTCGGCACGACGGAAACCGTACGGGTAGCGGCGGGTCGGCGCCCGGCGGCCGAGGCGGAACGCGATCAGCAGCGGGATCGTGGTGATCGCGTGGCCGAGATTGTGCACGGTGTCGGCCAGCAGCCCGACCGACCCACTCACCGCGACGATGACCAACTGCAGAGCGGCGGTCGCCATCATGCCGGCCAGCCCGATCCAGGCGGCCCGGATGCCGGCGCCGCTGGCCTGCTCCGCGCTCTGGATCGCCTCCGTCGCGTCGTGCGAATGCGGCGTCAGGGCGTGGCGCAGGCGCCCGATCCAGCCGCCGGCGCGCGGCTGATGCCCGTGGCCATGCCCATGACCGTGGCCGTGCCCGTGGTCATGGCCGTGCCCGGTTCCGGCGACGGGACGACCAGCCGGGCCGGCGGCGTGCTCGGGTTCGGCGCCGCCGGCCGACGGATGCCGGCCCAGCGCCTCATCGCCGCGCCCAGGCTCGGCTCGCCGGCAGGACCCGGACCCACTCTCACGTCCAGGCCCGGGTCCGCTCGCCCGGCGGCGCCCATGGCCGTTCCCATCGTCGTGGCCGTGACTGTGATCGTGGCCGTCGCCGGTTCCGTGTTGCTCCGCACTCCCCACAGCATCAGCATATCTGCGCACCTACGCAGGTATGCAAGTGCGCGGAGTAGACTCCCCTCGTGCACGAGACCATCGACGGCTTCGAGATGCCGGGCGCGGAGCAGGTCGAACGGGCCGCGGGCGCGCTGCGGATGCTCTCCGACCCGACCCGGCTCAAGCTGATGTGGGCGCTGCTGCAGGGCGAGTCGTCGGTGAACCACCTGGCCGAGCTGGTCGACGCGAGCCCGAGCGCCGTCAGCCAGCACCTCGCCAAGCTACGGCTGTCCGGCCTGGTGCGCAGCCGCCGCGACGGCACCTTCGTCTACTACCACGCGGCGGACACGCACGTCCGTCAGGTCCTGGAGCAGGCGCTCTTCCACGCCGACCACGCCCGCGGCGAGCACCCGCGCGAGGACGACCCGCACCACGTCCATGCGATCGGCGGCGCCTCCTAGCCGACGACCTCCGCCAGCTCCGGCACCAGGTGCTCCAGCGCGTACGGCAGGCTGAGCACCGTCGCCCACGTCAGGGCGCCCGACACCAGCGGGTCCTCGATGAACAGCACCCGGCCGTCCTGCACGACCTGCAGCTGGTCGTAGAGCGGCTTGGCCTCGATCTGCTCGCGCAGGCTGTCATCGTGGCCGACGTTCCAGATGAGCAGGTCGCGGTCGAGCTGGGTCATCAGCTCGTCGCTGATCGGCGCGCCGTCCAGGTCACCGGCCAGCTCGGCGATGTCGGCGGGCAGCACGAAGCCGAGCTGCGTCATGAAGACGGTGCGCGGGTCGGTGGCGCTGCGGGCGAACGACGAGCCGGGCTCGAACTGCTCGGCGACGACCATCTCGACGCCCTCGAACTCCGGGTGGGCCGCGGCGGCTTCGGCGAACTGCTGGTCGATCGCGGCGATGAGCTCCTCGGCGCGGTCGGCCTGGCCGAGGATCTGGCCGACCATCCGGGTGGTCTCCTGCCACGGCATGCCGTACTCGGGGTAGTCCGGCGACGACGCGACGGTCGGCGCGATGACCGACAGCGTGTCGTACTCCTCCTGCGTCATGCCGGTGTAGAGGCCGACGATGAGGTCGGGCTCCAGCTCGGCGATGGTCTCGTAGTCGAAGTCCTGCATGCCGGTGAAGGCGCCCTCGTTGAGCACGACCGGCTCGGCGTCGCCCAGCTCGTCCTGCGCCCACGGCCAGGTCGCGTGCGGGTGCTCGCCGTACCAGTCGGTGACGGCGACCGGCGCGATGCCGAAGGCCAGCACGGCGTCCTGGTCGCTGAAGCCGAGCGTGACGATCCGCTCCGGCGCCTCGGTCAGCTCGGTGGTGCCGTAGCGGTGCTCGACGGAGGCGGGGAACTCCCCGCTCGCCGCGCCGTCCGCGCCGTCCGCCGTCGCCGACGGGTCGCCGGTGGTCGCGCCGTCGCCGTCGTCGTCACCACCGCAGGCGGCGAGGAGCAGGAGCGGGACGGTCAGGACGAGGGCGAGCCGGCGGCGGGCGACGCGAAAGGACATGAGGGAAAGGATAGGCTCCCCTTATCGTCGCATCGCGGGCGGCCCCGATACGGTCGGCGGATGGCCGGCCTCGTCGAGGTGACCGGGGACGTCCTGGTCGCCACCCACGCGTTCTGCACCACCACGACGACCGTCGTGACCAGCGGCGACGGCGGCTGCCTGGTCTTCGACCCAGGTGTCACCCCGGCCGAGCTGGACGCACTGGCCGCCGAGCTGGCCGATCGGCGGTTGCGCGTCGCCGCCGGGTTCGCGACCCATCCGCACTGGGATCACGTCCTGTGGAGCCGCGCCCTCGGCGACGCGCCTCGGTACGCGACGGCGGCCGCGACGGTGGCAGCTTCGGCTGAGCGGGATGACGGGCTGGCGGCCGCTCTGGCGGAGGCGCCGGGCACCGACGGCGCGCTGTTCGGCCGGCTGACGGCGTTGCCTGACAGTGCCGGCGTTGGAGCAGGAGCGGATGCCGGCGCGGCCGCGGATGGGGCTGCCGGCGCGGCCGCGGGTGCAGGCGTCTCGTTGCCGTGGGCCGGGCCGCGGGTGGACGTCGTCGAGCATCGGGCGCACGCGCCCGGGCATGCGGCGCTGGTGGTGGCCGACGCAGGCGTGCTGGTCGCCGGGGACATGTGCTCGGACCTGGAGGTGCCGCTGCTGGACCTCGACGCCGCCGACCCGCTGGGCGACTATCACCGCGCACTGGACCTGTTCGAGGCGTTGGCGGCCGGCATCCGGTACGTCGTGCCCGGTCACGGCCACGTCGGTGACGGCGCGGAGCTGCGCCGCCGCCTCGCCGCCGACCGTCGCTACCTCGACGAACTGGCCGCCGGTCGCGGCGACGACGATCCCCGGCTCACCGCCGACTGGCTGATCCGCGACCACCGCGCCCAGCAAGCCGCCGTCAGCCGATCGCGGTAGTGACGAACGCCGGCATGACCCGCCCCTCTAGGGAGGGTGCCCACCCTACGGGCGGGCACCGACAACGTCGGCCGAACACCGCGCCGACCGAAACGATCAGGTGACGAACTCACCGCTTTTCCGGGGCGCTTCGTCACCTGATCGTTTGCGTCCGCATGCTGGAAACGATCAGGTGACCCAACGGCCCGCCCAGCGGCCGGTACGTCACCTGATCATCTCCGCGAAGATGATCAGGTGACCAAGCCGACGGGTGGCCCGGGGAAACCTCAGCCGAGGGCGGTGTCGAGGGCGGCCCAGTCCACCGCGGAAGGGCTGTGCGCGGCGATCGTCGCGAGCAGGCCGAGCCGGGACGCTCGCACCGCCGGGTCCTCGGCCATCACGAGGATGTCGTCGAAGAAGGCGTTCACCGGCTCGGCCAGCGCGCCGGCGGCCTCGGCGTAGTCGCCGACCGGGCGGCCGGACCAGTCACCCAGCGCAGCGACCGCCTCGGCCAGCCGCTGCTCGGCCGGCTCCGTCAGCACGCCGGCGTCGTACGAGGCCGGCGTCCCGGCGGGGACGATGCGGTTGATCCGCTGCAGCGCGGCGACCAGAGCGCGGAACGACGCGTCCCCGGCCCGGGCACGCAGCGACGACAGCGTCGCGACCGCCTGACCCGGAGCGTCCGCGCCGGGCAGGACGGCGGAGACGAAGTCGGCGGGGACGTCCTCGTCGCGCAGCTGCTGGGCGAACCGGGCGACGACGAACTCGCGGGCCGCCGCCACGGCGGCGTCGGACACCTCGATGCCCTGAGCCCGCAGCCGGTCAGCCGCGACCGCCAGGCCGCCGTCGACCGTGACACCGGACAGAGCAGGCGTCTCGCGCAGGATCCGCACGACGCCCAACGCCGCACGGCGCAGGCCGAACGGGTCGGAGCTGCCGGTCGGCTTGGCGCCGAGCGCGAACATCGCCATCAGCAGGTCGAACCGGTCGGCCAGCGCGAGCACGGCGCCGGGCGCCGAGACCGGCAGCGCGTCGGCGGTCGAGCGCGGCAGCTCCATCTCGAACAGCGCCTGCCCGACGGCGGGCGACTCTCCCGCGCGGACGGCGTACTCGCGCGCCATGACGCCGGCCAGGCTGGACAGCTCGACCACCATCTGCGACGACAGGTCGAACTTGGCCAGCGCGGCGGCCCGCTCCAGCGCCGCGACGTCGTCGGAGGACAGCTCGACGCCCTTGGCGAGGTCGGCGGCGATGGTCTCGATGCGGGCGGCCCGCTCGGCCATCGAACCCAGCTTCTCCTCGAACGTCAGCTTGGCCAGGCCCTCCTTGAACCGCTCCAGCGGCACCTCGAGGTCGGCCCGCCAGAAGAACGCGGCGTCCTCGTACCGCGCCCGCAGCACCGCCTCGTTGCCGGCGCGCACCGCGTCGGCCTCGCACGATCCGTTGGCGACGGCGACGAAGTGCGGCAGCAGCGCGCCGTCGGCCGAGCGGACCGGCAGGTAGCGCTGGTGCTTGCGCATGACCGTGGTGAGGATCTGCTCCGGCAGCTCCAGGTACCGCGTGTCGAAGCCGCCGAGCAGCGCGTTCGGCTCCTCGACCAGGTTCGTGATCTCGTCGATCAGCCCGGCCTCGGCCTCGGTCTCGACGACGCCACCCACCGAAGCGGCCAGCGACGACGCGGACGCGACGACGGCGGCGCGGCGCACGGCCGGGTCGGCGACGATGTCGTGCCCGGCGAGGAACTCCAGGTAGCCGGCGGCCGACGGGACCGTGACGACGGGCTCCGGCGCGGTCCGGTGCACCCGCGTGGTGCGGCCGCTGACCAGCGCCGACACCCGCACCGGAACGACGGTGTCGCCGAGCAGCGCGGTGAGCCAGCGGATCGGCCGGGTGAACGACAGCGCCGGGTCGCTCCAGCGCATGTTCTTCTCCGAGCGCAGCTCCTTGACGACGTCGGCGAGCAGGCCGGACAGCACCTCGACGGCGCCCCGGCCGGCGTCGACGACGCGGACGACGACGTGCTGGTTGCCGCCGAAGTCGGCGGTGGAGAGCTCGGCGAGGTCCTCGAAGCCCTGGCCGCGGGCGAACCCGAGCAGCGCCTTCGTCGGGTTGCCGTCCGCGTCGTAGGCGGCCTCGACCCGCGGCCCGCGGACGGTGCGGTCGGCGTCGGGCTCGCGCGGCTCGACCGCCTCGACCTGCACGACGATGCGCCGCGGCGTGCCGACCACCTCGATCGTCCCGTGCCCCAGCCGCGTGGCCGCGAGCTTCTCCGCGACCGCCGATCGGACCGCGGCGACGGTGTTGGTGACCTCGTGCGGCGGCATCTCCTCGGTGCCGATCTCGAACAGCAGCGGCGCGGCCGCGCTCAGCTCGGCCTGCGGCGCGTCCGGCAGCAGCGGCTCGGCGTCGTCGCCGTCGAGGCCGGGTCGCGACACGACACCCAGCGGGTGGCCGAGCTCCTCGCGTCGCGCCGTCCACAGCGACGACACCTCGCGGGCCAGGCCGCGCATGCGGGCGAACGCCTTGGCCCGCTCGGTGGTGCTGATCGCGCCGCGCGCGTCGAGCACGTTGAACGTGTGCGAGCACTTGAGCACGTAGACGTGCGCCGGGACCGGCAGCCGCTCGGCGATCATCCGCTCGGCCTCGGCGGCGTACGTGTCGAACAGCGCCCGGTTGGCGTCGATGTCGGCGTCGTCGAGGTAATAGCGCGACATCTCGTACTCGGACTGGCCGAACGCCTCGCCGTAGGAGATGCCGGGCGCGTACTCGATGTCCTTGAAGTGGCTGACGCCCTGCAGCGCCATGATGATGCGCTCGATGCCGTAGGTGATCTCGACGCTGACGGGGTCCAGCGTCTGGCCGCCGGCCTGCTGGAAGTAGGTGAACTGGGTGATCTCGAGGCCGTCGAGCCAGACCTCCCAGCCCAGACCCCACGCGCCGAGGGCGGGCGAGGCCCAGTTGTCCTCGACGAAGCGGATGTCGTGGGCGTGGATGTCGATGCCCAGCGCCTCGAGGCTGGCCAGGTAGATCTCCTGCGGGTCACCCGGGTCGGGCTTGAGGATGACCTGGAACTGGGTGTGCGTCTGCAGCCGGTTCGGGTTCTCGCCGTACCGGGCGTCGTCGGGCCGGACACTGGGCTCGACGTAGGCGACGTGCCAGGGCTCCGGACCCAGGACCCGGAGGATGGTGGCGGGGTTCATGGTTCCGGCGCCGACCTCGGTGTTGAACGGCTGCACCATGAGGCAGCCCCGGTCGGTCCAGTACTTCGTCAGCGCCAGCAGCGCGTCCTGCATCGTGAGCACCGGGAAAGCCTAGTGGGGCGAGGCCGATGGCACGAACTCGAACCCGGTGACCCGGGCCAGGATCTCGCCGTGTGGAACGAGGAACCAGCCGTCGTCGTGACCGGCCCACTCGCGCCAGACGGCGGCCAGCCGGTTCAGGTCCGCCGTCGTCGCCAGGGCCCGGGCGACGGCCTGCTCGGCGAACGCCGACGACGTGACCCGGTCCGCCCAGAGCCCGCCCCACCACGCCCGGTCCTCAGGCGTGCTGAAGCACCAGACGCTCGCCGTCGCGCTGACGGACGACAGCCCGGCCTCGTGCGCCCACGCCAGCAGCCGCCGTCCGGCGTCGGGCTCGCCGCCGTTGCCGCCGGCCAGCGTGCGGTACAGGTCCAGCCACTCGGACAGGCCGAGCAGCCGCGGGTGCCAGATCATGCCGGCGTAGTCGGAGTCGCGCGCCGCCACGACGCCGCCCGGCCGGGCGACCCGGGCCAGCTCGCGCAGGACGGCGACCGGGTCGGCGACGTGCTGCAGCAGCTGGTGCGCGTGGACGACGTCGAAGCTCGCGGCGTCGAACGGCAGCGCGGCGGCGTCGCCGGTGACGAACTCGACCGCGCCCGCACGGTCCGCCGCCTGCGCCGCGGCGATGACCTCGGCAGACGCGTCCAGCCCGGCCACGCGGCCCGGCGCCACCAGCCCGGCCAGCTCAACGGTGATCGTCCCCGGCCCGCAGCCCACGTCCAGCACGTCGGTCCCCGGTGTCAGCGCGTCGCGCAGGTACGCCGCGGAGTTGGCGACCGTGCGCCAGGTGTGCGAGCGCAGGACGCTCTCGTGGTGGCCGTGCGTGTACGTCGCCATGCCTCAACGGTATGAGGGGGTCGGCGGCTACCCTGCTGGAGTGCTGATCCTGCTGCCGCCGTCGGAGGGCAAGACCGCGCCGGGCGACGGAGCACCGGTCGACCTCGACGCGCTCTCGTTCCCGGAGCTGACCGGCGACCGCGTCGACCTGCTGGCGGCGCTGGTCCGGCTGTGTCGCACGGCGCCGGACGCGGCGGCGACGGCGCTCGGCCTCGGGCCGACCCAGGCCGCCGACGTCGAGCGCAACGCCGTCCTGCCCCAGGCCCCGGCCGCGCCGGCCCGCGAGATCTACTCCGGCGTGCTCTACGACGCGCTCGGCCTGCGCACGCTGCGTGGCGGCACGGCCCGCCGGGCGGACGCGTCGGTGCTGATCAGCAGCGGGCTGTGGGGACTGCTGCGGCCCTCGGACGTCATCCCGGCCTACCGGCTGGGCGGCGGCGTGAGCCTGCCCGGCGTCGGCCCGCTGGCCGCGTTCTGGCGCCGGCCGCTGGGCAAGAGCCTGCCCGCCGCGGCCGGCGACGAGCTGATCGTCGACCTGCGGTCCAGCACGTACGCGGGGTTCTGGCGGCCGCCGGCCGACCTCGCCGCGCGCACCGTCGTCGTCCGGGTGCTGCACGAGCACGACGGCCGGCGCACCGTCGTCAGCCACCACAACAAGGCCACGAAGGGCCGGATCGTGCGGCGGCTGCTCCAGGACGGCGCGACCATCGCGACGCCGAAACGGCTGGTCAAGGTGCTGACGCGGCTGGGTTGGACGGCGGAGCTGACCCCGCCGTCCGGGCCGGGCCGTCCGGCCACCGTCGACGTGGTGGTGACCGAGGTTCCGACGGCCTAGCTCGCCAGCGTTGGCAGCCGAAGTGAGGCTCTTCTGCTGCTTCCGTGGGTCGCCGGTCACGCGGGGACGCTGCGCCGGCCGCTGCCGCAACGGCGTCGCGCCCTCGCGGGACGTGCTCACCGGCGAGTGCGCAGGAGCCCACGACGGACGCAGCAGAAGAACCGGAAATGATCATGTTAAGCAGGCTGCCTACCGCATCCCCAGGCAAGCACTCCTGTTGAAGCGGGAGCATCCCTACTCAACGTGATCAATCTCAGGGGCGGTGGCCGAAGGACGGCATCGCGGTGCTGCCGTCGGCGTAGTACTGCAGCTCGGTGACCGAGCCCGGCGACGGCAGCAGCCGGAACAGCGACTCCATCGGCGCGCCGAGCGCCAGCCGGGTGAGCGTGCGCAGCGGGATCGAGTGCGTGACGACGACCACCGGCTGGCCGGGATGCGCCGCCAGCAACTCGTCGCGGGCGGCGACGACGCGCGGGGTGAGGTCGTCGAGGGACTCGCCGCCACCGGGCGGGCGCAGCGACGACGAGCCGTACCAGCGGGTCAGCGCTTCGGGATCGCGCTCGGCGATCTCGGCCAGCGTCAGCCCGTCCCAGTCGCCGAAGTGGCACTCGCGCCAGCCGGGCGCCACCACGGGGGTGAGGCCGAGCCGGCGGCCGATGATCTCGGCGGTCTCGCGGGTGCGCACCAGTGGCGAGCAGACGAGGGCGACGGCGCCGGACGTGCTCAGCAGCTCGGCCGCGCGGACCGCCTGCTCGCGGCCGGCCTCGTCCAGGCTCGGGCCGGGCAGACCACCGCCGGAGAACCGGCGGGCCGCCGTCAGCTCCGTCTGCCCGTGCCGCACGACGTGCAGCGTCGTCGGCGGCCCGAGCTCCGGTGTCCACGCCGTCAGCTTGACGACCGGGCTGGTGACGTCGGCCGGCGCCGGTAGCGGGCGGCCGTCGAGCGCGTCGTTGACCAGCCGGTCGGCGTGCGCGTTCCGCATCCGCGGCACCCAGACGTAGGCGACCCGGCCGGGCGGAAACACGTGGCCGGCCTCGTCGGCCAGCGGCCGCAGCTCGGCGTTCCTGATCTGCCAGCGGCCGGAGAGCTGCTCGACCACCAGCTTGGAGTCCAGCCGCGCCTCGACGACGGCGTCCGGGTCGACGCCGCGGGCGGCCCGCAGCCCGGCCAGCAGGCCGCGGTACTCGGCGACGTTGTTCGTCGCGACGCCGATGGCCTCGGCCGTCTCGGCCAGCACCTCGCCGGTCTGAGCGTCGCGCACGACGGCGCCGTAGGCGGCGGGACCCGGGTTGCCCCGCGACCCGCCGTCGGCCTCGACGATCAGCCGGCGACCGGTCACAGCCCCGACTCGGGGGTGCGGATCAGGATCCGCCGGCACTCTTCGTGCCGCACCACGAGGTCGGGCGCCAGGCCGCGGATCCGGCCCAGCTCGGCGGCGTCGAGCTGGATCATGCAGCCCTCGCAGCGCCGCTGGCGCAGCGCCGCCGCGCCGATGCCGCCGCGGTCGGCGCGGATCTTCTCGTACAGCGCCAGCAGGTCGGCGGGGATGCCGCCGGCCAGCTCGTCGCGCTCGGCCCGGGCGCTGGCGGCGTCGGCGTCGAGCTGGGCCCAGGCGGCGTCGCGCGCGGCCTGCACCTCCTGCGCCTTCTTGCCGACGCTCTCGCGCTCGGCGCCCAGCGCGGCGGCTTCGTTCTGCGCCACCTCCAGCCGCTCCATGATCTCGATCTCGGCGTCCTCGAGCACGCCCTGCCGGCGGTTCAGCGAGGCGATCTCGCTCTGCAGGCTCTCCAGCTCCTTCGCCGAGGACACCTGGCCGGCGTCGAGCCGCTTCTGGTCGCGGTCCTTGCGGGCGCGGACCTGCTCGACCTCGGCGTCGGCGCGCTTCTGCTCGCGCTCCAGGTCGGCGACGGCGGTGCCGGCGACGACCTCGGCGTCGCGTAGCCGGCTGTGCTCGGCGGCCAGCGTCTCGAGCTCGGCGGCCTCGGGCAGCGTCCGGCGGCGGTGCGCCAGCTGGTCCAGGCGCTGGTCGACCGCCTGGACGTCGAGCAGCCGCAACTGGACAGCGGGGTCAGCGTTCAGCGTGAGCTCCTTCGTCGGCGCCGGATTCGGGTGCGGTCCGGTGCAGTGTCCACGGGTCGGTCGGAGTGGTCGAGACGCGAGTCTCCACCGTAGCGCCTGCTCCGGACAACTCGGCCGTCAGCAGCGCCGCGGCATCGGGCAGCCACGGCCACTCGCTGGCCCAGTGCGCGACGTCGACGAGCGCCGGTCCGCCGGACTCCCCCGCCTCCGACGACGGGTGGTGGCGCAGGTCCGCCGTCACGTAGGCGTCGACCCCGGCGGCCCGGACGGTGGCCAGCAGCGAGTCGCCCGCGCCGCCGCACACCGCCACGGTCTCGACGACGGTGTCGGGGTCGCCCATGGCGCGCACGCCGGCCGCCGTCACCGGGAGCGCCGCGGCCACCCGGCGGACGAACGCCGTCAGCGGCTCCGGCTCCGGCAACCGGCCGACGCGGCCCAGGCCACGGGCCGGGTCGCCGTCGCCGGCCGGGACCAGCGGGTAGGTGTCGTGCAGTCCGAGCGCCGCCGCCAGCGCGTCGTTGACGCCGGGCGCGGCCCGGTCGGCGTTCGTGTGCGCGGTGAACAGCCCGGCGCCGGCTGTGATCAGCCGGTGCACGAGCCGGCCCTTCGGCGTCGTGGCCGGGACGCCGTGCACCGGGCGCAGGAACAGCGGATGGTGGGTGACGACCAGGTCGGCGCCCCAGTCCAGGGCCTCGTCCACCACGGCGGCCACGGGATCGACGGCGAACAGGACGCGCCGGACCTCCGCGCCGGGGTCGCCGCACACCAGCCCGACGGCGTCCCACGACTCGGTCAGCTCCGGCGGATACAGCCGCTCGAGGGCGGCGACGACGGCGTCGAGACGGACCACGGGAGCCGACTCTATCGATCACCGTGCCGGCCCCGCGCGAGCGCACCCGTGCTCCGGTTGACGCCGGGACGACACCGGTGTGACTCTCGTCCCCACGGGGGGCATCGCACGAGGAGGAGGCCCCGATCATCAGCACGCCACACCCCGCCGGCGGTCACCGCTGGTGCATCGAGCACGACCCGAGCGGCGCCTGCCTCGGTGGCCTCCACGAGCTGCCGGGCGGCAGCGCCGCGTGGCTGCAGGCCGACGCCGCCGACGGCGACGGCGAGCCGCCCGCGCCGGTCGTCGTCGTGGCGCTGGCCCGCCGGCACCCGCACCAGCCGCCGGAGTTCACCGCCGCCGAGACGCGCGAACTGGCGGCCGCCCTGACCGCGCTCGCCGACCAGCTGGACGGCGGCGGCGCCGGATAGAACTGACGGGTACACCCGTTTGCCTTTTCCCTTCCACCACTGTAAATATAGATCCATAGCGACCCACCCTCCCCGGAGGACTGGACGAATCGCTATCGAGCACGAGGCGCGGCAGCCGAGCCGGTCAGTCTCGTACCGGCCGCTCAGAGTGGGACGGCACGGCGAACCGAAGCGCATCCTCATGCCACCCCCTGCGGGGGACGGCTGCTGGGCGCCGCCGTCCCCATCCCCCGGCCACGACGGCTCCCGGCCTCATCCCAGCCCGTGAGCGACTCCCAGGAGGAGAACCGTGGTCAGCACCTCCACCACGGACCGGCGTGACGTCATCGTCCGGTCCGTCTTCCTCAGCGACAACGTCGGCGAGATGGTCGCCTGGCACGACGTCGAGGGCCCCGCCATCGACATCCACCTGGAGCCCCTGGACTCCGGCCAGCGCGTCGACCTGTCCATCACACCCGCCGAGGCCCGCATCGTGGCCGGTCAGCTGGCCGAGATCGCCGCGATCGCGCAGCGGGCCGGCTGGACCCCGGCCGTGCTGGCCGAGGTCCGCGAGCGCTTCCTGCCCGGTCTGACGGACGAGCAGATCATCGAGCGGCTCGACGCGCTGGCCGACCGGCTCGACGGCGGCGTGCTGGGCCACCGCGGCCACGTCGACTGGCGGGCCGGGCGGATGCTGGTGGCCGAGACCGGTGCGGAGCTGCTCGACCGCGCCGACACCGCCGTCGGCGAGGCCGAGCGGCACCTGGCCGGCTACCGGCAGGCGGTCGAGCGGCTCGGCGCGGTCAAGGCCGAGCTCGACCAGGTCCGCCGCTTCTACCGGGCCGAGAGCGAGGTGGCCTGATGAGCGCCGATCCGCTGTCCGACGAGTGCGTGCTCAAGTGGTGCAACGAGGCCGGCGACCACGTCGAGCACCGGCTCTACGTCACGTCCCTGTTCGCCTGGCGAAGCACCTGGCTGATCGGGGTCAACCTGGTCCAGGACGACACCGGCCCGCCCTACGTCGAGCTGACCGTCAGCGCCCGCTTCACCGCGCCGACGATCGTCAAGCTCAGCGCCGCCGAGGCCGAGGCCATCGGCAAGGCACTGCTGGAGGCATCCACCCGCGCCGTCCGCTGAGCCGGCCGCGGCCGCCGTCAACCCTGGAACGGCGGCCGCGGCGGCCGCCACCGGCCCGGGACCCTCACTGCCGCCGACAGTTCGTCCCGGCTGCCCCGAGTTGTCGCCTGGCGGTCACCTGCCGGAGACATAGTCCCGCCATCACTCGATCCGGGCAGGGAGGGTGGCCATGTGTCACACCCACGATCACGCGCACGAGCACGATCACCACGATCTGGGCGAGCCGACCGACGCGGAGACGTCCGCCGCGCTCGACCTCACCATCGACGACAGCGAGCTCTCGCCGGCCCAGCTGTCCCGCCGCGGGCTGTTCCGCTCCGCCGGCATCCTCGGTGGCGCCACCGCCCTCGGCATGGCCGGCGTCACGCCGGCGATGGCCAGCGGCGACGACGAGCGCACCGGCTCCGCTGGCGGCGGCGTCCGCACCTGGCTGGCCGGCGACCACCACATCCACACCCAGTACAGCTCCGACGCCATGTACCGGGTGCTCGACCAGGTCCAGCACGGCGCCGCGTACGGACTGGACTGGATGGTCATCACCGACCACGGCGGCGCGACGCACTCGCGCATCGGCGTCGAGCTGGTCAACCCCGACATCGTCGCCGCGCGCGAGCTGCTCCCCGACACCCTCGTCTTCCAGGGCCTGGAATGGAACATCCCGTCCGCCGAGCACGGCACCGTGTTCGTCGCGCCGGGCCGCAACGAGGTCGCCGTCCTCAAGCAGTTCGAGACCGACTACGACGGCTCGGTCAACGGCACCTCGTCGAGCAGCCCGGCCAACGAGGCGCAGGCGCTGGCCGCGATCACCTGGCTGGGCCGCCAGGTCGACCGCCGCCGCGTCGACGACGCGCTGTTCCTGGCCAACCACCCGGCCCGGCAGGGCATCGACAGCCCGCACGAGATCCGGGCCTGGCGCGACGCCGATCCGCGCATCGCCATCGGCTTCGAGGGCGCGCCCGGCCACCAGGCCGCCGGCCTGCCCGCGGGTATCGGCCCGGGCTCGGCCCGCGGGTTCTACGCGGGCTCGCCCGGCGCCAACTCCTTCCCCGGCTACCCGGTGGAGAGCTACCGCACGTGGGGCGGCTTCGACTGGCTGACGGCGACGGTCGGCGGGCTGTGGGACAGCCTGCTGGCCGAGGGCAAGCCGTGGTCGATCAGCGCCAACTCCGACTCGCACTCCAACTGGGGCGACACCAGCCGGCGGCCCGACGGCTCCAGCTCCGAGCAGTTCAACCGCGACGGCCGCTACGGCGACCCGGTCTACAGCGGCGGGATCAACCTCACCGCCGGCGACTACTGGCCCGGCCTGTACTCCCGCACACACGTCGGCGCGGCGCGGCGCGACTACCTCGCCGTCATGCGCGGGCTGCGCGACGGGCGCATCTGGGTCGACCACGGCCGGCTGGTCAAGACGCTGGACGTGACGGTACGGGTTCGGGGCGACCGCGGCTCGGCGGTCCCGCTCGGCTCGACGCTGCGGGCCCGCCGCGGCAGCCGGGTCGAGCTGGTGGTCCGGATCACCGCGCAGGACCTGCCGAACTGGTCGCAGTTCGTGCCCCAGCTCAACCGCGTCGATCTCATCCGCGGCACGGTCGAGCCCGGCCACGCTGACGACCAGCGCGACACCTTCGTCGCCCCCGACACCCGCGTCGTGCAGCAGTGGGACACCTCCGGCCGCACCGGCACGTACGAGATCGTGCACGACCTCGGCCGCGTCGACGAGCCGTTCTACGTGCGGCTGCGGGGTACTGACGGCAACCGCTCGCAGCCCGGCTTCCTCGGCGCCGCCATCGACCCCGAGGGCCCGGCCATCGACGTCGTCGGCAACGCCGACCCCTGGATCGACCTGTGGTTCTACACGAACCCGATCTGGGTGGCCCCGACGCGCTGACCCACGACACCGACGGCGGCCGGTCGCCTCACCGCGGGTGGTGACCGGCCGCCGTTTCGGCGCGCCAGGACGTGACGATGGCGGCCGGAGCCGGCGCCCGACCCGCTGGCCCGAGGCGCCGACGGCGGCAGCGCTGGTGCTCGACCCGTGGCCGCCTCACGCCGGCCTGGACCGCCGCGGTCCCCGGCCATCCGGGCCGGTAGAGCCCCGGGAATCCGGCGGATACCCGGGAATTCGGCGGATGCCTGCGAATCAGGCGGATGCCTCCCGCTCCGGACCGGCATCCGCCGGAACGCCGGGCATCGGCCGGACCGCCGGGCGTCCGCTCGGCCCGTGGGCATTCACCGGAACCGCGGGCATCTGCCCGGCCCGTGGGCATTCACCGGAACCGCGGGCATCTGCCCGGCCCGTGGGCATTCGCCGCGACCGCGGGCATCTGCCCGGCCCGTGGGCATTCACCGCGACCGCGGGCATCTGCTCGACCCGTGGGCGTTCACCGGGACCGCGGGCATCCGCGGGGCTACGACGGCCGGGTGCCGGCGCGTGGCGGGCGCTGGACCGGCATCCGCCGCGCCGATCGTGGCGCGGCCGCCAGCCGGACGTCCTGGGCGGCGGCGCACAGCGGGCCGATCAGCCCGGCCGACAGCTCCTCCACCCACAGCAGCATGTCCACATCAGGCGGCCGGGACGGATCGCTGAGCAGCGACTGCCGGTACCACCGGACCACCGACGGCGCCAGCGCCCGCAGCGCCGCGCGGCGTTCGTCCGCGCCGAGCGCTCCGAGCGTGCGGTCGAGCTCTGCGACGAGTTCCCTCATGGCTGCCCCCTTGCGGCGCCGGCGGCGGCGCGTCGTTGCGCCGGACCGCCGGCTTGCGCCTATGGATACCCCACCCGACGACGCCGTAGTCCGCCCGGACCGGACCACCCCGTTCGTCCGCCGGCCGCGGCGAGCCGATCGCTGTCGACCTGGCCGAGTCGGCTCACGGCCGGTTCAGGCGAGCGGGCCCGCGAGGGCTGGCGGCGGGTGGGACCAGCCGCGCTCTGCTTGACGCGTGCCCAGGAACAGGGCCGTCTGAAACCCGGTGCTCCCGCTCTGACCTCACGGCTCGGCCAGCGCTCGTCGGCGGCACAACCAGCTTGTCACGGATCGGCTGGCTGCGCGGTCGTCATGGTGGACGGCGGCCGACCGGCCGCCGCCGACCCACAGGAGAGGCTGCACCATGAAGATCGTCGTCATCGGCGGCACCGGGCTGATCGGCTCGGGCGTCGTCGCGCTGCTCGCCGAGCGGGGCCACGAGGCCGTGGCCGCCGCGCCGAACACCGGCGTGAACACGCTGACCGGCGAGGGGCTTGCGGAGGCGCTCGACGGCGCGGACGTCGTCGTCGACGTGTCGAACTCGCCGTCGTTCGAGGCCGCCGCGGCGCTGGAGTTCTTCCGGACGGCCACCGGCAACCTGCTCGCCGCCGAGGAGAAGGCCGGCGTCGGGCACCACGTCGCGCTGTCCGTCGTCGGCACCGACCGGCTGGCGGAGAGCGGCTACATGCGGGCCAAGATCGCCCAGGAGCAGCTGATCCAGGACTCGCCGGTGCCGTGGTCGCTCGTGCACGCGACGCAGTTCTTCGAGTTCCTCAAGGGCATCACCGACGCGGCCACGCACGACGGCGTCGTCAGTCTGGCGCCGGTGGGCATCCAGCCGGTCGCCGCGCGGGACGTCTCGGCGGCCGTCGCCGACGTCGCCACGGGCACGCCGCTGCGGTCGATCGTCGAGGTCGCCGGACCACAGCGGTTCCAGCTCGACGAGCTGGTCCGCAAGGCGCTGGCCGCCCAGAACGACCCGCGCGAGGTGCGCACCGACCCGTCGGCGCCGTACTTCGGCGCCACGCTCGGCGAGGACACGCTGCTCCCCGCCGACGACGCGCGGCTCGGCGGCACCACGCTGGCGGAGTGGAAGGCGGCGCAGTCGGCCCGGAGCTGATCGGGCCGGATAGATTGGCCCGGTGACGACGGACGGCGTTGCCGAGTTCCTGGACGTGCGGCCGCAGTTGTTCGGCATCGCGTACCGCATGCTCGGCAGCGTCGCCGAGGCCGAGGACGTCGTCCAGGACGCGTGGCTGCGCTGGCAGCGCGCCGACCGCGCCGAGGTGCGCAACCCGGCCGCCTTCCTCACCACGACGGCGACCCGGCTGGCGTTGACGGCGGCGACGTCGGCCCGGGCCCGCCGCGAGACCTACCCCGGTCCGTGGCTGCCCGAGCCGGTCGACACGACGGACGATCCGGCGCTGGGAGCAGAGCAGGCCGAGGCGCTCGACCTCGCCGTCCTGCTGCTGATGGAGCGGCTCGGCCCGGCCGAACGCGCCGTGTACGTCCTGCACGAGGCGTTCGACTACCCGTACCGGCGCATCGCCGAGATCCTGGAGATCACCGAGGCCAACGCCCGGCAGCTGGCCCGCCGGGCCCGGCTGGCGCTGGAGTCGGACCGGTCCGAGCCGGCGCCGCCCGCGGTGCGGCGCCGGCTGGTCGAGACGTTCACCGCCGCCGCCCGCGACGGCGACCTCGAGGCGCTGGAGCGGCTGTTCACCGAGGACGTCGTCGCGCAGGCCGACGGCGGCGGCAAGGTGCACGCGTCGCAGGTGGAGCTGCACGGCGCCGCGCGGGTGCTGCTGTTCATCGACAACATCCTGCGCAAGTACTGGCAGGACGCCACCTTCACCGTCGTCGACGTCAACGGCGGCGCCGGCCTGCTCGTGACCGACGCCGGCCATCCCGTCGCGCTGCTCGCGCTCGACGCCACCAGCCGCGGCGTCGAGCGCGTCCTCTTCGTCGTCAACCCGGACAAGCTGCGGCGGTTCGCGCCGGCCTAGGTGTACCCGGCCGTGAGGTTGGTGGCGGGCGTGTCGGGTTGAACGGGTGAGAGCCCCCGGGGGGTGTGGCTTGTCGAAGGCTGCACAACCCATCCGGAGGGCTCTCGTGTCTCACCGTAGTGCCCGCACGACCGTTCATGGCCGGTTGTTGATCGTTGAGCGTCACCGCGCCGGCTGGGCGCAGGCGCACATCGCCAAGGCGATGGGGATCTCACGCAAGTGTGTGAAGACCTGGCTGGACCGCTACGCCGCCGAGGGCGAGGCCGGTCTGCATGACCGGTCCTCGCGCCCGCACACCAGCCCGAGCCGCACGCCGGCGGTGGTGGAGCGGCGCGTGCTGGCGCTGCGCCGGCGGGAGCGTCGTGGGCAGGACTGGCTCGGCCCCGAGCTCGGGGTGCCGGCCCGCACGGTGTCACGAATCCTGCGCCGCCACGGCGTGCCCTACCTGCGTGAGTGTGACCCGCTCACCGGAGAGGTGATCCGGGCGTCGAAGACCACCGCGGTGCGCTACGAACGCGCCGCGCCGGGTGAGCTGGTGCACATGGATGTGAAGAAGATCGGCAAGATCCCCGACGGCGGCTGGCGCGCCCGGGGCCAGACCCGAGACACCCACCAGTCCCCGGGTGGACAAGTCGCCGATCGGATACGACTACGTGCACTCACTCGTCGATGACCACTCCCGGCTGGCCTACTCCGAAGTCCTGCCCGACGAGAAGGGCCCGACCTGCGCAGCGTTCCTGATCCGCGCGGCGGGTGGGTCCCGGCGGCGACGACGATGTGCCCGGCAATGACCGGCGTCAGCATGAACGTCGACCGCGCGGACCAGCCCGGCGCCGTGCCCGAAGCGCCCGAAGCGGCCTCCGCGCCGCGACGACGACGTCGCCGGTGGTCGACTAGGCCTCCGTTGCGCCCGAGCGCTGCCAGTGACGGACGCACAGGTCGAGCCACTCCAGGTCGGCCTCGAGGCGGAGGATGACGCCCGCCAGCAGCAGGGCCGGCGTCGCGTCCCCCGGGTGGGCCAGCGCCGTGCGCTGGGCGTCGGCGAGCCGGCGGATCAGCTCCGCCCGCTGGGCGTCGATCAGGGCGATCGGGTCGGCCAGCCCGCCGGCCGCGGCGACGAGCTTGAGGTGGAACTCGGTGGCCGGCTGCTTGTCCCAGGTGACGGCGGACAGCCACACCTGCACCCGGGCACGGCCCTTCGGCGTGACGGTGTACACCTTGCGGTCCAGCGCGTCATCGCGTTCGACCGTCGCCGCCTCGACCAGCTCGGCCCGTTCCAGCCGGCGCAGCGTCATGTAGACCTGGCCGGTGTTGAGACCGCCGCCCAGCGGCCCCAGCGAGGTCTGCAGCCGCGACCACAGTTCGTAGCCGTGGCAGGGCTCCTTCGCGAGAAACGCGAGCATGGCGTCCAGCACGGGATCCCTGACTGTCGGCGTCCAACCGCGGGCGCCACAGCTCAGCACCGCCACCTGCACCTGTCAAGGCGCGGTGCGACGCAGGGGCCGGCTCACCGCGTGGTCGCCGACGCCCGCGACGAGGTGGAGCCGGCGCGGCAGGCGGCATGCCGGCAGATCCGCCCGCCGTGGCCGGAGCAGGGTCCGAACCCGAGGCTCGCGAGCCGCGCCGCCACCGGTGCGAGGCCGGACCCGACCGCGTCGGGAGTGTGCGCGTCGCCGCCCAGGGTGACGGCGATCCCCGGGTCCTGGGCGCACCACTCGAGCAACTCGGTCGTGATGCTCGGCCCGCGCAGGTTCAGCTCGAGCGCGACGCCGAGCCGGCCGGCGCGGGCGATGATCTCGCGGTACAGCTTCTCGTGCCGGCGCGGGTCGTAGTCGCACCGCCCGGCGTAGCGGAGCGGGTAGGCGACGTGGGTGACGACGTCGATCGGCGGGGCCGCGTGCAGCATCGTGAGCACCTCGTCCAGGTAGCGCTCCATCGTGCCGTCGAGGCCGTGGTCGTCGAGCAGCGACTCGATGGGGACGAGCGCGCCGCGCACGACGACGGCGTGGACGGATCCGAGCACGACGTCGAGCGGGTACCGGCGGCGCAGGGCGGCCAGCTCGGCGCCGATCAGGTGCGGTTCGCCCACCTCCACGCCGGAGAGGACGCCGAGGCCGGGGAAGAGCGCGCGCACCTGCTCGACGTCGCGCAGGTAGCCGGGCAGGTCGATCCGGCCGCTGGGCCGGCGAACCTCCAGGCCGTCGATCTCGGCGCTGTCGAGGTGGTCGGTGAGCGCGACCCCGGTGAGCCCGGCCCGCACGGCCGCGGCGCACACGAGTGCCGGCGCCGCCGCCGCGTCCCAGGAGTGCGACGTGTGCACGTGCAGGTCCCACAGCCCACCCGGCGCTTCAGACTCCATGCGGCGGTCCGAGCCGGAGCAGCAGGTCGCGCCGGTCGTCGTGCTCGGGGCCGGGGAAGATGCGGCCGAAGTCCGCCTGGTTGGCGGCGAGGAGCCGGTGCAGCGACGCGAGGTCCGCGACGGCGTCGGCGCCGTCCGGCGACGCGGGGACGGCGAGGTCGTGCTTGTCGACGGTCACCGCGACGCTGCCGTCCGCGTGCTCGAACACCTCGACGGTGGTCAGCTGGCACGGCCAGTCGACGATCGCCGGGGCGGTGACCTCCCAGAACCCGCGGCCCGGGCCGGCCCGATGGGCGATCGCCTCCGCGTAGTGGGTGTGCCCGGTCAGCCACAGCACGACCTGCTCGTGCCGGCCGAGCAGCTGGACCACCTGCGCACCGGTGACCCGGCCGGCCGTCGCCGCGGCGGTGTGATGGTGGAGCGGGCCGTGGTGCGACGCGACGACCACCAGCGGCCGCGCCGGGTCGGCGGCGATCCTGTCGAGCACCCGCGCCAGCCAGTCGTACTGCTCGGCCGTGACGACGCCGTCGGGATGCCCGTGGTCGTCGACGGTGTCGAGGACCACCACCCGCAGCCGGTCGCCCATCGCCACGACGAAGTCGTGACCGTGCGCGTCCAGCGCCGGCGCCCCGATCGTGCGCGCGAACTCCGCGGCGGCGATCGGGCGCCGCGACGGGTCCGGCGTCACCGGGACGGCCCGGCCGGTGAAGAACGCGTCCGGGTCGGCGCGGAACGCGGCGGCGGCGTCGTCGAGCAGGTCGCGCGGCGGCAGCCCGCGCACCTTGCGGCCGCCGGCGGCCAGCGCCCTCGTGGCGGCGGTCCATGCGACGGTGCCGGCCAGCAGCGCGTCGTGGTTGCCCCGGGCCAGGATCGCCGGCACCGTCAGCCCGGACGGCGTGAACGGCGTGCTCACCGCCGCGAGCAGGCCGGGGTCGTGCGGGAAGCCGTACCGCGTGGCCCAGAGGCCGGCGGCGTCGGCCGGCTGCCACACCTGTGCGTCGCGCCAGTCCGCCGTCTCTGTCCCCTCGACCACCCCGGGCCACGACGACGCGCGCACCTCGGCGCCACGCAGGACCGCCTCCAGCCGGTCGAGCTCGTTGCGCTGCGCGTTGTCGACGAGGTCGCCGGTGAGCACCACGAACTCGACCGGCCGCCCGGACTCCGCGCTGGGGCCGAGCCGGCCGATCGTGTCGACGGCCGCGGCGGCGGCGTGCGTGGACAGCAGCTGCTGCGGCCGTGGCACCGGCAGCGCCTGCTCGTAGCGCGGGTCGGCGGCGTCGTCGATCATGAAGTCGAGCCTGGCCGGCGACTCGACGTCGGTGATGTGCAGGTCGCTGACGTGGACGAACCGTGCGACCGACGTGAACCGGTCCAGCGGCTGCGGCGGCGACGGGGCGAGGCCCGCGAGGTCGGCCAGCTCGGCGCGCGGGTCGCGCGGACGGGCGACGAGAGACCGGAACGGCGCTTGCGTGCCGGCGCGGATCGCGTCGCCGGCCACCAGGACCGGCCGGTCGGGGTGGGTCACCACGGGTCTCCTTCCGCGCCCGCCCCGGAGCGCGTCGCGTCGAGCTGACGGCCCGGCACCGCGTCGAGGAGGCGCCGGGTGTAGTCGTTCTGAGGACGGAACACGACGTCGTCGGCGCTGCCCTGCTCGACCATCCGGCCGCGGGAGAGCACGCCGATGTGGTCGGACATGTGGTTGACCACCGCGAGGTCGTGCGAGATGAGCAGGATGGTCAGGCCCTCGTCCTGCAGGTCGAGCAGCAGGTTCAGCACTTGCGCCTGCACCGACACGTCCAGGGCGCTCACCGGCTCGTCCGCGATCAGCAGCGACGGCTCGCACGCCAGCGCCCGGGCGATGGCCACCCGCTGCTTCTGGCCGCCGCTGAGCTGCCGCGGCCGACTGGCGTGCAGGTCCTCGCGCAGCCCGACCGACGCCAGCAGCTGCGCCGCGCGGGCGCGCCGGGCCTTCGCCGAGGACCCGGATGGGCGTAGCGCCTCCTCGACCGACGCGGCGATGGTGAGCCGCGGGTCCAGGCTGCCGTCCGGGTCCTGGAAGATCATCTGGATCTCCCGGTTGCGGCCGGGGCCGTCGGAGGCGATCGACCGGCCGCGGAACCGGATGTCCCCGCCGGAGATGCGGTGCAGTCCGGCGATCGCCCGCGCGATCGACGACTTGCCCGAGCCGGACTCGCCGACCAGCCCGAACGTCTCACCGGCGGCGACGGCGAACGTCACGCCGTCGACCACCGGCGCCGGGCGCCGGCCCAACCCGCGGCCGCCGCGGTAGGTGATCGAGACGTCCTGGACCTCGACGAGGGCAGCGTCCGAGCCGCTCACGAAGGCACCTCCTCTCGCTGGTCGCGCAGCACGAACCGGGACTTGCGCGGCCGGCGCAGGTCCGGTGAGGACTCCAGCAGGTCGCGCGTGTAGGCGGTGGCCGGCGCGGTGAGCACCCGGGCGGTGGGCCCGCTCTCCTTCACCTGGCCGTCGCGCATCACGACGATCGAGTCGGTGCGGCCCGCGGCGACGGCGAGGTCGTGGGTGATGAGGATGACGGCGGACCCGGCCTCGCTGGCGAGCTGGTCGATCAGGTCCAGCACCTGGGCCTGCACCGTGACGTCGAGCGCGGTGGTGGGCTCGTCGGCGATCAGCAGCCGCGGGCGCAGCGCCAGCGCCATGGCGATGAGCACCCGCTGGCGCATGCCGCCGCTGAACTCGTGCGGGTACGCGTCCAGCCGGTCCGCGGCCTCGTCGATGCCGACCATCGTCAGCAGCTCCGCGGCGCGGGCCCGGGCGGCCACGCGGCTCACCCGCTCGTGCGCCTGGATCGCCTCGACGATCTGCCAGCCGACGCGGCGGACGGGGTTCAGCGAGCCGAGCGGGTCCTGCGGGATCAGGCTCATGACGGACCCGCGGTAGCCGCGCAGCTCGTCGTCGGACAGCGCGGTGAGCTCGGCGCCGTCCAGTGTGATCGTCCCGGCGGTGATCCGCGCGCCGGGCGGGAGCAACCCGAGCACCGCCGTCGCCGTCATGGACTTGCCCGACCCGGACTCGCCGACGATCGCCAGCCGCTCCCCCGCGCGGACGGCGAAGGTCACCCCGCGGACGGGGATGGTGTGGCGCGTGCGGCCGCGGATCTCGATCGTCAGCCCGTCCACGCCGAGGAGAGGTGCTGTCATCAGGACGCTCATCAGTCCTCCTCGACCGCGTGCCGCAGCCCGTCGCCGAGCACGTTGAACGCCACCGCTGTGATCACGAGGGCGATGCTGGGCCAGACCAGCAGCTGCGGCTCGGTGCGCATGGTGAGCGTCGCCTCGGTGAGCATGCTGCCCCACTCGGCCTCGCGGGGGTCGGCGGGACCGAGCCCCAGGTAGCCGAGCGCGGCCACCTCGATCACCGTCGTGGACAGCATCAGCGTGGCCTGCACGACGATCAGGTGCGCCGAGTTGGGGATCAGGTGCCGCAGCAGGATCCGCCCACGGCCGGAGCCGTACATCCGGGCCGCGCTGACGTAGTCCAGGCCGGTCTGACGCTGCACCTCGCTGCGCACGAGCCGGGCGAACACCGGGACCGTGGTGACGCCGACGGCGATGACGACCTGGGTGCGGCCCTGCCCGAAGGCGGCCACGATGCCCAGGGCCAGCAGCAGCGACGGGAACGCCAGGAGCAGGTCGACGACGCGCATCGTCGCGTTGTCGACCACGCCGCCGACGGACCCGGCGACGGCGCCGACGAGCGTGCCGATGAGCGCGCCGACGAGCACGGCTGAGATGCCGACGGCGAGCGTGAGGCGGGTCCCGGCGATCATGCGGCTGAGCACGTCGCGGCCCTGCCCGTCCAGGCCCAGCGGGTGGTCGAGCGACGGCGGCGCGAACGCGGCGGCCAGCCCGCCGGGCACCGGCTCCGTCGGCGAGTGGGGCACGAGGAGCGGGCCGGCGACCGCGACCAGCAGGAGCAGCACGACGACCGCTCCCCCGACCACGGCGCCCGGCGTGCGCAGCGCCGTGTGCAGGACGCCGGTGCGCCGCGCCACCGCGGGGCTGATCAGCTCGGGGGTCATCGCGCACTCCTCAGCCGGGGGTCGATGCGCGCGTTGACGACGTCGACGGCCATGTTGACCAGCACGTAGATGAGCGCGAGGACCAGCAGCCCGGACTGGATCACCAGGTAGTCGCGGGTCCGGATGGACGAGACGACGAGGCTGCCCAGGCCGCCCCAGCCGAAGATGTTCTCGGTGATGATGCCGCCGGACAGCAGCGCGCCCAGCTGCAGGCCGATCACGACGACCAGCGGCGGCCAGGAGTTGTGCGCGATGTGATCGCGCCGCACCTTCGCCGGTGCCAGCCCCTTCGCCAGCGCGATCCGGACGTGCGGACGGCGGCTCTCGGCGAGGTACGCCGCCCGGGCGATCCGGGCCGTGACCGCCATCGGCACCGCGGCCAGCGTCACCGCGGGCAGGACGAGGTGGTGCAGCCCGTCCAGCAGCAGGTCCGGGCGCCCGGACAGGATCGCGTCGAGCAGGACGAAGCCGGTGATCCGCTCCTCGGCGCCGCTGTTCGTCACCCGCCCGATCGCCGGGAACCAGTTGAGCAGGACGGCGAACACATACTGCAGCGTCAGCCCGAGCACGAACACCGGCACCGAGACCGCGACGACCGCCACGACGGTGCTGGTCGCGTCGGCCGCCGAGCCGGCGCGCCGGGCCGAGAACCGGCCCAGCGCGATCCCGAGCGGCACGCCGATGAGCAGCGCGGCCACCGACAGCTCGATCGTGGCCGGCAGCCGCGCGCCGATCTCGCCGGCGATCGGGCGCTGCGACACCGCCGAGGTGCCCAGGTCGCCGCTCAGCAGCCCGGCCAGGTACTCGCCGTACTGCTGCGGCAGCGGCAGGTTCAGTCCCAGCGTCTCGCGCAGCCGCTCGATCGACTCCGCGGACGCGTTGGGGCCGAGGATGGCCACCGCCGCGTCACCGGGCAGCGCCCGCACGAACAGGAACGCCAGGACGGTGAGCGCCAGCAGGGTCGGGACGAGCAGCAGCAGGCGGCGGGCGACGTAGGCGGTCATGGGGCGGTCAGTCGCTCAGCCAGACGTCGTCGAGGTGCTCGACGAGGACCGGGTTGGGCTCGTAGCCGTGCACGCGGGTGCTGAACGCCAGCGAGGACGAGCCGTGGACGAACGGCACCACCGGGAGGTCGTCGTAGACGATCCGCTGGACCTGCGCCCACGCCGCCTCGCGCTGATCCTCCGGCGCGACCTGCGCGGTCTCGAGCGCGGCCACGAACTCGTCGCTGGTGTACTGGTAGCGCGGGTTGGGCGCGCTGTCGATGTAGCCGAACGCGCCGCCGTAGAAGTTGTCCGCGGCGCCGTAGTCGCAGCTCCAGCCCAGCAGGAACAGGCCGTACGCGGGGGTCTTGGAGTCCTGCAGATAGGCCGTCCACGTCGCGCTGCGCGGGGTGACCTGGAAGCCGACGGCCTCGAGGTCGGCGGCGATCGCCTGGAAGATGCCCTGCGAGTCCGGCAGCCACGGACGCGTGACGTCGGTGGGGTACCAGAAGTCGACGACCGGGTTCGGCTCGCCCGCCTCTGCCAGCAGCTCACGCGCGAGGTCGGGGTCGTACTCGGGGTTCTCCAGCGAGTCGTCGTGGAACGGGATGCTCTCCGGCATCAGCAGCCAGGCCGGCTCCCCGGTCTCGCCGAAGAAGCGGTCGACGATGGCCTCCTTGTTGATCGCGTGGCTCACGGCCTGGCGCACGCGCGGGTCGTCGAAGGGCTCCTGGTCGCTCTTGAACGCGACGAACCCGGAGTTGCACGAGCCGCGCAGCGCGAGCTGCAGCGACGAGTTCGCCGTCACCGCCTCCACGTCCCGCGGGTTGATCATGTCCGCGCCGTCGACGTCGCCGGCCTGCACCGCGTTGAGCCGGGCGGCGGCGTCGCTGATGGCCTTGAACACGATGCGGTCCAGGTGCGCCGGCTCGTCCCAGTAGTCCTCGTTGCGGACCAGCTCGACGCGGTCGCCGTGGGTCCAGGAGTCGAAGACGAACGGGCCGGTGCCGACCGGGTGCTCGTTGGCGAACTCGCTCGACGCGGCGTCGACCTCGTCGGCGCCGTACTCCTGCAGCGCCGCCGGGCTGGCGATGCTGAACACCGGGAGGGTCAGGGTGATCGGCAGGTCCGGCCGCGGCGCGCTCAGGCGCAGCCCGACGGTGCGCTCGTCGACGACGTCGACCGACTCGAGGATGCCGGCGTCGCCGAACCCGCCGAACACCGTGCCGTAGAGCTCGGCGCGGCTCTGCAGCGCCTCGGGGAAGTTCTTCCAGCGGTCGAAGTTGAACTTCACGGCCGCGGCATCGAACGGCGTCCCGTCGTGGAACGTCACGCCCTCGCGCAGCTGGAACGTCCACTCGGTGGCGTCCTCGTTCGGCGTGTAGGACGTCGCGAGCGCCGGGACGACCTCGGAGGTCGTGCCGGGGGCGAGCGTCACGAGGGTCTCGTAGATCTGGGCGTTGATGCGGTACGAGTCGCCGTCGAAGACGAGCGCGGGGTCGAGGCCCGCGGGCTCGGCGACGGTCGCGAGCCGGAACACGCCGCCGTCGACGGGTTCGGAGCTCTGGCTCTGCGAGTTCGAGTCGGCGGACGCGCACGCGGACAGCGCCAGCGACAGTACCGCCGCGACGACGAGCAGCCGGCCCCTCGGGCGGCTCTTCCGGTCCTGCATGACCACTCCTGGTGTGGTGGAAGGGAGTCTTCCAGGCTGCAACTATTGGGAGAATAGGACCGGAGCCTGACGCGGTCAAGGCTGGAGGGGAACTGTTCACTTCGGCGACACCGACGGGCGGCTCGATCCACCCACGAGCCCGGCTGAGGTGCTGATATCGCTGGTCAGGCAGGTCGAGACTCGGCCGGACCGGTGAGGCAGGTGCGGCCGTCAGATCGGTGCCAGATTGAAACTATGCAGCCGTTGAGTCCTCGAAACGCAGGGCGATCGACGACACCGCGCCGATGTTGGACAGCGCGAGCATGAGGTCCTCCGGCCGGGTCGCGGCCGGGAGGGCGAGCCAGAGGCTGAGCCGGCGCGTGGGGCGCTCGTCGTCCTCGTCGTCGGTGACCTCGACGCCCTCGACCCGGGAGCCGGCCTCCCGGACCGCGTCGACCACCGGCGCCAGCGTCCCGGTCCCGCGGGCGTACTCGACGTCGAGCTGCAGCCGCCGCCAGCTCCCCCGCCGCCGCGGGCGCAGCAGCCGCAGCCCGACGAGCACGACCAGGACGAGCGCGGTCCCGACGCCGACCTCGAGGTAGGCGCCCGCGGCCGCGGCGACGCCGCACGACGCGGACAGCCACACCGTCGCGGCCGTGGTGAGGCCGCGGATCGATCCCCGGTCGCGCAGGATCGCGCCGGCGCCGATGAAGCCGATGCCCGAGGCCACCTGGGCGGCGATGCGGGCCGGGTCGGCGTTCGGGCCCCTGACGGCGTCGGCGAACCCGTAGGCGCCGGTCAGGGTGAACATGGCGGCGCCGATGGAGACCAGCACGTGCGTGCGCATGCCGGCCGGGTGGCCCTTGAGCTCGCGCTCCAGGCCCACGACCAGGCCGGCCGCGGCGGCGACCGCCAGCCGGAGGGCCAGCTCCGCGAGCTCCATCTCAGGCGCCGATCAGCCGGTCGACCAGGGACCGGTGGGCCGTGGCCAGCGCGCCGACGACCGGACCGGACTCCCCCAGCTCGCTGGCCGTGACCGCGAGCTCGAGCGGCACCGGCTCGATGAGCTCCCGCACCCGGGTCAGCACGTCCTCGCGGGAGCCGACGGGGCCGGTCAGGACGTGCAGCTCGACGTCGAGGACGCTCTGCACGGCGAGGATGGCCGAGGCGATGAGCGTCGCCAGCGGTTCGAGCAACTCGGCCGGCAGCGCCACGTCCGGGTCCCGCCGCAGCAGCGCGTCGACGTCGGCGAAGACCTGCTGCGACTCCAGCGCGCCGCGACGGGCGTGACGAGGGTCGAGCGGGTCGGCGCCCAGCGGCAGGTAACCGATCTCGCCCGCGGCGCCGTGCACGCCGTGGACGGGCCGCCCCCCGATGACCACGCCCATGCCGATGCCCTTCCCGAAGTGCAGGACGGTGTAGTTCTCGCTGCCGGCGGCCGGCCCCTGCCACCCTTCGGCGACGGCGGCCAGGTTGACGTCGTTGGCCAGCACGACTTCACAGCCGAGCGCCCGCCCCAGCAGGTCCTCGAGGTCCGCCGACGCCAGCGCGGGCGTGTTCGCGGCCAGCCGGATGCCGCCCGGGTGCGGAACGCCCGGCACGGACACGACCGCCAGCCGCAGCTGATCGCGGCCGACGCCCGTGTTCTCGCAGGCCTCTTCGGTCAGAGCGCCGATCAGGTCGAGGAGCCGCGCCGTGGACCGCGGCGTCGCGCGCGGCTCGCCGAGGAACCGCGTTCCGCCGATGTCGGCGATGCCCACCCGGACCCTCGACGGGTCGATGCTGACGCCCAGCCCGGCTCCGGCGGCGACGCCGAACCCGAACGCGGGCGGCTTCGCGCCGTCATCCGTCGGCCGCAGCCACGCCTCGCCCACCAGCCGCTCGACGATCGCGTTGACCGTCGGCTTGGACAGCCCCGTCTCCCGCGACAGCGCGGAGCGGGTGAGCGGGCCGCGGTGGTACAGCGCCCGCAGCACCTCTGTCTCGTTGTGCTTGCGGACGATGCCGTGCCGGCGCGCGTGACCCTCCATGCGGGTAAATAGTATTGACGCCCTCCTGAGCGGTCAATAGTATTTACCGCCGTGACCATCGACTTCACCACCGTCTTCGGACGCGGGCTGCTCCCCGAGATCGGGAAGATCGCCAACGCGCCGTTCGCCGTCGTGTCCATGCCCGACCTCGCCTCGGTGCATCGGGGCCGCCTCGGCGCCGAACCGGCCCTGGTGCTCGACGCCGGGCTCGACCGCGGCCACCTCGAGGAGCTCGTCGGCCGCTGCGCGTCGATGCGCACCATCGTCGGCATCGGCGGCGGCCAGGCGCTCGACGCCGCCAAGTACCTCGCCTGGCGGCTTCGCCTGCCGTTGTTCCAGGTCCCGACGGCGCTCAGCGTCAACGCCGCGTGGGGTCACCGGTCGGCGGTGCGCACCGACGGGATCGTCCAGTACGTCGGCTGGGCCGTGCCGGAGGCGGTGTTCGTCGACTTCGACCTCATCCGTGCGGCTCCGCCCGTGCTCAACTGGTCCGGCGCGGCGGACGTGCTGTGCTACCACACCGCGCTGTGGGACTGGCGGTTCGCGGCCGGGACCGGCAAGGTCGAGGCCGCCTGGCCGTACGACGAGCGGCTGGCCGCGGCGTCGGACGAGGCGCTGCGGCGCGTCGTGGACCACGTGGACGAGATCCACGCGCTCACCGACGACGGCATCCGGAGCCTGGTCGCGAGCCTCGCCTACGGAGGTGGCGCGTTCGCGGCGGCCGGCTGGAACCCGCGGCACATCGAGGGCGCCGACCACTTCCTCTTCTACGCGCTGGAGTACGTGACCGGCCGGTCCTTCCTGCACGGGCAGGCCGTGGGCCTGGGCATCCTCATCGCCAGCGCGCTGCAGGGCAACGAGCCGGACCGGATCCGCGGTGTCCTGGACCGGCTCGGACTCCCCTACCGCCCCGCCGACATGGGCATCACCTGGGACGACGTGAACGCGGCGTTCGACCGCGTCCACGACGTCATCGAGCTGAGCGGGCTCTGGTACACGATCCTGTCCGCCCGCCCGATCACGCCGGCGTTCCGGGCCGCGATCCGGGAGTGGATCGACGCCGCCGACCCCGCGCCCTGGGCGGACCCCGATGCCTGACCTGGCACCCGGCCTCGTCCTCGGCATCGACTTCGGCGGCACCAAGATCGACCTCGCGACGGCGACCGCCGGCGGCGAGATCGTCGACCGGGTCCGCATCGCCACCGAGGCCGCCGACGGCGCCGAGGCCGTCGTCGCCCGCGCGGTGCGGCAGGCCCGGGAGCTGATGGACGTGACGCAGGCGTGGACGGGCCTGCGTCCGGTGGCGGCCGCCGCCGCGACCCCCGGCATCGAGAGCGACGGCGGCATCGCGCTGTCGCCCAACATCCCGGGCTGGGACCGCCTGCCGTTGCGCGACCGGCTCAGCACCGGCCTCGGCCTGGAGCGGCTCACCGTCGACACAGACGTCAAGCTGGCGACCCGCGCCGAGTACGAGCTCGGCGCGCTGAGCGGCGCGGATCCTGGGCTCTACCTCAGCGCCGGCACCGGCGTCGCGGCCGGCATCGTCGTCGGCGGGACCGTCCTGCGCGGCGCGAACGGCGCTGCCGGCGAGATCGGCTACGCGCCGGCGTCGTCGGGGTCGGCCGGCGCGAATCTCGAGGACGTCGTCGGCGGGCGGGCCATCGAGGAGCGGGTGGCGGCGGAGACCGGCGCCGTGCTGCGCGCCGGCGAGGTGCTGCTGTCGGACCAGCCGTGGCTGCGCGCGCTCGCCGACGGTGTCCTGACGCAGCTCGGCGCCGCGGTCGCCGGCCTCGTCCTGGCCGTCGACCCGGCGGTCGTCGCGATCGGCGGCGGGCTGATGAGCGCGTCGGAGCCGATCCTGCGGGCGGTCGAACGCGCCGTCGCGGGCACGCCGTTCCCGCCGCCGATCCGGCCCGCGCGATTCCTCCACGACGGGTCGCTGCGTGGGGCGCTGCTCGCGGCCGCCGGTCTCGTCGCACCGGCGGCCGCCCGCTGATCACGGCCCGATCATCGTCCGCAGCTGGCCGATCGCCGTCGTCACCTCGGCCGTGGCCAGCGTGGAGCGGGCCACGCCGAGCGAGGCGAACGCGCGGTCGACGGACAGCGCGAGGGTCCCGGCGACGAACGCGAGGTCGCCCAGCGACGTGACCATGACACGCGTGTCGGCGCCGAACCGGCGCCGGATCGTCTCGGCGACGGCGTCGATCTCGTCGGCCAGCGGCTCGCTCAGCGCGCCGCCGACGATGAGCGTCGACGCCTCGTAGGCCACGACGGCGATGGACGCCGCCAGCTCCAGTCCCGCGTGGGCGCGCCGGCGCAGCTCGCGGTGGCCATCCGACGTGCCGCGCAGCAGATCGGCGGGGGTTCCGGGGCCCAGCGACCGCGACCGCGCGAAGGCTGCGACGCCGGCGCCGCTGAGCACGTCCTCGATGCGGTCCGGGCCCACTCCCAGCGGGATCATGCGCAGCTCGCCGACCCGGCCGTCGCGGCCGCGCAGCAGCTCACCGCCGAGGATCACGCCCGCGCCGATGCCGGTGCTCAGCGTCAGCATCACGGTGGTGCTGTCCGGGCCGAAGCCGTTCCACACGTGCTCGCCGAGCACGGCGAGATTGGCGTCGTTGTCCAGCCGCAGGTGCTCTGGCCACTCGGCCTCGAGCGCGTCGAGGAAGACGCCGGACTCGACGGCCGGGAGGTTCGGCGCCTCGGTGATCATGCTCGTGTGCGGGTCGACGACCCCGGGGACGCCCATGGTGATGAACCGCGGCCCGGGCCGCCCCGACGTCACCTCGGCCACGTTGGCAACGATCCAGGCCGCGAGGCCGGCCGGGTCCGCGTCCCGCGGCGTCGGCTGGGCCGTGAAGCCGACGACCTCACCGTGCGCGTTGATGACGACGAAGCGCGCGCTCGTGGCGCCGAGGTCCACGCCGCAGGCGGCGAACGCGTCGGCGTGGACGCGCAGCGTCTCGGGCTGGCTGCCGTCGCTGACGACGAGCCCGTCGTCGAGCAGCTCCCGGGTGACGCGAGAGATCGAGGCCTTGCTCAGCCCGGTGGCGGCGACCAGCTGCGAGCGAGCGATGCGGCCCTGCGCGACGATGGCAGCCAGCACCCGGGCCCGGTTCAGGCTGCGGATGTCCCGGTTCTCCACCCCGCTATAGTTTCAGCCTGACCCGCGCCATGCAAGGCTAGGCGAGCAGCCGTTCCTGCACCCTCCGCACGGAGAGCCCCAGCGCCCCGGCGACCGTGGCACCGGCGCCGAGGCCGCCCTCGACCAGCCGCGGCGGCGCGGCGATCTCGTCGGCCAGCTGGCGCGCGACCCGCGCCAGCGTCGTCCGCCCACCCACCGACGGCAGCTGGGACAACACGATGACGTCGGGCGAGTACGCCGCGCTGAGCACCATCGCGAGGAAGTAGACGATCTGCTCCTCCGCACGCCCGTCGTCGGCCCGCACGGCGTCGCGCAGTGCCTGCTCGGCGTCGACGCCGGCGGACACCGGCAGGTCGCCGAACTCGCCGACGAGCCCCGTCCGGCCGTGCAGGATCGCGCCGGACAGGTAGACGCCGCCGCCGGTCGTCTCGCCGATCATGAGGTAGACCGCGGTGCGCGCGCCGGCCGCGGCCTCGCCGTGCTCGCGCTCGCCGAGGATCGCGAGGTCGGCGTCGTTCTCGACGACCACCTCCGCGCCGAGCTCGCGGGAGAGTTCCGCTGCCAGCGGGTGCCCCTCCAGCTCCGCGTAGCCGGCCGCGTCCAGCAGCAGGCCGTCGGCGCCGACCCGGGCCGGCACGCCGACGGTCACCGCGACCTGCTGGGCGGCGCCGGGCAGCCGCGTGCGCAGCTGGGCGACGACCAGATCGCGCAGCTCGGCGGGTCCCGCCGCCGCCACCGGCACGCTCCAGCGCTTGGTCTCGACCCCGCGCACGTCGGCGGCCAGGAACCGGCACTGCGTGCGCGACACCGAGACGCCGGCTGCCCAGCCCAGAGCGCCGTTGAGCACCAGGGCGGTGGTGGGCCGCCCCGCCGCGCCGGGCCCGAGCGTCGGGCCTTCGACGAGCACGCCGTCGGCGAGCAGCTCGCGCACGACCCGCGACACCGTCGCCTTGCTCAGGCCGGAGAGGGAGGCGATCTCGTGGCGGGTGAGCACACCGCGCTGCAGCGCCAGCCGCACGACGGACTGGCGGTTGTACGGCCGCGCGTCCGTCGTCGCCTGGAGTCCTGCCGACGCCACCATGTCACCTCACCCACCCTCGGCCGGCCGTGATCGGCACGCTAGCACGCGGATTAGTTTTAGTGTGGAACAGGATCTCACTCGGGCGTCGCTGGACCGTCGTACAGGTTCCGGGGCAGCAGCCGGTAGGCGTGGCGACAGGGTGGCCCGTCGGTGAAACGGTACTCGCCCGTGGTCAGGTCGACCAGGCTCGAGGTGAGCGTCTCTCCCCTGGCCACCTCCGCGCCGGTCGGGTCGGGGTGGTTGCAGACCGAGTGCGGCAGGCTGAAGTGGTCGCTCATCGTCGCCCGGACGATGTCGGCGACCTGACCGGCGGTGGTGGTCTGCCGGCACGGCCCGAGGCCGGCGCCGACGCGCTCGCCACGGAACAGTGAGTCAGGTGACGGCCGATAGTCGTCGCCGATGCCGGCGGGCCGGAACGAGACGAAGTGGTTCGCGTGGGCCAGGACGCCGTCGCGCGGGTAGCTCCAGCCGTGCCGGTCCGGCGTCGTCTCGACGTCGATGACGAAACCGTCGCGGTGGGTCAGCAGCAGGTTGTTCGGCCGGGCCTGGTCGACGTCGAACACCGCGCGCAGCGCCTCGTTCAGGCTCCACGAGTTGAGCACCTTGCGCCGGATGTAGGTCTGCGGAACGCCGGGCCGGGTGCGGATCTGCGAGCGCAGGCCGTTGGCGTTCAGCGCCAGGCCGGCGGAGTTCGCGCCGTGCCGGCCCACCTGCCCGGCCTCGGCGACCATCATGATCGTCGGCCGGCCCGGCTGGGCGATCCGCAGCGCCACCAGGGACGGCCGGGTGCCGCTGTAGAAGTCCCAGTTCTGCCCGCAGTACGTGTGCCCGGTGCCGCTGGCCTCCCCGGTGAGCGCGAACGAGGTGCACTCGTCCGGCGCCGTCCCCGTGTAGGGGCCCTGGTCGTCGAGCTCGGACCGGCCGTTCAGGGCGAGGATCTCCTCGAAGCGGCGGCCGCTGCCCTCGGCGATGCCGTCGATCTCGTCCAGGGCCTCGGGCAGATAGGACTCGATCCACGGGATCCAGTCCGTGGCCCGGGCGCAGACCTCCGACCACGGCCGGCCCTTCATGACGCCGAACAGCTCGGCGTAGAACTCCACGCTCGCCGCGATGCGGTCCGCCGCGGCCTCGCCGTGTGCCCGTCCGCACTCCCGTGCTGTGCCGGAGAGCTCGACGAACGGAATCGACTCGGTCACGTCTTCGACCTCCGGTCCAGGTACTCGGCCAGCTGGGACAGTGCGATGTTGACCGCGACGAAGAGCACGGCGACGCCGATGTAGGCCTGCAGGAAGTCGCCGGTGAACTCGCCGAGGATCTTGCCGGAGTACAGCAGCTCGGGATAGCTGACGACGTAGCCGAGGCTGGTCTCCTTGATGACCCGCACGACCTGGCTGACCAGCGCCGGCCGCAGCGACCGCAGCACCTGCGGCAGCACGATCAGCGTGGTGGTCCTGGTGTGCGTCAGCCCGATCGCATAGCCGGCGTCGACCTGGCCGCGGTCCAGTGACAGCACGCCGGCCCGGACGATCTCGGCGAACACGGCGCCGGCGTGCAGCACGATCGGCACCGTCAGCTGCCAGAACGTCGGCAGCACGACGCCGGCGGCCGGCAGGCCGAGCAGGAAGAAGTAGATGAGCAGGATCAGGGGGATCGAGCGCAGGAACTCGATCGCGGCCGTCGCCGGCGCGGCGATCCACCAGCGGCGCGACAGCCGCATCAGGCCCAGGACCGTACCGAGCGGCAACGACAGGACGACGGCGACCGCGCCGGCTCGCAGCGTCGAGACGAAGCCGTCCAGCAGGAACCTCTGGTAGTCCCACTCGGTGAACACGCGCCACCGGACCGGGTCGAGCTGGCCGGCCGCGGACAGCTGCGCCAGCACGACCGCCACGACGCCGGCGATGCCGGCCGCCGTCCACAGCGTCACCGTCCGGATCCTGCGATGCGCCCGCGGTCCCAGGTGGTCGAAGAGGACGTCCTCGGTGGTCATCGCACCACCCGAACGCGCCGCTCGATGACGCCCGCCGTGTGCCCGATGGTCAGCGTCATGACGAGGTAGCCGAGGCCGGCCAGGGCGAAGCAGAGGATGGGCTGCGCCTCGAGCAGGTTGACCGAGCGGACCGTGCCGGTCAGCTCGTGCACCCCCATCGCGGCGCCCAGCGCGGACCCGAGCACGATGTTGATGAAGATGGTCGCGAGCGGCTGCACCATCGACCGCAGCGACTGCGGCAGCACGACGGTCCGGAACACGGCGCTCGTGGCGAGGCCCAGCGCTCGGGCGGCCTCGATCTCGCCCACCGACACCGACCGGATGCCCGACCGGACCGTCTCGCACACGTAGCAGGCGAAGTACATGCTCAGCCCCACGACGACGCAGGTGAACAGCGGAATGGTCAGGCCGACCTCGGGCAGGCCGAAGACGATGACGGCGATCAGGACGAGCACCGGCGCGTTGCGCACGACCTCGACGTAGGCGGTGCCGACGGCCCGCAGCAGCGGCACCGGGCACAGGCGCAGCACACTGAGCAGGACGCCGAGGACGAAGGCCAGCGGGAACGTCACGATCGACAGCTGGATCGTCGTCAGCATGCCGCCCAGCAGCTCGTCCTGATAGTCAGCGATGACGGACATCGGCGGCGCCCGATCAGGGCGAGCCGGGCGTCGGCAGCACCGGCGGCTCGTCCTGGACGACGCCGACGGTGTCGTCCCAGAGCCGCTGCCAGGTGCCGTCGGCGACGATGGTCCGGACGAACTCGTCGACGATCTCCTTGAACTCGGGGTCGTCCTCGGACATCCCGATGCCGAACTCCACCGTCCCGTAGGTGGCGGGGAGCAGCATCACGTCCGTCTCCTGGACGATCTTGCTGAGCAGGCTGGCGTTGTTCTGCGACCAGGCGTCCACCCGGCCCTGCCGCAGCGCCTCCAGGCACTCCGACGACGTCTCGAACAGGATGGGCTCGGCCTCGGGGATGCCCCGGCGCAGCGCCTCCTCGGCGGCGCCGGGCTGGGTGGCCACCTTCATCCCGGCCAGGTCGCCGGCGTCCTCGATCCGCGTCTCGTCGCTGCGCACGACGATGCCGCTCTGCGCGATGTAGTAGGGCGTGGAGAAGTCGATCAGCCGGTCCCGTGCCTCGGTGATGCTGTAGGTGGACACGACCACGTCGACGGAGCCGTTCTGCAGCAGCGACTCCCGCGTCTCGGCGCCGCTGGTCTTCGTCTCGACGTTCGGCTCGCCCAGGATGTATTTGGCGAGCAGCTGGGCGATCCCGGCGTCGAAGCCGGAGATCCGGCCGGTGGCGGGGTCCTGCAGCGCGAAGACCGGCGAGCTGAGCACCCCGGCGGCCACCAGTGAGCCGCGTTCCCGGATGCGCTGGACGGTCGGTGTCAGCGGCAGGTTCTCGCCCACGGGTCCCTGCTCGACGGCCGCGGATTGGTCGACCTCGGCCAGGACGTTGGTAGCGGATCTCTCCGCCGGCTCCGCGGAGCTGGAACACGCGGCGGCCACGAGCAGCGCGGCCAGCCCGGCCACGGCCGGGACGAGCCGGTGACGGCGACGAGCCATGGTCTGTCTCCCCTTGCTAGTGGTGGAGCACCCGCGACAGGAAGTCCCGGGCGCGGTCGGTCTGCGGGTTGTCGAAGAACTCCTGCGGGCTGCCGGCCTCCAGGACCCGGCCGCCGTCCATGAACAGGACGCGGTCGGCGGCGCGGCGGGCGAAGCCCATCTCGTGGGTGACGACGATCATGGTCATGCCGTCGCGGGCCAGCGAGGTCATCACGTCGAGGACCTCGTTGATCATCTCCGGGTCGAGGGCGGAGGTCGGCTCGTCGAAGAGCAGCACCTTCGGCTCCATCGCCAGGGCACGCGCGATGGCGGCGCGCTGCTGCTGCCCGCCGGACAGGTGCGCAGGCATCTTGCCCGCCTGGTCGGCGATGCCGACCCGGTCCAGCAGGGTGCGAGCCCGCTGCTCGGCCTCGCGCCGCGGCAGCTTGCGCACCTTGACCGGCCCGAGCGTGACGTTGTCCAGGATCGTCTTGTGCGCGAACAGGTTGAAGGACTGGAAGACCATCCCGACGTCGGCGCGCAGCGCGGCCAGCGCCCGGCCCTCGGCCGGCAGCGGCACCCCGTCCACCGCGATCGTGCCCGAGTCGATCGGCTCCAGCCGGTTGATCGAGCGGCACAGCGTCGACTTGCCCGAGCCGGACGGCCCGATGATCACGACCACCTCGCCGCGGCCGACCGACAGGGTGACGTCGCGCAGGACGTGCAGCGAGCCGAAGTACTTGTTGACGCCGTCCAGCGCGACGAGCGGGGGTCGGTCGGTCATCGGGTGCCGTCCTCGTCCTCGTAGAGGTTCCAGGGGATGAGCTCGTGGTCGTACTCGCAGGGGTTGCCGGCGGCCAGCCGGTGCTCGCCGGTGGTGAGGTCGGTGATCGACGAGCGGAGCGTCGCCATGCCGTCGTCGCCGGGCCAGCGCTGGTCGTCGTGGCGGCACACCGCGGCCGGGTAGCCGACGTGGTCGCTCAGGGCGCCGGCGACGGCCCGCAGGACGCCGCCGGAGCCAACGGCCAGGCGCGCGGCGGCCGCCCGTTGCCGGACGATCGGCACGCGGTACAGGGAGTCGACGATCACCGGCCGGTGGTCGTCGCGCAGGTCCGCCGGCAGCTCGTCCTGGTGATGGTCGCCCTGCACGAGCACGCCGCCGTCCGGCTGACGCCACCGCGCTCCGGCCGCCTGGGACTCCAGGGCGACGGCCGCGCCGTCGCGATGCGCCAGCAGCAGGCTCGCCGGCGCGCATCGCGGCATCAGCAGCACGGCACGCAACGCCCCGTGCAGGTCGTGGCAGTCGAGGATCGCCCGCGACAGGACGGCGCGCGGCAGGCCGCTCGCCGCGCCGGGACCGTCCAGGCCCGTGACGGCGAGCGCCAGCCCGGCCGAGTTGGCGCCGTCGCCGCCCACCTGACCGGCCTCCGCCTCGACGATCAGCGTCGGCTTCGGCGGCTGCACGATGCGCAGCACCACGGACCACTCGCCGGCGTCGGGATACCAGTCCCAGTTGCGGGCCACGTACACGTGCTCGTCGCCGGTGGCCGCGCCGAGCAGCGCCAGCGACGACCCCCGGTCGCGGTGGCGGCGGGCCTCGGTCCTCGTGGCGGCGGGCTCCCGGAGGTGGCCGAGGTCGGCCCGGGCGTTGAGCAGCAGCACCGCGTCGGCGCTCACCCCGGCGCCTTCGGCGATGCCGTCCATCTCGTCGAGCAGGTCCGGCGCCTGCCGGCCGATCTCGGCCCGCCAGCCGCCGATCCGATCTGCGTGATCCGCCAGGTCGCGGCCGGACAGCCGCCGGCTGTGCTCGGTGTAGAAGTCCACGGCCGCGCGCACCTGGGATCGGGCGCCTTCGCCGTGGCGGCGTCCGCGCTCACGGGCACTGCCGGACAGCTCCAGGAACAGCGGTGCGGTCGCGCCCACCGTCACGCCCTCACCGGTGCGGCGCCGGGCGCGGCGGGGCTGACGTCGCGGCGTCCGAACAGACCCTCCCGGGCCTCCTGCACGCCCAGGGCGATGGCGCCGGCGATGGACGCGCGGGCGCCGAGCGTGCTGGTCTCGACGGCGGGCGGCCGCGGCACCAGCCGGTCGAGGTAGCCGCGGACCGGCTGGAGCAGCGCCGGCTGCAGCCCCACCTCACCGCCGAGGATGAGCAGCTGTGGCTCGACGATCGTGGTCACCGAAGCCAGCGCCATGGCGATGCCGTACGCCTCGCGGTCGACCACCTCGGCCGCCAGCGGGTCGCCGTCGCCGGCCCGGGCGAAGACCTCGGCGACGGTGATCGCCGGCCCTTCGCCGCCCCGCCGCTCCCGGTACCGCTCGGCCAGGCCGTGGCCACCGATCGCGGCCTCGAACGCCCCGTTGTGGCGCGAGCCCGGGGCGAGCGGGTCGCCGCCGAACGGGAGCCAGCCGATCTCACCCGCCGCGCCGGTCCGGCCGACGCACAGCCGTCCGTTGATCACCAGCCCGAGGCCGGTGCCGGCGCCCACGTGCATGAAGCCGTAGTCGTCGATGCCCTGCGCCAGGCCGCTGCTCCCCTCGGCGATGGCGGCCAGGTTGACGTCGTTGTGGACCAGCACCCGGGCGCCGATCCGCTCGCTCAGCTCCGCCTGGACGTCGCGCGGGCCGAAGTCGGGCAGGTGCGGCATCAGCGCGACCCGGCCCGTGCCCGGCTCGACCGTCCCGGGCACTGCCACCAGCGCGGCCGCCACCTTGTCCGTGGCCACGCGGGCCCGCGCCTGGACGGTCTGGACGGCGGCGACCACCTGGTCCAGCAGCGCGGCCGCCGACGAGGTGTCGGTGTCCTCCTCGTGCGCGGCGAACTCCACGCCGAACACGTCGGCGAGCACCGCCGACACGGACGCGGGCCCCACGTCGACCCCTACGACGTAGCCGACCTCGCGGTTGATCGCGAACAGCGCGGCCGTGCGGCCGATGCGGCCGCCCGCCTGCCCCGACTCCACGACGAGCCCGGCAGTGGCCAGGCTCTCCACGATCGAGTTGGTCGTCGGGCGCGAGAACCCCAGCAGGTCGGCCACCTCACCGCGCGTGCACGGCCCGTGCCGGTACAGCGCCTGGAGAACGGCCCGCTCGTTCATCAGACGAGCAGTGGTTCGGGTGTCGGAGGCGGTTCGCATGATCCTTCTTTAAGTAGGTTTCTTAATGAACGGCGCGATAGTTGCACACCGGGGCGCGTGCCGTCAATGAATGGACGGAACTCGTCCCCGGGCGGCTAGTGACTCGGCAGCCGCACGGTGAGGTCCAGGCCGCCCTCGGGCCGGGCGACGGTGGTCAGTGTGCCGCCGTGCGCCTCGACCACCGCAGCGGCGATGGACAGTCCCAGGCCGAGGCCGTCGTCGTCGGCGCCACGTCGGTCGCCCAGCCGTTGGAACGGCTCGTACAGGGCCGGCACGGCGCCGGCGGGGACGACCGGCCCGCTGTTGACCACCCGTAGCGTCGCCTCGCCCGCCTCGCCCGCCGTCGACACCCGGACCCAGCCGCCCGGGCCGTTGTGCCGTACCGCGTTGTCCACCAGGTTGCGGATCAGCCGTTCCACCAGCTCCTGGTCCCCCGCGACCGGCACTGGGAGCAGAGTGGCCGCGACCTCGACGCCGCGGGCGGCGGCCTCGGCCGCCACGTCCGCCAGGACGTCGCCGGCCGACTCGGACAGATCGACGCGCCGGCGATCCAGTAGCCCCGGCTGGCTGCGCGCCAGCGTCAACAGCGCCTCGATGATCCGCTCCTGCCGGTGGGCGGCAACCCCCACCCTGGCCAGCGCGGCTCGCAGCGTCTCCGCTGTGGCGGCCGGGTCGCCCAATGTCACGTCCACCACCGCACGCTGCAGGGTGAGCGGAGTGCGTAGCTCGTGCGAGGCATGGGCGACGAAGCGGCGCTGGGCGGCGAAGGCCGACTCCAACCGCGCGAGCAGGTCGTCGAACGTGCCGGCCAGCTCGGTGAGCTCGTCGTCCGGCCCGGTGACGCCCAGGCGCTGGTCCAGTGCATCGGCAGAGATGCGGCGGACCTGGACGGTCATCCGGCTGAGCGGTCGTAGCACCCGGCCGGCGACCACCCAGCCCAGCACGAACGAGACGCAGGAGAGCGCCGCCAGCGCGATCACTGACGCGGTCAGCAGCCGGCGGACATCCTCGGCACGCTGTCGTTCCGCCTGTTTCCGCAGGTCACCGGCCAGTTCCGGTGGCTCGATGGCGACGTCGCCGGCGTTGGGCGGCTGGGACGGCGCCGGCGGCTCCCCGAGGAGCGGACCGTGCGCGACGAGCACGTAGACGAGCCCGATCAGCACAGCTCCGGTCGCCAGGAAGAGGCCGCTGTAGAGCAGGGTGAGCCGGAGCCGGACGGTGGGCCGCCGCCAGGCCGGTCGCCGACGGATCATGACAGTGCGGCGATGCGGTAGCCGGCCTGCGGCACGGTCTCGATCAGCGGCGGGTCGCCGATCTTGCGCCGCAGCCGGCTGACCGTCACCTTCACCGTCTGGGTGAACGGGTCGGCCGCCTCGTCCCAGGCCTGCTCCAGCAGCTGCTCCGCCGAGACGACGGTCCCGCGGGCGGCGAGCAGGATCTCGAGGACGGCCAGTTCCTTCGGCGTGAGGTCGAGCCGGCGCCCGTCGCGCGACGCGGTGCGCCGGGCGGGGTCGACGCGGAGCCCGCCGTGCACCAGCGTGGGTGGGATCGCCGTCGCCGGCCGGCGGGCCAGCGCCCGGATCCGCATGACCAGCTCGTCGAACGCGAACGGCTTCGGCAGGTAGTCGTCGGCGCCGTACTCGAATCCCGCCACCCGGTCGGCCAGCGAGCCGGCCGCGGTCAGGATCAGGATGCGACCGGGATACCCGCCGTTCACCAGCGACCGGCACACGTCGTCGCCGGAGATCCCCGGCAGGTCTCGGTCGAGCACGACGACGTCGTACCGGTGCACGGACGTGTGGTACAGCGCGTCCTCGCCGTCGAGAACGAGATCGACGGCCATGCCCTCGCGGCGCAGGCCGGTCGCGACGGTCTCGGCGAGCTCGCGGTGGTCTTCGACTATCAGTACGCGCATCGGCGGCTCCGTGATCCAGGGTGTCCGGGATCGGGTTACAGCGAGGTGACAGCGGCTGTTCCGCTCCCGCAACCGGTCACGGGCGAGGCTTCCGGTGTCAGCCGAACACGACTGCTCGGAGGAGACATGAAACGTTCATCGATCATCGAGGTCGCCGCGATGGCTGCGATCCTATCGGTCGGACCGGCGGCCCCGAACGCATTCGGCGCGACCGACGCCGGGTCGGCCGGTCCGGCCGGCGAATCCGCGACGGAGTTCAGCAGGTGCATGCGTGAGCAGGGGCTCGACGACTTCCCCGACGCACACGTGGGCGAGAACGGGCTGGTACAGCTGGACCGCGATGGCTCGTGGGTGGACCCGTTCTCGGCCGGGTACCTGGCGGCCCTCGAGGAGTGCGGGGGCGTGCTGCCGGACGCCACCACGTTGCCCGGCAGGGTCGAGCCGCCCGCACCCGAGCCGCCGTCGCTCCCGTCCTTCGCGGCTCCCGAGGTGCCGGCATGAGACTCACGACCGTCCGCCTCAGCCGCCGCGCCGTGCTGCGCGGCTCGGCAGCGGCGGCGACGGGGCTGGCGGCGTCGGCGTTCTCGATCTCGCCGCGAGCGTGGCCAGGCGAAGACTCCGGCACGGGCCCAGAAGGGCTGCAGCAGGCCCTCGACGGGCTGGTCGGCACCGCCGCGGATCCGGCCGACCAACCGGTCGCCGCACTCGGGATGGTCCGTGACGGCGGCGAGCTCTGGCGCGGGGCCGCCGGCTACGCCGACCGGGACGCCCAGCGCCTCGCGCACCCGGCGATCGACTATCGGTTCCGGATCGGCAGCGCCACCAAGACGTTCACCGCGACGATCGTGCTGCAACTGGTGGGCGAGGGCCGGATCGGCCTGGACGACCCCATCGGCCGGCAGCTGCCCGGGCTCGTCCCGGGCGAGGATCGCATCACCGTACGCAGCCTGCTGAACATGACCAGCGGCCTACCCGACTTCCTGCCGATCCTGCTGCCTTCGCTTCGCCATGGCATCTCCAGCTACGAGGAGTACCGGCGAGCGTCCTTCCGTCCGATCGAACCGCGCGACGTCATCGGCCAGGCCGTCGCCGCCGGGCCCCGGTTCGAAGCGGGCACTGCCTTCGACTACAGCACGACCAACTACCTGGTGCTCGGTCTGCTGATCGAGCAGGTGACGGGGCGTCCGTACCGGACGGTTCTGCACCACCGCATCATCCGTCGTCTCCGCCTGCTCCAGACGGATCTGCCCGCAGGGCCAGCGCTCCGGCCGCCGTACCTGCACGGCTACGCGCACTTCCACGACCTGGCCGAACAGTGGACCGACGTCACCCGCAGGTTCGAACCGGGCTGGTCCGGCGGCGGGATGGTCTCCACGCTCGCCGACCTCTCCCGGTTCTTCTCCGCTCTGCTCTCCGGCGACCTCCTGCGGCCGGACCTGCTGGACGCGATGACGACCACGTCGGGCGCCCCACCCGCCGCGTCCGGCGCACCACCCGGCGCGCCGGACGGAGGCACCTATGGCCTCGGACTCCAGCGTGACGACCGAAGCCTTCGGCACCCGACGTGGGGCCACGGCGGAGACACCCACGGCTACAACAACCGTGTCCACACCACAGCGGACGGCGCCGCCCAGCTGCTTGCCGCCACCACCGGCTTCCCGGCCCGCACACCCCGCCATGGGCCACCGTACGAGCCGTTCATCGACGCCGCCTTCGCCGCGATCGGCTCTTGATGCGTCAGGCGGTCACCTCCACCAGGCCGGCCGCCACCAGGACTCGGTGCACCTCGTTCAACCCGTCGGCGTCGGGCGGGGCGAGCGCCTGGCCGGCGGTCGAGCCGACGATCCCGAGTTCGGCCAGGGCGGCCTTGAGCGAGGTCAGCCAGAACCCCGAGCTGTACACCGCGCACACGTCGTCGAGCTGAGCCTGGAGCGCTGCGGCCAGGGTCGTGTCGCCGTCCAGACCGGCCTGGACGAGCCTGGCGGCAAGGCCGGGGACCACGTTGGCGATCCCGGGCACGGCGCCGTGCGCCCCGGCGGCGAGACTGCGGGCGATGAGCGCCTCAGCGCCCTGGAACACGCGAAGTCCCGCGGCGCCGGCCACGTCCGCCAGAGCGGCATAGGTGTCCCACTCGCCCGACGACTCCTTGAGCGCCACGACGGAGTCGATCGCGGCGATCTCCCGAAGCGCCCGGGGCGTGATCGGATGGTGCGTCAGGTGCGGGATGTTGTAGACGACGAGGGGAAGGCTGGTCCGCTCCGCGAGGGCGGTGACGTGCCGGATGACCGCGCTGTCGGTGTCGGCGTTGAAGTACATGGGCGCCATCAGCACCAGCGCGTCGACACCGATCTGCTCGAAGTCCTGGCCGGCCCGGAGAGCTCGCTCCGTGCTCGTCTCGCCGACGCCGGCGAGTACCGGAACCGATCCGGCGACGGCGTCGACATACGCCCTGGTGATCTCGCTGGCGACCCCTGGCTCGAGTGTGGGTCCTTCGCCGCAGGACCCGAGGACGAACAGCGCCGACGCACCTCCGTCCCGGACGTGCGCGGTAAGCCTCTCCACGGCACCGATATCGGGACGGTGATCCGGGGTCAGTGGCGAGACGACCGGTGGAATCATTCCGGACAGGTGCAGGTTCATGATGCCCCCTAGGGTTCGGTGCAGCGGTCGAGTTGCGGACGGCGGAACTGCGGTCAGGTCATGGCCTTACGCGGAGCGGTCACTCGGCCGGCGGCGCGGGCTTCGGCGGTGTCGCGTTGGGCGTCGATCTCGGCGGTGAAGCGGGCGGCCAGGCCGGTGAGGTGGTCCAGGACGTCGGGGTGGCGGTCCTTGAGGTCGTAGGTCTCGCCCGGGTCGAGCTCCAGATCGAACAGCTGCGGCAGCTCCCGGCCCTGCGCCCGGTTGGGGTCGCGGGGGAACCGGTCCAGGTGCAGCTTCCACCGCCCCCACCGCACCGCGTTCAGCGTCCACCAGTGGAAGAAGAACAACGCCCGCCGCACCGGCAACGACCCACCGGCCAGGACCGCCGCGATGTCCACCCC
>NZ_POTW01000049.1 GCF_003236295.1 Jiangella anatolica
TCGCCGAACAGCTCGGACGCCGCGGGTGGGGTCCGCCGGGCCGGTCGCTCGGGCGGCGGTGGGGCCGGACGTTCCGGCGCGGCCGGACGGTGGTCGGCCGGACGGTGGTCGGCCGGCTGCGATCGCGGCGCGGCGGGCGCAGGTCGCGGCGGTACGGACGGGCTATCGGCCGATCCGGGTCGCGGCGCCGCGGCCGGACGCTCGCCCGCCCCCGGCCGTTGGGGTGCCGCCTCGCCGGCGGCGGAGCGCGCCGGGCCGGCCGGACGCTCCGGTGCGCGCCCAGGAAGATCCGCGGCGCCCGCCGGCCGAGCCGTTGTAGCCGGTCGTTCGGGCGCGATCCCCGGACGCTCGCCCGGAGCCGGTCGCCGCGACGGCACCGGACCTTCACCAGCACCCGGCCGCTGCCCGACCGGCGTACGTCCGGTGGACGGGCTGGGCCGCGTGGAAGCGGCGGGCTGGTCGCCGGACCAGGCCGGGCGGCCGTGGGCCGTGGTGTCGGCACGACCGGCACGCGGATCGGGACCAGCCGCTCGCACATCCGCGCCGGCACCGCCGCGTCGGTCAGCGCCAACGCCCCGCGGATCCGGACCAGCGCCACGCGGGCCGAGACCGCCCTCGCGCGCATCCGAGCCGGCGCCACCGTGGCGGTCAGCGCCACGCGGGCCGAGACCGGCGCCACGTCGATCGGTACCGGCGGCGCGCGGATCGCCACCGACGCCTGGCCGGGTCGGCGGCAGGTCGAGGCGGGTCGCGTCGATGCGCGGGACGTCCGGGCGAACCGGCGGCAGATTGCCACCGGTGTCGATGGGCCGTGTCACGGAGTCGGGCGCGCTCTGCGGCGGACCACCGGCCGGACCCGCACCCCGTCCCGGCACACCGTCACCGCGACCCGGGACACCGTCACCGCGCCCGGGAGCGCCCGCACCTCGTCCCGGCGCGCCCTCACCGTCGGCCGGAGCACCCTCGCCGCGCCGTGTCTCACCCCGGCTGGGAGCCTCCGCATCGCGGGCGATCACCTCGCCGCGGGTCAGCACCTCACCGTCGGCGGAGCCGGCCGCCTCACGAGCTGCCTCCTCCGCCTCCTCGCGCTCGAACTCGATGGCGTCGCGGCGCTTGCGGGTGTACTCCAGCCCGAGCAGGCCGAGGCCGACGCCGGCCAGGCAGGTCCAGACCCACCAGCCGCGGCCCTCCGCCTGCAGCGAGTCCATCCGCAGCGCCAGCAGAACGAACGCGATCGCCCACAGAATGGTGACGACAGCGACCGTGCGAACACCGTCGACGTCGAGCGGCTGAACCTCGTCGGGCTCGGCCGCCTCGACCTCGGGCTCCCCTGGGGACCGCCGCCGACGCTTCGCCATACGGCCCAGGCTAGCCCGGCCACATCAGTCCCGGCGAGCCGATCGACCTGCGCCTAGTTCGCCAAGTGGCGATCTTCTGGCATCCTCACGCCCGGAACCGGCTGCGTCCGACCCACCGCCGAGCTGCCCGGAGGCCCCGATGAGCGACACCGACACGTCCACCGAACCCACCGCGCTGCACCGCTATTTCAAGGTCACCGAGCGTGGCTCGACGATCGGCCGCGAGGTGCGCGGCGGCGTGGTCACGTTCTTCACCATGGCGTACATCATCGTGCTGAACCCGCTGATCATCGGCACTGTCGCCGACGCCGACGGCAGCTTCCTCGGCGGTGGCGACACACCCGACCTGGCCGCCGTCGCCGCGACGACGGCGTTGGTGGCGGGCGTGCTGACGATCGCGATGGGCGTCGTCGCGAACTTCCCGCTGGCGCTGGCGGCCGGCCTCGGCCTGAACGCGTTCGTCGCGTTCGGGCTGGCGTCGCAGATGACGTGGGCCGACGCGATGGGCCTGGTCGTGATGGAGGGCCTGGTCATCCTGGTCCTGGTGCTGACGGGGTTCCGGCAGGCCGTGTTCAGCGCGGTCCCCCGTCAGCTGAAGACCGCGATCAGCGTTGGCATCGGCCTGTTCATCGCACTGGTCGGCTTCGTCAATGCCGGGTTCGTGCGCTCGACGGGGAATCCGTCGCCGCCGATCGGCATGGGCGAGGGCGGATCGCTGACGACGTGGCCGGTCGCGGTGTTCTGCGCCGGGCTGATCGCCGTCATCGTGCTCTACTCGCTGAAGATCCGCGGCGCGATCCTGTGGACGATCATCGGCACCACCGTGCTGGCGGTCGTCGTCGAGACCGTCGCCGACCTGGGTCCGTCGGCGGAGAACCCCGGCGGCTGGAACCTCAACGCGCCGCAGTGGCCCGACCAGATCGTCGACCTGCCCGACTTCTCGCTGGTCGGCAACTTCAGCCTGCTGGGCTCGTGGGAGTCCGTCGGCGTCGTGAGCGTGCTGCTGTTCGTGTTCACGCTGATGCTGGCCGACTTCTTCGACACGATGGGGACGATGGTCGCGGTCGGCGCCGAGGGTCAGTTGCTCGACGAGAACGGCAACCCGCCGAAGACGACGCAGATCCTGCTGGTCGACTCCGTCGCCGCGGCGGCCGGCGGTGCGGCGTCGGTGTCGAGCAACACGTCGTACATCGAGTCCGCGTCAGGCGTGGGTGAGGGCGCACGCACCGGTCTGGCCAGCGTGGTGACGGGGATCTGCTTCCTGCTCGCGACGTTCCTCGCGCCGCTCGTGGCGATGGTGCCGAACGAGGCCGCCGCGCCGGCGCTGGTGCTCGTCGGGTTCCTGATGATGGGCCAGGTGCGCGAGATCGCCTGGGACGACGTCGACATCGCGATCCCGGCGTTCCTGACGCTGGCGCTGATGCCGTTCACGTACTCGATCAGCACGGGCATCGGCGCCGGGTTCCTCTCGTACGTGATCATCAAGGTGGCCCGCGGCAAGGCACGTGAGCTGCACCCGCTGCTGTGGATCGTCGCCGCGCTGTTCGTGGTCTTCTTCGCGATCACGCCGATCGAGGATCTGCTCGGCGTGCGCTGACCCGACCTTGTCGGTCCCGGCTGATACAACGCAGACATGACCGAGATCGTGCTGTTCCACTCCGTCCTCGGGCTCCGGCCCGGGGTGCTGCAGGCCGCCGACCAGTGGCGCGCGGCCGGCCACGTCGTGCACGTGCCCGATCTGTACGGCGGCGCGGTCTTCGACGACTACGACGAGGCGTTCGAGTTCCTGGCGAAGTACGGCGGCCAGGCGGAGCTGCTGCGCCGGACCGACGCGGCGGTCGACGGCGTGCGGCCCGACGTCGTCTACGCGGGGTACTCCAACGGCGTCATCTCGGTCGTGCACCTGGCGGCGTCGCGGCCGGGGGCGCGGGGTGCGCTGGCGTTCCACGGATCGGTCCCGGTACGCGCTGTGGACGCGGACCTCTGGCCGTCCGCCGTCCCGGTGCAGGTGCACGAGGCCGAGCTCGACCCGTTCCGCGACGACGAGGCGAATCGCGAGTTCGCCGAGACCGTCAGCTCCTCCGGCGCGTCCTACCACTACTTCTCCTACCCGGACGTCGCCGCGCACCTGTTCGCCGACCCGTCGCTGACCGGTGAGTACGACGCCGCTGCGGCCGCTGCCATGCATGGCCGTGCACTGGAGTTCATCGCGGCATGTGAGGATCGGGGGCGCTGATGACCCCATGACGAGGAGCCTGCATGCGGCTGACTCTCCCGGCGGCCGCGATGATCCTGGCCGCCGCGGCGGCGGCCGGTACCGCCCCGGCGGCGTACGGCGCTGAGCCCGGGACGGCTGTCGGCGCGGGCTTGGCGACAGGTGACGGCGGAGGCCGGGCTGACGGCGCGGGCGTGGGCACGGGCGAAGCCGGAGGCGGGTCGGCTGTCGGCGCGGGCTTGGCGACAGGTGACGGCGGAGGCCGGGCTGACGGCGCGGGCGTGGGCACGGGCGAAGCCGGAGGCGGGTCGGCTGTCGGCGCGGGCCTGGCGACGGGTGACGGCGGAGGCCGGGCTGACGGCGCGGGCGTGGGCACGGGCGAAGCCGGAGACGGGTCGGCTGTCGGCGCGGGCCTGGCGACGGGTGACGGCGGAGGCCGGGCTGACGGCGCAGGCGTGGGCACGGGCGAAGCCGGAGACGGGTCGGCTGTCGGCGCGGGCCTGGCGACGGGTGACGGCGGAGGCCGGGCTGACGGCGCAGGCGTGGGCACGGGCGAAGCCGGAGACGGGTCGGCTGTCGGCGCGGGCCTGGCGACGGGTGACGGCGGAGGCCGGGCTGACGGCGCAGGCGTGGGCACGGGCGAAGCCGGAGACGGGTCGGCTGTCGGCGCGGGCCTGGCGACGGGTGACGGCGGAGGCCGGGCTGACGGCGCAGGCGTGGGCACGGGCGAAGCCGGAGACGGGTCGGCTGTCGGCGCGGGCCTGGCGACGGGTGACGGCGGAGGCCGGGCTGACGGCGCAGGCGTGGGCACGGGCGAAGCCGGAGACGGGTCGGCTGTCGGCGCGGGCCTGGCGACGGGTGACGGCGGAGGCACGGCCGACGGTGCAGGCGTGGGCACGGGCGAAGCCGGAGGCGGGGCGGCTGTCGGCGCAGGCCAGGCCGCGTTCGGTCCAGACCGTTCGGCCGCAGCCGAGGCTGCCCGAGGCGGCCGAGACGCGGCCGATGGCACCGCGGCCAGTGGGAGCGCCGCGGCTCGTGGTGGTGCCGCCGCCTGGCCTGACGCCGCGACAACCGCCGGCACGCCCGCATGGCACGGCCCTGCCGCCTGGCCCGACGCCGCGACAACCGCCGGCACGCTCGCATGGCCGGGTGCTGCCGCCGAGCCTGACGCTGCGGCGTCGTCGGACGAGGCCGGCGGGTATCCGGCCGAGGTCGCGATGGCGTGGGCGTCCACGCCCGTCTACGTCGACGAGACGCAGAGGTCGATCGTGCCGCCGGCCGATGCCGAGCGGCTGGCCGACCGGGTCGACGGGCATTCGCCGGCCACGTACATCGCCGTCGTGCCGGCCACCGCGCTGTCGGATCAACCGGGCGACGACAACGACGCACGAGGGGCGGCGTTCCTCGACGCCGTCGCGGAGGCCGGTGGACCCGACGGCGTGTACCTGGTCGTCTTCGGCGGCGCGGCCACGTACGGCTCCTCCAACGGAGTGAGCGCGCCGGTGACGGAGGCGCTGGCGACGGCGGTGGAGCGGAACACCCGGTCGCAGCAGGTGGCGATCCTCGACGACGCACTGACGGAGCTCGGCGTGTCCGGCGCGCCCGAGGACTCCGGCGGCGCCGGTTGGGTGCTGCCGCTGGTCATCGCGGTCGTCGTGGTGGCGGTCGCGGCCGGCGGGCTGCTCTGGTGGCAGCGGCGGCGGGCCGGCGACGGATCCGAGGGCCCGGCCATGTACCGGCCGTCCTTCGACGTCCTGGACGACGAGGCCGACTCGCTGGCCGAACGGCAGGAGCTGGCCCGCGAGGACGTCACCCGGTTCGGCGAGGAGCTCGACGCCGCCGACATCGCCGTCGCCGATCCCGCGGTCGCCGCCGACGTGCAGGCCGCGATGGACGCCTACGCCGAGGCCGGCGCCGCCGTCGACGACGAGCCCGACGACCACATGCTCCGCGCGATCCGCTCGACCGTCGAGTACGGTCGGTGGCGCCTCGCGTCGGCGCGGGCGCGGCTGGCCGGCCGCCCGCTGCCCGCGCGACGCGCCGACTGTTTCTTCGACCAGCGCCATGGAGTGTCCGTGACCGACTGGATGTACAGCCCGCCCGGCGGCCGCGCCCGCGAGATCCCGGTCTGCGCCGCCTGCCGCGACCGGCTGGCCGGAGCCGCCCGATGAGCCTCGCCACCCGCCGCACCGGACCCACCGCCGCGGCGCTCGGGCTGGTCGCCGTCACGACGCTCGGCTTCGCCTCGACGAACGCGGCGGCCGACGAGACGGACGTGAACCGGTACCTCGACGAGGTCGCCGTCGAACTGGCGGAGCCGGGCGTGTGGGTCGACCCGGACGCCGCGGACGCGATCGGTACGGCGGAGGCGGCGGAGCTGGACGAGGCGGCCGCCGCGGCTCCGGCCGGCATGCGGATCGCCGTCGTCCCGGCGTGGCGGCTCGACCCCGAGGGCCAGGAGCGCCTCTTCGGCCGGACGCTGCTCTACGAGGGCGAGGAGCTCGCCTCCCAGTTGTACGACCGCGTCGGCGTCGACGGCGTGTACCTGGTCATGTCCGTCGCCGACTCGTCCTACGACGGCCGCGGCCTGTGGGGGGTCCAGCACAGCGAGGACGGCCCGACGTACCACGTCGAGGACGCCATCGACCAGGCCGTCGACTGCTGCGCCCCGGACTACGGGCCGATGATCGACCGCTTCATCGACCGTGCCTCCGACGTCGACCACCCGTTCTACGTCGACGCCGCGCCATGGGCCGGCGGCGCCGCCGGGATCGCCGGCCTCTGGTGGGGCGGGACGGCGCTCAGCGCCCGGCGCCGCCGCCGCGCCGACGAGCAGCGCCACCTCGACGTCGTCCGGCCGATGCTGACCGAGGAGGTCATCGAGCTGTCCGACCGGGTGTCGGACCTGCCGACGACGTCCGACATCGGGCAGGCGGGCCTGACGAAGGAGATCCTCGACACCGTCGAGAAGGCCCGGCACCGGCTCGACAAGGCCGCGACCGACGGCGACGTCCAGGCGGTGACGTCGCTGCTGGGCACCGCGCGCTACAAGATCGCCTGCCTCGAGGCGCTGCAGCAGGGCCGGCCGGTCCCGGAGCCGACCCCGCCCTGCTTCTTCGACCCGCGGCACGGTCCCAGCACGCAGGAAAGGCCGTGGACGCCCAGCTACGGCGTGCGCCGCAACACGCCGGTCTGCGACCAGTGCGCCGTCCGGCTCGACGCCGGCGAGGCGCCGCAGGCACGGCAGGCCGGACGCGACAGCTACTGGGAGGGCGGCGAGGACCTCGTCGCCTACATCGAGGGCTACTGGAGCGGCAGCGCCGGCAGCTGGCGCTTCCCGCACGACGACCACTCGGCCGCCCGCGGCCGATTGTGGACCCGCTGGCACGCCGACCGTCCGCGCGGCCGGCTGGCGAGCATGGGCAAGTCGCTGAGCCGCGCCGCCGGCGACGCGATGACGTCGAGCGGTGACGGGTCGGACTCCGGCGGCGGCTGGGGCGGCGGATCGAGTGGCGGCCGCAGCCGGCGGCGCAGCTTCGGCGGCGGTTCCAGCCGGCGCTCCTCGCGACGCTCCGGCGGCGGCCGTCGCTTCTGACCCGCGTCCCGGAACGCCGTCGGGCGCAGACTAGAGGCGATGAGTTCCTGCCTCCCGGCCGGTCAGAGCTGGTGACACCCGAGGAAAGGACAGCGCCATGTCGGAGCTTCTCGTCGACTTCATCACCTCCCTCGACGGCTACGCATCGGGAGAGGGATGGCCCGGATTCTGGGGCCTCGAGGGCCCGGAGTACCTCGCCTGGCTCGGTGAACAGCCCGAGGTCACGTACCTGATGGGAGCGAACACCTACCGCCTGATGTCGGGCTTCTCCTCAGGCGAGGTCCCGACCGGCCAGGACGAGTTCAGTCCGGAAGAAGAGGCGTCCGTCGACGCGCTCACGCAGGCGACCAAGGTGGTGTTCTCCTCCTCACTCGAGGAGCCACTGACGTGGGCCAACTCCACACTGGTCCGCGACGACGCCGTCGAGGCGGTCCGCGCCATGAAGTCGAGTGGATCCGGACTCCTCAGCACGATCGGCAGCCTCAGCCTGAGCCGGTCGCTGCTGCGAGCCGGACTGGTCGACCGCTTCCGGGTCGTGATGTTCCCGGTGATCACCGGGGCCACGGGCGACGAACGCATCTACGACGGCTATCCGGACGTCGCCCTCGAGATGACCGACCACCGCACCTTCGACGGCCGCCTCCAGCTGGTCGAGTACAAGCCCAGCGTGCTCGAGCACCCGCCGCTCGCCGCCCCTGCGTGACGTCGCCCCGCCGGCGGGTCGGCAGGCGCGGAGCGGGGTTCGGGGGGACGCCGTCAGGGGTAGGCCGCGGGCGTCCGAGCAAGGAACGAGCGAGGCGGGCGGGCACCCGCGACCCCCACTACTCGAACGCGGCGTCCGCGAGCAGGTCGGGCAGCGCGCCCGGATCGGCCAGGGCCTCGGCCAGCACCCACCGCTTCGCCCACTGCCCGCTCGTCCAGGCCAGCCCACGCGCCAAGCCGTCAACGGTCGCGGCATGGACGTCGTCGCCGTCGGGCCACCAGTCGACCGGAGCGCCGCCGACCCGCAGGTCGTCGTGCTCCACATAGCTCGACGGCGCCGAGCCGAGCACCGCTGCCACCTCCGCAGGCACCGGCTGGCGGCGGCCGCCGTCGCTGATCGAGGCGGCGTACACCTCCGACGCCAGGTCGACGTCGAGGAGGTCCGCCAGCGCGGCCGGTCCGGGCAGCAGCCCGGGCTTGCCGAGCTGCAGCCAGTGCGGCCCGTCGCAGACCACGACCGACGCCGCGGGGACGACGCGGCTGCCGGCGCCGTGCGGGATCCGGATCCGCTCCGGCGGCCGCACGCCGGCCGGATCGTGCCCGGCCAGCGCCGCGTAGACCTGCGCCAGCATCGCGGCCGGCAGCTCGAGGTCCTCCTCGGCGAGCCGGGCGAGGACGGCGTCAGGGTCCAGGTCCGCGGGCGTCCGGGCCAGCCCGACGGCGGCCGCGAACGCGTCGTCGACCGGCACGTCCACGACCGGCAGCAGCGCGCGGACCACCAGATCGGCGTCCGGCAGCGCCAGCCCGGGCAGCGGCCGGCCGCCGATCCGGGCATGCCGCCGCAGCCACCACGCGGTGTACGACGACACGTCGCGCTGCGCCCCGCCGGCCAGGGTCAGCCGAACCGGCGTTACGACGGCGGCCCGCGCCTCGGCGTCGTCGGCCAGCCACTCCAGCACGTGCCGCCACGCGTCGTCGCGGACGAGATCGAGGTCGGCGACGGCGACGAACTCACTGGTCAGCGGCGGCACCGGCTGACTCGGCAGGCCGGCGAGCACCTCGTCGATCCAGGCGTCCTCGTCGTCGAGGTCGTGCCAGGTGTCCGGCTCCAGCGTCAGATCGGCGTCGCGGACGACGGCGAACCCGTCGCGCACCCCGGCCGCCCGCAGCACCGCCGGGCCGAACCGCTCGACCAGCTCCGGCGCGACGGTGAACTCGTCCGGGTTCGCGTCCAGCACGCTCAGCAGCGGCGATCCGGGCAGCAGCAGCTCCCGCGCCGACACGGACGCGCCGGTGGCGTCGACCAGCGGCAGCCCGGCCAGCCACGGCTCGTCGGCGACGCCGAGGCCGGACTCCGCCAGCAGCCCGAGCACGGCCTCGGCGATCGGTGCAGGGTCCTCGTCGCTCTCGGCGAGGTCGGCCACGGCGCCCTGGACCAGCGGGTCGCGCAGCACCGACGCGGCGGTCGCGTCGACGGCGCCGAGCCGGTGCAGCAGCGGGTGGACGGCGTCCGGCGCGACGACGCGCAGGTCGAACGGCGCCAACAGCTCCGGGCGCACCTCGCCGGGCACCAGCAGCCCGCGCGGGCCGCGGACCAGCCGCCCGTCGGCCAGCGGCACCGGCAGCGCGCCGAGCGACTCGCGGTCCGACCCGTCCAGCGCGTCGTACACGGCCCGCCACCCGGCCGGGTCCAGCCGCTCCCCGGCCAGCTCGTCGACGACGTCGGCCAGCGGCGCCACGGTCGCGCCGAGCCCGGCCAGCACCTCCGGCCGCCACCAGTCGCGCGCCGGCAGCCCCCGGACGACGCCGCGCAGTGCGGCCGGATCGGCGGTCCGGCTCAGCCCATCGACCAGCGTCACCTCGTCCGGACGCAGCCGCTCGCCGCCCGCGCCGGGCACGAACGGCGTCGCCGCGAGTGCGGCGCGGATCGCCCGGTGCAGCACGGCGTCGACCGCCTCGACCCCGAGCGGGCCCGGCACCAGCGCGAGCACGGCCGGCGCCGGCGGATCGAACGACGCCACCAGCCGCGCGTACACGTCGCCGACGTGGGTCGCGAGGTGGTCGAGCAGCGGGCCGGGCTGGACGCGGCGGCGGGACGAGTCCAGCGGCAGCGCGGCGATCACCAACGCCGGCAGGTCGGTCCGGTCGTCGGTGGGGGTCGGCGCGTGCACGACGGACGGCAGTGAGGGCGGCAGCGGGGCCGGCGCCGAGTCCCCGTCGGCGGACACCGGCACGGCGACGGTCACCGACCAGCCCGGCCGGGACCGCTCCTCGAACGGACGGTCCGCCAGCAGCTCCTCCGGGGCGACGCCCGTCCGGCGAGCGATCCGCCACCGCCGCCCGCCGATCCGCCGCTCGGCCAGCCCCTTCCCCAGCGGCACCGGCGCCTCGGCGGACAACCGCCGCGCCTCGCCGGCGCCCTCGACGACCACCTCGCTCAGCCACGGCAGCGCCAGCAGCAACGCGTCGTCGACCTCGGCGAGCAACCGGCGCACCAACCGGACCGCGTCGTCGTCGCGCAACGGCAGCTCGACCGCCGTCTCGTACCCGTCCGGCACGGCGCCGGCGGACGGGAACGGCAGCCGCAGCACCGGCACCGCGTCGCCGCGCCGGGCCAGCTCGTCGGCCAGCCCGGGCACCGTCGACGCCGCCGACCGGGCCGCGGGCCGCGACCACCGCACCCCGCCGCCGGACGCCGTCAGCACCCGCGGCTCGTCGGTCACCGCCAGCACGGCGGCGAAGCCCACCCCGAACCGCCCGACGGTGTCGTCGTCGCGCTTGGCCGACGCCCGCAGCGTCGACAGCCCCTCGACCCCGGCGGCGTCGAGCGGAGCGCCGGTGTTGGCCACGACCAGCGTCGACCCGGTCAGCCGCAGCAACAGCCTCGCTGACTCACCGGAACGTGCGCCGGCGTCGGCGGCGTTCTGCGCCAGCTCGACCACGACCCGGTCGCGGTAGGAGCCGCGGGCCAGCTCGTCCTCGGCGTTGGCGTCCTCGCGGAACCGGGCCGGCGACGCGGACCAGGCGGCGAGCACCCGCGAGCGCAGCGCCTCGGACTCGAAGGCGTCCACCGTTACGGTGCGTCGAGCTCCAGCGGGACCAGCTCGTAGCTGAGGGTGTCGACGACGGGCTCGGCGGCGTCCTCGGAGGGCGCGGGGAGCCGCACGTCGGAGTGGCCGCCGCAGCCGTGCGTGTGCGCGACGACCTTGCCGTCGAACGGGGTGCGCTCGTTGGTGCAGACGCCGTACGCGTGCCCGAGCGTGCCGGTGAGCAGCACCGAGAAGCCGCAGCTACCGCACCGTCCGGGCGCGGCCTTCGCGATGTCGGTGTGCGGGCCGGTGTCGCCCTCGTACCAGCGTTGCGCGGCGTCGTCGCGGCCCTCGCGCGACAGCACCCACTCGCGGCCGAGGCCCAGCTCCTGGATCACCTCGAGGACGTCCTGGTCGTCGGCCGTCGCGTAGCCGGGCTCGAGCCGGTAGTCGTCGTCGGCGACGGGCAGCAGGTCGCCGGGGCCGAGGTCCTCGGGCTTGACCCGCTCCTCCCACGGCACCCACGCCGGGGCGAGGACGGCGTCCGCGCCGGGCAGCAGCACGCACTCGCTGACCGTGACCGCCTTGGACCGCGACGCCCTGGTGACGGTGACCGCCCACCGCCAGCCGACGTACCCGGCCAGCTCGCAGGCGAAGTAGTGGGTGACGACCCGTTCGCCCTCGGCGTCGTGGCCGAGCGAGGCGCCGACGGCGTCCTCGCTGCCGACGTCGACGGCCGCCGCTCGCGCTTCCTCGACGGCCTTGACGAGGACGGAGTCGGCCTTGGCGGAGCGGGCGCGGGACGAGGTGGTGGTCACAATCGTTGATTGTCGCAAACTCGCGCCATGATCGACACATCGCGCCCGATGCGGGGACAACCGGCTGACCTGTCGGCCCGATGCGGTTGGATGGGTACGTGGCTGAGACCGATCCGCCGGCCGGCCCGCCCGGGGAGGGTGGGCGACGCGGCGCGCGCGAGGGCGGCGGTGCGTACGAGTCGCCGTTCGCCGGTCGTGAGCTGCCCGCCGGCAACGGCCGCCCGCCCGGTGACGCCGACGGCGCCGGCGAGCCCGGCGGGAACGCGCACGCCGGCGGAAGCAGGCACGCCGGCGGAAACGCGCATGCCGGCGGGAACGGCACCCGGTCCATGCCGCCGCCTCCGCCGGGACCGCCGTCGGCCAGTGAGCGGATGCGCCGCGCCGCCGGGGCCACCGGCCGGGCCGCCCGCTCCGCCGCCTCCGGGACGTCCCGCGCGGCCAAGGTCAGCGCCAACCGGCTGCACCGCGCCGCCGAGGCGCAGGGCGCCGGCAAGAGCGGCCTGTCCCGGCTGATCGAGCTCAACGCCGCCAGTGCCTTCGCCGACACGCTGGTGACGGTCGCGCTGGCCGGCACGCTGTTCTTCTCCGTCTCCACGTCCGAGGCGCGCGGCAACGTCGCGCTGTACCTGCTGCTCACGATGGCTCCGTTCGCCGTCGTCGCGCCGGTGCTGGGCCCGTTCCTCGACCGGTTCAGCCACGGCCGGCGCTGGGCCATCGGGTTCACCGCGGCCGGCCGCGGCTTCCTCGCCTGGGTGGCGGCCGACGCCGTCATCGACACCGGGGTATGGCTCTATCCGGCGGCTCTGGGCGTGCTGGTCGGGCAGAAGGCGTACGCCGTCGCCCGGGCCGCCGCGGTGCCACGACTGCTGCCCGAGGGCTGGACGCTGGTCGCGGCCAACTCGCGGCTCCAGCTCGCGGCGACGTTCGGCACGCTGATCGGAGCGCCGGTCGGCATCGGGCTGGCGCAGATCGGCGACGACTGGCCACTTCGAGCGGCGTTCTTCGCCTACGTCGGCACGACGGTGCTGGCGATCCTGCTGCCGAAGAAGGTCGACCTGTCGACCGGCGAGGAGCCGGCGTCGCTGACCGAGGGCGACGGGGACCAGACGACGGCGACCGCGTCCGGGAAGCCTCGCAAGTTCCGGGTCGGGCCGACGGTGGTCCGCGCGCTGCGGGCGAACGCGACGCTGCGCTGGCTGTCCGGGTTCATGACGATGTTCATGGCGTTCGTGCTGCGCGAGGAGCCGGTCGCCGGGCTCGACGACCTCGTCCTGCTCGGCATCGTCGCGGCCTCGGCCTGGCTGGGCAGCACCGCCGGGTCGTCCGTCGGCGCGCTGGTGCAGGCGCGCAGCCCGGACCGCACCGTCATGGTCCTGGTCGGGTTCGGCGCGGCGAGCACGCTGGTCGCGGCCGTCTTCTGGAACCTGCTGACGGTGATCCTGGTCGGGCTCGCGGCCGGCTTCGCCCAGCAGCTGGGCCGGCTGTCACTGGACGCGATCGTGCAGCGCGACGTGCCGGAGAAGAACCGCTCCAACGCGTTCGCCCGGTCCGAGACGCTGCTCCAGCTGGGCTGGGTGGTCGGCGGCGGCGTGGGCATCGTGCTGCCGCTGATCCCGTGGCTGGGCATGACGGTGGCGACGCTCGTCCTGCTCGGCGGCCTGGTGTTCGCGCTACGGGTACGCCCGGCCGCGCGCACGCCGTCGGCCCCGCCGCGGGAGTGACCCCGTCAGAGCTCGAGGTCGTCGGCCACCCCGCGCAGCACCGTCGCGACCTTGTGCGCGGTGCGCTGGTCGGGGTGCCGGCCGCGGCGGTAGGTGTTCGACAGGCCGTCGAGGAGCTTGATGAGGTCCTCGACGATGGTCACCAGGTCGTCCGGCTTCTTCCGGGTGGCCGCGGACACCGACGGCAGCGGATCGAGCACGCGCACCGACAGCGCCTGCTCGCCGCGGCGGCCCTCGGCCACTCCGAACTCCACTCGCTGGCCCGGCTTGAGGGCCGTCACGCCCGCGGGCAGCGCGGACGAGTGGACGAAGACGTCGCCGCCGTCGTCCTTCGAGAGGAAGCCGAAGCCCTTCTCGGTGTCGAAAAACTTGACCTTGCCCGTTGGCACGTCTGACCTCTTCGTGTCGGGGGGACCGGACAATCCTCCCGCGGCTACGGGAGACGCCACCAGCCTACGGCCGCCGAGGGCATGTGGGCCTCTCCGGGGGCGATCAATCCGATGACGTACCGTCGTCGCCCATGGTCGACGTTCCCGCGGTGACGACGTACACCGGGCTGCCGCTGGTGCGCGCGGTTCGCTACGTCGAGCCGCTGCGCGAGGGCGGCTCACTGCCCGGGCTGGTCGAGGGCGACGACCTCGGCACCTACGTGGTGAAGTTCCGCGGCGCGGGGCAGGGCCCGAAGTCGCTGGTCGCGGAGATCGTGGTCGGCGAGCTGTCCCGGCGGCTGGACATCCGGGTGCCCGATCTCGTGCTCGTGGACCTCGACGAGGCGATCGCGCGGCGCGAGCCGGACCCGGAGATCCAGGCGTTGCTGCTGGCCAGCGTCGGGGTGAACCTCGGCATGGACTTCCTGCCGCGCTCGCTCGGCTACGACGGGCACGGCCGGCGGGCCGACGCCACGGACGCCGCGAAGGTGCTGTGGCTGGACGCGCTGACGGTCAACGTCGACCGCAGCTGGCGCAACCCGAACCTGCTGACGTGGCACGGGCAGCTGTGGGCGATCGACCACGGCGCGGCGCTGCTGTTCCAGCACACGTGGCCGGGGGTGGAGGCGTTCGCGGCGCGGCCGTACCCGATCGACGACCACGTGCTGGCGTTCGCCGCGGACCGGCTGCCGGCGGTCGACGCGGAGCTGGCGCCGCTGGTGACGCCGTCGGCGCTGGCGCAGATCCTGGCGCTGGTCCCGGACGACTGGCTGCCCGACCTCCCTGGCCACCCGGACGCGGACGCCGTCCGGGCCGTCTACGCCGACTACCTGGCCGCGCGCGTCGCCGCCTCGTCGGCCTGGCTGCCGGCGGCCGCCGCATGATCCCGTTCGAGTACGCCGTCCTGCGGGTGGTCCCCCGCATCGAGCGGGCCGAGTTCGTCAACGCCGGCGTCATCGTCTACAGCCAGAAGGCGGACTATCTCGGCGCCGCCGTCCATCTCGACGCGGACCGGCTGCGCGCGCTGGACCCGGACGCCGACGTCGACGCGATCCGTGCCGCGGCCGAGGCGTACGCCGCGACCTGCACCGACGCGGCCGCGGCCGGCCCGGTGGGTGCGACGCCGATCGGCGAGCGGTTCCGCTGGCTGACGGCGCCGCGCAGCACGATCGTGCAGACCGGGCCGGTGCACGCCGGGCTCACCGACGATCCGGCGGCCGAGCTGGACCGGCTGCTCCGGCGGCTGGTGCTCTAGGTCGGGGTGCCGACGTAGTCGTCGAGCCAGTACGGGAAGTCGAGCAGGTCGGCGAAGACGACGTCGGCGCCGGCCTCGCGCAGCGCGACCGCGTCGTGCCCGCCCGTCGTCACGCCGATGGCGTAGACCCCGGCGGTCCGGGCGCCGACCATGTCGCCGGGGTGGTCGCCCACGTAGACGTCGGCGCCGCGTTCCTGCAGCGCCGCGCCCTTCGTCTCGGCGAACCGCTCGCCGATGACGTCGTCGACCGGCAGCCCGACGTGCGCGAGCACGGCCCGGACCGCGGACTCGATCTTCGCGCTGACGACCAGGACTGTGCCGTGGTGGGCGTGGATGGCGTCGATCGCCTCGACCGCGCCGGGCAGCGCCTTGGTGCCCGGGATGCCGAGCGTCGGGTAGAGCTCGCGGTAGAGGTCGCGCACCTCGGGGACGCGGTCCTCGTCGATGAACGCACGCAGCGTCGTCTCCAGCGGCAGGCCGATCATCGGCAGCAGCCGCTGCGGGTCGACGTCGACGCCGACCCGGCGGAACGCCTCGGTCATCGAGACCTTGATCCCCTCCGCGGAGTCGACGAGCGTGAGATCGAGGTCGAAACCGATGGTGAGGGACACGGCGATCACCATACGCGGCATCCGGCCCGACATGTGTGATTCGGGTCACTCTGGGTTTCAGGCGCCGCCGAGGGCCAGGAAGGACCACGCGGTGGCTCGGTCCCGCGCCCCGTCCGCCGCCCGGCGGGCCGCCAGCAGCGCGGCGCCGAGGTCGTCGCCGTCGCGCAGCCGCTCGTGCACGACCAGGCTGAGGTCGACGCTCGCGGCGTCGCTCACCGGGACGACGGTGGCCAGCAGGCCGGCGGTGCCCAATGCCGACAGCGACGTGGACAGCCCGAGCAGCTCGTCGGCACCGGTCGGCGAGCCGACGCCGGACTCGCACGCCGTCAACAGCAGGCGGTACGGCGGCGCCTGCAGCCGCTCGATGTCGAACACCGTCAGCGGGCCGTCGGCCAGCTCCAGCGACGAGAACATCGGGTTGTCGCCGCGGTAGCGGCCGTGCGCGCCGATGTGCGCCAGCCAGGCCCCGTCCAGCGCGGCCAGCGCGGCGTCGGCGGTGGCGTCGCCGCCGGTCAGCACCGTCGCGTCGGGGTAGACGCCGGCCAGGACGCCGACCTCCGCGCCCGACGACGCGAGGTCGGCGCCGGCGATCAGCGCGACCGCCTTGTCCTCCGGCGGGACGCTGGTCCGGGCCCGTAGCCAGGCGGTCGCCGAGGGCGCCACCGTCACGTCGCGGTCGCGCAGCGCCGGCAGCGCGCCCCACGGCACCGACTGCATCGTCGACGGCGGCACCAGCACGACGGGACCGTCGCCCAGCTCCCGGACCGCCGGGCCGAGCATCGTCTGCTGCAGCCGGGCGAGCCCCGGCTCGGCGGCGGTCAGCAACACCCCGGCGACGGCGTCGGCGGCCACGGCGGCGCCGCGCAGCGCGAACTTGGCGTACTCGACCTCGTCCAGCGCGGCGCCGGAGTCGCCCGCGACCAGGTGCTTCAGCCGTCCCTCGCGCGCGACGACGACGTGGAACCGCCCGCCGCGCAGCCCGACGATGCTGACCAGCGTCCGGTCCCCGAGCGCGTCGAGCAGCTCCCGGACGTCGAGCCGGCGCCGCGCCTTCGTGGCGGCGCCGCCGGTCGCGTCGCGGCCGTGGACGTGCCGGCGGATCCGCTCCTCGATGCGGCGCCGCTCCGCCTCGTCGGCGTGGCTGCCGATGAGGCTGCCGACGGCGCGTAGGCGGCCCAGCTGGGCGGCCAGCTCGGCGTCGTGGCGGGCGGCGGGCCAGGGCAGCGAGTGGAGGCTGGCGCGCCAGCGCTCGGTCCACCGCAGCAGCTCCCGCGCCGACCCGTCGATCGCCACCCGGCGGGTCGCGAGCGCCGCGAGCTCGCTGCCGTGCACCGTCGCCCGGGCCCGCAGCTCCGTCGCGCCCAGCGACAACGCGTGCGTGTCCAGCACGTCAAGGCCGCGGCCGCAGGCGCGCAGCATCGCCCGCCGGTCGCCGGCGGACTCGGCCAGCAGCGCCTGGGCGTACCACCCGGTGGCCCGGCGCAGCGCCGACCCGCGCCCGCGCCGCCCGGCCGCCGCCGTCCGCAGTGCCTCACCGGCCAGTTCCGGCAGCCCCGTCGACAGCGCCAGCCGACCGGCCAGCACGAGCGCGTCGAGGCGCTCGGAGGCGTAGCGGTCGGTCAGCTCCGACGCCAGCTCGGCGGCCGCCCGGGCATGCCGCTTCGTGACGGCGCCTGCGGCGGCCTGGGCCCGGAGAAGGACGACGCGCGCATGCCGCTCCGCGTCGTCGTGCCCCTGCCGGCGACTCGACCGTGCCGCCCGTCGTGCCAGGTCGGCGGCGCGGCCGGCATTGCCGGCGGCGAGATGCACGATGGCGGCCGCGATGAACCCGTCGGACCGGCGCAGGGCGGAGTCGCGAGCGCCGTCCAGCACCGCCACCAGCTCGTCCGCCGTGCTGGCGGCGTCCTCGGTGAGGCCGGCCGCCAGCTGGACGACGGCGAGGTCGCGGACCACCTCGGGCGGCACCACGCCCAGTTCCTCGTACCGCCGGCGCGCGTCGTAGAGCAGGCGCAGCGCTCGCGGCAGGTCCCCCATCCGGTGCGCGCAGTCGCCTCGGTTCTGCACCACGATGGTGGCCAGATAGTTCTGCCCGGCGTTCTCCGCAAGCTCCTGTGAACGCCCGTACTCCTCGTCGGCGTCGGCGAACCGGCCGAGTGCGAGCAGTGCTGACGCCAGGTTGGTCCGCGCCGTCGCCTCCCACCCGATGTCGCCGAAGCGCGCCAGGATCGTCGCCGCCTCGGCACAGTCCCGGCGCGTGCCGTCGAAGTCCTGGAAGAAGTAGGACGCCGCCGCCCGCCGCACGAGGATCCTGGCGCGCTCGTCCGGCTCCGCGCCGTGGAGGGCGCTGTCGAACACGTCGAAGGCGGCCCGTCGGCGGCCGGCCAGCGCAAGCACGGTGCCGAGGCTGGCCTCGAGCTCGGTGACTCTGGCGTCGATTCCGTACTCGCGGCCGACCCGGATGCCGCGGCGCACGGTGCGCAAGGCCTGACCCACCTCGCCACGCTCCCGCTGCACGATGCCGAGCGCCTGCAGGGCGTACGTCTGGTCGAGCGGCGTCGCCGCACCGGACAGCACGGCACGAGCGGCCCGATCCGCCTCGTCGGGACTCGACATCGCCAGACCAGGCAACTGATCCACAGCTACCGCCGCCGACGTGCTTCCCGAGGTCACGCCCTGATGCTAGACATGTAGTCGTTTGCCCGAATCATGTCTGGGGGAATCCGATGCAACCGGATCGCGAACGGCTACACCAGGAGTTCGAGCGGCTGCGTGAGAACAGCGCTCGTCGCACCAAGGAACGGGGGTTCGAACTCGCCGCTCGCTGGAACCGGGACGAGACGGCGATCGAGTATCTGTACCGGCAAGGCCAGCTGATCTGCGACGAGCGCGATCTTGATGCCGTGCTAGCCGCGTTCGACGAGCTACGGCTCGACCGCCCCGAGGTGACGGAGGGCCCGGTCGGGCTGGCCGTCCTGCATGTCGCGGGTTCCGACGCAGCCGAGATCGCCGGCAGGCTCGCCGACATCCTCGGCGACGAGCGGATCGTCGCCCCGAACCACGTGCTGGACGCCCAGGTGCATATGGCCATGTGCCCGGCCACCGAGCCGGTGCCGTCCTACGGCCCGATCCCGGCGCTCGGGGAGCCGGTCGGCCCGGGCCGCCCGACGATCGCCGTCGTCGACACCGGCTATCTACCGGACACCGCGAAGGACTCCGGCTTCGGCCGGTTCTCGGCCGTGACGAAGTTCGAGCCGGACGACGACGTGTACGTACAGGGCACCGACCAGATCCGGCCATACGGGGGTCACGGCACGGCGGCGACAGCGCGTCTGCTGGCCGTGTCCGGCGCCGAGTCGGTCAAGGTCGAGGTGCGCGATTGCCTGCTCGGCGGCGCGGTGGACGAGCTGGCCATCGTCGAGGACCTCGAGAAGGTCGTCAAGGCCGGCGTCGACGTCGTCAGCGTCCAGGCCGGTCTCTACGCTCGGCACGGCAACACACCGAAGGCGTTCGACATGCTCTACCGGCGTGTGGTGAGCAAGCACCCGGAGACCGTGATCGTCGCAGCGGCCGGCAACCACGGCACCGACGTCCCGTTCTGGCCCGCCGCATACAGCTGGGTGACGGCGGTCGGCGCACTCACCAGCGGTGGTGACTTCCGTGCCCCGTGGAGCAACTTCGGCTACTGGGTCGATGCCTACACACCCGGCGAGAACACCGTCATCCCCTATCCGAACGGCCGGTACGACTACATCGACCAGACGTCCGCGCGGTTCAGCAACGGGCACGCGCTCTGGTCCGGCACGTCGTTCGCCGCCCCTGTCGTGGCCGGGCTGATCGCCCGCCGAATGGTGGAACGCGAGGTGTCCGCCCCGGTCGCGCGGCACGTCGTCCTGCAGGAGGCGGCCATCGGCGCGCTGCCGCACACGGGCCCGCGACTCATCGTCTGAGGACTCTTGCTCGGTCGGTCGTGGTGGCGGGGATACGTTGCCGGAATCTATCCCCGCCACCTGACCCGCAGGAGTCGCCATGGCGCACCTCTCCACGACCACCACCTCCGCCGGCACCGGGCGATGCTCGACCTGCCCGAGCCGGCCGGCGAGCGCCGGGTCGACGTCGCCGTCGTCGACACCGGGTTCGTCCACGCCCTCGCCGAGGACTACCAGCGATTCAGCGCGGTCAGCGGCGACTCGCGCGCCGACGCGCAGGTGTAGGCCGACGGCAGCGACCGGGTCGAGCCGTACGGCGGCCACGGCACCGCGGCGGCGGCCTGCCTGCTCGCGGTCTCGGGTGCGGACTCGACGTCGGTCCACGTGGACAGCTGCCTGGTCGGCGGCGCCGTCGACGAGGTGACGGTGGTCGAGGCGCTGACGGCGGCGGTCGAGTCCGGCGTCGGCGGACTGACGGAGGACGGCGCGGCCCGGGCGGGCTGGTCCAACCACGGCGACTGGGTCGACGTCGACGCCCGGCGACAACGTCACCGTCCCGTTCCCGAACGGCTGAGACGGCTACGCGACAGTGCCAGCCGGCGGCTGATCCGGGCCGCCGACCGGCACGGCCCGCCGCTCGGCCCGATACACCGGCAGGTACAGCGGCACGGCGAGCGCGACCACGGTGGCCCCGACGAGCATCGCCGTCGTCACCGAGGCCGACTCCGCGACATTCGTCAGCAGCAGCATGCCGATCGCCGAGGCCGGCTGGAACACCATCGAGCTCAGCGACACGATCGTGGTCCGGTGCGCGCCGGTCACCTCCTTGTGCAGCAGCGTCATGTGCATCGGGCTCGACGCGCCGTCGGCGAGGTAACAGGCCAGAAACGCCACGAGCAGCCCGGCCGGGCCGGCGAACACCGTCATCGTCGCGATGAAGACGGCCTGCGCCAGCCGCGTCGTGGCCGCCGTCGCCGCGATGCCGATCCGCCGGGACAGCACCGGCGCCAGCGCCGCGCCACCGGCCGACGCCAGCCAGGCGGCGGCCGCCGCCGGCCCCATGATCGCGCCGGCGCGATCCGCGTCGTCGAGCACCTCGGCCATCCGGATCGGCGTCAGCGACTCGTACGCGATCGCCCCGATCCCCCAGAACAACTCGATGCACACCAGCGCCTGCAGGATCCGCGACCCGCGCAGCAGCCGCAGGCTCCCGGCGATGACGCCGGGCACGTCGGCGGCCGCGGTGAGCGACGACCGCCAGCTCGTCGACCGGCCCGGCTCGACCATCAGCCGCATCGTGGCCAGCACCGACACCACGCGGGACAGCGCGGCGACGAGCACCGGCACGGCCAGCGCGTCGACCGAGCCGAACGGGTCCAGCGCGACCAGGCCGCCCGCCAGCAGGGCGCCAGCGCCGATCGCGACACCGGCGACCGTGCCGCCACGGGACAGGCCCTCGGAGAGGTCGGCGTCCGGATCCGTCGCCTGGACCGTGTCGACGTACCACGATTCGAGCGGGCCGCTGTCGAGCGCCCGGTAGACCCCCTGAACGGCGAAGGCCAGGGCGAACACGACGAACGAGTCGGCTGTGTAGATGAGCGCCAGCCCGCCGATGCTGATCAGGCCCGCGGCGATCGTCACCGGGCGGCGGCCGAGGGCGTCGGAGAGACCGCCGGTGGGCAGCTCGAGCAGGAACACGACCAGCCCCTGCATCGCCGCGGCGAGGCCGAGCTCGGAGAGCGTGAGCCCGCGGTCCAGCGGTAGCAGCGTCAGAACCGGCAGCAGCAGACCCGACGGCAGCCAGCGCAGCGCCAGCAGGATCAGGTACCGGTTCCGTGCCTGCCGCGGGTCGAGCTGAGTCATGGCAATGCATCTTCGCCCACCCGAGGATCGGACACAACGGGCATCAGCCGCGCAGCCGGTCGACCGCGGCCGAGCCGATGAGTGGCAGCACGACCCGCGGCGTGAAGTAGTGGTCGGCGGGAACGACGCCGGCCAAGACGCCGAGGAACCGGCCGACCTCTGATGGCCGCCGGGCGAGAGCCGCGAGCAGGGCGTGGTCGATTCGCCGGGGACGCAGGCCGGCGACGCGGACGGTGAGGTCGTACATCGGGCGGAGGCGGCCGTCGCGCTCGCGGTGCCGGACGGCCAAGGCCGAGGCCAGTGGGAGCGTCCCACCGAACCCGGCGATGACGGCGCCGGCCAGCGACTCCGCGTCGGCGAGGGCGTGCGTGATGCCCTGGGCGGTGACCGAGTCGATGACGGCGCCCGCGTCGCCGGCCAGGGCCCAGCCCGGCCCCCACGACGCGCGCAGCAGGTTGGGCTGGTCGGGCGTGGTGCGCAGCCGCTCGGCCAGAACGCCGGCCCGGACCCGGTGGCCGAGGTCGCCGCAGCGGTCCAGACCGGCGAGGTAATGGGCCGGCAGGTCGCGACGGGCCACGCCGAACTCCGTCAGCGGCGCCGCCACGTACACGACGCTCAGGTTGTCGTTGGTCGGGAAGGCCGCCGCGACGAGGCCGGCGCGATGGTGCAGTTCGCCGCCGTCGAGCGGCACGCCGGACCAGTAGCCATACGAGGCGAAGGTCCGTGGCGGCACGGACCGGTAGGCCTCGGCGCCGACGGCGGACGCGATGAACGAGTGCTTGCCGTCCGCGCCGATCACCAGCCGGGCCAGCTCCTGCACAGACGCACCGCGCCCGGACCGGCCGCGGATCCCCGACACGACACCGTCGCGCCGCACCAGGTCCTCGACCCGGAACCGCTCGCGGACCTCGGCGCCGGCGGCTCGGGCGGCGTCGACGAGAGCGGCGTCCAGCAGCGTGCGGCGCGGGCTGTAGAGCGCGTCGACGCCGTCGACCGCCGGATAGCGGCCGGTCAGCACCACGCGGCCGGAGTCGAGCCGGACGGCGCGAGCCGGCGGCGTCCCGGCGGCCACCAGCCGGTCCAGCACGCCCCAGCGGGCCAGCCGCGCGACCGCCGGGACCTGCACCTGGTGGGACGACACCGCGTCGGACGGGAAGGACACGCGGTCCACGGCGAGGACATGGAGTCCGGCGCGGGCCAACAGCAGCGCCGTCGCCGCACCCGCCACGCGAGCTCCGACCACGATCACGTCGTACGCCATCGTGCACCCCCAACGAGAAGGCCATACGCCACCGTATGGTTCTCCGTACGGTAGCGTATGGCGATGCCCGAGCAGAACCCCCGCCGCCGACTGTCCCGCGACGACTGGGCGGAGGCCGCACTGACGGCGATCGCGGCCGGCGGACTGGCCGCCGTCGCTGTCGAGCCGCTGGCCGCCCGGCTGCACGCGACCAAGGGCAGCTTCTACTGGCACTTCGCCAACCGCGACGCGCTGCTGGACGCCGCGCTGGCCCGCTGGGAGGAGCGCACCACCACCGACGTCATCGGCGAGATCACCGCAATGGACGGCGAGCCGGCGGACCGGCTGCGCCGGTTGATCACCCGGGTCGTCGGCATCGCCGAGCGTGACGCCGTCGGACCGGCGCTGCTGGCCACTGCCGCGGACGAGCGGGTCGCCGCGGCGCTGGACCGGGTGACACGCGCCCGGATCGGCCTCATCGTCGCGTTGTTCGAGGACGCCGGCTTCGCCCCTGCCGCCGCCCACCGCCGCGCGCTGCTCGCCTACAGCGCCTACCTCGGTCACGCCGAGCTGGCGCACTCCACGCCGCAGGTCCTGCCGCAGGCGAGCGAGGAGCGGCGGGCCTACCTGGACGACGTCCTGCGCGCGCTCACCGCACCCTGACCCGAAGGCTGGGATGGGGGTTGGGCCGCCACGGCGTGGCCGGTAATGTCGCGCATGTGACGGTCGAACGACGCAAGCCCCTCGAAGTTCCCGTGGATCCCGACATCACGGCGGAGCTGAAGGCGGCAGACATCGAAGCCCGGATCGAGGCCGCTGAGCGCAGCGCGGAGCTGCTGGAGCGTCTGCGCAAACTCTGATTTTCAGTACGTCGGACCCACGCCGTACCGTAGAGCGGATGACCGGGAACGACTCGGCTCCGCGCAGTCTCGCCGACGACCTGCGCGCTCGTGCCGACGACGAGCTGGCGGCGCTGCTGCGCGCGCGGCCGGATCTGCTCGTCCCGGTGCCCGCCGACGTCTCGCAGCTGGCCTCGCGGGCCACCACCCGGGCGTCGGCCGTCCGGGCGCTGGACCGGCTGGACCGCTTCACCCTCCAGGTCGTCGACGCGCTGGTGATCTTACCCGCGCCGACCGGCCCGGCCGACGTGCGCGCGGCGCTGGGGGCCACGGCGGCCGCGGTCGACGGCGCGCTGGCGACGCTGCGGACGCAGGCGCTGCTCTGGGGTCCCGACGACGACCTGCGGCTGCCGCGCATCGTGCACGAGATCGTCGGCCCGCATCCGGCCGGCCTCGGCCCGCCGGCCCGGCAGGCGCTGCTCGCGCTGCCGCCGTCACGGCTGGCGTCGATCATGGACGGCCTCGACCTCACCCCGGCCGCCGACCACGCCGGCAACGTCGACGCCGTCGCGGCGCAGCTCACCGACCCGGCCGCGCTGACGCGGCTGCTGGACGAGCTGACCGACGACGCCCGCTCGGCACTGGCCGCGCTCACCCCGGGGCCGCCGACCGGCCGCATCGACGACGCCCTGCGCGAGGTGCAGCGGGCGACCGCGCGCACGCCGATCGATCTGCTGCTGGCGGTGGGCCTGCTGGTGCCGGTCGACTCGACGACGGTCGTGCTGCCGCGCGAGGTCGCCCTGCAGCTGCGTGGCGGCCGGGTGCACACCGAGCCGCAGCCGGCGCCGCCCACCCCGCCGGTCACCGAGCGCGCCCCTGACACCGTCGACCGGACGGCCGGCGCCGGGGCGTACGACCTCACCCGCAAGGTCGAGCTGCTGCTGGACACGTGGGCGGCCGAGCCGCCGCCGGTCCTGCGCACCGGCGGCCTCGGCGTGCGCGACCTGCGCCGGCTGCCTGAGCTCCTCGACACCGACGAGGCCGGCGCCGCGCTGATCGCCGAGGTCGCCTACGCGGCCGGGCTGGTCGCCATCGGCGATGCCGACGAGGTGTGGCTGCCGACGCCGGAGTTCGACGCCTGGCGCCGCGAGGAGCCCGCCCGCCGGTGGGCCGTCCTCGCCCAGGGCTGGCTCGGCACCAGCCGCGTCGCCGGCCTGGCCGGGAGCCGCGACGAGAAGGACCGCCCGATCGCGCCGCTGGGCCGCGACCTCGAACGGCCCGCCGCGCCCGAGGTGCGCCGGCTCGCGCTGGAGGAGCTGGCCGGGCTGCCGGCGGGCTGGGCGCCCGACCTCGTCGGCGTGCTGGCAGCGCTGCAGTGGCGGCGGCCGCGCCGGGCCGGCCGGTTCCGCGACGACCTCGTGCGCTGGACGCTGCGCGAGGCCGAGCAGCTCGGCCTGACCGGCATGGGCGCGCTGGCGTCGTTCGCCCGACCGCTCCTGGCCGGCCGCGGCGGTGACCGGGCCGTCGACGCCGCCACCGAGGCGGTCCGGGCGAGCCTGCCCCAGCCGCTGGACCACGTGCTGCTGCAGGCCGACCTGACGGCGATCGCGCCCGGCCCGCTGCGCACCGATCTCGAACGTGAGCTGAGCCTGCTGTCCGATGTCGAGAGCCGCGGCGGCGCGTCGGTGCACCGGTTCACCGCCGGCTCGCTGCGCCGGGCGCTCGACGCCGGTCGCACCGCCGCCGACGTGCACGCGTTCCTCGCCACCATCTCCCGCACGCCGGTGCCGCAGCCGCTGACGTACCTCGTCGACGACGTCGCCCGCACCCACGGCCAGCTGCGGGTCGGCAGCGCGTCGGCGTTCGTCCGCTGCGACGACGAGGCGGTGCTGGCCGCGATCATGGCCGACCCGCGCTCGTCCAGCCTGAGCCTGCGCCGGCTCGCGCCCACCGTCCTCGCCTCCTCGATCGCGGCGAACACGCTGGTCGAGCGGTTGCGCCAGCTCGGCTTCAGCCCGGTGCCGGAGGCGGCCGACGGGTCCATCGTGATCGGCCGCATGGAGCCGCGACGTGCGGCCGGCCGGTTCGCGCCGCGGCCGGTGCCGTCGGAACTGGCCGCGCCGGAGGAGACGCTGCTCGGCGCCGCCGTCCGCGCGCTGCGCGCCGGCGACCGGTCCCGGGCGGAGCGACCGGCCGACGGCGGGCGTGGGCGGCTCGGCCGGACGACGGCCGCCACCACCCTGGCCGAACTGCGCGAGGCGCTGGAGGTCGGCGCCACGGTCTGGATCGGCTACGTCGACCAGCACGGCGCCACGACCGAGCGCCTGATCGACCCGGCCCGCATCGAGGGCGGGTGGCTGTCCGCGTTCGACCACCGCAGTGGCGAGGTCCGCTCGTTCGCGGTGCATCGCATCAGCGGAGTGGCTCCGGTCGACGCCGCCTGACGACTCAGGCCGGCCGAAGCACGTCCACGTCGGTGCGGGCGAAGTCGTCACCGACGCAGAGGACGGGAATCCCGAACTCGGCGGCGATGCCGTAGGTGAAGCAGTCGCCGTAGTGGTCATCGAGGCGGGCCGTCGTCGTATCCGATGATCTCGTCAGCGGAGCGGGTGTCGAGCACCTTGTGACGGAGCAGGTCGGACTGGAGCGCGCGCAGCCGGCGCGCGACCCGGTCGCCGGAGCCGCCGCGCTCGCGATCCAGCCGCTCGCGCAGGGCATTGATCACCGCCGTGGTCAGGGACTCACCCGTGACCGCTGCGAGCTCACGGGCCAGCCGGTCCGCCTCGACACTCTTGATGCTCAGAGCCATATCCGAGTTGTACCGCTGCGGCGAGATTTCTGGATCGGTGCGACCGCCGCAGCACACCGAGCAGCCGGGCCGTCTCCGCGGCCAGTGCCTCCCGGCCGGCGGCGACGTAGCGACGGGGGTCGACGAGCCGCGGGTCGCCGGCCAGCCGGTCGCGGACGGCGGCGGTGAACACGGCGTTGAGGTGGGTCGCGATGTTGACCTTCGTCATGCCCGACACGACCGCCTTGGCCAGTTCCGCGTCCGGCACGCCGGACGAGCCGTGCAGCACCAGCGGGACCGGGACCGCGGCGCGCAGCTCGGCGATCAGAGCGTGGTCGACGACGGCGTCACGGGTGCGCATCGCGTGCGACGTGCCGACGGCGACGGCGAGTGCGTCGACGCCGGTCGCGGCGGCGAACGCGGCCGCCTCCGCGGGGTCGGTGCGGGCGCCGGGCGCGTGCACGCCGTCCTTGCCGCCGACCTCGCCCAGCTCCGCCTCGACGGCGACCCCGCGCGCGTGGCAGTACTCGACGACGGCGCGGGTCGCGGCGACGTTGGCCTCGTACGGCAGCTTCGACGCGTCGAACATGACGCTGCCGATGCCCAGCTCGACCGCCTCGTGGACGAGCGCCGCGTCCTCGGCATGGTCCAGGTGCACGACGACCGGCACGGCCGCGGCCCGGGCGACCGCCAGCGTCGCGGCGGCGATCGGCGCCAGCGCGCCGTGGTAGCGGACGCAGTTCTGGCTCAGCTGCAGCACGATCGGGGCGCCGGCCCGGTCCGCGCCGTCGACCAGACCCTCGGCGTGCTCGAGCAGGATCACGTTGAACGCGCCGACGCCCTGGTGCCGCGTGGCGGCGTCGGTGAGCAGTCCGGTCATCGAGGTCAGCGTCATTCGAGTCGCTCCGCATGCAACGTGGGCAGGAATCGTGTGTAGGCGGCGAGGTCGACGTCGCCGGCGGCGGCCTCGAGGACGGCCGCGGCGCCGAGCGCGGCGGCGTCGGCGAGGACGTCCGGCCACGAGGTGCCGTCGATCAGGCCGCGGACCAGCGCCGCGACGGTGGCGTCGCCGGCGCCGGTCGGGTTGCCGGTGACCCCGGGGATCGCGGCGACCCGCCACGCCTCGCCGCCGGCCAGGCCGAGCAGGCCGTCGGCGCCCAGGGAGACGACCACGCGCTCGGCGCCGAGCGCGAGCAGCCGGCGGGCGGCGTCGGTGTGGCTCAACCCGGGAAGGGCCGCGGACAGCTCGTCGGCGTTCGGCTTGAGCAGCACCGGGCCGGCCCCGGCCGCGGCGAGCAGGGCCGGCCCGGAGGTGTCGACGACGGCGGGGACGCCGGCCGCGATCAGCCGCGGCAGCAGGTCTTCCGGCGCGCCGGCGGGCAGGCTGCCGGAGACCACCAGTGCCTCGGCTCCGGCCAGCTCTTCGTTCACGGCGTCGACGACGGCGGCCCACTCGGCGCCGGTGAGGGGACGGCCGGGCTCGTTGAACGCGGTCGCCGTACCGCCCTCGTCCACGACGGTGAACGTGCGGCGCGTCGGCGCGGCGACCGGCACCGCGCGCACCGCGAGCCCGGCGTCGGTCAGCGCGTCGGCCAGCCAGGTCCCGGCGGGTCCGCCCAGGGGCGCCACGATCACGCACGGCACGCCCAGCGCGTGCAGCACCCGGGCGACGTTGACGCCCTTGCCGCCGGGCCGTTCCAGCACGTCGGCGACCCGGTGAGCGCCGCCGGGCGTCAGCGTCGGCACCCGGTACGTGACGTCGATCGCCGGGTTGGGGGTGAGGCAGACGACGCGCGTCATGGCATCGGCTCGCGGGCCAGCAGGCCGGCGCCGACGCAGCCGGCGCGGTCGCCCAGCTCGGCGGCGACGACGCGCGGCAGCCGCTGGAACGTCAGCCGCTCGGCAAGCCGGTCGGTCAGCGGCCGGAGCACCAGGTCGGGCGACTCGCCCAGCCCGCCGCCGATCGCCACCACCGCCGGCGCGACCACGCCGACCAGCATCGACAGCCCGTACGCCAGCGCGTCCAGCGCCTCGTCCCACACGGCGACGGCGGCCGGGTCGCCGCGGCGCACCAGCTCGGCGACCTCGCGACTCCCGGCGACCGGAGCGCCGGCGGCGAGCGCGTAACGACGGGTGACGGCGGAGGCGGAGGCGATCGCCTCCAGGCAGCCGCGACCGCCGCAGGCGCACGGCAGGTCATGCCCGACGTCGACGTGGCCGAGCTCGCCGGCGTAGCCGTCGCCGGCGAACACCCGGCCGTCGAGGATCAGTGCCGCCGCGATGCCGGTCCCGACCGGCAGGAACACCGCGTTCCGCTCGCCCCGGCAGGCGCCCAGGCGATGCTCGGCCATCCCGCCCGCCCGCACGTCGTGGCCGACCGCGACCGGACAGCCCAGCCGCTCGGACAGCAGCGACCGCAGCGGCACGTCGCGCCAGCCCAGGTTCTCCGCGTGCACCGCGACCCCGGCCGCCTCGTCCACGATGCCGGGCACGACGACACCCACCACGACACCCGCCGCGACCGGCGCACCGGCCGGCCCACCCGCCGGCGCCACACCCGACGGCGAACCGTCCGACAGCTCGTCGGCGAGCCGGCGGACGATCGCCTCGACGGCGTCGACCACCGCCAGCCCGTCCGGCCCGGCCGGCGGCGTGGACGTCCGGTGCACCGGGCCCAGCCGCCCGTCGGGGCCGAGCACGCCGGCCTTGATCGACGTCCCGCCGACGTCGACGGCGATCACCGGCCGAACCGAGGCCGCCGGCACCTCAGCCGCCAGGCAGGACGACGGAGCGGGTGAGGTGCCGCGGCCGGTCCGGATCCAGACCACGCGCCTCGGCCAGCGCCACCGCCAGCCGCTGAGCCACCACCAGCTGCGCCAGCGGATCCAGCGAGCCATCGACGAACGTCGCCCCCGTGGCGGCCACCTCGGAAGCCAGACCGGCCGGCGGCGGGCCGAACGACCACACCAGCCGGCCCGGCTGGGCGATCGCCACCGGTCCGTGCCGGTAGTCCATCGCCGGATACGCCTCGGCCCAGAACTGCGCCGACTCACGCAGCTTCAGCGCCGCCTCGTGCGCCAGCCCGATCGTCCAGCCGCGCCCGACGAACGTCGCCTGCTCGATGTCGGTGAGCCCGTCCAGCGGCTCGGCCAGCGCCTTCTCCGCGTCGGCGATGACCGGCGCGAGGTCGTGCCCGAGGTGCGCACGCAGCAGCGCGAGCGCCGACGTCGCGAACCGGGTCTGCACGACCGACCGCTCGTCGGCGAAGTCGAGGACGAGCGAGCTCGACGCCGCGGCCACCACCGGCGAATCGCCGACCGCCGTCAGGGCCACAGCGCGACCCTCGAACGAACCCAGCAGGTCCAGCACCTCGGTGGTCGTGCCGGACCGGGAGATCGCGACGACGGCGTCGTAGTCGCGGCCGAGCGGCGCCTCGGAGGCGGCGAACGCGTCGGTCTCGCCGAGTCCGGCCCGTTCCCGCAGCGCGGCATAGGACATCGCCATGAACCAGGACGTGCCGCAGCCGACGACGGCGACCCGCTCGCCAGGCGCCGGGAGCACCCGCCGGGCGTCGTCGAGCAGGCCGGCCGCACGGGCCCAGCAGGCCGGCTGGCTGGCGATCTCCGCCCGTACGTGTTCGCTCATCGATGGTGTCCCCTCTTGTGCCGCCGAACCTCGACGCCTGCATTCTAGCGATCGAATCGGGCATGATTCGCGCAGAGTCGCGCAAGCCACCGGCCAGTAGGTGGTCGCGGTATCGTGCCGTTCACTCGGATCGAGAAGAGACTGGTGGCGGAGTGACCGCCGGGCGGTCAGGTGAGGGGGACGCCGTCGTGACCGACCAGCCGGACGGAGACGCCGGCGCCGACCTGGGCGGGCAGGCGCACGACCGCGCGCGCCGCTGGCGGCAGATGCTCGACCTGCTCGCCGAGCGTGGCCGGCTCAGCGTCACCGAGACCGCGTCGGCGCTGTCGGTGTCCGAGGCGACCGTCCGCCGCGACTTCACCGAGCTGGCCCGCCAGCAACTGGTCACCCGCACCCACGGCGGCGTGGTGGCGACGGCGGTCGCGTACGACCTGCCGGCCCGCTACCGCGCGACGTCCGGCAGCGACCCGAAGGAGCGCATCGCCGCGCTGGCCGCCGACCTCGTCGAGCCCGGCATGGTGGTCGGGTTCAACGGCGGCACGACGACGTCGGCGACGGCGCGCCGGCTGGCCGCCCGCATCGAGCACGGGCCGCACTCCGGCGAGCACACGCTGACGGTCGTCACCAACGCGCTGAACATCGCCACCGAGATGGTGCTGCGCCCGCACATCCGCACCGTCTCGCTCGGCGGCGTGGCGCGACCGCAGTCCTACGAGATGACCGGTCCGCTGGCCACGCTGGTCCTCAACGAGCTGTGGCTGGACGTGCTCATCCTCGGCATCGACGGGCTGACGGCGTCCGGCGGCGCGTCCTGCCGCCACGTCGGCGAGGCCGGCATCGACGCGCTGATGGTGCAGCGCGCCGGCCGCGTCGTCGCCGCCGGCGTCGGCGAGAAGATCGGGCGCCGCGCGTTCGCCCGCATCTGCGACGCCGACCAGATCGACGTGCTGGTCACCGACCCCAGCGCGCCGGAGGACGAGCTGACCGCGCTGCGCGCCGCCGGCGTCGACGTGCGCCTCGCCTGACCCGACCCCGCCCCATGATCATCAATGATCCAACCCACTATGCGTGGTTGGATCATTGATGATCATGGGGTAGTCGGGGGCGTCAGCAGACCTCGTCGACGTTCACCGCGCCGTCGGCGTCGTTCGGCGTCTCGGTGCTGCCCGGCGTCGCGCCCTCGTCCGGCGACTCCTCCGACTCCTCCGACTCCTCGGTCGGAGCGTCCGTCGGCGCGTCGTCCGTCGGCGCGTCGTCCGCCGGGGGCTCGGTCGCCGTGCCGGCCGGTCCTTCGGCGGCGTCCGGGTCCTCCGCCGGCGGCGGCGTCTCGGCGGGCGGGTTCAGCGAGTCCTGCACGAACTGGCGGATCAGCTCGTAGTCGGGGTCGTGGTACTGGATGATGTCGTCGGTGAACGGCAGGCTGCGCAGGCCGCCGGCCTCCTGGACCTTCAGCGCCAGCTCGGCGAAGTCCGACAGTCGCGCCTGGGTGATGTCGGTCGACATGGTGTTCTCGGCCGCCGACGCGAGCGCCTGGTAGCGGGTCAGCAGCGTCCGCGGGTTGGCCTGCTCGGCGATCGCGCCGATGACGCAGCGCTGCCGGCGCATCCGCTCGTAGTCGTCAGAGACCGGGCCGGGGCCGCAGCGGGCGCGGGCGAACCAGAGCGCGTGGTAGCCGTCGAGATGCTGGTCGTCGCCGGGCTCGATCCAGCCCTTCGCCTCGGTGCAGCCGCCCCACTGCTCCTTGGTGCCGATCGGGATCCGGTACGGCACGTCGAGGTCGATGCCGTTGAGCGCGTCGACCAGGTACTGGAAGCCGCGCAGGTTGACCATGACGTAGTAGTGGAGGTCCAGCCCGAGCACCTCGCCGACGACCAGCTTCATCGCCTCGGCGCCGGGGTCGGGGATGCCCTCGAAGAACTCCGGGAACTCGTATGGCACGAACCGGTACATCGAGGAGAGCCAGTAGTACGCGTCCTCCTCAGGACCGCGGAAGCCGTCCGGGTACGCCTCGGCCAGCGGGGTGCCTGCCGGCATCGGCACGTTGAGCAGGTTGCGCGGCAACGAGAACAGCGCGGTGTCGCCGGTCTCGGTGTTGATGCTGGCGACCATGATGGTGTCGGTGCGGGTCTCCTCGCGGCCGGGTCCGGCGTCGGAGCCGAGGATCAGCACGTTGACCCGCTCCTGGCCGGCCCACGGGTCCTCGTCGGAGGAGTCCGGGACGGTGAGGCTCGGCGTGTCGTCGTCGGCGAAGACGTTGCCGATCAGGTCGCGCTGCGTGTACGCGTACCGGCTGCCGATGCTGAGCGGGCTGATCACCAGCGAGGCGACGACCACCACGATCAGCGCCGACAGCAGCCGCTGCGGCGCCCGCAGCCCGTGCGGCTGCAGCAGATACAGGCTGACCAGCGCGGTGAGCAGCCAGACGGCGGCGACGGCGATCAGGCCGGCGGTGATGAGGTTCAGCGTGCCGGTGTCGGTGCCGGCGTCGATCAGCCCGGACCGGCCGCTGCGCACGGCATAGACGGCGGCGCCCGCCGCCAGCAGCACGAACAGCACGACCATCGTCCAGCCGAGCTTCTTGCGGCCGGCCGAGATCAGCCCCGCGCCCGGGATCAGCGCGCCGACGCCGACCTGGCGCAGGAAGCGACGGTAGTCCGCCGGACTGACGCCACCGCCGTGCCGGCGTCCCCGGCTCCGTCGACCGCCCCTCTCGTCGCTGCTCATCGCTGCCCGCCGCGTTCGTGCCCCCTACGCGGACTGCCTCCTTCGCCGGATCGGGACGTGCTGCCGATAGGTCGCGGGACATTGTGCCTCACGTCTCGAACTCCCGTGGAGCCGCCCGCGTTCCCGGCGCGTCCGGAGTGTCCGGATTCGTGATCGCCGCCGCCGGTGCGTGACAATGGGGCGGTGAACGACGGACCTCTGATCGTCCAGAGTGACAAGACGCTCCTCCTCGAGGTCGACCACGAGCAGGCCGACGACTGCCGCCGCGCGATCGCGCCCTTCGCCGAGCTGGAGCGCGCCCCCGAACACGTGCACATGTATCGACTCACCCCGCTCGGCCTGTGGAACGCCCGGGCCGCCGGCCACGACGCCGAGCAGGTCGTCGACACACTGCTCAACTACTCCAGGTACCCCGTTCCGCACGCCCTGCTCGTCGACGTCGCCGAGACGATGGCCCGGTACGGCCGGCTGCGGCTGGAGAGCCACCCCGTCCACGGGCTGGTCCTCGTCAGCACCGACCGCGCAGTCCTCGAGGAGGTGCTGCGGTCCAAGCGGGTCGTTCCGCTGGTGGGCACCCGGCTCGACCCCGACACCGTCGTCGTGCACCCGTCCGAGCGCGGCAACCTCAAGCAGGCGCTGGTCAAGCTGGGCTGGCCGGCCGAGGACAGCGCCGGCTACGTCGACGGCGAGGCGCACCCGATCGCGCTGGCCGAGGACGGCTGGACGCTGCGGCCGTACCAGCGCGAGGCGGCCGACGGCTTCTGGCACGGCGGTTCCGGCGTGGTCGTGCTGCCCTGCGGCGCGGGCAAGACGCTGGTCGGCGCCGCCGCGATGGCCCGGGCCGGCGCCACCACGCTGATCCTGGTGACGAACACCGTCGCGGCCCGGCAGTGGCGCGACGAGTTGGTCAAGCGCACCAGCCTCACCGAGGACGAGATCGGCGAGTACTCCGGCCAGAAGAAGGAGGTCCGCCCGGTCACGATCGCCACCTACCAGGTGCTGACCACCCGGCGGAAGGGCGTCTACCCGCACCTGGAGCTGCTCGACGCCCGCGACTGGGGCCTCATCGTCTACGACGAGGTGCACCTGCTGCCGGCGCCGATCTTCCGGATGACGGCGAACCTGCAGGCCCGGCGCCGGCTCGGCCTGACGGCGACGCTGGTGCGCGAGGACGGCCGCGAGGACGACGTGTTCACGCTGATCGGCCCGAAGCGCTACGACGCGCCCTGGAAGGAGATCGAGAACCAGGGCTGGATCGCCCCGGCCGACTGCGTCGAGGTCCGCGTCACCCTGTCCGACGGCGAGCGGCTGGCCTACGCGACGGCCGAGCCGGACGAGCGCTACCGGCTGGCGTCGTGCACCGACGCCAAGACCCGCGTCGTCGAGAGCCTGGTCAAGCGGCACGCCGGCGAGCAGATGCTGGTCATCGGCCAGTACCTGGAGCAGCTGGACGAGATCGGCGAGCGGCTCGACGCGCCGGTCATCAAGGGCGAGACGACGGTGCGCGAGCGGCAGCGGCTGTTCGACGCCTTCCGCGCCGGCGAGGTGCGCACGCTGGTCGTCAGCAAGGTGGCGAACTTCTCCATCGACCTGCCCGAGGCCAGCGTCGCCATCCAGGTGTCCGGCACGTTCGGCTCGCGGCAGGAGGAGGCACAGCGGCTCGGCCGGATCCTGCGGCCCAAGTCCGACGGCCGCACCGCCCGGTTCTACTCGGTGATCGTCCGCGACACCGTCGACCAGGACTACGCCCAGCACCGTCAGCGCTTCCTCGCCGAGCAGGGCTACGCCTACCAGATCGCCGACGCCGAGGACCTCCTCCGCGAGAGCTGACCGGAAATTCGGTGGACACGGTGCGGTACGCGAACTAGGGTCTTGTGCCCTTCGCGACCGGACCGGATCACCGGGCCGTCGGAAAGCCCCATCTTCCGCCGAGCCCCTGGAGGCCGCCCGTGTCCGCCGACCCCGTCCTGCAGTCCGAGCGCGAGCACCTGCGCCGCGCCCGGGCCGACCTCCAGGCCATGCGTGAGCACACGCTGTCGCTGACGGCACAGAGCGCGGACCACGTCTCCACCGAGTACCTCAAGGCCTCGCTCTACCGGCGGGCCAAGGCGCTGGAGGACGATCCGACGCTGCCGCTGTTCTTCGGCCGCATCGACCACGGCAGCAGCGAGACGTTTCACATCGGCCGCCGGCACGTCATGGACGGCCACGGCGACCCGATGGTGGTCGACTGGCGGGCGGACGTGTCCCGCGCCTTCTACCGGGCCACGCGCGACGACCCGCACGGCGTCACGCTGCGCCGCCGCTACGGGTTCGCCGGCGGCGAGCTGACGTCCTACGAGGACGAGCATCTGCTCGACCCGGGCGAGGCCGACGTCACCAGCCGGATCCTCACCGAGGAGATCGAGCGGCCGCGCGTCGGGCCGATGCGCGACATCGTCGCGACCATCCAGCCCGAGCAGGACGAGGTGGTCCGGGCCGGCCTGGACACGACGGTGTGCGTGCAGGGCGCGCCGGGCACCGGGAAGACCGCCGTCGGGCTGCACCGTGCCGCCTACCTGCTGCACACGTACCGCGAGCGGCTGGCCCGCACCGGCGTGCTCGTGATCGGCCCGAACCAGGCCTTCCTGCACTACATCGCCCAGGTCCTGCCGACGCTCGGCGAGGTCGACGTCCGCCAGGTCACCGTCGCCGAGCTGGTCGACGGCGTGCCGATCCGCGGCGCCGACGACCCGGAGACGGCGACGCTCAAGGGCGGCGCCCGGATGAGCGATGTCATCCGCAACGCGATCTGGTCGCACCTCGCCGAGCCCACGGAGACGCTCTACGTCACCCGCGGCACCCGGCGCTGGCGGGTCCCGGTGCACGAGGCCGCCGACGCGATCCGGACGCTGCGCGAGCGCGGCGACGGCTACACGACGGCGCGGGCGCTGCTCGGCCAGCGGCTGGCGCACCGGATCCTGCTGCGGATGGAGGCGGCCGGCGAGATCACCGACGACCGGGTCCAGAACGCCGTCGCCCGATCCCGGCCGGTGAAGGACTACGTCGACCGGCTGTGGCCGGCGCTGGACCCGGTGAAGCTGGTCATGCGGCTGCTCAGCGAGCCGGAGCTGCTGGCGGCGGCCGCCGACGGGATCCTCGACGCCGACGAGCAACGGACGCTGCTGTGGCGCAAGCCCGCCCGCGGCCCGAAGACGGCGCCGTGGTCGCACGCCGACGCCGTCCTGGTCGACGAGGCGCGGGCGGCGCTGGAGCGGGTCCCCGGCGTCGGGCACGTCGTACTGGACGAGGCGCAGGATCTGTCCCCGATGGAGCTGCGCGCGGTCGGCCGCCGCGCCGGCACCGGCTCGCTGACCGTCCTCGGCGACATCGCCCAGGGCACCACCCCGTGGGCGACGCCGTCCTGGCCGGAGGCCCTGCGCCACCTCGCCCGCGACGACGCGCACCTGGAGATCCTGCGCAAGGGCTACCGCGTCCCGGCCGCCGTCGTGGAGTTCGCCGGCCGGCTGCTGCCGGTGATCGCGCCCGGCATCGCGCCGCCGGAGCCGGTCCGGTCCAATCCTGGCCGCCTCGCCATCGTCCGGGCCGACGACCCAGGCGCGGTCGTCGGGGCCGTGGCCGACGTGGCCGCCCGGGAGGGCTCGGTCGGCGTCATCGTCGCCGACGCCGCCGTCGCGGAGACCGCCGCCGCGCTGGACCGGGCCGGGATCGCCCACGGCCAACTGGCCGACGACCACCGGGTCACGCTGGTGCCGGCCACCCTCGCCAAGGGCCTGGAGTACGACCACGTCGTCGTCGCCGAGCCGGCCGCCATCGTCGCGGCCGAGCCGGCGGGGCTTCGCCGGCTCTACGTCGTGCTCACCCGGGCGGTCTCGTCGCTCACCGTCGTGCATCGCGAGCCGCTGCCCGATCCACTGACTCACCAGTAGCGATACGATGGGCATGCCCGCGAAGGGCTACATTCTGTGTATTGTCTGCACGGCGTGACGGGGTCATCGGCACCCCCCGAAACATCGCTCGACAGCGAGCGACGGCACTGCCTGGGGAGGGCGCATGGCATCTGACTTCGACCTGGCACGAGCCGGACGCGGCGCCCTGGGAACCCACCGGTGAGCGCCGCCACGGCCAGCGGAGGACACTCGATCTTGCACGGCGCACACGTTCTGCTCACCGGCGCGACCGGCTTCGTCGGACAGGCGCTGCTGGAGAAGCTGCTGTCCAGCTACCCCGACACCCGGGTCAGCCTGATCGTGCGCCCGCGCGGCGCACTGAGCGCTCAGGACCGCATCGACCGGCTGTCCCGCAAGCCCGTCTTCGGCCCCTGGCGCAAGGCCGTCGGCGAGGACGAGGCGGAGCGGCAGTACCGCGAGCGGGTCACCGTCCTCGAGGGCGATCTCGGCGAGCTTCCGCCGCTGCCCGGTGACGTCGACGTCGTCATCCACTCCGCGTCGACGGTCTCCTTCGACCTGCCGATCGACGAGGCGTTCGCCTCCAACGTGTCCGGTCCGGAGTCGCTGTACAGCGCGCTGCTGGCCGGCGGCGCCGACCCGCACGTCGTGCACGTCTCCACCGGCTACGTCGCCGGACTGCGCAAGGGCATCGCCGAGGAGCGCAGCCTCGAGCACGAGGTCGACCGCGTCGCCGAGCTCGCCTACGCACGGACTGCCCGGCCCGACGTCGAGCGGCTGTCCCGCAACCCGCGGCTGCTGCGCCGACTGCTCACCGAGGCGCAGGAGCAGCACCGCCGGGCCGGCGCGAGCGTCGTCACCGATGCCGCCGAGCAGGCCCGGCAGGACTGGGTCCGGGCCGAGCTGATCGAGGCCGGCCGCACGCGCGCGCAGAGCCTGGGCTGGCCCGACGTCTACACGTTCACCAAGGCGCTGGGCGAGCGCGTCGCCGAGGACCTCTGGGCCGGCAACGGCCACCGCCTCACGATCGTCCGGCCGACCATCATCGAGTCGTCGCTCAAGCACCCGTTCCCGGGCTGGATCGACGGCTTCAAGGTCGCCGACCCGCTGATCGCCGCCTACGGCCGCGGCCTGCTGCCGGAGTTCCCGGCGCTGGCCGACACCGTGCTCGACGTCATCCCGGTCGACTTCGTCGTCAACGCCGCGCTGGCCGCGGCCGCCGCGCCACCGCCGGCCGGCGAGGCGCAGTACTTCCAGGTCAGCTCCGGCATCACCAACCCGCTGCCGTTCGGCCGGCTGCTGCGGCTGGTGCACGAGTACTTCGAGGCCAACCCGCTCAAGGACGCCAAGGGCCTGGTCGCCGTCCCGTCGTGGTCGTTCCCGCACCGCGGGGTCGTCGAGCGGGCGCTGCGCCGCCGCGAGCGCGTCGTCGACCTCGCCGACAAGGCCGTCGACCGGCTGCCGCCGAGCGAGCGGTCGCGCAAGTGGATCTCCACCATCTACCGGGCCCGGCGCGACCTCGACACGCTGCGCAAGTTCACCTCGCTGTACCAGCCTTACACCGAGACCGAGGTCATCTTCGACGACGCCCGGCTGCGGACGCTGCACGCGGCGCTGCCCGACGACCGCAAGGCCGACCACGGCTTCGACGTCACCGAGATCGACTGGGCGCACTACCTGCAGAAGATCCACATCCCCGGCGTGCCCGGCCTGACCCGCGGCAGCGGCGGCGACGAGCGCGCCGGCGGCCCGACGCCGCTGGAGCTGCCCCAGCGCACCGACGTGATGGCCGTCTTCGACCTGCAGAAGACCGTCGCCGCGGCGACGCTGGTCGAGCACTACGTGTGGATCGAGCTGGCCGCCAAGCCGCTGTCGCGGTGGCCGGTCGTGCTGAGCAACCTGGTCGCGCTGGGCCCGCGCTACCTGCAGGCCGAACGGCGCGACCGCGGCGACTTCATCCGCACCTTCATGCGCCGCTACGAGGGCGTCAACGAGAACGAGCTGCGCAAGGTGATCGCCGACGAGGTGACGGTGTCGCTGCACCGTGGCCTGTTCGAGCAGGCGCTGGAGCGGATCAAGGCGCACCGCGCGGCCGGGCACCGCACCGTCCTGCTCACCGGCGAGATCGACGTGTTCGTCGAGCCACTGGCGCCGCTGTTCGACGTCATGGTGGCCGGCAAGATGGAGTCCGATGAGGACGGCCGCTGGACCGGGCACCTGGCCACGCCACCCCTGGTCGGCGAGGCGCGCGCGGCCTGGCTGCGCCGCTACGCGCGGACCGAGGGCCTGGACCTCACCGCCTCCTACGCCTACGGCGACAGCTACGCCGACCGCTCCTGGCTGGAGGCGGTCGGCCACCCGAACGCCGTCAACCCCGACGCCAGCCTCTACCGGTACGCCAAGTCCAAGCGCTGGCCGGTGCACAGCTGGACCACGACTGCCGAGGGCCGGCTGTCGCCGGTCGTGCGCAGCGTCCGCGGAGCACGACGGGCATGAACGGGCCGCTGCTCACCGGCCGGGCGCTGATCACCGGCGGGACGTCGGGCATCGGCCTCGCGTTCGCGCAGGCGCTGGGCGCGCGCGGCTGCGACCTGGTCCTGGTGGCCCGCGACAAGGACCGGCTGGAGAGCACCGCCGAGGACCTGCGCCGGCGCCACGGTGTCGACGTCGAGGTGCTGCCGGCCGACCTCGCCGACCGTGCGCAGGTCGACACCGTCGCCGACCGGCTGGCCGACGACGACTCCCCGATCGAGGTCTTCGTCAACAACGCCGGCAAGGGCGTGCACGCTCGCCTGGTGACGGACGACACCAGCGAGCACGAGCAGGCGATCGACCTGATGATCACCGCGGTCCTGGTGCTCGGCGCGGCCGCCGCGCGCACGATGCGCGAGCGCGGGCACGGCGTCATCGTCAACGTGTCGTCGGTCGCCGGGCTGATCACGATGGGCGGCTACTCGGCGATCAAGTCATTCGTCCGGACCTACTCCGAGAGCCTGTCGCTGGAGCTGGCCGGCGCCGGTGTGCAGGTCACGGCGCTGCTGCCGGGCTGGGTGCGCACCGAGTTCCACCAGCGGGCCGGCATCAGGACCGGCTCCATCCCGTCGTCGCTGTGGCTCGACCCGGACCAGGTGGTGGCCGGCTGCCTGGCCGATGTCGAGAAGAAGCGGGTCCGTTCGGTACCGTCAGCACGGTTCAAGGTCCTGGCCTGGCTGGCCGAGCACGCCCCTCGGGCGGCGGTGCGCAAGGTCACGGCACGACTGGTGAGCGGGCGACGATGAGCGAACTGCCGAGTACGAAGAGGTACCACGCGGCCTGGCATCGCTGGGCCCGGTTCGTCGCGCAGCGGATGCTCCTGCGCCCGGTGGTGCACCTGACGACGAAGGTGTCGGTGCGCGGCGCGGAGAACCTCGACGGGCTCGACGTCCCGTTCGTCGTCGTGGCCAACCACAACAGCCACCTCGACGCGCCGCTGCTGGTCACCGAGCTGCCCCGGCGCTACACCCGCACGATGGCCGTCAACGCCGCCGCCGACTACTTCTACCGCTGGTGGTGGATGAAGGCGATGACGTCGGTGTTCTTCAACACCTACCCGGTCAGCCGCACCAACGCCGACATGGGCAAGGGCCGCGGCCTGGCCAACCGGCTGCTGAGCGAGAACGTCCCCGTCGTCGTGTTCCCCGAGGGCACCCGGCGCAACACCGAGGGCGGCGTCAAGCGGTTCAAGCCGGGCGCGGCCGCGCTGTGCATCGCGCAGGGCGTGCCGTGCGTGCCCGTGGCGATCATCGGCACCCACGAGGCGATGCCGGTCGGACACTTCTGGCCGAAGCCGGGCCGGCCGCCGGTGGCCCTGGTGATCGGCGCGCCGATCCGTCCGCAGCCCGGCGAGCGGACCCGTGAACTGACCGAACGGCTCGAGGCGAAGGTGGCCGCGATGGCGGCGACCGGCGACCCCGGCGCCGAGGGGAAGCCACTGCACGACGCCGCCGGACCGGCCCAGCCGGCCGACCACGCCGAGCAGACCGAACAGGCGGAACAGGGCAGCGATCGCGCCCAGAAAGAGGAGGCGTCGTGACGGGTGTCAAGCACCAGAAGTGGTGGGGCTGGGGTGTCGAGGGCATCAGCTTCACCCACGAGGACAAGCCGAAGCTGGCTCCGTTCGTCATGGAGAAGATCGGCATCGACCTCGACGCGCCCGGCACGCCTCCGCCCGCGTTCGAGGACCTCAAGGTGCCGGCCTCCCAGCTGCCCGACGATCTCGCGGCGAAGCTGCGCGACGCGCTGGGCGAGCAGTACGTCGACACCAGCGACCTGGACCGGGTCGTGCACACGTACGGCAAGGGCCTGGTCGACCTCGTCCGCATCCGCGCCGGCGACCTGCCGCGCGTCCCCGACGTCGTCGTCTACCCGGCCGACGAGGACCAGGTGCGGCTCGTGGTCGACGCCGTGGTCGCGGCCGACGGCGTGCTCATCCCGTTCGGCGGCGGCTCGAACATCTCCGGCTCGCTGACCCCGCCGCCGGCCGAGCAGCGCGTCGTCGTGTCCCTCGACCTCGGCCGGCTGAACCGGGTGCTGGAGGTCGACGAGGCCGCCGGGCTGGCCCGGATCCAGGCCGGCGCGCTCGGCCCGGACCTGGAGGACCAGCTCAACGCCCGCGGCTGGACCATGGGCCACCAGCCCGACAGCTTCAAGCACTCGACGCTCGGCGGCTGGATCGCCACCCGCAGCTCGGGCATGCAGTCGGACAAGTACGGCGACATCGCCGACATCACCCGCGGCATGCGGGTCGTGCTGCCGGGCAAGGTGATCGTGCTGCGGCCGCTGCCGAGCACGTCGTCCGGGCCGAGCGTGCGCGAGATGATCCTCGGCTCCGAGGGCCGGCTCGGCGTCATCACCGAGGCATGGGTGAACGTCCACCGGCTGCCGGAGCACCGCGACATCGTCGCGTACCTGTTCCCGACCTGGGCGGCCGCCGTCGCGGCGATGCACGAGATCTCCGAGTCCGACGTCTCGCCGACGGTCACCCGGGTGTCCGACGCCAACGAGACCGCGTTCTCGCTGTCGATGCAGAAGCCGTCGAAGGGGTTGGCGGCCAAGGCCGGCCCGATCCTGTTCAACGTGCTGGAGCGGCGCGGCTGGGACCTCTCCGCGGCCTGCCTGTCCTACATCGGCTACGAGGGCTCCGACGCGCACCTCAAGCACGAGAAGGGCGTCGTCGGCAAGATCGTCAAGAAGCACGGCGGCATCAAGCTGGGCAAGGGTCCGGGCGCGCTGTACGACCAGAAGAAGTTCGACACGCCCTACATCCGCGACTTCCTGCTCGACATCGGCGCGCTCGGCGACGTGTCGGAGACCGCGGCGCCGTGGTCGAAGCTGATGAACCTGTACGCGAACACGATCCGGGCGGCCAACGACGCCTACGCCGAGATCGGCGTCACGGGCTTCGCGATGTGCCACCTGTCGCACAGCTACCACTCCGGCGCCTGCCTGTACTTCACCTTCGCGTTCCCGCCCAGCACCGACGTGCCGGCCGAGCAGATCGAGCAGTACTGGGTGGTGAAGAAGGCGATCCAGCAGTCGTTCATCGACAACGACGCGACCATCTCGCACCACCACGGCGTCGGCACCGACCACGCGCACTGGCTGGAGGACGACATCTCCCCCGCCGGCACCGACGTGATGGCCGGGCTGCTGAAGGCCGTCGACCCCGGCCGGAACCTCAACCCCGGGACGCTGCTGCCAGCTCACCGGGAGTGGTGACGGGGGCATTCGGGCGGGCGGTCCGCAGGCGGACGACGGCCAGCAGGACCGCGAGCGCCGCGGCGGTCACCGTCACGGCGAACGCGGGCCGGTGCCCGCCCAGGTCGGCCAGCCGGCCGGCGATGCCGGACCCGACGGCGTAGCCGATGCCGGTGGCGCCGGCCAGCAGCGTCATCGCGGCGCCGACGCGGGCCGGCGGCACCTGCCGCTCGGCCGCGGCGAACACGCTGATCATGTACGGCGCGACGGCCAGTCCCAGCACCAGCACGACCGGGACCAGCGCCGTCAGCGACCCGGCCAGCAGCAGCGGCGACGACAGCACGACCAGCCCGATCGCGGACACCAGGATCCGCTTGTCGTAGCCGAACCGGGCCGGCAGCGCCGCCGTCGCGAGCCCCGCCAGCACGCTGCCGACGCCGAGCAGGGAGTGCACCAGGCCGGCCAGTCCGGGCGTCCCCGCGTCCGTCGCCAGCGCCGTCGTGCCGGTCTGGGTGGCGCCGAAGATCACGCCGATGAGCAGCTGGGCCAGGCACAGGCTGAGGAACGCGACGGTGACGAACGCCGCGCCGTGCGCGGCCGCCGACGCACGCAGCGCGTGCGCCTGCCGAGCGGTCGGATGCAGCGCGAACCAGGAGCCGAAGACCGCCAGCAGCGCCGCGGCGGCCAGCAGCGCACCGCTCGGGCTCAGCGCGACCGCGCCCAGGCCGACCAGGGCCGGGCCGAGCACGAACGACGCCTCGTCGGCGGCGCCCTCGTAGGCGAACGCGGCGTCGACCAGCCGCGGCTGCGCGTTGCCGGTGCGGTGCGTGATGGGCCGCCAGCGGACCCGGGCCAGCGGGCCGACCTGCGGCATCGTGAACCCGGCCACGGCGGCGGCGACGACCATCGCGGCGGTGCCGGCGCCGGCGTGGACGGCCGCGACCAGCGCCGTGAGCGCGACGCCCGCCGTCAGCGACTGGGCCAGCACGACCGGACGCTGCCCGACACGATCGGCGAGGGCGCCGGCCAGTGGCGCGCCGACGGCGTTCGCGACGGCGAGCGCGCCGGCGGCCAGGCCGCCCGCGGCGTACCGGCCGGTGGCGTCGGAGACCAGCAGCAGCGCGCCGAGCTGGCTCATGGCCAGCGGTAGCCGGCCGAGGAAGGCGACGATGACGTACCCGGGACCGGCGAGCGAGAGCAGCCGGCGGTACGAGGAGATTGGCGACACGAGAGGGCTCCGTAGAAACGCTTCAGCGGCGCGCCTCCCCACCACCAGGTCGCGCACGGAACCCTGTGCTGGCGCCATTCTAGTCGAGAATGGGGCCCATGGACGAGTTGGAAGCCCGCTGGGCCGCGCTGGCCGGCGACACGGCCGCGGCGACGGCGGCCGGCGCGGATCTGCTGGCCCGCTGGCGCGAGGGACACCGTCACTACCACGCGACCGGCCACCTGACCGCCGTCCTGGACGCCGTCGACGAGCTGGCCGGCGCGGCGAGCGATCCCGGCGCCGTCCGGTTCGCCGCCTGGTTCCACGACGCCGTCTACGACGGGCGGCCGGGCGATGACGAGGCGGCCAGCGCGCGGCTGGCCCGCGAGGTGCTGACGGCGCTCGGCTGGCCGGCAGCACAGGTCGACGAGGTGGAGCGGCTCGTCCTGCTGACCGCGACGCACGACCCACAGGCCGGCGACGGCAACGGCGCCGTGCTCTGCGACGCCGACCTCGCCGTGCTGGCCGGCACCCCGTCGCAGTACGCGGCCTACGCGTCCGCCGTCCGCGACGACTACGCGCACGTGTCCGACGCCGACTTCGCCGCCGGCCGGGCCGCCGTACTGGCCCGGCTGCTGGACCGGCCGGCGCTGTTCCACACCGAGGACGGCCGCCGCCGCTGGGAGCACGCGGCGCGGCACAACCTGGAGACCGAGCTGGTCCTGCTGCGCGCCGCCGCCCCCTGACGGGTCAGTGCCGCTTGCGGCGGCGCAGTCCGGCCGCGCGCAGCCGGGCCACCAGCTCGCGGCTGCGCACCGGCACGGCGCCGGCGTCGACGGCGCGCTGGTAGTCCGCCTCCATCAGGTCGTAGTGGTCGCCGTCGAAACCGCGGGCCGGCAGCCCCAGCCGCGCCGCGAACTCGTGCAGCTCGTCGAACGACTCGTCCGACGCCAGGTGCGACCAGAGCCGGCCGTGCCCGGGCCAGGCCGGCGGGTCCACGAGCACCGTCACGGCCACACCCCGGCGTTCCCGGCACTCACAGAGCTGCCGCCACGGCGTCGTCGATGAGCACGCGCCACGACCGCACCAGCGCGGCGTCGACGTAGGCCTTCCACGAGCCGCCCGGACGGACCCGGCTGCCGACGTGGAACTGGCGCACGCCGGCCCGGGCCAGCCAGGGCACGTGATCCGGCTCCAGCCCGCCGCCTGCCATGATCACGCGCGCGGCGGTCTCGGACCCGGTCGCGCGGGTGCACAGCTCGTCCAGCCCGGAGCCGACGCCGCGCGCGGACCCGGCGGTCAGCACCGCGTCGAGGCCGGCCAGCCCAGGCACGACCGCCCAGGCCTCGTCGAGGTCGAGGCAGTGGTCGATGGCGCGATGGAACGTCCACGGCCGCCCGTCCAGCTCGTCGGCCAGCGCCAGCGTCGCCTCGACGTCGATCTCGGCGTTGAGGCCGAGGAAGCCGAGGACGAACCCGTCGGCGCCGGCGTTGGCGAGCTGGTGCGCGGCGATGCGCAGCCGGGCGAGCTCCGAGCCGCTGGTGGAGAAGCCGTCGTTGGCCCGCAGCATGACCCGCAGCGGCAGGTCGCAGACCTGCTTGAGATCGCGGACGGTGTCCAGGGACGGGGTGAGGCCGTCGGCGTCCATGTCAGCGACGACCTCGAGGCGGTCGGCGCCGCCCTCGACGGCGCCGGGCACGTCGCCGGGACCAAGCGCGATGACCTCCAGCAGCGGACGCACGTGGATCAGTGTGCCATTGAGATGGCACCATCGACGACGTGGTCGACGAGGTGTTGCTGGCGGCGCGGGCGGTGGTCCTGCGCGACCTCGGCGCGCGCCGGCTCGACGTCGCCGCCGCCGTCGACGTGCTGGACGCCGCGCTCCGGGAGCGCCGTTGGTGGGTGGAGCAGTGGCCGGACGGCGCGGCGTTCGTCGCCGGTCAGCTGGCCCAGGACGTGCAGGACCGGCTGCTCGACACCGGCGTGGGCCGGTGGCCCTCCTGCGAGCCGTGTGCCGAGGAGGAGCCGCACGAACTGCGGATCGAGCCCGAGCTCGGGCCCGATCCGCAGTGGGTGTGCGAGAAGACCGGCCGGCCGGTCGCGCCCCTGGGAGCGCTGTAGGCCTGGGTCAGGCCGCCCGTACCTGTCCGGGTCGCGCGTCGACCGGCACCCAGCGCAGCTCCGTCCGCGTGCGCCCGGAGATGTCGGTCACCGTCACCCAGCGGGCCACGAGCGTGGGGCGCTGGACCTGTGTCATCGTCACCTTGTCCGCTCCTTTCGGCCACTCACGAGTCAGGTGCTGTTCACCTTCTGTTCACTTAGCGTACCAGCATCGTTCGCCGTTGACGTCGCGGCTTCATTTTGGCCCTCGGTGCCATTATTGTGGGGGCAGCGGCACACAGGCGTGCCGACGAGTGAGGTCAGAGGTGGCGATGTTCGGCAGGAACAAGTGGTTCGAGACCGTGGCCGAGGCCGAGCGGCGGGCCCGCCGGCAGCTGCCGAAGTCGGTGTACGGCGCGCTGGTGGCCGGCTCGGAGAAGGGCCTCACGCTGCAGGACAACCTCGCCGCGTTCACCGAGCTCGGGTTCGCGCCGCACGTGGCCGCGACGTCGGACAAGCGGGACCTGTCCACCCACGTCATGGGCCAGGACATCGCGCTGCCGGTGATCCTCTCGCCCACCGGCGTGCAGGCCGTCCACCCCGACGGCGAGGTGGCCGTCGCGCGAGCCGGCGCCAACCGGGGCACCGCGATGGGGCTGAGCTCGTTCGCCAGCCGCTCCGTCGAGGAGGTCGTCAAGGCCAACCCGAAGACGTTCTTCCAGATCTACTGGCTGGGCAGCCGGGACGAGATGGCGCGTGTCCTCGACCGGGCCCGCCGGGCCGGCGCCGCCGGGGTGATCCTCACGCTGGACTGGTCGTTCAGCCACGGCCGCGACTGGGGCAGCCCGGTCATCCCGGAGCGGCTGGATCTCAGGACGATGCTGCGGTTCGCGCCGCAGGTGCTGCCGCATCCGGCGTGGCTGCTGCGCTACCTGCGGTCCGGGAAGCTGCCCGACCTCACCACGCCCAACCTCGAGGGCGCCGACGGCGTCGCGCCGACGTTCTTCGGCGCCTACGGCCAGTGGATGCAGACCCCGCCGGCCACCTGGGACGACGTCGCCTGGCTGCGGTCGCAGTGGGACGGGCCGTTCATGCTCAAGGGCGTCATGCGTGTCGACGACGCCAAGCGCGCGGTCGACGCCGGGGTCAGCGCGATCTCGGTCTCCAACCACGGCGGCAACAACCTCGACGGCACGCCGGCCGCGGTGCGCGCGCTGCGCTCCGTCGTCGAGGCGGTCGGCGCCCAGGTCGACATCGTCCAGGACGGCGGCATCCGGCGCGGCAGCGACGTGGTGAAGTCGCTGGCGCTGGGCGCGAAGGCGGTCATGATCGGCCGCGCCTACCTCTGGGGCCTCGCCGCCAACGGCCAGGCCGGGGTGGAGAACGTGCTCGACATCCTCAGCGGCGGCATCGACTCCGCGCTGCGCGGCCTCGGCAAGTCCTCCGTCCACGACCTCACCCCCGACGATCTCGTCATCCCGCCGGCCTTCCACCGGACCTTCGGCGCCTGACGCGCAGCTCAGTCGGGTTCGAGCACGAGTCCCGGCACGAACGGCGCCCCGGCGACGACGAACTCCAATGCGGCGGCCCGGCCGATCCCGGCCGGCACGACGAACCCGGCGGGGACCTCCGTGTGCTGGTCGCTGTAGCCGAAGACGACGGTCCCCTGCGCCGCGGCGGACCCGACGCTGTGCATCGAGTGGCCGAACGCGTCGACCCAAGCGAGCACGATGCCTCCGCCGACTTGGGCGACGACCAGGGCCGCGCCGGTGGGCGAGACGAGCTCCACAGCGGAAACGCCGTGGCCGGGGACCACGTCAGCCGCCTCGTCGAGGACCCGGTCGAGATCCTCCGCGGTCTCCACCGGCGATTCCCGCGCGCCGTCCGCGCCAGGTGGCACGTATCGGGCGAGCACGCGTCCCGGCCGGCTCACGTGACCCGGCCGGACCGCCGCGGGAGGAGCGGGCGGGCGGTGCGGGCACGGATCGCGCCGCGCCAGACGCCGGTGCCGTAGGCGAGGTCGTCGGCGGTGCTGGCGAGGGTCCAGCGCAGCGGGTCGAGGGACGGGCGCAGCCGCAGCCAGTCGCGCACGGCGGGGGCGGCGACCAGCGCCGCGAGCGTCGCCAACCGGCGGCGCCGACCTGCGGCCAGGGCGACGGCGGCCGGCAGGGCCAGCTGGGTGACGGCCCGGCCGGCGCCGGTGAAGGTCGCTGCGGTGGCCTCCGCGATCATCGCGGGCGCGATCGACCGTGGCAGGCCATCGGCTCGCAGTTTGGTCGCCAGCCGGGCCGAGGCGACCGCGCCCGTTGCCGCCGCGAGGAACGGGCGGCGGGCCAGCAGCAGCGCCGTCACCGCGGCCGGCCACGGCGCGACGACGAGTGGGGCGAGGCGATCCGGATGCCGCCGGGCCAGCGGACCGGCCGACGTCCCGTAGGAGTGACGGCGCCGCAGCCAGGCCGGCCAGGTCGCCGGCTCGGCGTGCGCGACGGTGACCGACGGGTCGTAGCGGACCCGCCCGCCCCCGGCGACGAGCCGCCAGACGGCGTCGACGTCCTCGCCGTAGCGCAGCGCCTCGTCGAACCCGTCCAACGCCGAGCGCCGGACGATCAGCGCCGCCGTCGGCACGTACGACACCCGGCCGCCGAGCCGCACGAGCGCCTCGTCCGGGCCGAGGTCCAGCGGCGACCGGGCGGCCGCGAACGCGCCCAGCACCCGCC
>NZ_POTW01000004.1 GCF_003236295.1 Jiangella anatolica
CCTCCGACCCCAACCCGCCCTCGGCCAGAAACGGGTACGCGCCGGCCAATGTCGCCGACGTGTCCTGATGTCGCGGCAGCCGGAGCCGCCCCGGCGTCCGGAGCGCTGCTGACCCTGGCTCACCGGAGCGCGGTAGCACCGGCGTCGCCCGCTCCGCGCGCAGCGCATCAAGCCGAGCCTGCTCGGCGTCGCGGCGTGCCCGTGCTTCCTGGGCTGTCCGCGCCACGACGGCCTTACGCCGCGCCACTCGGACCCGCCGCGGCTGCCCGTCCGGATCGACGAGCACCGCCGCATGCACCCGACCGTCCTCGTCACGGCCGCTCGGCTGCCGGCTCACAGGTCGAGCCCGCCGTTGTCCGCCGGGCCAGGCCGAGACCGGGGGCCACGGGCCGGCCGCGCCGACGGCTGTTCCGATGGGGGAGGAGGAGGCGGCGGCGCCGGCAATTGCCACGCCGTCCTCCCCGCCGGCGGCGCAGCGGTGTAGTCGGTGTGGCCATCCAGGTCCCACGCCTCGGTCACCTCCGCCGCGACGTGCCGAGCGTGCCGCGCAGCCTTACGAAGCCGGTTGGCGATCTTGCGCGACTCGGCCGCTCCGGCGACCGCATCCCCGCCCACGAGCGTCGTTGTACCGACATAGCCCCGGTAGGCGTCGGAGAGCTGCTCGAGCGAGGTTTGCAGAGCCGAGGTCGCCCATTGCAGCGACTCAAGGACCTGGTAGGCAGCGATCCTGTCCGGTGCGTTCCGGGTCGCGTACGCCAGGCCCCGCAGCGCCTCGCGAGCCTCGAACGCGTCCGCAACCGGATCCTCGAAAGTCGGCATCTCCCAGCGCTCCTCGACGTCGCCCGCTATCTGTCGAGGACCAGGTGTGCCTATCTCTCCGGACGCCGCGCCTTTTAGATGGGCGGCTGTACTGCCGCAGACGAGCCCGAACGGGCAGAATGTCCGCGTGAAGCAGCCAATGCAACCAGAGCTCTGGGCCGTGACGCTACCGGCAGTACGTGCAGCGCGTGCTCGGGGACTCTTACACATTGAATCCGACAAGTACACGCCGCGGAGAAACGTCACCAAGTTCGAGTCGAACGCTGTGGGCTGGTCGACGACCACGAGGGCCGATTCCTTCTTCGCTGCGAGTGACGCGCCCGTGCAGTGGGACAATATGTTCAGCTCCAGTCTCGGCGGCGGGTCGGCTCCCATACCGATCTGCGAGGTTCCCGAGCTGGAATCTGCCGCGAAACGTGTGGTTGAGATCGCTATGGGGGATCAACGATTCGAGCAGAGCATCAGCCTGCTGTCACGCGGCGAGCCAGGATCGCAGCGCAGGCGCGATCAGATCGAGTTCGAGTACGTCCGTTTTATCGGCGACATCATCGCTCGGTCAGAGGCCGTCGGCGCAAGCAGTGATGACGACCTGCTGGCGATCTATCTGCTGCTGGAGAAGGCACGATTTGCAGAAGAGCTCAAAGGCGATCTCCTGGTTCCGATCGCTTTGACGGCACTCGACCTTGACCAGTCCCTCAAACTAGCCGACGGCTTGTGGATTGAGCCGTTAGACGAGGACATGCAGCGAGCTCGCGCTGCTTCGACTCTGTACAGCGAGCGGATCTCGGCGTTTGTGATCGCGGCAGCCACCCATGCCATCGTCCAAGAGGATTTCAAGATCCATAACAGGAATCTATTCAATCGCAGGTTTCGTACACCTGAGATTGATCTGACCCAGGTCGACAGGGTCATCCAATGCCTCCACATCGCCAGCCAGCGCGATACGGGATACGCGCAGGCAATCATGCGGCCGTTCGATTGGGCGGATGATTGGATGCATGATCTGCCGGCGGTCTGGGAAATTGGCCAGTATCACAGGTATCCGGATGACTTCGACAACGGTGGTTGGAATCGCGAGAAAGTTCTCGTGCCCAAGGCTGAGATCGAACTTGTGCCACGCCTGTTTGCAGGCTTGTCCGACGCTCCTCCAAACGTTGGACTTGCCGCGCGACGAATGATCCGTGCGGTCCTCAGAACCGACGATGAGGACAAGACCCTCGATGCAACGATCGGCATTGAAGCATTGATGCTTGGCAATAGGGATCGGGATGAGCTGACTCATCGAATGGCGCAACGCGCCGCGGCAGTCCTTTCTTCGGACGGCTACAAGCCCGCTGAGATCTACCGCCTAATCAAGAAGGTGTACGAGCATCGGTCTGCGATCGTGCACGGTCGAGCCAGCAAGCGATCGGAGATCCAGGTGGGTGAATACAGTCATCCGGCGCAAGACGTTGGAGCTATGCTCCTTCGCCTGCTGTTGGTAAACAGGCTGCTCACCGGCACGCCTTGGACTCCGGAATCCTTGGATGCGCAGATTCTGAATGCCCTCACGAGAGCTGACTGAATTCGGCGACCTGGCTTCGCCTACGAACAAGACCGTTCAACGGTTGTGGCCGTGGCGGCCGAGCGTTGGGCGCCGCGCTACAACTGCCGACACAGTGGAAGTGCCGCTGCGGCGAAGGCTTGGGCCTGCTGTCCGGACAGAAGCCGGGTTTCGCAGTTGGCTTGGACGGCGGCTTGCTCGATGTCGGCGATGGCGGTGTCGAGTTGGTCGGCGGTGGTGTTCGTGACGGCGATGAGCCCTGTGTAGCGAAGGATGCCGTGGCCGGCAGTGAGGTCGGCTTCTTGCTGGAGGATGTCCTGGTACTCAGCCGTGTGCACGGGGTCGTCGATCTGCCCGAGGCGGGCACGTTGAGCGGCGTCGGAGAGGTGTTCGGTGCGACGACGGCGCAGGTCGCGGGCAGCCTGGTCGATGCGCACGGGAGTGTAGAGCACGGACAGGGTGCGGCGCGTGCCGCTCGTGAGCAGGAGAGGTGCTAGGAAGCCGGGGTAGACCGCTGATCGTGGCCACTCACTGATCCAGAGCACCGCGTGGTGCCCGGTGTCGCTGCGGAGGCGATCCCAGGTCTCGGTGACCGCGACGGGTCCGGCGGTGGCCAGGTCTCGACCGAGCTCGCCGTGGCGGTCGAGCGCGGCGGCGACGGCGGGATCGTAGGCCGAGCGGAGGACGACGGCGATCTGGCCTGGGTCGAGCCATCCGGTGGGGGTGAGGTCGGCCGTACGCAGCGCCGCCGTGAGGGTGGTCATCTCCTGGCGCAGGACGGCGGCCGCGCCGCGCAGGCCGCCGCCGGCGGCGCGAACCTGACGAGCGGCGGCGGTGAGGTCCAGCGCGATGGAGATCGTGGTGGCATGGCGCTCGCCTGCAGGACCGGCGCGGGCGATGAGATCGCGGTACGTGGCTGCGGCCCAGGAGTCGTCGTCGGTGCCTCGCTGCCGCCACCAATCGGCCAGCCCGCTTCCGCTATCGGGCAGGGCCCGTTCGGAGACCTGCAGCACGGCCAGTCGCCCGGATCGGCAGCAGGTCGCAAGCACCCGTCCCCAGGCGTTCACCCGTCGTTGCTGCTCGGCAGAGTCGAGCAGCATGAACGAAGAGTGCTCGATCTGGCAAACGGCGGTCAGGGTGCGCGCATGCGGGTCGTGGATCATCGCCGTTCCCGTGGTGGGGTCGACGTACTCGCGCAGACTTGCCGCGTCGCCGGGCAAGGCGAGCGTCCCGGCCGGGCGGAGCGCGACGATGCGCCGCCGGTAGACCAGCTGCCCCGCACTGGCGCGCCAACACCAGCGCGCAGCGATGGGGATCCACTCGACGAGTGGACGCCCGCTCACCGGCACCCACGCCAGCACGACACCGCCCACCCAGCCGGGTGCCGCGAGGGCAAGCAGTGTGCCACCGCCCAGATAGAGCGCGGTCACCATCGTCGCCACACTCACCGCGACGGCGAGCAGCCGCGGCAGCGACAGGCCCAAAAGGACACCGCGGCGCGATAGCCGGGAGAACGCCACGGCCGCCGGTGCGTCGCCACTCTCAGGTGGCTGAACGGTCACCGCGAGTCCTCGCTCTCGACCGCTGAGTCGGGTAGCACTGGAGGCGCGGGGTCACGCCCTGCCGGTGGTCCCGGCGTGGGCACCTTCGGCCTCCTCGAGGCCCCCTCACGGCTCCCCGAAGTCGTTGTGGCCGCGCTGGGCGCTGCTGGCTCGGCCCCGGCTTTCGCCGCCGGGTGCCAGCCGGCCGGCCCCGGCGCCTTCCCAGGATCCCGGCCCGCGGGGTACCAGCCCGCAGGTCCCGGCGCCCGGCCAGGATCGTCCGTGGCATCTCCTGCGCCCGCACCATGCGGCTCGCCTGAGACGCCTGTGGTGCCTGCCGGCGAAGCGGCCGGACCGGGCCGTCGCCCGCCGCCGGCCTCCGATCCGGTGGCACGGTCGCTGCCCGCCTGCCCGACCTCATCCTTCGCTGGCGAGGCCTGGTCAGCACTCGCCGGCTCAGGTCCAGCGGCGATGATCCCCGGACGTGCGGCCGTAGAGGCTGGACCGCTTGCCGACGCCTGACCGCTCGGTTGCGCACCCGCCGCGGCAGCACGACCCGGCGTGCCGCCGGAGCCCAGGCGGCCTCCCAGGATGGCTGCAGTCGTACGGCCACCCAGCCCAGCCATCATCGCCGGGCGCGGGAGGATGGCCCCCTTCGCTTCCTGTTCGCTGGCGGTGGCCTGATGCGCGTCGACCCCGGCGAACGAGATCATCTTGTAGCTCAGGTAGGGCGCGAACGCTGCCAGCATCAGTAGCGCGACCCCGGTGATCGGGTCGGAGATCGACGCCAGGTCGCCGTCGATGGGTGAGTTCACCTGGGTCACGGCGACCAGGAAGATCACGACCAAGACGAGCTTGGACACGATCAGCGCGACCACGAACGTGGCCCAGCGGGCCAGCCATCCGCGGGTGGCGTCCCATGACGATCCGGCCAGCGCGACCGGCGCGAACACGATGGCGACCAGCAGCAGAGCCTTGCGGATGAGCAGGGAGAACCACACGGCGACGGCGGCGACGATGGCCAGCCCGGACAGCACGATCACGATGACCACGCTCATCCCAGCTGCGGTCGCATCGACGGTGGCCAGCGCGGCGGTCAGCAGCACGACCCGCTCGCCCAACTCGGCCATCGAGGTGCCTGCGGCCTGCACGATCCCGACGGCCAACTGATCGGTGATCTCGAGCAGCAGCCCGGTCAGCGTCACCGCGAGGAACCCGCCGAGCACGGCCTTCGCCACCCCGAGCGCGGCGCGGGACAACGCGGTCGGATCGCGCCGCATCAGGCCGGTGATGACCTGGAAGCAGAAGAACACCAGTGTCAGCAGCACCGCCAGTCCGAACAGCAGGTTGTAGACGGCCAGGTACCCCGGCGAGCGCACGTCGACGAGCGTGGTCGTGTCGATCACCGACCACACGGCTTCGACCAAGGTCCCGGCGGCCTGTCCCATCGCGGTGGCCAGCCACTCGAACGGCGCGGTCACCAGCGATGCCGCGCCCTCGCCGACGGTGTCGCACACCGTCGAGATCACCGGGACGTCGCACACCCCGGCCCGCGCATCGGGTCCGGTCTCGACCGGGGCTGGTGTTGGGGGCGAGGTCATACGGCCTGGCCTACGTCCCAGAAGAAGTTGATGAGGGTGACGCTGGCGCCGCAGATGATCGCCGCGCCGCACGCCACCACCACGCCGACCTTCCCGCGCCCGGCCAGATGGGGGTTCGCCGAGTTCGACCCGAACCCCCACACCACGGCCGACACGATCAGCGCCAGCACGGAAAGGATCAGCCCGATCGTCATTCCCGCGCCCACGATCGTGCGCAGCTGCTCGATCCCAGGCAGCCCCGTCGTGTTCGGATCGATGCTGATGTCCATCGGCATCCACACCGGCGCCGTCGTCAGGGTGATTCGTCCGTCGAGTGGGCGCAGTACGGGTGCCGCGAAGTCCAGAAGCAGTGGTTGGCTCACACCGATCTGGTGCGCCGCCGCTCCCGACACCGGGACCCGCGGGTCGGCGCGCTGAGCCTCTACGTGTTGCTGGTCAGGACGTGTTGACGTTGGTTGACTTGCGGGATGCTCGATGTTGGTCGGGAGTGTGTGGCTCGGTATCGGTCGCTGGTTCGTGGTCGCGTGGGCGGCAGCGGGGTGCCGGATGTGGCCACATCAGCCGAGGGCAAGGGCGCTTGCACCCGCGGCAGCCGGCGCTTCTCCGTGGCCGTCAGTCGCCGTTGGTCAGCGGAGTCACATTCGCACGAACAGGGACGAACGCGGTTCGGAGGACGTTCGAGTCGCCCCGGAACTCGCCCGCGGCGAGGGCCTGCTCGATGCTGATCGCTCCAGCGGCGAGAGCGACGACCACGTCGGGAGTGGCAGTGAACACTGAGGCCGGATCGCGTTCGGGCACGAATGCGCTCGGACCGTCTTCGTCGACCCTCAGGGCCATGAGGAAGCCGTCCGTCGCGATGCCGAGCTCGACGGGAGGAGAAGCGGTCGCGCCCCGGAGCAGAGCGGGCAGCGCCAGGGCCAGCCAGCGCGGCTGGAACGCGTCGTCGCCCTGGCCGGTCGCCAGCAGCGGCGCGCCCCACCGGCCGAGCGCCTCCATCGGCTCTCGCAGCCCCGCTCCCCACGGCGTGAGGGCGTAGACGACGCCCGCGTCCTCGAGACGACGCTCGACGATCCCGTTCGCCTCCATGGTCTTCAGCCGCTCGGACAGGAGGTTCGTCGCGATGCCCTGGAGCGAGGTCTTCAGCTCGGTGTAGCGCATCGGACCCGGCAGCAGCTCGCGCACGATGAGCAGCGTCCACCGGTCACCGACGACGTCCAGAGAGCGCGCGAGGGCGCAGAACTGCCCGTAGGAGCGCGGACCCTTGGCCTTCCGGTTGATATTCTCCATCACGCTTGATTATATCAAGTGTGATGGAGAGTGTCTCGAGCAGAGGAGGTTTCGTGGAGCTGAGCATCAGCTTGCTGGCCGTCGCGGCCGCGATCGTGATCGGAATGGCGATCGCCTGGGTCTGGTACAGCGACTGGGGCTGGTCGGCGGCGTCTGGCGGAGGCTGACCGGGGTGACCAAGGAGGACTCTGCGAGAGGCGGCAAGGGTCCGTTCGTGGTCCTGGTGGCGTCGATCGTCGTCACCGCACTGGCTCTCGCAGCCGCCAGCTCCATCGCGTCCGGCTTCTTCGGCACCGACTCCTTCTGGGTCGCCCTGGCGGTCGGACTCGTGGCGTGGCTCGGCTTCTCGCTGTCGACCCTGGCGCAGCACAACGGCTTCGAGCAGAAGCCCGGTCGGCTCACTGTGATCAACAGCGCCTATCAGCTCATGCTGTTCCTGGGCATGGCGGTCCCGATCGGGTTGCTGCAATAGCAGCGCGCACAGTCAAAACACTGGAGTCATGGGACATCGCAATGCTCCCCTGAGCCCCGAGGGACGACGCGCCTCATCGAGCGCTGCAGGACCCGCCCGACCGCGCACCTCGCTGCGGAAATGGTGAACCGAGCTGGCGCGCCTAGGCAGCGACGGTCAGCGGACTTCGCGTGGATCTGATTCAGAGACCGGAGCCGAGGTCAATCAACCACATGGTCCATGCCGCGGCGGCTCCGGCGAGCGCGGACGCGGCGAGGGCGACGAGGGCGCCGGTGCGAGCGCGAGCAGCAGCGTGGTGGTTGCCGTGCGCGATGGCGATGGCCCAGATGGTGGCGCTGATGACGAGCGTGAGCACCGAGGTGATGAGGGTGATGGTCAACAGGGCGCCGACGATCTGTTCGATGTCTTCGGTGGCGGCGACGCCGCCGAAATCGGGGACCACGTCGATTGAGCGGTGGCTCATCGCCCGGCCTTGCCCCCGGTCGAGGGCCGGTCGACGGTGAGCCGGCCCGTCGTGCTGCGCGGGTGGAGCGTCAGCGGGAGCCCCCCGCCAGGCGTGCAAGTGCCTCCGGCTATCTCGTCGGGGCTGTCGAGGTCGTCGGGGCGGTGCCCGGTGAGCCAGGGCACCGGGTCGACCGGCGGCTGATCCGGGCCATCGGGCCGCACCTCGAGATGAAGGTGCGGCCCGGTGGACTGGCCGGCCGAACCGACGTCGGCGATGTGCTGTCCAGCGGTCACGAGCTGGCCGGGGGAGACGTGGATGTCGTCGGGCCAGACGTGAGCGTAAGCGGTGGCCACGGGCCGGCCGTCGATGGTGTGCTCGATGACGATGAGCCCGCCGTAGACGGGCGTCGTGCCGGTCGACACAACGCGGCCGTCGGCGACGGCGAGGATCGGGGTGGCGGCGGGAGCGGCGTAGTCGGTGCCGGTGTGGAAGGAGACCTCGCCGGTGATGGGGTGGACACGTGGCCCGAAATCGCTGGTCTTGATCCAGGTCCCGGCGGGGAGGGGAAACACCACCCGCCCGCTCTCCGGCGCTGGGGGCTCGCTGGCGGCGAGCGTGGCGACGATGGTTTCGGCGACCGGCTGGTAGGCCCGGTATCGGTCGGGGTAGGCGGATACCTCGACGGCCTGGGCGGCCTCGCCGGGGTCCATTTCCTGCCAAGCAGGGATGTCCAGCAGACCGGGCGGGGAGGGGTAGTTGGGGCCGGTAGGCCCGCCGAAGAACGCTGCAGCCTGGTACTCGGAGCTCATGAGATCGGCGACAGTGCCCCACCCAGCGGTAGGCCGCATCTGGAACAGGCCCAGGCTGTCGTTGTCCGAGCCGTCGCCGTCATTGGGATAGTCGCCGGATTCGGGATAGGCGGTGGTGTTGGCGAGCATCCGTAGCCGAGACTCGGTCAGCGCTGCCATCAACGCGATCACGACACCGCCACGCCCGACGCCGTCGACGCGGGCGCCGACGGTCATGATGGTCGCCGCATGCGTGAGCTGGGTCCGGTCCAGGGTGACCTGGTGCCCGTCGCTGGTGGTGGCGGTCAGCGTGTCCGGGATAGCCCCGACTGTGAGCCCGCCGCTGGGCAGGCAGGCGCCGGTCGCCGTTGGATTCAGTACCGCGCTGCCCAGCAGCGCCATTGCTGGCCCGAATGCCAGCCCGGCCATCAGCATTCCGAGAGCGACCTTCCGCACCACGACGACCCGCCCTAATGCAGCGGGTTGTTCAGCTCGGACAGCCGCAACAGTCGGCAGTACTCGAAGGACGGCCGGCACGTGACGAACAGCGTGAACGAGACCGCCTGCTCGGCCTCGACTCGCTCACCGTCCCAGGTTCCGGCGCGATGGCGCGTCCCGGTCGCTGTGTAGGCCGTGGTGCCGGCGAGCAGCTGTCCCGGTGCTGCCTGTTCCTGCGCATCGGCCCACGCATCCGGTACCTCGAGCGTGTCGATGACCAACCACTGACGCGTCCGGTACCGGCTCAACTGGGCCCAGACGTCTGGCGCGGGCAGATAGGAACGAACATCCGATGCCAGCCCGGCGGTCTCCGTCCCGGTGGGGTCGCCTGCCTCGACCAGCACCTGCGCATAGTCGATAGGCGCCGCGCCGCTGGTGGTGTCCCACGTGAACAGCGCTCGCGCAACCTGCCGGGCGAACACTTCCGAGTCGGCGGTGTCCGCCAGTTGCTCGGGCTGCGGCCGCGGCGCCGTCGACCATGACGGCGATCCGGTCTCGGATGGGCTCGACTCGGTGCCGCCTCCCGGGCCACGCGCCAGCCCGAAGATGGCGACGCCGACCACCAGCACGACCACGACCGCCGCCGCCACGACAACACCGGCCAGCCGACGCCGGCCCCCTGATTCGGTGCCCATGCTTCGCCTCCCGTCTCCGTCAGCAACGGGAGACAGGTGCGCATGTTCAGCCAGCAACCTGGCAAGCCGGGATCAGTTGAGGGCTACCCGTTGGCGACGAGGTCGCCGTGGTCAAGGTGGGCGGGCGGATGTTCGCGCTGGTGGCGCTGGGCGCTTCGCCCGGAAGCGTGACCCTCAAGTGTGATCCCTACCTGGCCGCCGATCTGAGAACTCGCTATCCCGCGATCAGTGCGGGCTACCAACTCAACAGCAACACCCACCAGCGCCCGCCGGAGGGCTGGCGGATCATGGGCGGAGCGCCTCGCGTTTCAGGCCCAATCGGGCCGGGCCGCTGGGAATTCCTCGTGCAGCAGGGTGGTTGTCGACACTAACTCGTACTACGGAGTCCGAGTTAGGTGATGGGAGAGATCGCTCATGCGCACACCCTCCAGCGCCATGGAAGCGGAGCGTGCGAGCCGGGGGTTCGGTTCCCGCGTTGATGGCAGCGAGCACGACGGGAAGGTCACCGCAGGGATGCAGAACCAATCTGCGGAGGGCGACGCTGATCCGACACGCCATGTTGGGGCCGCACGCGCCACCGCGACCGGAGACGCTTCGCCGAATAAGGAAGTGCCCTCGAGGCGCCCCAAGCTGAGCACCTGGACGAGCACGCCGTGGCCCGAGCGGTATCGGCCTTGGCGGGGACGGGCCACGCGCACCGACGTTGTTTTGATGGCCGCGTTCGTCGCAGTACTGGTGTTCGGGCTTGCGGTGAGACCCATCAAGCCGTTCCTGCTGGCTTCCCATCCGGTGATGCTGGAGGTGCTCACAGGTGACCTACTCGCCATCGGCGCCGGCGCTGCCTTCGCCCGCATCGGCGAAGCCCCGCTCTGGCTCGTGGTCATCGCTGGCGCGGTCGGGATGGCGAAGTTCGACTGGCTGACCTGGTGGGCCGGTCGGCAGTGGGGAGAGGGCATCATCCAGATGTTCACCACCCGCGAGCGAGCGCGACGGTATGTGGAACGCAGCACCAAGCTGAACCCTTGGATCGTTCGTATCGCCGTGGTCGTCGCCGTCCTGCCCGGCGTTCCCACGCCGATCGTCTACGCCATCGCAGGGATGGCTGGGATGCGGCTGATCACGTTCTTGGCCCTCGACCTCGTCAGCGTCTTGGTAGTGACGGGCCTCGTTGCCGGGCTCGGCTACCAGCTTGGTCAGAACGCCATCGACGTGGTCCTGCTCGTCGATCGGTATGCATCCTTGGTGAGCCTCACTCTCATCGGGGCAACGTTCCTTCTCCCGCTGCTGCGGGCGCGCCTTCGACGCCGTCATCGGGTGATCTCATGACGTCTGGCCGCGACATTCAGCCGACTCCTCGGCATCCCTTTCCTGCTGGTGGGGCCACCGGTCGCGCCGTCGCCACGCAGGACCAGCTAGCCGAGCTCGTGCGCGGCAGTCAACCCATGCCGATAAACGTCGCCGCGGTCGGGAGTCAGGACGACGATGGGTCGCGGTGTTTGCGAGGGGGGAGAACGCGCCCACAGTTGCGGCCTCGGAGCCTGCGAGAATGCGTCGCGAGGGTCACCTGAGTCGCCGGCGGCAGGTCTTGCAGTCGGGCTGCAGGGTGCCCGGCTCGCGCTTCGCGGTCGCTCGCACCGGGCCGCCGAACACCGGCACGGCCACGATGCGGACGGTGTTGGAGTCCGAACACAGGGCGGGCCCTCTGCCGTCGAGCGACACGGGGCCCGGACGCATCGCGTGCCGTTCCCCGCCCTTGGCTTCAGCGATCAGCGGTCGGTCGATCGCGCGCACCAGCTCGTTGCCGGTGTGGTCACGACCGATGCGCAGAGTCACCAAGCGGTCGACCAGGGCGTTGCCGGTGAGGTAGTGGCCTTCCAAATGGTCGCAGATACGCGCGGCAGTCTCGACGGGGTCGAGGCGGCTGACGAGTCTGATGCCGGAGCAGCGATCCATTCCGCATTGGACGAGGAGCACATCATTCAGAGTAGAACAGATGTTCGAGCCTCGTCGAGGGGTGCGGCACCCAGCGGTCAGAGCGGATCGTTGAGCTCAGAGAAGCGCAGCAGGCGGCACCATTCCTCGACGCGCGGCGGACATGCGAGGAAGACCGTGAAGGTCACCTTCTCGCGAACGGTGGCCTGCTCGTCGTTGTGCACGCTGTCGCGGTAGCGGAACGCACGGATGGTGACGGCCGTGGTGCCGTCGGGGACCTGGCCGTGCGACTCCTCGACGACGCTGGACCAGCCTGACGCGACCCGCGCGCTGTAGACCTCGATACGCTGCTTGGTCTGGTACTGCCTCAGCTGCTCCCAAACGTCGTCGGCCGGCAGGTATCCGGCAACATCGGTCGCCAGATCCCGGGCCTCCTCGGCGTCCGGTGCAGCCTCGGCCAGCACGACCGCGGCGTAGTCGCGAGGATAGAGACCGGAGGTCGTGTCCCAGTTGAACAGTGCCTCGCTGATGGCGCGGGCGTAGGGGATGGCGTCGTTGGTCGCGCGAATCGACGGTAGACCGCCATCGGGCGGATCTTGCGCGTACGGATTGAGCGACGACGGGAGCTCGTCGGCTCGACTGGTGTCGGGCTCGTCGCCCAGGCGATAAAGCACGATGAGAACCGCGGTCACGAAGGCGACCACAGCGATCACGGCCATGAAGCGACGGCTACCCGCCGTTCGGGCGACGATCGGCACGGTGTGTCTCCTCGACGAGGGTGAGGGTTGGTTTCACCCCGAAGGTGCGCACAGCGTCCCAGGAACAGTTGGCCGTTGCCGGCCGCAATGCGGTCGGCCCGTCGGCCTTGAGCCCTGCGGGTGCAGGGTTACCGCAACGCGCACCGCGGGCCACCGCGCGAGCGCGTCGGGAGGACGCTCGATGGCCGACATGGGCACGTCGACCAGGGAGACGTCGCCCACGCATGGAGGAAGGTCGCTCTTCCCGTGGGCGTACTGTGGAGCATCGGACGGTGGTAACGGGTTTGTCGGGAGCCGGGACGCGCCGGCAGCCGGAAGGAGCCGCACGCGTGACGGCCTGGAACATGAACCTGATTTACGATGGCGACCATGTCGAGGAGGGGTTCCTCGACGCGCTCTGCGAGCAGTTGGCTCCGTACCAAGCCGTCGTGGGCACCCACGCTGGCGGTCTCCTGGTCTCCTTGAGTTTCGACGATGACGCCGCGCCGCAGCGCAGGCATCGTGTCGGTCAGCGACTGACCGCGATCGACGCGATGGCCGACGCCGATCACCTCGTCCGCATGCACGCGCGGCGACAGGAAACCGTCCTGGGCCGGCTCGTCGATGCCCGCGCAGTCACCCAGGATCGCGCCGAAACCGAGTTGGCCGAGGCGACCGGTCGCCAGCCTCGCTCCTAGCGCGGAGCGAAGCTGTGGCGCGCGGTGTCGGTCCGAAGAAGGCGCGTCAGCTCGTGGAGATGTGGGATTACGCCGGGTTGACCGAGGCTGCGTTCCTTGCCCCACCGAGAAGGCATTTCATTCCGCCCACCTGCTCACCTGGGATCAGTTCGATACATCCGAGCGCATGATCCGGGAGACGTGGCGTCGCCGCGGCCGCATGTCATCAGAGCTTGGCCAGTCCTGACACGTCGACCGCTCAGGTGTGCCCTCACTTGCGCTGGGGCGACGACTCAGCTGGCCGAGCTCGACGGGGTGTCATAGCCCTACCCTCGATCACTGTTGACTCGGGCGGCGCGTGCGGTGTCCGCGAAGTCGACGGTGGCGGTGACGGTGTGCTCGAACCGTTCCCATTGCTCGTCGGTGAGATCGAGGCCGATCTCGGTGGGGTCGTAATGGGTCCACCAGCCGTCGAGGTCGTTCCAGGTCAGGAGGAAGGCTCGAAGTCCATAGCGGGCCGGCGCCGGCTGGGCTCCCCGTTCGGCCGCGGGCCGTCGGGGCCGGCGCCTACTCGACTGCTGGTTGCGGACCCGGTCGAGAGCGTCCTCCGCCAGGCGACGTAGTTCGTCGGCGCGGTGGTCATCGGCGTGGTCCCGGATTCGGACGGCTTCGCGGGCGGCGTCCTGACGCACCGCGGCCGGCTGCTCGGGATCGCCAGCGAGGCCGTCGAGCCCGGACAGCGCGGCCAGGGACCGAACCCGTTCGTAAGCGGGGTTGACCGGAGCGCCGTCCTCGATCTGTTTGAGTTCGGCACGGGCAGCGTCACGGATGGCCGGCTCGGCGTCGAGGTCTTCGGCGAGCTCGCGCAGGGTGTTGATCTGTTCGAGCTTCGTGTACGAGCGGTGTCCGGTGACCATGCGAGCGGCTTGGGCCCGGCTGTCACCAGCCCCGGTGAGCGGTGCCGCCGATTCGGCGGCACCGTCTGAGCTGGCCTGTTGTCCACCGATGGTGAACCGCGTCGCGTGCTGGCGGCGCACGGCGTCTTCGGCGACAAGCTGTTTGAGCTCGCGGTAGAGCGACGCCGCCTCCATCGGTGAGAGTGGCTTGTGTTGGGTGTTCTCGTCTTGCTCAGCCATTAGCCGCGTCAGCTGATCGGAGATGCCACTGCGCACCCACACCGGGGTCGTGTGCCAGCCGAGCCGTTTCATCGCCGCTAGGCGGCGCCGCCCACACACCAGCACGCTGTCCGGCGTGACGGTAGGCGGCTGCACCAGCCCGATCCGCTCGATGGAGGCAGCGAGGGCGTCGATGTCACCGAGATCGGTCCGGTGCCGGTGCCCGATCACGATGGAGTCGATGGCCCGATCCAGCTCGATGTGCCCGCGGCTACCCACCGGCACCTCCTCGATGCTGACGCCCGGGCGCGCTCAAGCTCACCGCCAGCACCAGATCGTCGTCGGCCAGCAGCTCGGTCAGGGAGTGGCCGATCAGCAGCCGAACGAGGATCCCACGGCCGGCGGCTGTGAGGGCATGGTGCGGTTGCGGGGTGCCGAGGACGACCCGCAGCATCGCCGTCCACGAATCTTGCTCGATGTCCAGCAACGCGCGCGCCTGACTGTCGCGGCGCAGCGCCTCGTAGGCGGCAACGCGGGAGCCGGCGTCGGCCAGACGGGAGCAGATGTAGTCCACGCCGGTGCGGGCGACCGGCTCGGGCCAGCCGAGCAAGGTGAACAGCCGGACCGCGGCGTCGACGGCGGCCTTCACCTGCGACGCCGTGCTTGGCTCCGTGTCCTTCGCGACGATGTCCTCGGGCTGGACCTGGAAGGCGGGGTGCCAATCGAGGAGCGAGGTCTCCCGGTCGGACAGGCGCGTCGCCCGGTGGAACCCGGCATAGCGGCGACGCCGCGCCTGGTGCGGCGAGCACAGCATGCCCGCAGCCTTCTCCTCCGCGCCAAGCGTGATCTGCACGGCACGGGTGATGACCGCCCACGGGTCGTCGGCGTGGCGGGCTGCTCGAGTGCGCATCGCCTCGAATGCCGCGGCGGCAGCATCCCAGGGACCGAGGTCGTGCTTGCGCGCCAAGGCGGCGTAGCGCTGCGCAACGTGCTCCATCAAGGCGTCGGCCTCGCGGTCGCGCCGCCACGCGCCGGGTCCAGCGTCGTGCAGTCGCTGCAGCAGCGACCGCAGATGCTCGGAATCGTCGAAACGACTCCTGGGGTCGTGCGGCTCGCTGGCGTGGTTACGGGTCATTGGGATCGCACCTCCTGACATCGAGGTGCGCACGCGCCCCCAGCTCGTCCCCGTCATCGCTGCGCCTGTCCGTCGACGAGGCCGGTGATCGCCGGCCGTCCGTTGCTTGGTGCGTGGGATGGTTCCAGCTCGTTCACCGTGCCGGCCTGGGACAACCACCGGCCCACGGTGGACGGATGCACACCCAGCCGACCGGCGATGGACTTGTTCGACCATCCCTGCCGATGCAGGCGTGTCGCAGCGTCTCGGCCAGCGTGTGCCGCAGGTACGGGGGCGGCTCCGAGGTTCGGACGGTGTGTGCCGTCCGGGACCGGGCGGGCTAGCACCACGGTCAGGTGGGTGACCGCTACGAGCACCAGGGGTGGCACCGCGGCGACGGGTGCAGCCAGCGCGACCGGGACGTCGATGTCCGTCAGCCCGGCGTGCAGCGCGTTGGCGATCACCGACACCGCGGCGCCCCCGAGCAACAGCATCCACGGATACCAGGCGGGCTGGCCACGGCGGGACATCGCGACCACAGCCACGGTCGTCACCACGATGATCCCGTCCACGATCAGCGGCCAGGCCCACGCCTGGCCCGCATCGATGCCAGAGCGCTGCGCCAGGTCGGTGAGCGCCGTGAACGAGAGCCAGAACGCTCCTGCCCCGATCACGACCGTCCCGGTGACGGCGGTGCGCAACGCCACCCGCGCGCCACCGTCGAGCCCGCCTTGCCGCGACCCGCTCACAGGACCGGACCCGTCGCCGGGATCCGCTGCTGAGCATCGTGTCGCTCCGGGAGGGCAGCTGGCGCTGAGACGGTCACGCCAGCCGTTGGCTCTAGGGCAAGGCCAGGCGGGTCGCCGTTGCCCACCTGCTCGGTCGGCAGAGCGTCGAGGATCGCCACCGCTGTGCGGCGGACTCGCTCGCCCGTCGCCTTGACGACGTCGACGGCCGGTGTGTCCGGAACTCGTGTCGCCCAGGTCGCTACGTACGGCACGGTGTAGTCGCTGGTGTCCAGGCCGTGTGCGGCGCCGACCATCAGCGCCACCGACTCTGCCTCCACCTCTTTGATACCCCGGTGCTGCGCGACGTCGGGGTCGTCGCGGCTGTGCATCATGACGTGTCCCAGCTCGTGAGCCAGCGTCTTCACGCGTGCGGCGGCGTCCATGTCCTCGCGCACCGACACGGTGCGGGTCAGGTGATCGGTCAGGCCGTTGGCGCCGTCGAGTTGACCGACGCTCGACAGCTGCACCGTGAATCCACGCTCCTCGACGAGCCCGGTCAAGCCCTCCCACAACCCGTGGGGAGCCGCACCGTCGAGCAGCCGCGGCGCAGGCCGAGAAGGAAGCTCGGCCCCCGACGTCAATGACACGTCCCACACGTAGGCCGGCTTCATCCGCGCCGCTCTGCGTCGCACCACCTCACCGGGCCGCTGCTTTTCTCCGGGGGCCAGGCGCCGCCAGGAGGCCGCATCGTCCGGAGTGCTGCTCGCCATACGCACCGTGATCGGGGCGTAGATCCTGTAACCGGGTTCGCCTGAGCGCACTGCCCGACCCAGAGTCCTCCACTGCTTGAACCCTGCGACGTAGCTGGGGACCGGTTCCGGTACCCGGCCCTGCTCGAACGCGGCGAGATGCTGCGCCCAGATCAGGAGCGTGTTGTTGAACGACCTGCTTCGAAACCGCGCCGCAAAGGCCATCGCGCGTCGCCAGTCAGCACTGGACACCAACGCCTCGACGGCGCCGGTCAACTGCTCCTGCATCTGTTCCAGCTTCTCGGCCCGATCCTCATCTCTCCGACTCACCTGTCCTGCCCTCCAGTCCACCCGCACCATCGGCACGTCCACGCGCACGGGTACGCGATAGGTGCGCCGCCGGCATCAGAGCAGGCTCCGCCCTGGAAGTGTCCGAAGTGTTTTCGTGGGCGTCCATCCCACGCAATTCGCGAAACGAACGTTCGCCGTGTGACTCTTGAGTCCGGTGCGCGATCGACAGCGATCGCGCCGCCAGTTCCCGTGACAAGAGAAATGTTCTTGCCGCGCAAGACATACATCATTGCATTGCCCTTCCGTCAACGAACAAAGCCTTTCAGGCTATGTCGATCACGGCGGATGGTCAAGATCGTCCTATTGCCCGCAACAGTCGAGTGCAGGCGCGGCGCCCAAGCTGCCACTGTTGGGAATCCCACGGGCCCAACGAGCTGTTGCCAGCCCTCGCCAACGGCGGGGCGACGGCATCCTGGAGGCCGTCGAAGCGTGTTTGACCAGTGCGAACCTTTGGCGGGCGTCCAGCGATCCGGCCGGACGCAAGCAGGTTCCTCCTCGCGCGCAACAGATCATCTCAGGGTCGCTGGTCCGGTGACTCTGAATGCGCGCAGCCAAATTTCCGGTGCGGGATGTCCTCGACATGTCTCTGAGGTGTCCTGCTCATCGCCGGCGACCCCGGCGATGATGTCCGAAATGTTCCACCGGCGATTCGGATTCCACCTGAATCCACGGGTGATTTGCCTTTCGGCAGCTCGATTGTACGGGCGCGGAGGGAGCGCGCAAGGCACGCAAAACTTCCCGCCTGAGCCTTCTTCGATGCCCGCGATCCATGTCAGGAAGTTTTGACTCTTCGGCCTTGCGCGCTCCCTCCGCGCCCGATCAATCGGCAATTGCCGAAAGGCAAATGGGGATCTGAACAGGACTCACACCCGGTGAGGCCCGGACCCCTGGAATCCCGAGAGGGGACAGCCGATGACCACCCAGACGATGCCCGCCGAGGGCGCCGCGAGTCCGGGGACGATCCACACCGTGATCGGGCAGGTCGTGCACCTCGACCCGCATGACCTGGTGATCGAAGACAACATCCGGACCACCGTCAAGATCCCGCGCTCGTTCATCGCCTCCGTCCGCGAGCACGGGGTGCTCGTTCCGCTGATCGCGCACCCCGGGCTTGACGGCAGGATCGAGGTGCGCGACGGCCAGGTCCGCACCCTCACCGCCCGCGAGGTCGGCTGCTCTACAGTCCCGGTTTGGGTGATCGACCGGGACGACGAACGACGCCTGCGGATCATCGAGCAGTACATCGCCGGGGTGCACCGCATGGGCCTCTCCGAGGCCGACAAGACCAAGGCGTGGCGTCAGCTCTCCCTGGACGGGATGAGCGTCACCGCGATCTCCCGCCAGCTCGGAGCCAAGCGGGAAGACATCAAGACCGGCATCGCCGTCGCCGAGCACGACCTCGCCGCTGCGGCCATCGCCGAATACGACCTGACCCTCGACCAGGCTGCTGTCCTCATCGAGCTGGACGACGACCCTGACGCTGTCGCGAAGCTGCGCAAGGTCGCGAAGGCCACCCCGGCCCGGTTCGACCACGAAGCCCAGATGGCCCGCGACGCCAAGGTCCGTCGTGAAGAACTGGCCCGTGTGCACGCCGAGTGCGAAGCCAAGGGCTACGCCGTCGTCGACCGGCCCGCCTGGAACGACTCCACCACGGTCAGGCTCGCCGACCTGCAGACCGAGGACGGTGAACGGCTCACTGAGCAGAACTACGCCGGGAAGCCTGGTCACGCCGTCGTCATCGATGCCCGCTACGGCCGCGTTGAGGTGGACCACTTCGTGGTCGACTGGCGCAAGCACGGCCTGCGCAAGATCGGCTCGACCGGCACGGTTGTCGGCGGAAAGCTCACCGACGCCGAGAAGGCCGAACGCCGCCGCGTCGTCGCCAACAACCAAGCGTGGGACTCCTCGGAGACGGTGCGCCGTGAGTGGCTGACCAAGCTGCTGGCCCGCAAGCGGCTTCCCAGCGACGCCGCAGCCGTCGCCGCCACGATCCTCGCCACCCAGACGGGGCGAGTCGCACGGGCAGCCAACGGCGGCCACCAGATGGCAACAACGTTGCTCGGGCAGGAGAACCGTCTGGGCGCGCACCCGCTCGGCAAGCTGCTCAGCAGGACCCCGTCCAAGGCAGGGCACGTGGTCCTGGCTATCGCGCTCAGCGCGATGGAAGACGCCATGAGTCGCTACACCTGGCGCAACCCCGGCCCGGACGACCGGCACTACCTCAACCAGCTCGCCGCCTGGGGCTACACCCTCTCCGACGTCGAGCAGATCGTCACCGCCGACCCCGAGCAGGCGACCCAGGGCGCCCCTGCCGAAGCAGACGACGACCAGGAGCCGCAGTCCGAGGACCCGGGGTCCAACGTCGACACCGACGAAGGCGAGGGCACCGAGAGCGAGGACGACGCCTCCGAGGATGGTGCGCCCGCCGACGCCGAGCAAGCGCGCCGGGCTCCCGACGACGGCGAGGCGGACGACGACGGCGAGGCGGACGACGACGGCGAGGCGGACGACGACGGCGAGGCGGACGACGACGGCGAGGCGGACGACGACGGCGAGGCGGACGACGACGGCGAGGCGGACGAGGACGCCTGACCACAGGACACCAGCAGTCGGCGGGGTGCGGCCAGGACTCGTGGCGGCACCCCGCCCCTGAACGTCGCACTCACCGAGCGGAGAAGACCATCATGAACCCCCCGATCCATGACGCCGACCACATCCTGCGCACCGTGGTAGACGGCGACCGTGAACGTCTCGCCCGGATCGCCCTGGCCATGATCCCCGCGAACGCTGGCCAGGCCATTCCCAGCCCCGAGATCGGCGCGGCCGAGCCCCGGCTGCGCGAGCTGCTTTTCACCGAGCCGCACCGCCTGGACGCCGGACACTTCCACGCCGTCCTCACCGCCACCGCTGATCACGACTTGGACGTGATCATCCCTGGTGACGAGCTGTGGCCGACCGGCCTGTCCCAGCTCCACGACGCCCAGCCCGTCGCTCTGTGGGCACGAGGCAACACCGACCTGCTCACCCGGGCGATCGCCACCCGGATCGTCCTGACCGGCTCCCGAGCGGCCAGCCACTACGGGGAACGTGTCGCCAGCGACATCGCCCACGACCTCGCCAAGAGCGGTTACGTGGTCACCACCGGCGGCCAGTTCGGCATCGATGCCGCCGCGCTCCGCGCAGCGTCCGGCGTTGACGCACCGAGTATTGCGGTCCTGCCCTCAGGGTTGGACCAGCCCCATCCCGCCGCCCACGGCCCACTGTTCGACCGGGTCGCTGGCTCCGGCGGGTTGCTGCTCACCGAGGCTCCACCCGACGCGCGTGCGACGCGAGCGGCCCACGCGCGACGGGGCCGCATCATGGCCGCGCTGGCGGGCACCACCGTCATCGTCGAAGCTGCTCTACGCTCAGGCGTGCTTCCGATCGCGCAGCAGGCTATTGCCCTGTGGCGGATCGTCGGCGCTGTCCCGGGACCGGTCACCAGCGCAACCAGCGCCGGATGCCACCGCCTCATCCGCGACGGCGACACCCACCTGATCACCAGCGCCGACGACATCATCGACATCATCGACGACCCAAAGTCCTGACCCAGCACGACGGTGGGCCGGCTCTCCTCGAATGAGGGAGCCGGCCCACCGGCGTATGCGCGCCGGCCCCACTCACCGCGTCCGGCCGCCGGCGAACGCACACGGCCCGAAGTCCGAGGCTCGCGGTGCGGCGACCAGGGCTCGTAGACTCGCCGGAGCCGGTGCCTCCGGAACCGGCGGACGGGAGGTCGATCATGGCCGAAGTGCTGCTGTTCCACCACGCTCAGGGCCTCACCCCAGGGATCGCCGCCTTCGCCGCGGACCTGCGATCGGCTGGGCACACCGTCCACACCCCTGACCTCTTCGACGGCCGGACCTTCGGGACGATCGACGAGGGGATGGCTCATGCCGAGGCGATCGGGTTTCCCGACGGGGTTCTCGAGCGCGGCGTAGCGGCGGCCGAGGAACTGCCCACCGATCTGGTGTACGCGGGTTTCTCTCTCGGGGTACTGCCAGCGCAAATGCTGGCCCAGACCCGCGCCGGGGCACGGGGTGCGCTGCTGTTCTACTCCTGTGTGCCGGTGTCGGCGTTCGGTCCTCGGTGGCCCGACGACGTGCCGGTGCAGGTGCACGGCATGGACGCCGACCCGATCTTCGTCGGCGAGGGTGATGTCGACGCCGCCCGGGCGCTCGTCGAGGAAGCTAACGACGCCGAGTTGTTCTTGTATCCGGGTGACCAGCACTACTTCGCCGACAGCTCGCTCCCGTCCTACGACGCGGAGGCGACGGCCCTGCTGAATCGGCGGGTGCTGGACTTCCTCGACCACGAGTGAACCGCTTCCTTCGTCGCGCCGTTAGCGGCTAACACGGGAGCAGTTCGCCCGCTGCCGCCATCAGCGCGATTACGGTCGACTGCCCACGCCCCCTGCGACAGCACCCGCCGCGCACGACCACCTCGACAACGCCCATCCCTGACCGCCCGCCTGGCATACACCGCCGCCCCGGACAGGTGCCTCCTCACCAGATAGGTGAACGCCCCTCGACACACCCAGGCACCACCACCTGACCGCCGCTCTTCAACGGCCCCACGCCTCTTGCAGATCGAGGAGGCGTTCGGATCACGTCAGCGTTGGCCGGCCGCACATTGCGAGCGAGGTCGTCTAGTTGTTGGGGGTGTCGTCCACTCCGAAGAGGCGTCCGTCGAGGTCAGTATCTGAGTACCGCCATAACGGCAGGGGCTGGTCCGGGTCGGTGTGCGGGCCGCGTAGCATGCGGTAGCCGCCTTCCTCGCGTTCCCACAGGCCGACTTCGACGAGAAGCCTGACTTCGCCGGCTATCTCGTCAGAGGCGCCGAACAGCTCTCGAAGTTGCGCGTCGCCCACGAAGCCTGTGCGCCCATGACCTCCGGTCCAAGTGCCTGCGCGGATCCACAGCCCAAAGGCCGCGAGCCCATCCTCGTGCTCGAACAGGCCGGTGCTGTCAATGTCTGAATGCCAGTCAAACGTGCCCACGGTTGGATCTTGCCAGGTCAAAGACCCTCCATCGAGCAGCCAGCCCGCATCAAGGCGTCGACGGATGTTAATCTGCGTCGGGCCACGTTCCAGGGCCTGCTGCCCACCTCATTGCGTGACGGTGTCGATGCGGGTGATGTCCGCCGGCGATGGCTACAAGTACCTGGCGAAGACGATTGCGGCCGCGGACGGCGACAGATCGCTGTCGACACCGCTGACGCGCTACTACGCGGAGAAGGGCACGCCACCGGGGTGGTGGCTGGGCAGCGGACTGGTGTCGTTGGGTGGACCGCTGACGGTGGGTGATCGGGTCAGCGAGCCACAGCTGCAGTTGCTGATCGGCATGGGGCGACACCCGCTGACGGGCCAGCCGCTGGGCCGCGCGCACCCAGCGTTCCGCAGCATCGCCGATCGCATCCAGGAGCGGGTCGCAGACCTCGATACCGACCTCGGTCCGGCAGCGCGTGCTCACGCGGTCGAAGCGATCGAGGCGGAGGAGACCGAACGAGGCACCCGGCGGGTGGTAGCCGGATTCGACTTCACCTTCTCGATCCCGAAGTCAGCCAGCGTCGTGTGGGCGGTTGCCGACGCCGGCACGCAGACGCTGATCGCGCAGGCCCATCATGCGGCGATTGCGGACGTGGTCGCGTTCATGGAGCGTGAGGTTGCAGCCACACGCGTGGGTGCGACAGCCGGCGACGGTGCGGTTGCGCAGGTCGACGTCACCGGGGCGATCGCGACGGCCTTCGACCACTACGACTCCCGGGCCGGCGACCCGCACCTGCACACCCACGTGGTCATCTCGAACAAGGTGCAAGCAGTCCTCGACGAGAAGTGGCGTGCGCTGGATGGCCGGCCGATGCACGCAGCAACCGTCGCGCTCTCCGAGCTGCACGAGGCGCTGTTCGCCGACCACCTGACGCGCACGCTCGGCGTCGAGTGGGAGCAGCGGGAACGGGGCCGGGACCGCAACCCAGCATGGGCGATCACCACCGTGCCGCCCGAGCTGGTGGCCGAGTTCTCATCCCGCTCCCGCAACATCGACGCCGAGACCGACCGGCTCATCGACTCCTACGTCGCCGCGCATGGCCGACGACCGTCGCGAACGACGATCCTGCGGTTGCGTGCACAGGCAACGCTTGCGACACGGCCGAAGAAGGAAGTGCGATCGCTCGCGGAGCTCACGAGCGGGTGGCGTTCTCGCGCGAGTCGGGTCTTGCGGGGCGACGCGACCGGGTGGGCGCAGACCGTCACTCTCGTCGGTGCCGCGCCGCCGCTGTTGCGCGCCGACGACATCCCGCTCGAGGTGATGACCGAGCGCGGCCTGAGCGTGATGGAGACGGTGGGGGAGAAGCGGTCGACGTGGCGGAGGTGGAACCTCTACGCCGAGGCGGCCCGGCAAACGATGGGGTGGCGGTTCGCGACCACCGCGGATCGAGAGGCGGTCATCGGCCTCGTCGTCGACGCCGCCGAACGGGAATCGCTGCGGCTGACCCCGCCCGAGCTGGCGCCCAGCCCGGCCGCCTTCCAGCGCCCGGACGGCACCACAGTCTTCCGGCCGAAGCACTCCACGGTCTTCTCCTCGCACCAGCTGCTCGCCGCCGAGGACCGACTACTCGACCGAAGTCGCGATACCACCGGGCCGGCCCTCGCCTTGGGCACCATCGAAGCGGTGACTCGGCGGCGCGGCCGCAACCGGCAGCGGCTGGATGCGCACCAGGCCGCAGCCCTCACCGCAATCGCGATGTCGGGCCGCGTCATCGACGTCCTCGTCGGACCGGCCGGCACCGGCAAGACCACCGCCATGCACGCGCTGCGCCGCGCCTGGGAACGCGAGCACGGCCCCGGCTCCGTGGTGGGGCTTGCGCCGTCGGCAGCCGCCGCGGACGTCCTGGCCGGCGAGCTGGGCATCCAGACGGAGAACACAGCGAAGTGGTGGCACGACCACCAGGCACGCCGCACCACCTTCACCGCGGGCCAGCTTGTCATCGTGGACGAAGCCTCGCTGGCCGGCACACTGTCGCTGGACCGGATCACCGCGGTCGCCGAGCTCGCCGGCGCGAAGGTGCTGCTGGTGGGGGACTACGCACAACTCCAGTCCGTTGACGCCGGCGGTGCGTTCTCACTGCTCGTCCACGATCGCGACGACACACCGGACCTGCTCGAGGTGCACCGGTTCACCCATCCGTGGGAGCGCACCGCCTCGTTGCAACTGCGCCATGCAAACGCCGATGTCATCGACACCTACATCGAGCACGGCCGCATACTCGACGGCGACACCGACGAGATGGTCGACGCCGCCTATACCGCCTGGCGTGCCGACGCCCTCGCCGGGAAAACATCGGTCCTCATCACCGAGGCCCGTGAGAGCGTCACCGAGCTCAACCTGCGCGCTCGCATCGACCTCATCCTCGACGGAACCGTGAACCCCGACGCCGGCGAGGTCGCGCTGCACGACGGTGCGGCTGCAGCCGTCGGTGACACCATCATCACCCGCCGCAACGAGCGCCGCCTGCGCACCGGCAACAGCTGGGTCCGCAACGGCGACCGCTGGACCGTCACCGCTGTCCGGCCCGATGGATCCCTCACCGCTCGTCGCGCCGGCCGACGCCGCGGCGGCGCCGTCGTGCTCCCGGCCGGCTATGTCGCCGAACACGTCGACCTCGGCTACGCCATCACCGCCCACCGGGCCCAAGGCATTACCACCGACACCGCACACGTCCTCGTCCTGCCCACCACCACGAGAGAGAACCTGTACGTCGCCCTCACCCGCGGTCGCGAACTCAACATGGCCTACGTCGCCACCGACCTGCCAGACACCATCCACACCGGCCCGCACCCGACCGACAACCCCGAAGCGACTGCCCGCTCGGTCCTCTACGGCGTCCTCCAGCACGTCGGCGCCGAACTATCGGCGCACGAGACCGTCGCCGCTGAGCACGAACGCTGGGCATCGATCGCACAGCTCGCTGCCGAGTACGAGACGATCGCAGCTGCGGCTCAGCACGATCGCTGGTCTTCCCTGATCCGCGCCTGCGGCCTCGGCTCGGATGGGGCCGAGAGCGCGCTCACCTCCGATGCATTCGGCGCGCTCGCGGCAGAGCTACGACGAGCCGAAGCCAACCACCACGACATCGATGCGCTCCTGCCTCAGCTCGCCCAGGTCCATGGGTTCGACGATGCTGAAGACGTGGCTGCCGTTCTGCACGAACGCCTGGCCCGCGCCACAGAGCGCCCCGCTCCTATCCGTTCCCGCACCCGCGCAACCCAGAGCCACATCGTCGGACTCATCTCGGAGGCGACCGGCCCGATGGGGCCAGATATGCGCGCCGCCCTGACCCGACGTCGCGCTCTGATCGAGGCCCGCGCCGAAGCCGTCCTCGATGCCGCCCTGCACGATCGCCAGGCCTGGGCCGCCGCGCTTGGCTCGCCACCAGCTGACCGCGCCCACGTCGCCCGCTGGCGACTTCACGCCCGAACCGTCGCTGCCTACCGCGACCGCTACGGCATCACCACCTCGAACCCCCTTGGGGCGACTCCGCAGAACACTGCTCAGAAGATCGACGCCGCACGCGCCGCAGCCGCCCTCGATGCTGCCCAGAAGCTCAGCAGCCCAGCCCGTCGCACCGACGCCGGCACGATCGTGCGCGACCCCGGCCCGGTCCGGCTCTAGTGCCTACACATCGGCGCCACCAGGGCGATCGGGTAGTCGATGCTCGAGCTTGGCGCGGTCCAAGATCTCATCGAGGCCAACCCCGAGTGCCTTGGCGATCCGCGTCAGCTCGACCGCGTCGACGCGCCGGGTGCCGGCCTCGTTCTTGGCCACCCAGGCCCGGTCCTCGCCGACTAGTTCCGCCAGCGCCGATTGGGAGAGGCCCTTCTCCGTGCGGAAGTCGGCGAGCGCTCGGCCGAGATCTGCTCTACTCCCCATGGCGACGGACCTCAGGCCCGAACATCCCGCGTGCGTGGACGACCTCGACGACGCCTTCCGCCTGGAGCACCGCAACGGCGCGTCTGACGGTGTGCACTGAGACCTCGTACTCGAGAGCAAGCTTGGGTTGGCTGGGCAAGCGCCGGCGCTTACTCAGATCTCCGACGAGGACACGGTCTCGGAGGTGGTCAGCCACATGTTGGTAGGTGTATCCCGGGCGGTCGCGATCGATCATCGGTGTCGCTCCGTCAGGCGGTGGAAGGGTGGTCTAGTGCAGGACGGCGCTTCCCAGATCATCACGGCAGCAGAGCACTCGGAGCAACGTCTAGCGCGACGGCAAGGCCGCTGATCACCTGAAGCGACGCGGTTCGTCGGCCCGCCTCGATGTGCCCCAGAGCGGACCAGTGCATGCCGGCCAGCGGTGCGAGCTCCTCTTGCGAAAAGTCGCGCTCGACGCGGAGCGCGCGAACCCGATAACCGAACTCGCTCTGGATGTCTTGTTCGGAGCGGCGGCGGGCAATGGCGCGATGGTGCGCCCGAAGCACATCAGCACGCATCCGCCGTCGACTCACGTGACCATCGGGCCCTTGACGGACCACCCGCACGTAGCGGACTTCAGCCTTGTACAGACGGTCGATGTACCAAGCTGCATCCAGCTCGCTCAGAAACACCTCCTGGCCAATCTCCAAGTCTGAGTGGTCGCTGGGCTTCACCATCGGTTGATCTCCTCTTCCCCGGAACCCTGGTTCGCATCGTCACTTCCGTTGGTCGGCCCAGTGGCGCGGGAGTTCGGGGCCATCCCGCGCCACCGGTACCGGTAGCCGCAGCCTTGAGCAGCCACGGAGGGACCGTAGGAGGCGCTGGGGGAGAGCAGAAGCGCTGTGCTCGGTCTTTCCGACCTGGTGAAGCCCAGTGCGCCCGTGAGCAAACTGGAGCAAACTTCTTCCTCAGCTCGCAACGTTCGTTCTATGGTCTGTCGCAAGCCCATCGGACGGGGCGATACTCGGCTGATCCCGGAGGCGCACGCATGCGACTGACCTACCTCGGAAAGACATCGGACTCGGGCAAGAACGGCTGTCCGGCGCTGTACGCAACGGACCGTGGCACCTTCGTGGTGCAAGGCAAGATCGTGACGGATCCAGACGCCCTCGCGGATCTGCGCGATCTCGCACCGGATGAGACCATCGTGGAGATCCCCGCCGATGTGCTGCGCTTGGCAGACTCGGCCCGATGACAGAACTCCTCGCCGGCGCCGCATTCCGCGGACTCTTCGACCGCTACGAGCACACCGCCTTCCGACTGGAGACGCGGGAGCGCTACGTCGACGACGAGGAGCAGGAGCCACTGCGCAAGTTCCTGTCGGGTGAGCCTGCCGACGACGCATGGTTTGCCGACTGGGTTGAAGACATCGAGGCAGCCGCTGCTGCCGGCAAACGGGTCGAGCGGGTCCGGGTGGTCAACGAGCCGTTCAGCGACTACACCCGCTTCGGCTTGGACCTGGCGAGACTCAACGTCGGTGCCGGCGAGGACATCAGGTACCTCCCTCGCCGCCTCGCCAGCGAACTGTCCCTTCCCAGTGAGGACTTCTGGATCTTCGACTCCAGGTTCCTGGCCGTCCTACGGTTCGCTGACGATGATCGCTTGCTCGGCGTGGAGGTCGTCGACGATCCAGCACAGGTCCTGCTGCGCTGCCAGTGGCGTGACGTCGCCTGGCACTACGCGACTCCGTGGCAGGACTTTCGCGGAAGGTCCTCCAACAGCACCTGATGTCCAGCTTCCAGCGCGAGCGGGAGGCATTGGGCCAGCGTCTCCGGGAGCTTCGCATCGAGGCCCAGTTGACTGGTCGCGCTTTGGCACAGCGCGCGGGAGGCTGGCCTTCGAGCAAGATCTCCAAGATCGAGTTCGGGAAGCAGACGCCATCAGGGCGGGACATCGAACTCTGGACGATGCAATGCGGCGCGAGCGAACGCCTGCCTGAGCTTCTTGGCGCCCTGCACGCGCTCGAGACGCACTACCAGGAGCATCGTCGGCAGTTCCATGCCGGCATGGCGCGGCATCAACGCGACTACGCCGCGATGGAGGCCAACACCGAGCTCATCCGCAACTTCGAGAGTTCATGCGTATCCGGGCTGCTCCAAACACCGGACTACGCGAGGTTCAGGCTGGTCGAAGCCGTGACCTACAACGGCTCTCCGGACGACCTGGACGCCGCCGTCATGGCGCGGATGGAACGACAGCAAGTGCTCTATGCCTCAGGCAAGCGGTTCCACATCGTCATGACCGAGGCTGCCCTCCGCTACCGGCTCTGTCCTCCCGCCGTCATGGAGGGCCAGCTCGACCGCCTGGTGTCGGCGTCGACGATGCGCAGCGTCCGGTTGGGCGTCATCCCGTTCGACGTCACCTGCCCGGTGATGCCCGTTCACGGATTCTGGCTGTTCGACGAGCAACTGGTGCGTGCCGAGACCTTTACGGCCGAGCTGCACATCACGGAGTCCTCCGAGCTGCGGGCGTACGCCAGGGTCTTCAACGACCTCGCCGGCGCCGCCGTCTACGACACTGAGGTCCGAAACCTGATCATCGGTTTGATGGCAGAACTGCCACGAGTGGCTCCATAGACCTCGCGGCAGCAGCCCTCGCGCGCCGTTCAGCAAGCTCTCGTGTCAAGGTCGAATGATCGAGTACAGCAGAGAGTCGCGCCAGGCGCCGTTGGTGAAGACGTGATCGCGGAGTCGCCCTTCGTACTCCATACCCACACGTTTGACCACAGCGATCGATGCCGTGTTCTGCGGGCCTATGGCGGCCGTGATCCGGTGCAGGTCGAGGACGTCCCACGCATAGCGGACCATGGTCTGAACCGCGTCGGTCGCGTAACCGCGGCCCCAATGGTCGGCTGCGACGGCGTAGCCGACTTTCGCCGCGTGAACGCCGCCGAGGGCGAGGCGGATGAAGCCGACAGCCGGCGGGCCATCCAGCGGTTCGATCGCAAGGTAGAACTCGGTGCGCGGCTCGGACCTGGCGCTGCTGAGCATGCCGGTGAGGGTTGCGCGCGCCTGGTCGCGGGTGCGGCTGTCGAAGGACAAGAACGTCGTCACCCTGTCGTCGCCAACGATGCCGGCGATAACGTCGAGGTCTTCCGGCGTGAACTCGCGAAGGTTGACCCGCTCGCCGGACAGGGTCAGCGGAAATGTGTGGGTCACTGCTCGGTCGTGGGTAGGGCGCTGCGGCGGAAGACCTCAATCTCGTCTTGCAGTTCGACGGCCTCGGCAGACCGGATGCCCGTGCTGGTCAGTGCGCCGTGCACGCGTTCGACGGAGGACGCTATGCCGTGGATTCTTTGATCGGGCGGAAGGTCGAGCACGGGCCGGACGGCCTCGATGGCGCCGTCGAGTTCCTGGCGTTGGATCCGCGCAACCGCCAGGTCGCTCATCGCGCCGGCCTCGTCGCCGAATGCCCAGTCGTCCTCGCGCGAGGCGTAGGCGGCCACGGCGGCTTCGCTGTATCGCTCGGCGTCGGCCCCGGCGGACGGGAGCCAGGTGAGCGCGTCGGCGGCGTAGTACAGCTGTCGGCTGGGGGAGAAGGTGCACAGGCCGCCGAGATCGTCGAGGTCGTCCGACTGTGCACGGTCGAGCGCCGATTCGGCTCGGCAGATGGCGGCCTTCGTTTCGTCGGTGCGGCCAAGAGCGGCCCACGCACGTGCCTCACTGGCTGGGAGCCACACGGCGGCTGTGGAGCCGGCGCGGCCGGCGAACTCGGCGCCGCGCTGGGCGTACCGCACGGCGTCACGTGGGCGCCCGGACCAGTAGCTGAACATGCTCTCCAACCCGTTGATCCATGCGCGCAGGCCGTTGTGTCCTGCTTGCTCGGCGCACAGGAGCGCGGTGCGCGCCTGGGTCATGGCCGCGCGGGTCCGGCCCAGGTCGTGCGAGGACTTGGCGACCAGGCCGGAGGTGACGGCGGTCAGGAAGTAGAGCTGGCGTAGATGCGCCGGGTGCTGCTGAGGGGTCTCGATCAGGTCCATCAAGTCGCCCTGGACTTTGATCAAGCTGGGGAGCAGCTGGAGGACCGGTCGTTGCGGATAGTCGGTTGCGAGCGAGCGAACCTCATCGTGAATCTGTTCCAGTGCTTCGTCGCTCAGTCGCGAGCGCGACCGTTCGCCGAAGGCTCGTGCGCGTTCTGCCGCCATGTCGACCTCGTCTCCCAGACCGGCGTGTCTGCCGGTTGCATTGGTTAGTCCCGAGGGAGGAGGCGACAGCAGCTCGTCGACGGAGCGGTCGAAGAGGAGCCGCAGCACTCGACGAGTAGGTGCGCTCGGCGAGCGCCCGGCCGTCTCGGCGCGTGCCATCCGGCCGAGGTGGCGTGGACTCATCGTGGCACTGATCCCAGCCTTCTTGGCGGCGACCTCGAACTCGTGAGCAGCGTCTTCGATGGTCCAGTCCCTCTGGACGATGAGCCAATGAAGAAGAGTCGCAGGCTGCGGCTCCGTCACGTCGTCACCTCCCATCCCGTTTGGACCTAGCGTCGCGCTCCTGCCCCGGCAACGGAACCGATGTCACCGAGATGTCCCGCCAGGACCCGCACATGTCCTCTGTCGGCGGTCGAGATGTCCGGACCACTGACAGGACCATTTCGACATGGTCAACGGTACCGGTGACCGACTCGACCGTCAGGTTCCACGAGAGCTAGACCCCACCCAGCGACTTGTCAAACCTGCTCAGCCCGTCGACGAGCGGCCCAGCCCTCGAAGGGGCTTGCCGCCGTCAGGATCCCCGGAGTGGAGAGAATCGCAATGACCGGCTTCACCGCCCGTGTGCAGGGCCACGGCCTCGTCGACTGGTCACCAGAGCGCATCGATGCTTACGCCGCAGAGTTGCGGGACGCGCACGTGCCGGCCAGCCGTTGGCTGCCGGGGCGTCGATCAACCTGTGCGAACTGCCAGGCTCCCTGGCCATGCGCGTGGGCCGGCTGGGCCGAGCACTGGCGACGCAGCCTCACGCGCAGCGAGGCAACACGCTCATGACCTCGTCTGCCTTCATCCTGCCGTCGACGCGTTCCCAAAGCCTGCTGCACCACGTCTTCGTCACCGAAGGCGGCGAGCCGATCACGGACCGACCGCTGCCCTACGGCACGCGGCTGCCAGGGGGCGCAGATGCCGAGCTGCACGGACTCGGCTACACCCGACTCGACGAGTGGACCGAAGCCGCTGACGGCTGGCGCTGCACGGTCGAGCCCAACGCCTGAATTCGCAGGGAGGACGATCCACATGGGCACCACACCAAGGCCGATACGGGCAGTCGCGGACAGGCTCCACAACATCGCCACCGTCGCGCAGAGGAGCCGTTGGGCGCCTGGCCAGGCTCGGGTTGTCGTGGCCGCAGCGCTCGCACAGCTTCGTGATCCCGGGGCCAAGTCCGTCGACAACACTGCTCAGCGCTCCTACCCACCCTTGCCCATCTGTTACGAGGCCGAGTTCACGCGATGACCCGCACAGCGCGCATCACTGAGGAAGACAAGTGTCCGCGGAAGTGGTGCCAGGAGGCTGGCGAGCACGAGGTGCACCGCCACTACCTGACCTCATTCATGACCGCGGACGGCAGGGCCATCGGCGTCAACGTCGTCCAGTCAGGTGAACGGCCACGAGCCGTAGAGCTGACCATGCTCTCGCGACAAGACCCGGGGGAGACCGTCGTGTTCCAGGCCGCCGACGCCGAGCTCATATCCAAAGGAATGCGGGCCGCGGTCCGAATCGCTCGCCGCTGACCTGCTGTTTTGATCAAGATATCTAGATATAGTCAATTTATGGGTGGGTGCCGATGACGACGCCAGACGAACGCCGGTGGTTGATGATCACGCCCGACGTCCAAGCCGCCCTCCTCATCGCACTTCTGCGCCGAGCTGGCGGCTCGGTCACCATGCCCCTTGCCGAGCTGCAAGCCACCGCGGACATCACTTGGGAACTCGAGGCCACCCAGAGCCCCGTCGCGGCCGACCACTTGGTGATCCGGCTGCGTGAGCGTGGCATCTAGGCTCTGGCGGCCCAGGTCTGTTTCGACAACCGAAACTGGCCTACGATCTCGACCGGACGCCCGCTCTCTGTCCTTGGCTTGACGAGAGAGCGGGCGTCTATGCTGCGTATCCACCTGTCCTCGACCGCGCACACGCAGCGCCATATGCTCCGCCCATGGGCCGGGAGACCAGCGACGAGCACTACGTGCTGGACCTGTGCGACGAGGTGCTCGGCGAACGCGGTTCGCGCGGTCACCGTTTCGACTGGTTGCTCGGTGATGCTGGCAAGACAGGCCGCCAGGTCGGATTGCCAGTGGACGCCTACTGGCCAAGTAACCGCCTCGTCGTCGAGTACCGCGAACGCCAACACGACGAGCCAACCGCCTTCTTCGACAAGCCGGATCGCCTCACGATCAGTGGCGTGTACCGAGGCGAGCAGCGAGCGCTCTACGACGCCCGTCGCGACGAGCTGATCCCAGCCCACGGTCTGCGTCTCGTTCTCATCCGACTGACGCAGCTTGACTCGACCCCACGTGGACGGCTCCATCTCCATCGTGGCGTAGATCTACCAGTCGTTCGCCGGCTGCTCAGCCTGACATAGACCATGAGCTTGACCTGGGGCGCATACCTGAGGCAGCTGCGCATCGTCAGTCTTCAGATGACGGCGGCTTACAGCCCAGGTGCCGGCGGCTCCGTGCGACCCGGGCCTTGCTGCGGTGTAGAGGAGTCGAACGGCCATGGTGTGCCCGAGGCCTGGTGCGCGCCCGCCGACGGGGCTCGACCGTTGGTCCTCGCCATGCGGGTTCGGTGGATGGCTCGGTTGGCGTCGAACGCCGCTGCTGTACGAGTGCCCAACAGCTCAGAGTCCGCGACAACCACGACCAGTTCCTGGGTCGGATCGTGTCGAGCGTGCGCATCGTATTGGCCGGACACCAGACGGGCGTGAGCCTCGCCGGCAGGTCCTTCATACAGCGGCGGGCCGAGCGGGTCGTCCGGGTCGGGGATCGAGACCTCCCGGTCCGCAGCCGCCGTGATCCGGCGCAACTCGGCGAAGGCCTCAGGCCCAAGCATGCCGGCATCGGTCAGTGCCGATTCGGCGTCCAGCACATGCCGGGCGACCTCAACCGCAAGCAGCTGACGATCGAGCGGAATCCCGTCAGCTCGTACCTCGGCAGGGCTCATGCCTGTCCAAGCGAACAGTGCCAGCTCGCCGAGGTTGCGGTGGGCCATGGCCGAGAGCCAGAGCGGGAAGCTCATGCGTTCCAGCTCGCCCGCGCGGTAGTCCTCGCCGGCCTCGATCAGGACGTGTGCTGCCAGGCGTAGCCCATCCTGCGCGGACAGTTCGATCTCGGAAGCCGCATGCAAGTGGCTGTTCGTGAAGGTGCCCGGCAGATCCGGATTCGTCGACTCCACCCGCCAGGCGAAGCGCGAGAGCACCTCGTCCGAACCCAGTGCGTTGACGCCCAGATGCAGCACAGACACATGTAGTTCGCCCACCATGCAGTCCGCGTACCGCGCCTCGTCTGCAGTCATCGTGTCTCCGATCGCCGCTGGGCTGCTCTATCAACGCCCAGAGGTACGCCGCCACCCCCCGACGCACGCGATGCATCGCCCCACATCTGAAGGGCGGTGCACTTTGGTCGTGCCGGAGGCCGACCATCCATTGGGGAGAGCACAGCACTACCTACGGCAAGGGACGCCGACCGCCGCGCCCCTTCCCGGAGGAGGACTCACGCCCATGACCTACGACGGCGCGCCGATGAATGACCTGGACCCCAGCGTCACCACCACCCTTGCGTTGACTGCGGTTGCTCGAGAGCGACGTCTGACCTCCGCCGGCGAGCGCCCCTTCGACTTCGCCGACGAGCTCGCGGAGATCCTTGCCGCGGTCAATGCCCGCATCGGCGGAACCGACGAGCTCTTCGTCGGCCGGCCAACCAGCGACCGGACAGAACTGATCACCACGCTGATCGCCGCTGGGACCGCGCGGCGCCCCGGGCCCGACCGAGGCACGCATGAGGCCACCGTGTACCGAGCGATCGTGGCGGCAACCGACCTCGCCCGGCAGTCGGGCGCCTACATCGACGACGACGGCCGCTCGCCCTTTCCGTTCGCCGACGAGCTCACCGATGCCCTCAGTCGTGTGACGGCCAGCCTCGGCGGACCGGCAGAGCTGTTCGCCGGCCAATCGGCCACGTCCAACGCGAAGACCGTCGCTGAGCTGCTCGGTACGACGCTGCCCGAGGACCTGCCCGCGTACCGATCCGAGCCTGTCCGAGTGCTGCTCGACGTCAACGACCAGTTCGAAGAGTCCGGGCTGCAGGACCACTATCACTGGGTTCTCCAAGGACTCTGGTCCGCAGTCCTGGACGAGAGGCTTCCGGATCAGTACCGGCTCCGTGCGACCGCCACCTACGAGGCGATCCGCGCCGGGTACTCCGCCCAGAAGAGCGCATATGCTGAGACCTACATCCGCACAGCGCCGCAGGTAGCCGAGCAGCTCGGTCTGCATGCGCCGATCGAAGTGTTCGTCGGACACCACGACGACCCGGCCGCGCCAGCTGAGGATCCGCTCACGCGCGAGGTGACGCAGGCACTCACCCAGGCAACCATCGTTCCTGGCACCGGCCGGCCGCCGCGGGAACGCCGCCCTGGCCGTCGGCCAGCAGACCTCCCCGGCGTCGCGTTTCGAGCGCGCACCAGTGTGGAGCCGCGGAGCACGCCCTCGCAACCGGCGCCCACTCTGCCGCCACCCAAGCCCGGACTCAACGTCCGCCCGGCCACCGTGCACCCGTCACGCGATCACCGATCCGACGGACTCCAGCTATAGCGGCAATTGAGTGACTCACGCTCGGAGCCGCGGACAGTCGCTGTCGCCACAACGTGTGCTGGAACGGCCGCCGCAGTCATAAGTGGCTCTTGCGGTTCGATCGTCGAAGGCGCTTGGATTGAGCGTCGGCAGCGATTCGATGCCGATGGGTGGGCAGGCGGTGCGCTTCCCCCGTCGTGCCGCCTGCTCCCTCGCCTCGGACTCACTCTGCTCGCCGTGCTGACGGCGTGGTCGCTGTTCGGGCTCGAGGTTCGGTGCGCTGTTGCCGTCGCTCCAGGCGTCGTCGCTCACCGTAGGGAGTGACTCCTCGCGGTTTGTAGACCGCGAGCACTGCGGCCACCAGCAAAAGCAGCAGGGCCAGGACAGCGTGGAGTGCGGGCGAGATGTTGCGCACGGAGTCCAGGTCGGCGCTGTCGTCGGCTGCTGTCGCGGCGAACTGCTCGAACGAAGGCAGGTACAGCAGCAGGTAGATGCTGGCAATCACGTTGATCAGCAGCTTGAAGATCACCCAGTAGTGCCTGAGCAGCCCCCATGAGGTGCCGAGCGACTGGATGACGCCGGTGAGCAGCGCCAGAAGTGACAGGGGGACGAGGGTAAGACGCGCGGCGGGCTCCATCGCCAGGTAGGCGCCGCGAACGGTCGACGCGTTGTCGCTGGTGAGGGCAACGATCGCGAGAGCCAGGAAGACGGCGACTGCGCCGAGCCAGCCGAGGGAGGACGTGACGTGCGCCGTGAGGACGAGTTTGCGCACGCCAGGGGACAAGGTCATCCGTGGATGCCTTCAGACGATTCGTGATCGCCCCCGTGGCGACCGGGCCCGTGATCGCCGCCGCCGGCGACCGCGAGCACGATGAACAGCGCGATGATGAGCGCGGCGACGGCGCCGAAGATCTTCACCCAGCGCGGGGTGCCCCTGGTCGAGCCGTGGTTCGGTACAGCGTCGATGTCGTCGTGAGTCTCGTGCTGTGGGTCGGACATCTCTGGGCTCCTTGAGGCCTGCGAGCGAGGAAGCGCTCACGACATTATCAATACAGAATGTCTCTTTCAATACAGAGTGTATCGAGCAAGGACGCGTTGTATCCTGGTGTGGTGCCGAAGCTGTGGAGCGAGACGATCGAGTCGCATCGCCGGGAGGTTCACGACGCGATTCTCGACACGGCCGCGGCGTTGGCGGCCGAGTACGGGTTGTTGTCGGTGACGATGTCGCAGATCGCGGAGAAGACCGGCATCGGCCGCGCCACGCTGTACAAGTACTTCCCCGACGTTGAGACGATCGTGCGTGCATGGCACCAGCGTCAGGTCGCCGACCACCTGGCGCGACTCGTGGTCGCGCGGGACCGCGCGGTCGGTGATGAGAATCGTCTCGTCGCCGTTCTCGAGACGTATGGCTCCATTCAGAGGCACCGGGTGAAGGCACATCGCCACCAGCCACACGGAACCGAGCTGGCCGCCTTCGTCCACCGCGACCCGCAGATCGCCCAAGCGGAGCGCAAGGTACAGCAGCTGATCCGTGAGCTGATCGACGAAGCGGCCGCGGCCGGAGCGGTGCGCAACGACGTCGACGCCGGCGAGCTGGCCGACTACTGCGTCGGTGCCTTGTCCGCGGCGAGCCGGCTGACGTCGCAGCAGGCAGTACAGCGGTTGGTGGCCGTGATCATGAGCGGATTGCGACCACTCGAGGGGTCGGATGAGCGCATGAGTTCATGAGGCTCGCCACGACGTGTGCCGATCTGCGTCACGGGTATGCGGACACTCGGGCCGCTGCGGGCCCTTGCTGCGAGCGATGAGCCCCGTGATGTGCTGCCCGATCGCCACGCGAGTGGAAGGAGACCACCATGCAGGTGGCCGAGATGCTGCAGACGTACCCCAAGGATCTTGGCGGCGTGGACCGGCAGGCGCTCACGACATGCATCGAGCAGTGCTTCGCGTGTGCCCAAACCTGTACGGCGTGCGCTGACGCCTGTTTGAGCGAAGACATGGTCGCTGAGCTGGTGAAGTGCATCCGCACGAACCTGGATTGCGCCGATATTTGTGAGACGACCGGCCGCGTGTTGTCACGGCACACCGGTTACGACGCCAACCTCACGCGCGCGTTCTTGGAGGCGTGCGCGACGGCGTGCGCGTCATGCGCCGACGAGTGCGACCGCCACGCGGAGATGCACGAGCACTGCCGGGTCTGCGCGGAGGCGTGCCGCGCCTGTGAGCGCGCCTGCCGCGACCTGGTCGGGTCGCTGGGCTAGCGGCTCGCCGAGCGCCGAGCTGTGCCCCCGCACGGCACCGACACGGTGCCGTGCGGGGGAGCGATGGACTGGGCTGTGACCAGTGACGGCCTCATCGACTTGCGACGTCGTCCAGCTGCTCTGACGGCCGCGCCTCGGCGTCCGGCCGGGACCGCAGGGTGGCTGCGGCGAGCACGGCTCCTGCTGCGGCGATGGCCGCGGCGCCGACGAATGCGGCGGAGAAGCCATCGGTGAGGGCCGCTAGGTCGCCCAGCTGATCGGCGCCGTAGCCCGCGGCCACGGCGGTCATTGCCGCCAAGCCGAGCGCGGAGCCCACCTGGTAGCTGGTGTTGACGATGCCGGCGGCCAAGCCCCCTTCCTCAGCCCGGGCGGAGGAGATGGCCGTGCCCAGCGACGGGATGAACGCCAGCGACATGCCCAGGGCTGCGACGAGTGACGCTGGGAGCACGTCGACCCACAGGCTGCCGTCGGGGCGGATGAAGGACAGCCAGCCCATGCCGATCGCCAAGATCGCCAGCCCGGTGACCGTCATCGCCTTGGGGCCGAACCGGCCGATCATGCGCGGAGCCAGGGCGATCATCCCGATCATGATGAGCACGGTCATCGGCAGCAGCGCGGCGCCGCTGGGGAAGGCACTGTAGCCGAGCACCTGCTGCAGGTAGAGGTTCAGGAAGAACCACATCGGGATCCACGCGCCACCGAGCAACAGCTGGGCCAGGTTGGCGGCGCCGAGGTTCGGCGCGCGGAAGATCGACAGCCGCATCAGCGGTTCCCGGCGGGCCGCCTGGACCGTGAGGAAGACTCCCAGCAGGACGACAGCGCCGGCCAGCACGAGCCAGGTCTCACCGGCCGCCCACCCGACCTCCGGAGCGCGCACGATCGCGTAGACAGCGGCGCCGAGGCCGGCGGTCACGGTGAGGGCACCGACGATGTCGACGGAGCCGCGCGTGCCGACGCTTCCGGCGGGCATCAGCGCAGGCGCCGCGATCAGCGCGATCAAGGCGATCGGAACGTTGATGTAGAAGACCCACGGCCAGGAGACGTACTCAGTGATGACGCCGCCGAGAAACACGCCGGCGGTGCCGCCGGCCGGCGCAGCCGCGCCGTAGATGGCCAAGGCCTTGGTCAGCTGCCGCGGCTCGGCGCCGAACAGCATCATCAGCAGCGTCAGGGCAGACGGCGCGATCAGCGCGGCGCCGACGCCCTGGACGGCGCGGCCGGTCAGTTCAGCCGCCACGGTCCCGGCGGCTCCCGCGAGCACGGAGCCGGCCAGCAGGATGAACCAGCCGAGGCTGAACATCCGGCGCGCCCCGAACAAGTCCGACAACCGTCCGCCGAGAAGCAGCAGACCCCCGAACGCGACGACGTAGGCGTTGAAGACCCAGGACAGCTCGCCCTGAGAGAAGCCGAGATCGGCCTGGATCTCCGGCAGTGCCACGCCGATGATCGACGTGTCCATGATCACCATGAACTGTGCCATGGCGATCAAAGCCAACGCGGCCCAACGCCGCGAGGCCGCCGACGACGATGTCGTGGACATCTCATACTCCTTACCGGTAGGGGGTATCTGAATGATGCATTGAACCCAGGGCTGGGTTCGCGTGTTCCTGCGTGCGCCGTGAGGTGGACAACTGTGGCCGCGGCGGCGCTGATGCTCCGTTGTGATCGTCGGATGCCGGGCGGTGGGCGCAGCCGAGCACTGGCGCGGCGAGGCTTGTTGTGTACCCTAGGGGGGTACGGTTACGGACGCAAGACGCCCTGAGATCAGAGGGGCGCCGAGTGGTGATCGTGGAGGCGAAGCGAAGGGAAGACCCGATGGTCAACGCGCAGCTCGACCGGGCGGCCGATGAGCAGGCCGGCTCGCATGGCTATATCCACCACAAGGACGACTACCTAAAGCGGCTGAGTCGCATCGAGGGTCAGGCTCGTGGCCTGCAACGGATGGTCGACGAGGAGAAGTACTGCATCGACATCCTGACCCAGGTATCGGCCATGACGAAGGCCCTGGAATCCGTGGCACTCGGACTGCTCGAGGAGCACCTGGCCCACTGCGTCGTCGAAGCGGCGCGTGCCGGAGGTCCGGAGGCTGACGCGAAGGTCAAGGAGGCCTCCGAGGCCATCGCCCGCCTCGTGCGGTCCTGAACGACACCGCGACATCGACACGACTCTGAAAGAAGGATTGACATGACCACGTCCACCTACACCGTCACCGGCATGACCTGCGGACACTGCGTCAGCTCCGTCCGCGAGGAGGTCAGCGAAATCCCCGGCGTCACCGGCGTAGACGTCGACCTGGCCAGTGGCAGGCTGGACATCACTGCGGAGAGCTCCATCAGCGACGACGCCGTTCGGGCTGCCGTCGAGGAGGCCGGTTACCAGTTGGCGTGACCACGCCCGCGCGTCGCCTCAGCGTCATAGCGGCCCCGTGCCAGGCGCGGTACCCCCGCCCTGGCACGGGGCCGATCCTGCGCAGTCGTTCGAATCAACCGGCGAGTCGAGCGGTCTTCGCTACCGTGAGTTGGCTGTCGTCGGAGAGGAGGTGAGCCATGAGCGGGATCCTGTCTCTGCTCGGTGTCTCCTTGGCCCTGGTCGTTGGCGCGTACGCCGCCTCGAACGCGATACGTCTGGCCCGTCGTCCGGCTGCCGTCCTGCCGTTCGAGTCCGGGATGCCGCCGCAGCAGCATGCCGTCTCGCGTTACCACGTCCGGTGGTACGCCGTGACGCTGCTCTTTCTGGCCTTCGACATGGAGATGATCTTCATGTATCCGTGGGCGATCGTCGTCGCCGACATGGGCACATCGGCGGTCGTCGAGATGTTCGGGTTCCTCGCCATCCTGCTCGTCGGCGTCGCGTACCTCTGGCGCGAGGGTGCGCTGCGATGGACCTGAGGCAGCGGCTCACGGCCTGGGCGTTGAGCAGGCCCCACGTCCTCGTGGTGGATGATCCGGGCAGTCGCGAGCTCCGGTGGCAGGTCGAAGCTGAGCTGGATCGGCGCGGCTGGCCGGTGGCCGGCTCGCCGGCCGACGCGGACCTGCTGCTCGTGCTAGGCGAGCTCGGCCCGCGACTGGCCGCGGCCGCCGAGGTGCTGTGGTCTCAGGTCCCAGCACCTCGGCATCGGCAGGACCTGCACGATGGTCACGAACTCGGAGCGCAGCTCGACGCAGCCTTGACGTCCCTGCTCGAGAGGTCAGACGACGCGCCTCGGAGTGATCCGCAGACCCTGCTGATCGGCGAAACGCCGACCGCCCCGCACGATCCCGGCCACCAGGGTGGACACCTGGACCACGGTCACGACGGCGGCCACGACCACCACGCTGCCGATGAACCAGCAGAACCCGTGAGCGACCCGGCCATGAGCCACGACGATCATGACGCGCATGGTGGTCACGCGGAACAGATGAGTCCGGAGGCCCACGCCGGCCATGAGGACAGCGAGCATGCAGCTCACCCCATTCATGACGCCGAGCTCTCCGCGGATGCGCACGAAAGCCACGGTGCTCACGGTGACCACGAGCACGCCGACCATCAGGCACCCGCCGGGAACGCTCATGGCGAGAACGGCGGACATCAGGAGCACGCGGGACACGACGCCCACGACGACCAGGCCGGCCATGACCAGCACGCGGCCCACGGCGGACACGGTGACCATCACATGCACCATGGCGGTGAGATCGCCGGCTTGGCGATGGCGAGCACCGCACCGGACCGCGACGGGTTGGAGCTGGACGCGCTTCGCGTGTCACTCGGACCGGTGTTGCCGGGGTGGCCGACCGGCCTCGTGCTGACCGGGTCGTTGCAGGGCGACGTCCTCACCGGTGTCGAGGTGTCCTGGCTGGATCAGCCGGCCGCAGGCCCGAGCCAGGTGCCGGCGAGCGTGGCAGCCCTGGATTCGCTGGCGCGCTTCTTGGTCGTGGCGGGCTGGCCGGTTGCGGCACGCCGGGCCCGCGCCGCCCGCGACGCCTTGATGGCGGCCGACGAGGCGACCGTGCAGCGGGGACGCGACGCTGCAACGCCCCTGGCACGGATGGTTCGTCGTTCGCGGACGCTGCGGTGGTCCGTCCGGGGCATCGGCGCCACCGGCGACGGCGACGTGCTCGACCGTGCCTATCGCTGGTGCGACGCGGCCGCCGGCGCGCACACCCACACCAGCCCCAACGCGGTGGGGCTGCACGACCTCGCCGCGCTCGTGGACGGGCAGGAACTGGCGGCGGTCCGGCTGATCGTCGCCAGCTTCGACATCGAGGCGGCGCCGGCGCCCGCGCACCACGGGATGTCCCATGCCTGACATGACCACGCCCGAGACGGTCGCGACGTCGGTGGCGGCGTGGGGGTTGCTCCCCGCCGTGGCCCTCGTCGTCGCGGTCGCTTTGGCGCTGGGCCTGGTGTTCGCCGCGCTGGACCGGGTCGTCGTCGCCGGTGGTGACGCCAATGCGATGGCCGGCCCGTCCCGGACGGTGGTGCGCTGGCTGGTGAAGCAGCGCCGCACGACGTTGGCTCCAGACCGTTTGCTGTGGCGGGTGGCTACCGGGGCGGTGCCGGTGCTGGCGGTGCTGTCGATGGCGGTGGTGCCGATCGCGGGCCGGACGCTGTGGTCGACGAGCGCGGACCTGGTCTGGTTCAACGCGATGGAGGCGCTGCTGTGGGCGGCGGTGTGGCTGGTCGGCTGGGGTCCGAACGCGGTGCACGCGCTGGTGGGCGGGTACCGGTTCCTGGCCCAGGGCCTGGCGTACGAGCTGCCGTTGATGTTTGCGCTGATCACTGCCGGGCTGGCTGCGGGGTCGCTGCGGACCACTGACGTGGTGGCCGCGCAGGCTGATTTGTGGTTCGTCGTGACGATGCCGGTCGCGTTCGTGGTGTTCCTGGCCAGTGCGGCGGCGTTCGCGTTCTGGGGTCCGTTCGCCGCACCGGCCGGCGCCGACATCGCCGGCGGTGTGGTGTCGGAGCTGTCGGGTGTGGAGCGGCTGCTGGTGGAGGCCGGGCGGGCGATCTTCCTCGGCGCGTCCGCGGCGATGGGCGCGACGCTGTTCCTGGGTGGCGGGTCCGGGCCGTGGCTGCCCGACGCGCTGTGGCACCTGCTGAAGACCGTGCTGCTCATGGGCCTGATGGTGGTGGCGGGGCGCCGGGTCCCGGTGCTGCGGCCGGACCGCTACGTCGAGGCCGCGTGGGTCGTTCTCGTACCCGTGACGCTGCTGCAGGCCCTGGTGGTAGCGGTGCTGGTGCTGAGCGGGATGTACGCGTGAACGCCGAGGAGGTGCAGCCATGGCGGGCGATATCGCGGTGGTGACATTGGGAATGTTGGCGGTCGCGGCCGGGATCGCGGTGTTCGTCGTCGATTCGATGGCCCGGGCGACGTTCGCCTTGCTGGCGTCCTTCCTCGCCGTCGCCGGGATCCTGCTGGCGCTCGACCTGGTCTACTTGGCCGTCGTCACCGCGCTGATGATGACGATGGAAATGGCCGTGATGGCCATTTTCATGATCATGTTCATGATGAACCCGGCCGGCCTGATGCCGATGACCATGGTCCACAACGCCCGCGGCTCCGCCGTCGCCGGCGCGAGCGTGTTCACGGTTCTGACCGTCGGGATCTGGACCATCGACTGGCCGGCCCGACAAGGCACTCAGCCCGACGACGCCACCCGCCAGCTCGGCGAGTCGATCATGGGCGGGCACATGCTCGTGATGCTGGTCATCGGCATCGGACTGTTCGCCACCATCATCGCCGGCACCGTGCTGGCCACCCAGCGCGGCCGCTACGACCGCTTCGGCCCAGAGCTGGACGCCCGCCGGCCACACGATCCCGTCGCCGGAGGGCTGCCGCGATGACCCTGCAGATCGTGCTCACCGTGGCCGCCGCTCTGATCGGCGTGGGCCTGTTCGGTACGCTGTCTCAGCAGTCGATCGTGATGGTGATGATGGGCCTGGAGCTCGTCGTCAACGGCGTGCTGCTGGCGGGTGGGGCGGCGTGGTACTTCCTGACCCCGTCGGCGCCGGACGCGCAGATGCTCATCGTCGTCGCGCTGGTGGTCATGGCCGTGGAGATGGTGATGGGCTTCGCAGCGACGATCGCGATCTACCGCGCCCGGCAGGTCGACATGGTGGACATGGCCAAGGACCTGCGCGGATGACCCCCGCGGCCGCGCTGGCGGGGCTCGTGCTGGTCCCTGCCGTAGTCGGCGTGTTGCTTCTGCTGGCCGGACGGCGGGCCGACCGCCTGGCCGGGCCGGTCGCCGTCGTCGCCGGTGTGGTCGGCGTCGCGCTGGCGGCGATCACGGCCGTGGAGCGGCCCGACGTGTCGGCGCCGTTCCTCGGCATCGTCGACGGCGGCGACCTCGCCCTGGCCGTCGACGGGCTGTCCGCGGTCCTCGTGGTGACGGTGACGGCGGTATCGATCGCGGTGATCGTGTTCGCCGTCGTCGACCTGCCGCGCGACGCCGCCCGGGCGCGGTTCTTCGGCTACCTGCTGCTGTTCGTCGCCGCGATGCTGCTCACCGTCACCGCAACGACACTGCCGACGCTGCTGCTGGCATGGGAGGTGATGGGCGCGACCTCGTACGCGCTCATCGGCTACCGCTGGGACGTGCCCGGCAAGCTGTCGGCCGGGACGACGGCGTTCGTGACGACTCGCGCCGGCGACCTGGGCCTGTACGTCGCTGCCGGTGCGGCGCTGGCGGGGACGGACTCGCTCGAGCTGGCCGACCTAGCTACGGCGGACGGCGGCTGGCAGCACGTGGCGGCCGCCGGGATCCTGGCCGCGGCTCTGGGCAAGTCCGCGCAGCTGCCGTTCTCGGCGTGGCTGTCTGCGGCGATGCAGGGCCCGAGCCCGGTGAGCGCGCTGCTGCATTCGGCCACGATGGTGGCCGCCGGCGGGTATCTGCTGGTGCGCACCATGCCGCTGCTGGAGGCGTCCGGGTGGGCGGCCACGACGGCGGCGTGGGTCGGTGCGCTGACGGCGCTGGTGCTCGGTGCGATCGCCTGTGCTCAAACGGACCTCAAGCAGCTGCTCGCGGCCAGCACCGCCGCTCAGATCGGTTTCGTGGTGCTCGCGGCCGGTGTCGGGGCGAGCGCCGGGGGAGCGGCCCACCTCATCACGCACGCCGCGGTCAAGGCCGGGTTGTTCGTCGCGGCCGGGGCATGGCTGACGTCGCTGGGCACGAAACAGCTCGCTGATCTGCGTGGCGTGGCGCGGCGGCACCGGGGCATGGGCGTGGCGGCGACGGTGGCGTTCATGGCGCTGGCCGGGGTCCCGCCGCTGGCGCTGTGGGTGTCGAAGGACGAGGTGCTTGCCGGCGCGGACGGGGCGGTCTGGGTTGTTGGGCTGGCCGCCGCGGCGGTGTCCGCCGTCTACGCCGGCCGGGTCCTCGTCGTCGTGCTCGCCAGGCCGGATGGCACCGAGGCCCGTGATGTCGAGGAACCGGGCACCCGGCACGTACCGGCGTCGGCCAGCGTGGTCGCCGGCGTCCTCGCCGTCGCGGCAGTCGGCCTGGGCGTGCTGGCGGTGCCGGAGGTCGCTCACGCGTTCGAGGACGTCCTGGATGTCGGTTCGCAACCCACGCCGTCCGCGGCCGAGCTCGCACTGTCCGGTGGGCTGGCCGTCGCCGTGCTGGCGCTGACCGTGCTGCGGCCCGGCCTCGTCAACCGGCTGAGCGGCAGCGTCCTCCTTCCGTGGGCGGGGCTGTCCCGGCTGCTGTCGCCGCAGCCGGTGCTGGCGGTCGCCCGCGCCGCCGCGGCGATCGACGACCGCGTCATCGACCGGGCCGTGCTGGCCATCGCGGCCGGAGTACGCCGCGCCGCGACGGCGATCGGGCGGGCCGATGACGATGGCGTCGACGGAGCGGTCCGTTCCGTGGCGGCAGCGACCCGACGCGCGGGAGCCGCCGCGCGGCGCCCGCAGACCGGGCTGCTGCACCAGTACTACGCCCAAGCCGTCGCCGGACTCGGTGTCCTGCTCGTCCTGCTCCTCGTCGTGAGGTAATCCGTGCTGCTGACCGTCGTCGTCCTCCTGCCGCTCGCCGTGGCGGTCGTGCTGATGGCGTTGCCGCGAATCCCGGACCGGGTGGCGTCGTGGGCGTGGGTAGCCGCGTCCGCCGTCGACCTCGCCCTGGTGGCGTGGATGTGGTGGCGCTTCGACCCTGGCGCGGGGATCGCGTTCGACGTCAAGGTCCGCTGGATCCCCACCGTGGACGCGAGCTACCACGTCGGCGTCGACGGCCTGTCGTTGCCGCTGATCGCGATGACCACCGTGCTGTTCCTCGCCTGCGCCGTGTGGTCGCTGCGTGAGCAACATCGGCCCCGCGCCCACGCCGCGCTGTTCCTGTTCCTGCAGACGGCGTGTCTGGGCACGTTCGCAGCGCTCGACCTCATTCTGTTCTTCGTCTTCTTCGACCTCACGATTGTCGGGATGTACTTCGTCATCGCCGGATGGGGGCACGGCAACCGTCGCCGCAGCGCGCTGAAGTTCTTCCTCTACACCTTCGTCGGGTCGCTGGCGCTGCTGGTCGGCTTCATCGGGCTGTTCCTCGGGTCCGACGAGCGCACCTTCGACATGGTGCGGCTCGCGGACAACCCGCCACTGCAGGGCGCACCGGTCGCGGGCGGGCTGGTGCTGCTGGCCATCGGGATCGGGCTGGGCGTCAAGACACCGGTCTTCCCGTTCCATACCTGGCTGCCCGACGCGCACACCGATGCCCCGGCCGCCGGGTCGGCCATCCTGGCCGGGGTGCTACTCAAGCTCGGCACCTACGGGTTCGTCCGCATCGCGATGCCGATGCTGCCCGAGGCGTGGCGGGACTGGGCGATGGTGATCGTGGTGGTCGGCGTCGTGAGCGTCGTGTGGGGCGCGTTCGTCGCGCTGGCGCAGCAGGACTTCAAACGCATGGTCGCCTACACGTCGGTCAACCACATGGGCTACATCCTGCTCGGCCTCGGCGCTGCGGGGCTGGTGGGACCGGCCGACGACGACGCCCGCACCATTGCCACCGTCGGTGCCGTGGTCCAGATGGTCAGCCACGGTCTCCTCACCGGTGCGCTGTTCCTGCTGTCGGGCGTGCTGTGGTCGCGCGGCGGCACCTACGCGTTCGACCGCTGGGGCGGGCTGGCCCGGCCGGCGCCGGTCTTCGCCGCGTGCCTGGCGGTCGCCGCGTTCGGGTCGCTTGGACTGCCGGGACTGTCGGCGTTCATCGCCGAGTTCCAGATCTTCACCGGCGCGCTGCAGGCCACCCCGGTCGCCACGGTCATCGCCGTCACCGGCATCCTCGTCACCGCCGGGCTGTTCCTGCTCGCCCTGCAGCGGCTGCTCGCCGGGCCGACGACGGCGCCGGCCTCCGCCGCGAATCCGGGCGGGCTCGTTGACGTGAACCGGCGTGAGGTCATTGCGATCGTGCCGCTGCTCGCGCTGTCTCTGGTGATCGGCCTGTTGCCCCGGGTGCTGCTCGACGTGGTGGAGCCGGCCGCCGAGCTCGTCACGGACCTGGTCGCCCGATGAACGAGATGGGCGGGGGAGGCGAGGAGGTCGTCGCGCTGCTACCGGAGCTGCTGCTCCTGGCCGGCGCCGTCCTTGGGCTCCTCGTCGGTTTGTGGACGCCGCAGCGACGGCAGGTCCGCGTCGGCGTGTTGGCCGTGCTGTTCTGCCTGGCCAGCGCGGTCGCGGCGGCCGTCGCGCTGACCGAGCCGGACGAGACAGTGTTCGACGGCACCTGGGTCATCGACACCACCACCGGCGTGGTCCGCATCGCGGTGGCGATTTCCACCGCCGTCGCGGTCGTGCTGTGCTCGTCGGCGTTCGCCGGGCACGCGCGCGAGACCGAGGTCTACGTGCTGATGATGCTCGGCTCCATCGGCGCCATCGCGCTCGCCGCCAGCGGTGACCTGCTCATGCTGGTGGCCGGGTATCTGCTGGCCAGTGTGCCGTTGTATGCGCTCGTCGGGTTCGTGAAGGACGCCCGCGGGGTCGAGGCCACCCTGAAGTACTACCTCATGGGCGCGTTCGTGGGCGTACTGATGCTGGTCGGTGTCGCCGCGCTCATCCTCGCCGGCGGCGCCAGTGGCTACGAGGAGCTGGCTTCAGCACTGCCGAACGCGTCGGTGGCGCTGGTAGCCGTCGGCGTGCTCGGTGTCCTCGCCGGCGTGGGGTTCAAGGCGGGCGCCGTCCCCGTCCACTTCTGGATCCCCGACGTCGCCGCCGGCACCGCGCCGGCCGTCGCCGCCTTCATCACCACCGTGCCGAAGATCGGCGCCGTCGCGGCCGCGTTCCGGCTGCTCGCCGAACCGTTCGCCGACGCCCCGGTCGACGCGCCGCTGCTGGTCGCCATCATCGCCGCCGCCAGCATGACGCTGGGCAACCTGGCCGCGTTCGCCCAGACCGAGCTGCTGCGCCTGCTGGCCTACTCCACCATCAGCCAGGTCGGCTACCTGTTCATGGTCGTGGCGGTGGCGGCGCGCACAGACCTCGCCGAGCCCGCGCTGGTCATCTACCTCACTGGCTACGCGATCACGAACTTGGGTGCGTTCGCCGCCGTCGCCGCCCTCCCCGGGGTGAGCACCATCGCGGACTGGGCGGCCGCGGCCCGAGAGCGCCGCTGGCTGGTGGTCAGCCTTGTCGTGTGCCTGCTCGGACTCGTGGGCACGCCGCCCACCGCTGTCTTCGTGGGCAAGCTCGCCGTCTTCATCGCTACCGCCGACGGCGCCATGGCCTGGCTCGTCGTGGTCGCCGCGGTCAACACCGTCGCCAGCCTCTTCTACTACCTGCGCTGGGTCGCCCCCGCGGCTGAGACCACGTCGTCGACTGGACCGGTCACGACCGTGATGCGCGTGCCACTGGTGACTGTGCACGCCGCCGCCGTCGGATCCTTGTTGCTGGGCCTCGGCGCCGGCGCATGGCTGACCTTCACGGCTGGCTGAGCACATGACGGATCGGCGCACCAAATGGCCGCATCGGCGACTAGTCTGGATAGACGTGAGGATCGGGCGGTTCGCAGCGCGCGTGGCGGCTGTGGCTGTGCTTGTCTTCGGCATCGTCGTGATGCATCACATCGCGCAGTCCGGCCATGACGGGTCAGCTGCTCCCGAGGCGCCAACCCTGGCTTCCGGCGTTGGCGAAGCCGCCGGACACGCCATGAGTGCGAGCGGCCCGCAGCTCTCCGACGACGCTGCAGCGGGTACCGCAGCAGGCGATGGCGCGATGTCTGCCGGCCACGTGATGCTGCACCTCTGCCTGGCTGTGCTGACGGCAGCCGCGGTCGTGCTCGTCGGCTGGCTTCTCCTTACTCTCCGGCCCTGGGCAGTTGCGTCACCCCTCGTGCTCTTCCGCGTTCGGCCGCTGCCCGCCCGACCACCGCCCAGACCCCACGGATCAGCGCTCCTGATGTCCCTGTGCGTGATGCGGACGTGACAGGTCAGTTCACCTGACCTGCACGTTCGTATGCCCACGCACTCCTTGAAAGGGACAGTTTGATGTACCGAAAGCGCTTCACCCTGCCCGCCCTCGTGGCGACGGTCGGACTGCTGCTCGCCGGCTGTGGCGACGACGGCTCGAACGATGCCGGCGCCGGGACGGCTACCGAGACGAGCGCCACCGAGGCGGAGTCCAACGACGCCGACGTCGAGTTCTCCCAAGGGATGATCCCGCACCACGAACAGGCCGTCGAGATGGCCCAGATGGTGCCCGACGAGGGCGTCAGCCCTGAGCTCATCGAGCTCGCAGACGCTATCGAGGGTGCACAACAGCCTGAGATCGACCAGATGACGGCAATGCTCGAGCGATGGGGCGAGGACGCCCCGTCCGACGACCCGCACGGCGGCCACGGCTCGGGCGACATGGAGATGGGCGGCACGATGTCCGCCGAGGATATGGATGCCCTCGCTGCCTCCTCCGGGGCTGAGTTCGAGGAGATGTTCCTGACCATGATGATCGAGCACCACGAGGGTGCCATCACCATGGCCGAGACCGAGCTGGCCGAGGGCCAGGACTCGGAAGCACTCGAGCTCGCTCAGACGATCATCGATGCCCAGCAGGCCGAGATCACGCAGATGGAGCAGATGCTCCAGGCCACGGGTTCCTGACCCGTCCCGGTGGTGCCGGGCCTCGGCCCGGCACCACCGCCCTCGCATTCAACATGGACCCACTTGAGGATCTCGATGACGAAACGACCTGTATTGCTCTCCGGCGCCTTCGCTCTTGCCGGATTGATCCTGGCCGGCTGCGGTGACGACGGCGAACCAGTCGACGGCGCGCAGACCGGTGACCCGACTGGCGCGGCTGTCGGCGAGGCGTTCGCCCATATCCATGGTCTCGGCATGGTGGAGGACGTCTTGTACGTCGCCACCCACAACGGGCTGTTCGCCATCTGGCCCGATGGCAAGGCGTCCGCCGCCAGCAGCGACGACCACGACTTCATGGGCTTCACTGTCGCGGACACCGGTGAGCTCCTGGCCAGCGGCCACCCCAACAGCCGAACCGACCTGCCCCCGGACCTCGGCCTGCTCGCAAGCTCCGACAGCGGTGCGACCTGGGACGAGCTGTCCCTCTCCGGCGAAGTCGATTTCCACACCCTCGACGCCAAGGGCGGCGCCGTCTACGGCTACGACAGCGGCAGCGGCGAGCTGCTCACCAGCACCGACCGGGAGAACTGGACGTCGCTCGGCCAGATCCCGCTCGCCGACGTAGCAATCAAGCCCGATGAAGCGGCTACCCTGCTCCTCACCACCGAACAGGGGCCTCAACTCAGCTCCGACGGTGGCCGCACGTTCGCACCGATCGACAGTGCGCCGGTCATCATGCTCGCCGAATGGCCACACGCCGACGAGATCTACGGCATCGCTCCCGACGGCGCGGTACATGTCAGCGGCGACGGCGGTGCGACCTGGGACGAACGCGCCGCCATCGGCGGACGGCCTCAGGCGATGACGGTCACCCATGACGGATCCGTCTACGCCGCGCTGGCGGACTCCATCGTCGCCTCCACGGACGGTGGGGAGACGTTCGAGCCCTTCTACTCCTGGTGAGCCTGCGGGTAGGGGCGGCAGCCGGTCGCCCCTACCCGCAGATCTCGGTCGGGCACGGACACTCTGCCCGTCCGCAACGTCAGGACCACGCGTCATCAGCGTCGGGCGGGATCGCGTCGTCACTGTGCACGAGCCGGCTTTCACCAGGTTGCGCCGCTTCCTCCAGCCGCCAGATCAGCTGCCCCGCCCGATGCAGCAAGCGATCCAGCTCCGCGGGGTCGTGGGCACCCGTCGGGTCGTCGGCAGCGTGTTGCCGCATCGATCGGACGTAGGCGCGGAGGCTCGCGCATAGCTCGAGGACCTCACGCCGCGTGAGGTCGATGCGCACCCGTCCGTCGAGTCCACTCATACGCTCATGGTGGCACCAAGGGCTCCGGTCGGCGCAGAAGGCGAGTCAGCCTACGCAAGGACCGCGTCAAACGTCTCGGTGGCCAGGACGGCCGGCTTGAGTGCGTTCGCGGTCCGGGCGCCGCCGACGCCGACCACTCGTACGAGCTGGTCCTCTTCATCAGTGAGGGCAACGGTGAATCGGCCGGCTGCCGGGTCGCCGTCGACGAGCTTTGAGAAAGCCGACCGAAACCGACGCCCAATCTTTGCACCGGGGTTCATCCCAGCACGTGGACCTCGTCATGGTCAGAACGGTCCCATCGGATCGCTTCGCTTGCGTGAGCGGTGGGGGACTCCGCGGTCCTGGCCCTGGGCGGGCGAAGAGGTGTGTGGGCAGCCCGATACGGCCGCCAGGATGCCGTTGCAAGCCCGCTGGCCAGCCCGGCCAAGCCCGCCTGAGCTAGAGCTGGTACTGCTCGACGATCACGAGCTGACCGCTCCCGGCGGTTGCCCATGTTTTGGGTGCCCCCGGCAGGAGATGACTCTGCACCAGCGGAACCTCCTGTCTGCAGTGTGACCTGCGGCGTTATCGATTTACGGGGTTCGTTCGAGCATCGTGGCTGGCGCTCTGGCTCGATGCGTGCCGAGTCGCTCTCCGGGACTTCCTGAGTCCGCGGTTGCGGCTGGTCACACGGCGCTGTGGTGGGGATCACCGGCTAGAGGTTCGCCTCGACCGGTTACTCTGGTGGTAGGCGATGAGGCCCGCCTGAACTGCCATGGTGGCTGATGGCTTCTACCCGTTTGAACGAACGGTTGGAGGCGCCATGGCGATGGTGTGCAGTGTGCTGTTCCGACGGCCGCGTGCTAGTGCCCGCCGGGATGAGCCGGTGATCTTCGGCGACCTGAACCTTGATCAGGTAGTGGCGGCGGTCGCGGCTGGACGTGACGAGTACGACCTGCGGCCATTCTTCCATGAGCCGCTTCGGGATGTCGACGCCGTGGAGTATCGACATCGGGTTGTCCAGGACCTCGAGCGTGATGATGTGCGGTCGGTGGTGGATGAGTTCGCTGCATTGATGCAGCGCGTGCGCAGACATCTGCGGGCAGTGCAGGAGCGCAGTAGTGGGTACGAGCGGCAGCGCTACTTCCTCGACGCCGCGGACCTCTATTGCCAGGCCGTCACCGCCCTGTGGAGTGCACTCGCCCGGGTGGAGCTCGCGTCGGAGGGTTTGGCTGGCCTCCGGGAACATCTGGCCGGATATCTCGGCTCTGGCGCCATCCAGGCGTTGGCCCGCGATGCCGGTGACATGCTGGACGAGTTGGCGGCGGTTCGGTACTGCGTGCATGTCCGCGGTGCGAAGGTGACGGTCAGCCGCTACGAGGGTCAGGCCGACTACACGCCGGAGATCGTGAAGACGTTCGCGAGGTTCAGGCAGGGCGAGGTGGCGGACTATCGGGTGAGGCTCCGCTACTACCAGGACATCAACCACGTCGAGGAGTGGATCCTGGAGCGGGTGGCGCGGCTGTTCCCGGAGACGTTCACCGCGCTGGCGGACTTCTGCCGGCTCCATGTGGGGTTCGTCGACGAGACCGTGACCACCTTCGACCGCGAGGTGCAGTTCTACCTGGCGTATCTGACGTATATGCGTCGGTTCACCGATGCGGGGTTGTCGTTCTGCTGTCCGGAGGTCTCGGCGACGTCGAAGCGGCTGCGGGTGAGCGGCGCGTTCGATCTGGCGTTGGCGACCAAGCTGGCCGGGTCCGGATCGGAGGTGGTGTGCAACGACATCGACCTGTCCGATGCGGAGCGGGTTGTCGTAGTCACCGGCCCGAATCAGGGCGGCAAGACGACGTTCGCCCGGATGTTCGGGCAGCTCCACTATCTGGCCGCGCTCGGCCTGCCCGTTCCGGCCCGTTCGGCTCGGTTGTTCCTCCCGGATCGGGTGTTCACGCATTTCGAGCGGGAGGAGAGCCTGGACACGCTGCACGGCAAGCTGGAGGACGAGCTGGTGCGCATCCACGACGTCCTGGACCACGCGACCGGCGACAGCGTCATCGTGATGAACGAGACCTTCACCTCGACCACGCTGCAGGACGCGCTCGTCCTCGGCACTCAGATCCTGAGCCGGATCGTCGATCGGGACTGCCTGGCGGTGTATGTGACGTTCGTCGACGAGCTGTCATTGCTGAGCGAAGCCACGGTGAGCATGGTCGGCATGGTCGTGCCCGATGATCCGGCGCGGCGGACGTTCGAGGTGGTGCGCCGTGCCGCGGACGGCCGCGCGTACGCGATGGCGCTGGCGGAGAAGTACGGCCTGACCTACGAGGCGTTGCGGAGGCGAGTGGGATGAAGGTGTTCCTGCTGCACCCTGATCGAGAGGTCGAAGCGCAGGAGCCGCCGCCGCAGGCGGATGCCCTCGTCGCCGATCTGGATGTGGACACGCTGATCGGGGCGATGGCCGGCGGCGATCGCTACCTGTGGGACGTCGCGAAGCAGACGCTGCTGGCCAGCCTCACCGGCCCCGACACGATCACCTACCGGCAGCGGGTCCTGGCCGACTGCCTTGACCACCCGGGCGTGGTGCGGAAGCTGTATGACGTCGCGGTCGAGGCGATCGAGGCCCGGCGCAAGGTCTTCTACGTCACCCGGCACGACACACCCGAACGCGTCGTCAGCCGCTCGGTGCAGATGCTCACCGCGCTGATGGGCAGCGTCCGCCGGCTCAGGGCGCTCGCCGACGATCATGCCACGGCGTTCAGGTCCGAGGGGTTCACCGGGCTGTTCGCCAGGATCGCCGATGAGCTCGACGACGACTACCTCGCCGCAGCCGGCGAGCACCTGGCCGAGCTGGATTTCCGCCGGGGAACCCTGTTCAGCGGGGAACTCGGGCGAGGCAACCGCGGTGTTTCCTACGTGTTGCACCGGCTGCCGCGGCGGCGCTGGTTCGACGTCGTGTCCGGCCGAGGCGGTCCGCGGTACTCGTTCCAGATCCCCGACCGCGACGAGGCCGGGTTCCAGGCTTTGGGTGAGATCCGCAGCAAGGGTCTCAACGAGGCCGCCAACGCGATCGGGCAGGACGCGGACCACGTGGTGAGCTTCTTCACGGTGTTGCGCTTCGAGCTCGCGTTCTACCTGGGTTGCGTCAACCTGCGCGACCAGCTCGCCGCCCATGGGGAACCCGTGTGTTTCCCCACCCCCGTGCGCCAAGGCGAGGACGCTTTCACCACCCGCGGCCTCTACGACGTCTGCCTCGCCCTGCGCACCGATGGCGTGGTGGGCAACGACGTGGACGCCGACGGCTCGACCCTGGTCATGGTCACCGGCGCCAACCAGGGCGGGAAGTCCACCTTCCTGCGCAGCGTCGGCCTAGCGCAGCTGATGATGCAGTGCGGCCTGTTCGTCGCCGCGACCCAACTGCGAGCCACGGTCGCACAGGGCGTGTTCACGCACTTCAAACGGGAGGAAGACGCCACCATGACGCACGGGAAGTTCGACGAGGAGCTCGCCCGGATGAGCGACATCGCCGACCAGATCACCCCCGGCGCGCTGCTGCTGTGCAACGAGTCGTTCGGCTCCACGAACGAGCGGGAGGGCTCGCAGATCGCCCGCGACGTCATCGACGCCATGACCGGCAACGACATCAGGGTCGTGTTCGTCACCCACCTGTTCGACCTCGCCCACGGCCTGCACGAGCACCGGGCGCCGACGACGGTGTTCCTGCGCGCAGAACGCCGCCCGGACGAGACGCGCACGTTCCGTGTCGTCCCGGGCGAGCCGCTGCCGACCAGCTACGGCGAGGACTCCTATCGGCGCATCTTCGGGACCGATGCGGCGACGGCTGTGAGCGCATGACCGACGACGCTCCGGCCGCGGACTGGCCCGCCGCTGCCGGCGACCGGGAGGCCGACAACCGGTCGTGGCTGACCCCGGGTGTCGGCGGGGTGGGGGCGGCGAGTTTCTTCTCTGACGCCGGGCACGAGGTGACCACGTCGGTGCTGCCCAGCTTCCTGACCTCGACCCTGGGCGGCTCTGCGGCCACGCTCGGCGTGATCGAGGGGGTCAGCGACGCGCTGTCGGGGGTGATGAAGCTGATCGGCGGGCCGCTGGCCAACGACCCGGCGACCCGGGGCCGGATCGCCTCCGGCGGGTACCTGGGCACCGCGATCGCGACCGGCGCGATCGGCGCGGCCACGACGGTGTGGCAGGCAGGGGCGTTGCGGGCGTTCGCGTGGGTGTCGCGGGGGCTGCGCTCGCCGGCCCGGGACAGCCTGCTGGCCACGCTCGCACCCCGGTCGGCCTTCGGGCGGGCGTTCGGGCTGGAGCGGGCCGGGGACAATCTCGGCGCGGTGGCAGGTCCGTTGCTGGCGTCGGTGCTGGTGGCGTGGGTGGGGATCCGGTGGACGATGTATCTGGCGGCGATCCCGGGCCTGTTCGCCGCCGGCGCGATCATCGTGACCGTGCGCGAGGCGCGCCGCCGCCCGGCACCGGCGTCGACGGGCCCGGCGCGGCGGCGGTTCGAGTTCGCGGCGCTGCGCCGGGCCGGGATGGGGCGGGCGCTTGTGCCGGTGGCCGCGTTCGAGCTGGGCAACATCGCCACCACCTTGTTGATCCTGCGCGCCACGGACCTGCTCACCGACAACGGCCGGTCGGTCACCGCGGCCACGTCGCTGGCGGTGCTGTTGTATGCCGGGCACAACCTGGTGGCCGCGGCCGCCGCACTGCTGGGGGGCCGGTGGCTGGACCGCGCCGGCCCGCGGGTGGTGTTCACGACGGCGGCCGCACTTTACGCGGTCGCGTATGCCGGTTTCGCCGCACCGGTGCATGCGCCGCTGCTGCTGCTCGCCGTGTTCGCGCTGGCGGGTGCGGGGATCGGGTTGGCCGAGACCGCGGAGTCAGCGATGGTGGCCCGGATGCTGCCGGACCATCTGCGCGGCAGCGGCTTCGGCGTCCTCGGAGGAATCCAGGCCGGCGGCGACCTGCTCGCCTCTGCCGTCGTCGGGATCCTGTACGTGGCGGTGTCCCCGGCGGCGGCGTTCGGGTACGCAGCGGCGTGGATGCTGCTCACGTTGGTCGTGCTGCCGTTCACGACGCCACGCACGGGCGACACCCAGGGGGAGGGGTCGTGACCGTCCAGCCTCTGCACGCCGATGTCGTGGCGTCGGCGGCGCTCGAGGTGGCGGCGCTGCTGCCGCCGGAGCGGGCCAGCGCGCTTACCGACGCCGTGTCCCGGATGCGCACCGGCAGGGTGCGCGTCCTCCTACTCGGGGAGGCGAAGCGCGGCAAGAGCACCCTGGTGAACGCCCTGTTCGGCCGAGACCTCCTCCCGACCGGTGTGCTCCCGGTGACCTCCGTTCCGACCGTCGTCGAGGCCGGGGCCGAGGTGTCGGCGAGCGCGCGCTTCCTGGACGGGCGCTCACACGAGATCGCCCTGCAGGACGTCGCGGGCCTGGTCAGCGAGGCCGGCAACCCGGGCAACCGCCGCGGCGTCGACCTCGTGCGCATCGTGGCCCCGTCGCCCTATCTTCCGGATGGCACTCAGGTGGTGGACACCCCCGGCACCGGGTCGATCCACCGTGCGAACACCGCCGAGGCCGAACGGGCACGCGCCACCGTCGACCTCGCCGTGCTCGTGCTCGCCGCGGATCCGCCGGTGTCGGCCGCCGAGGTCGGCCTGGCCGCGGACGTGATGGCGACCGCGTCCCATGCCGCCGTCGTGGTGAACAAGATCGACCTGGTCCGGCCGGACGAGGTCGACCGGATCGTGACGTTCACCCGGGACGCGCTGGCCGGTGCCGTCGCGGAGGCGCCGATCTTCGCGATGTCGGCCCGCCACGCGCTCGCCGGCACCGGGTGGCGCCGCTTCACCGCCCGGCTGGCGACCCAGATCGACATCCACGGCAGGACCGACGTCGTGGCCTCCACGGCGCGGGCCGCCGCGCGGGAGGCCCGCATGGTCCTGGACATGCTGAGGATCCAGCAGGAGCTGCTGCGCCGGCCCACCACGACCGCGGCGACCACCATCGACCGCCTGGACCAGCTGCTGGCTACCGCCCGCCACCAGGCCACGAGCGCGGGAGATCACCTGCGCGGCGAAGCGCGGCGGCTGCGGTCCGCGCTCGACACCAGCCACGAGCAGCAGGTCGCCGTGGCACTCTCCGATGCCCGCAGGTTGCTGGACACCCGGTGGGCCGGCACGACGTCACCACCGGAACGGCAAGCAGAGCTGACCCGCCAGGCGATCCAGGCCGCGGTGGCCGGCCACGCCCACGCGTGGTTCACCCAGACGGCCACCGAGATGGACACCACCATGCGGATGGCGGCCGGCGCCGTGCTCGGGCAGCTCGCGGCCGATCTGCGGCAGGCGCGCGCGGCGGTCGCGGAGGTCCTCGATGTCGAGCTGGCCGAGATCGGTGAGACCCCGAGCGCGCAGCTGCCTGATCCGCCGTCATTCGCCCTGACCACTGGGACCAGTTGGCGCGAGCTCATCACCAGCTCGTTGGCCGACCGGCTGCCGGCACGGCTGCGCCGCCGGCGACGGCGGCGGCAGCTTCACGCGTGGGCGAGCAGCGCCGTCCCCGCACCGTTCGGGCGCGCCCGCGCCGGCCTGCAGATATGGCTGGACACCGCGACCGCGGAACTCGACCGGTCCCTGGCCACGGCCGCACGGCACCATCTGTCCGGGCTGGAACAGGCACTCGCCGCCGCCCGCATCCAGCACGAGCGCACCGCGGCCGGCAACGCCGGCCTCCTGGACGAGATCGCCGCCCGGCTGCGGGTCGTCAGCGCCGCGATGGCCGACCTCGACGGCGCTGATCGCCGTGGGAGGCAGAAGCCGTGACCAGCGCCGAGTTCCGGCCCGTCGCCGCGCCGGCCACTCTCGGCCGGCTCTGGTGGCTCCCGTCCCACGGGTACGGCAACGGCCTTGACGATCACGCGTGGGCGCCTGTCCTCGACGTCGACGCACGTGTCGCGATGATCCTCCTCGACGCCTTCCGTGCCGCTGGCGTGCCCGCCTACACCGCGTCGCTCACGCCTCACACACACGCGTCCAGGGACGGCTGGGCGACCTACCGGATCTGGGTGGGCAGCAGCGCCTACGGCCGGGCGGAGGACACCCTGCTGGCCGTCATGCCCGGCCTGATCCACCGGTTCGGGCCGGAGATCGTGCGATGAACCCGGTAGCGCGCTGGGATCGGCAGGTCGTCGAGACGGTCCGGCGCCGCCGCACGCCGCCCGTCGTCGCGTCCGCTCGGCTGGTGAGCGCGATGGCGGAGCCGCGGATCGCGTACCCGGTCGTGGCGGGCGCCGGGCTGTGGGCGTCTGGGCGTCGGCGGGCGCTGGGCGACGTGGCCGGCGGTGCGGCCGCGCTGGCCACCGTCGTCGCCGGGATGGTGGTCCGGCGCGCGGCGTGCGGGCAGATCGCCCGCACCCGGCCACCGCGGGACGCGTGGCTGGTGCGCCCGGACGGGCACAGCCTGCCGTCGCGGCACACCACCATGGCCGCGCTCACGGCTGGCGTGTGCGTCGATCTGCTCACGACGGACGCCGGCACACGCCGGGCGGTGCCGCTGCTAGTCGCGGCGACGGTAGGAGCGAGCCGGGTGGTGCTCGGCGTGCACTGGCCCAGCGACGTGCTGGCCGGGTGGCTGTTCGCGCAGGTCTGGCTGCGGCTGACCCGGCCGGTCCGGGTGGCGTCTCACCGATCTCGGATCCTGGTACGGGCACGCGCCGGGATGGGGTAGCATCTGGCGCAGCCTTCGGGCGCCGGCGGTGGGGCTCGCCGGACCCAACCGCGGACCGTCCGCCAACAGTCCCTACCTGACAGTCGATGCTGTCTCGGGTAGGGAGTGTGTGGATCGTGACGAGCCTGGCGATGATGGCCGGTGCGGCTCTCGGCGTGTTGGTCCGGCTGCTGCTCGACCGCCCCCGCCGACCCGAGGCCGACACCGACCGGCATCAGCGGCGGTCCCTGACCGTCGGGCTGGCCGGCGCGCTCCTGCTGGGCGGGCTGACCGGTGCGGCGATGATCCGCCCGTCGGCCGAGGCGTCGATGACCCCGCTCGCCGCCGGCCTGACCGGCGCGTTGACGACGTACTGCTTGTTCACCAGCGCCCTGGTCGCCCGGTTCGTCCGGGTCCACAGCCGTGTCGGCCCCGGTACTGCGGTGTTGGAGGTGGTGGCCAGTCTGGCCGCGGCCACCTGCGGTGTCCTGGCCGGTCTCGCCCTGGCCCGGCTGGCGTGACGGCGCGTATGAACCGCACCACCGCCGCCGGCGGATCGGAGCCGGCGTTGACGCGCCGCACCGTCCCGCCCGCCGCGTGGACGCGGCTGGCTGCAGCGCTGGCGCTGGTGGCGTCGACGGTGATCGCGGGGTGGCTGGTGCAGGCCGATCGTTTTACCGACGCCAACGTCGGGGCCAGTTCACGTGTCGCCGACTATCGCACGCCGGTCCTGACGAGCGTGGCGCGGGCGGCGACGAACCTCGCCGAGCCGGTCGGGGTGGTGGCCGCTGCGCTGATCGTCGTGCTGTTCGTCGTGCCGCGGCGCCGGCGGCTGGATGGGTGGGCGGCGCTGGCGTTGCTGGTGGGTTCGGCGGCGGCCACGATGGTGATCAAGTACGCCGTGGCGGAACCGCGTCCGCCGGCGCGGTTGTGGGCGATGGCGCCGGACAGCCGGTTCAGCTTCCCCAGCGGGCACACCACGATCGCCGCGGCCGTCGCGGTCACGGCGATCTTCCTCGCCAACCGGTCGGCGTCGCGGTGGACTGTGGCGGGTGCCGTCGTCGCCGCGGTGTTCGCGCTGCTGGTGGCGGGGTCGCGGGTCTATCTGGGCGTGCACTACCTGACCGATGTCCTGGCGAGCATGGCCGCGGTCGCCGCGAGCGCGGTGGCGGTGTCCGGCGCCTGGGCGTTGCTGCACGCTCGCGCCGAGCGGGAAGGGGGTGGGCGCGGTGCCGGTGGAGATTCAGACCGTGACGCAGGCGTACACGTTCGCCCTTGACCCCACGCCGCAGCAGCGGCGGGCGTTCGTCTCCCATGCCGGTGCCGCCCGGTATGCCTACAACTGGGGCCTGGCCCGCACCGCCGGCGCGCTGGACGCGCGCGCGGCGGAGGTCGCCGCGGGCGGCGAGCCGGTCACGTCGCTGCCGTCGCATTTCGAGTTGTGCAAGGCGTGGACGGTGTTCAAGAACGACCCGGCCAACGAGCTGGGCTGGGTGGGGCAGAACTTCGCCGGCACCTACCAGGCCGCGCTGCGTGACGCCGCCGGCGCGTGGCGGAACTTCTTCGCATCGCGCAACGGGCAGCACAAGGGCCGGCGGGTGGGTCGGCCGCGGTTCAGGTCGAAGCGGCGGACCCGGCTGGCGTTCCAGGTGCACGGCGATGGGTTCAGGGTCCGCGACGCCCACCACGTCCAGCTGCCGAAGATCGGTGCGGTCAAGACGCACGAGTCGACCCGCAAGGTGCTGCGCCGGCTCACGGCCGGGACGGCGCGGCTGGTCCGCGGCACCGTCACCCGTGACGCCGGCGGACGGTGGCACGTCGCGCTCACCGTGCAGGTCCAGCGTCCTGTCCGTACTACGCCGTCCGCGCGACAGCTCGCTGGCGGCACCGTCGGCGTCGACCTCGGCGTGCGCGACCTCATGACTCTCTCCGACGGGACGGTCGTGCCGAACCCGCGGCCGCTGGGCGCGGCCGCTCGGAAGCTGGCCCGGGCCGGCCGGGCGCACGCGCGGACCCAGCCGGGATCGCGGCGACGAGCGAAGGCCAAGGCCAGGCTCGGCAAGATGCACGCCAGGATCGGCAACCTGCGGCTGGACGCCTCGCACCAGGCCACCACCCGGCTGGTCCACGGCTACCAGCGGATCGTGGTCGAGGGCTGGAACGCCCAGCAACTCGCCCGCTCGCGGCGGGATGTTCCGCGCCGGGTGCGCCGCGACCGCAACCGGAGGCTGGCCGACGCCGCCCTCGGCCGGCTGCGAACGCAGCTGCGGACCAAGGCGGCCTGGTACGGATCGGCCGTGCAGATCGTCGATGCCCACGCCCCGACCGGGAGGACCTGCTCGGTGTGCGGTGCGGTGAGAACCACACCGATACCGCCACGTCAGGAGCTGTTCACCTGCCCGGCCGGGCATCAGCTGGACCGGCGCGTCAACACCGCGCGCCTGCTCGTCGTCGCCTCGAGTGCCGAGGAGACGGTAAACGCCCGTGGACCAGGCGTCAGCCCCGAGGCCGCCGGGCAGCCCGGAACGAAGCGGGAAGCCCGCACTCGACCCGACCCGTCCCCAGGGGTCGAGGTAGGACGGGCAGCCCGGACCCGTAAGGGCCTGGCACCCCCACCCGGGGATGACGGGATGTCGCCGAAACCCACCCCGACATCGAGCGCCGAACCCGACGCGGCGCTGTGAACCCCCTCACACCGGGAAGCCCGGCGACCAGGCCGGGCGTTGCGATTGACGATCGATGCGGCGGTGGGGCCCGCCGCTTCGCAACGGCGCGAACAACCGCGGCGCCTCGCCGCCAACGGTCCCTACTCGACCACCCCGACCGTATCGTTGGGTCCGAGTAGGAGGCACCCGTGAGCCACGACGTCGACGTTGCCAACGCCATCGACCCCGACCTCGACCTGCGCGTGCGGCCGTGGCGACACGAACTCGTCCGCTCCCACGGCGCCGTCCTCGCCGTCATCAGCATCGGCGGCGGCCTGGGCGCGGCCGCCCGCTACGCCCTCACCCTGGCCTGGCCACTGCAGCCCGGGCAGTTCCCCTGGGCCACCTTCGTCACCAATGTGGCCGGCTGCTTCCTCATCGGCGTGCTCATGGTCGCCATCATCGAGGTGTGGCGGGCGCACCGGCTGATACGGCCCTTCCTCGGCGTCGGCGTCCTCGGCGGGTTCACCACCTTCTCCACCTACGCCGTCGAGACCCTCGACCTGCTGCAACCGGGCAGCGTCCTGCTCGCCGCCACCTACCTGGCCGGCACCGTCATCGGCGCCCTGATCGCCGTCGTCCTCGGGGTCTGGGCCACCCGTGCGGCCACCCGGCGCACCGCTTCCCGGGAAAGGACGTGACCCGCATGGAACTGTCCGGCCCCGCCGTCCGCGCGTCGATCTTCATCGGCGAGGACGACACCTGGCACCACCAGCCGCTCTACCACGAGATCGTCAAACGAGCCCGGGCAGCAGGCCTGGCCGGCGCCACCGTGCTGCGCGGCAGCGAGGGTTTCGGCACCTCGTCGATGATCCACACGACCCGCATCCTCGACCTCACCGAGGACCTGCCCATCGTCGTGCTGCTCATCGACACCGCCGAGGCCATCCAGGCGTTCCTGCCCGAACTGGACGAGCTGATCACCGAGGGCACTGTCGTCCTCGACGACGTGCAGGTGCTGCGCTACGAGGGGAGACCACGGCCATGACCTTCGCGCTCGTGGTCGCCGGCGCCATGGTCGGCGCCCCCGTCCGGTACCTGACCGACCGGGTCGTGCAGACCCGCCACGACAGCCTGTTCCCGTGGGGCACCTTCACCGCCAACCTCGCCGGCTGCCTCATCCTCGGCGGCCTCGCCGGCGCCGAAGCGGCGCTGCCGGCGTCCATGTACGCGCTGCTCGGCATCGGGTTCTGCGGCGCCCTCACCACCTACTCCACCTTCAGCTACGAAACCTTCCGCCTCGCCGAAACCCGGGCACTTTTCTACGCCGCCATGAACGTCACCGTCAGCGTCATCGCCGGTCTCGGCGCCGCCCTGCTCGGCTACACCATCCTCCAAGCACTCACCCCGTGAACAAGCACCAGCCACCCCCCTGAGCTGTGACGCACGCAGCTGAAGATGCCCGGGTGCGATGCGCGGTCTGGCCGCTGGCGACGTCGGCGGGCACCCGCGGTACGCCAGCCTTCCTTGACAGCTACGTCGGGTCGTCGACGGGTGTGGTGATCCCGGCCAGGCGGGTTAGGGCCGTGAAACCGTCGTCGCTGCCTGGCCAGTGGGCGCGGACGGCATCCAGCCCGGCTCGGCGGACGACCGAGCGGAGGACAACGGTGACGATGATGGCGTCGTCGGCGTACCCGAGGACCGGGATGAAGTCCGGAATGAGATCGATCGGGATGGCGAGGTAGACCAGCAAGAGGCCGAGTCGAATGCGGATCCCGCGAGGCAGAGTCTTGTCCGAAGCCAGGTTGCGGATCAGGCGCAGGACGTCGGGCAGGATGCGCACCGCCTCGCGTAGCAGCCCGCCTCGTGGTCGAAGGATGACGAGCGCGATAATCAGGGCCAGCCAGGCGAGCAGCAGTGCGGCGCCCAGGCCGATCACGAGATCCCACCAGAACGAGCCGGTCATGACTCCTGCACCGTCCGCAAACGGGACCGCCCGCGCGCAGCGGCCAGCGGTCCGGGCGTTTCGGCGTTGAGTGCGGCCTCCTCGAAGGCGGCCAGGTCGGCGGCCGCCTCCTCCACGGCGCCACGAGCGACGTCACCACCAGACGCCCCGAAGTAGTCCCGGGTGGCGATCTTGGACAGCCAGGCTCGGAAGCGTTCCAGGTCGGCCTCGGACTCTTCGACCTCGGCATAGGTGGCCCGGCCGCGGGCGCGTTCGTCGGCCAGTTCCCGTCGCAGCGACGGGAGCCGTTCCAGAACCTCGGCGTACTCGGCGTCGCGAGCGGCGTTGAACTCGGCGATCACGGCCTGCTCCTCCGCCTCGTCGGTGAACGCCATGGACAGGATCCGGATGCTTCCGGACTGGTGGCGGACGCGGTCGGCCAGGCGCCGTACCTCGCGAGCCACTTCCGGGCGTGCCGGCAACAAGCACGTCGACTGCTGCAGGTACAGCGCCCCGAGCGAGCGCAGCTTGCGCCAGACCTGGACTCGTAACGTCCCGGGTGCACCAGCCGTGGAGGCGCTCACCACCAGCCAACGCCGGTCAGCTGAATCAATCGTCACGTTCAGATGTTACATCCGTAACGAGTTCCTGGACACCTGCGGTCGCCCCGGCGCATTCAGTGCCGGTGAACGGCGTAGTGGATGGTGTCGACCTCGTCCAGCGCGACCAAGCCAGAAAGGTTCAGCTCGTCCAGCTGCGGCAGGAACGCGCGGACCCGTTCCGGTGCGTCGACGATGAGGATCAGCAGCGGCAGGTCCTCGCTCAATCGGAACAGGTGCGTGGTGTGGATCCGCGAGGTGGCGCCGTAGCCCTCGACGCCCCGGAGCACGCTCGCGCCGGCTAGGCCGGCCTTGTGGGCGCGGTGCACGATCTCGGTGTAGAGCGGCTTGTGGTGCCACCGATCGCTCTCACCGACGAAGATCGACAGCCGCAGTGAGCGTCCCTGCTCCTTCACGGTTCCTCCCGGACACGGTCCGCTGCCGTGCACAGAGTAGGAGCCATCAGCCTCACGAGGAGGCGGTTCGGGCCGAGTGACCCCGGCGGGATCCATCACCGATCTTCAGTACAGCGCTATCGGCCGTCCGCGGTCAAGGGCAACCCACCTGCATGGGAGGCTTGCGAGTGGTCGGCCATCGGCGGAGACTGAGAGAACAGGCGATGAGGCTCGCCTTCGACCGCGGAGCATTTCCGCTGATGGCCTCTACCGCACCACCGTCGAGCGCTCAGGCGCGCAGACGATTCGGTAGAGGAGGTCACCATGGCCGATCACGCCACCACCGTGGACCTGCGCTGTTCCGCGGTCCTGTTCCGCGAGCAGGCGGTCCTACTCGTCCACCGCGGCTACGACAGCGGCTCCGACTGGGTTCTGCCCGGTGGCACACCGCTTCCTGGCGAGAGCATGATCGCGTGCGCCCGCCGGGAGGTCCGTGAAGAGACCGGGCTGTCCGTCGACCCTGTCGGCGTTGCGTTCGTTCTGGAGGCCGCTGAACCCGGCGGCACCATGCGCACCGTCGACCTCGTCTTCCTGGTCACCGAAGCCCCGCCGGTCGAGCCACCTCGGCGGTTGGAGCCCGCTCTGGACCCCCGGTTCACCGCGCTGGACCGGCTACACGAGCTAGATTTGAGGCCTCCACTGGCCGGTTATCTCCGCGGACTGCACGACCGTGGCGCCGACCCATCCGGGATCTACCTCGGGAACCTCTGGCGGCCCACCCGTCGCCCGGCCGGTGCTGGAGCCCGCAGTGGCGCATGAGATCACCGAAGTGAGGGCGATGGAGATCCTCGACTCACGTGGCCGCCCCACCCTCGAGGTCACCGTCGGCCTGCGCGACGGCAGCATTGACGTGGCCGGCGTGCCGTCCGGCGCCTCCACCGGCCGCCGCGAGGCCGTCGAACGCCGCGACGGCGACCCCGCCCGCTACGACGGCCAAGGCGTGCAGGGCGCTGTCGAGGCCGTCAACGGAGAGATCGCCGACCTGCTGCGCGGCCGGACCTGGACCGGCCTCCCAAACGTCGACACGGCGCTGATCGACCTCGACGGCACCGCGAACAAGTCCAGGCTCGGCGCCAACGCCATCGTCGGTGTGTCGATGGCTTGCGCCCGCGCGCTCGCCGCCGCCTCCGGCCGCGAGCTGTGGCGATGGCTCACCCCCGCCGGCGTGCAACCGCGCCTGCCGGTGCCGTCGTTCAACGTCATCAACGGCGGCGTGCATGCACCCAACCCGCTGGACTTCCAGGAATTCATGATCACCCCCATCGGTGCACCCTCCATGGCCGAAGCGGTGCGCGCCGGCGCCCAGGTCTACGCGGCGCTGCGGCGGCTCCTGCACAGCCTGCACGAGGTCACCGGACTGGGCGACGAAGGCGGCTTCGCCCCGCAGATCCGCGAGCCGGAAGACGCCCTCCGATTCCTGGTCACCGCCATCGAGAACGGCGGCTACCGCGCCGGCGCCGACGGCGTGATGATCGCGCTGGACCCGGCCGCCTCAGAGTTCCACCACGACGGGCGCTACCGAGTCGCCGGAGCCCATCTGAGCTCGTCGGAGCTGATCGACCGGTACACCGAGATGCTCGCGTTCTTCCCGATCTGGAGCATCGAGGACGGCCTCGCAGAAGACGACTGGGACGGCTGGGCCTACCTGACCGCGCGGCTCGGCGACCAGGTCCAACTCGTCGGCGACGACATCTTCGTCACCAACACCGCCATCATCGCCGACGCGATCGACCAGCGCATCGGCAACGCCGCGCTCATCAAGGTCAACCAGATCGGCACCGTCACGGAAGCCCTCCACGCCATCGACACCTGCCGCCAGGCCGGCTACGCCCAGATGGTCTCCCACCGCTCCGGCGAAACCACCGACACCTTCATCGCCGACCTCGCCGTCGGCTCCGGCTGCGGACAACTCAAGACCGGAGCACCCGCCCGCGGCGAACGAATCGCCAAATACAACCGACTCCTGCGCATCGCCGCCGAGCACCCCGAGCTCGCCTATGGACCATGCAGCGTGGAAGCGTAACGGCACGGGCGCGACAGCGATCCTGACGGTGCGCCGCAGAGGGCGCGCAGCTCGCCACTCGTCCGAAACGTTACCCGGCCAACACCGACGACCGCGCACCGCAGCAGCAGCATGACACCGACGGTAGCGCCACCACGCGAACGGCACCGGAGCTAGAGCTGATACTGCTCGATGAGCACGAGCTGCCCGCTCCCGGCGGTTGCCCATGTTTGTGTGCCCCCGGCGGGGCGCGAACCTGCAAGTGAGAGCTGAGATGGCCCGCCAACGCCGGCGCACAGGCAACTGACGGGTAGGAGAAGCGCAACCGTGCGTACAGCGTCGTGGCACCTGACCACGGCCGACGAATGAGTTCCGCGTGGTGTCCTAGAGCCCAGCCCAGGTCCGGGTAGACCTCCGATCGGTTGCGCGCAGTGCTACACCAAGATCATGGGAGATCTGTGGGATGATCTTGGTGGCCAGGCCGGGTCATAGTGCGTGAGGCCGGGTGAGCCGAGGTCATGAACTGGGGGAGTGCGGATCGGGCAAGGTGCTGAGCGTCGGGTTTCCTTGTTCACGCCGAAGAGGTCACTGGTTCGATCCCAGTATCGCCCACCCAGGTCATCTCGTTTCGATCACCTCCTTTCACCCGCCGATCCCGTTGAGTGGATGGCCTCGAGCGTCAGCGCGGTGTCCTTGAGCTCTGGGATGATCTAGAAACTCTCATCCGCGGCCAGCGTTCCGGGACTCAGGCCGCGCGGCGCCGTTCGAGGAGGACGGTGTCGTGCCAGGTGCCGTCGCGCTGGGCGATCTTCTCGCGGATGCCGACGGTGCGGTAGCCGGCTTGGTGGTGCAGGGAGAGACTGGCGCGGTTCTCGGTGAAGATCGACGTCTGGAGGGTCCAGATGTCGTCCTCGTCGGCCGAGGTGACCTGCTGGCGCAGCAGGGCTTTGCCGACGCCGCGGCCGCGGAAGGCGGCGTCGACGTAGACGGAGGTCTCGCCGACGCCGCGGTAGGCGTCGCGGCCGGAGGCGGGGGAGACGGCGGTCCAGCCGACGACGGTGCCGTCGATCTCGGCGACCCAGCGGTGGCCGGGCAGCCACTTCGCCGCGAGGCGGGTGCTCGGTGGTACCGAGGTCTCGAAGGTGGCGATGCCGGTGTCGATGCCCTCGCGGTAGATCCGGCGCACGTCGGCCCAGTCGTCGTCGGCGAGGGCCCGGATGGTGACGTCGGCGGGGATGTCGTCGGGGCAGCACGGCCGGGACGCGGTGGTGAGGCCCATGACGACGTCGGCCATGTGGGGCAGGCCGGTGCAGCAGGCCTCGTTGACGGTGACGCGGGTGCTGGTGCCGACCTTGGAGACGTGCACGAAGCGCGCGTCGGTGAGCTTGCGCACGTGGTGCGATGCGGTGGACTGGCTGATGCCCAGGAGGTCGGTGAGCTCGCCGACGGTCATGCCGCCGTTCGAGGTGGCGACGGCGTGCAGCAGCCGGACCCGGGTGGGGTCGGAGAGGGCGGCGAAGCACTCGGCGTAGTCCGCCGCCGCCTCGGTGGGGAGCAGCACCTGCGGACGGGTCGCGAGTGTCGTCATGACCGGAGTCTATCGACGAACCTCGATGGTTGCCATCATCGATGCCGGTCGATAGAGTCGGCCGCAACGATCGATGAAGTTCGATGAAGGAGTCCTGTCATGGCGTACCCCGTGGTGGTCGTCGGTGCCGGCCCGGTCGGCCTGGCGGCCGCGGCCGAGCTGGTCGAGCGCGAGATCGAGGTCCTGGTGCTCGAGCGCGGCGCGAGTGCGGGTGCCGGCGTCTCGGAATGGGGGCACATCCGGCTGTTCTCGCAGTGGCCGGAACTGGTGGCGCCCGCCGCTCGACGCCTGCTCGAGGCGCGCGGCTGGGATGGCCCGGCCGGTGACGGCTACCCGACCGGCGCCGAGTGGGTGCGCGACTACCTGGCGCCGCTCGCGGAGACGCTGGGGGAGCGGGTCCGCTCTGGTGCGGAGGTCGTCGGTGTCGCCCGCCGTGGCCGGGACCGGGTCGTGGACGAGGGTCGCGACACCGAGCCGCTCGCCGTCCACGTCCGCTACGCCGACGGCCACGAGGAGCGCGTCCTCGCACGCGGGCTGGTCGACGCGTCGGGCACCTGGGTCGCCCCGAACCCGCTGGGCGGCGACGGGCTGCCGGCGCTGGGCGAGGCGAACGCCGTCGAGGCGGGCCGGCTGAGCTACCGCGGACCGGACCTGTCCGACCCCGTCGTGCGGGAACGGTTCGCCGGCCGGCACGTCGTCGTCGCCGGCAGCGGACACTCCGCCCTCACCGCGCTGGTGTCCCTGGCCGAGAGCGCCACTGTCACCTGGGTGCTGCGCCGCGGTGCCGTCGGCGACACCTTCGGCGGCGGCGACGCCGATGAGCTTCCGGCCCGCGGCCGGCTCGGCCAGCGCGCCCGGCACGCGGTCGAGGCCGGCCGGGTCCGCGTCGTCACCGGCTTCCGTACCGAGGCCGTCGAGGTCCAGCCCGACAGCCGGGTCGCCCTGGTGTCCGACGCGGGCCGGCGCATCGACGACGTCGACCAGGTCATTGCCCTGACCGGCCTGCGTCCGGATCTCGGCTGGTTGTCCGAGCTGCGGCTCGAACTCGACCCGACCCTGCAGGCACCGGTGAAGCTCGCGCCCGTGATCGACCCGAACGTCCACTCGTGCGGCAGCGTCTCGCCGCACGGCGTCCGCGAGCTCGCGCACCCCGAGCCCGGCGTGTACCTGGCGGGGATGAAGAGCTACGGCCGGGCGCCGACGTTCCTGGCCATGACCGGTTACGAGCAGGTCCGCAGCATCGCGGCCGCCTTCGCCGGCGACCATGCCGCCGCCGAGCGGGTCGAGCTGGTGCTGCCCGAGTCCGGCGTCTGCGGCGGATCCGGCGGCTACGGCGGCGACGACGCCAGCGGCGGCTGCTGCGGCACGGCGGCCGGCCCGGAGCTGATCACGCTCGGAGCGCTCGTTCGTAGCTCGAACTGACCGTCCTCGCTGAGATCGGCCGCCGTCCACGGGACGGCGGCCGATCGCGCTATGCGTCACGCATCCAGCGATGGAGGTAGGCGCGGACGCCACTGAGGTCCGCCTCGCCGCGACGGGCGAGGTGGCCGTCGGGGCGGACGAGGAGGTGTGCGGCGGTGTTGCCGGTGCCGAGGAGCCGGCTTGCTCTGCCGGTGGGGTCGAACAGGATGTCCGGGCCGTCGTTGCGGCCGAGCCGGTGAATCGTGAGCAGGCCGGGGTAGCGGGCTGCGAGGTCGGCACCGGCCGACGCCGGCCATTGATCCGACGGGCCGCACAGCAGTAGGTGGAAGCCGGGAGTGGCGAGCTCGGCGTGGAGTGTGGTGGGCCGGCCGTCGCGGCTAAGGGGCGCGTCGGGCAGCCGGTCGCCGGGGCGCAGGCCCCGGCCGAGGCGGCGGGTGCCGTGGGCCGAGAGCGGGCTGTGGCGGTAGTGGATGGCGAGCTGGGCGAGGGTGCGGAATCCGTAGCCGCGGATGCGCCGGAACCGGGTGGCCAGCGGCGCAACGGCGGGGACGATGCGGGTTCGGGCGGTGCGGATCAGCGGGTTCGCGGACGTGGCGATGGTGAAGGCGCGGTCGGTGAAGCGCAGCACGCGGCGTCCGACCGGTGCGCGTTCGGGCTCGTAGGTGTCCAGCAGCGCCGGGGAACCGCGGCCCGTGGCGACGAGGCCGAGTTTCCAGCCGAGGTTGACGGCGTCCTGGATGCCGGTGTTCATGCCTTGCGCGCCGGCGGGGCTGTGGATGTGGGCGGCGTCGCCGGCCAGGAAGACCCGTCCGGAGCGGTACCGGGTGGCGCCGCGGTTGGCGATCCGGAAGTCGGTGGCCCAGAGCGGGTCGTGCAGCCGCACCGGCGACGTGGTGGCAGCGTCGACGAGCGCTTGGAGTTCCGAGAGCGTGACGGCACCACGTTCCGGCGCCGGCGCATCCGGCGGGCGCATGGTGAGTATGCGCCAGGACACCGGGGTGGCGAGCGGGAAGAAGAACAGGATGCCGCGGCCGCCGACGAACGCGTGGGCGGCGCCGGGCTCGATGCCGTCGGCTTCGAGGTCGGCGAGCACGAAGGTCTGCGGGTAGGCGAGGCCCTCGAAGCCGATGCCTGTCAGCGTGCGGACGGCGCTGTGCGCGCCGTCGCAGCCCACGACATACCGTGCGGTGACGACCTCGGCCGCCACGCCGGCGGACCGGAGCCGGCAGCTGACGCCGTCGCCGTGCTGCTCCATACCGACCAGCTCGACGCCGCGCTCGGGCCGGATGTCGTGCTGGGCGAGGTGGTCGACGAGGATGCGCTCGGTCTCGGCCTGGGAGAGGAACAGCAGGTACGGGTAGGCGGTGTCGTCGAGGCCGATGTCGAACAGCGGCATCGACACCGTGCGGCGGCCGGCGTGCAGTCGCAGCCGGACGGTGCGATTCCCGTGCGCGACGAGCTGGCCGGTCACGCCGAGCCCGGCCAGCACCTCCAGCGTCCGCGGCTGGATCGCCAGCGCCCGCGACTCGTGCACCCGGTCGAGCGCGGCGTCGACGACCCGGAACCGCACCCCGTACCGCCGCAGCGTGGCGGCAAGCGCCAGCCCGGTCGGCCCCGCCCCGACGACGAGCACGTCCAGCACCTCGCCGTCACCGGAAGCGGTCATGGCGGCACCATGCCACCTCGGGCGACGGCGGGGAAGGCATCCGGCGGAGTCGCGCCGGACGCGTTTGCGGTGCGTTCACGTGATGGTCGGAAGGGCGTCACCGGACAACACATAGATAACGGTCTATATGTTGCTAGCGTCCCTCCAGGGTCGTGTGGCCCCGTTCCTCGAACGCTGTGCCTTGGTCCTGGAAGGAGCCCCTTCGTGTCGCTCGCTCGTGAAGGCCGCCGGTCGTTGCCGGTGCTTGATGGTCACTCCGGTCGCAACGCGATGACGTGCCTGTTCCGGTGCGGGAACGCCTGCGCGCACCCGGCGCCCAACTCGTCTGAAAACGAGTACTTCGGCGACATGCTGCAGGCGGAGGTGTCCCGCCGAGGCATCGTCCGCGCCGCCGCCGTCGGTGCCCTCGTGATCGGCGCCGGTAGTGCTGTCGCCGGCGCGGCCCCGGCCTACGCCACCGGCCGTCCGTCGCCGGCTCCGGCTCCGGGTGGCGGGAAGGGCGCTCTGACGTTCAAGCCGATCCCGCCGAACCGCCTCGACGCGCTGATCGTCCCCAACGGCTACGACTGGTCGGTCGTCGCCAAGTGGGGCGACCCGATCCTGCCGGGCGCGCCGGAGTTCGACATCGACAGTCAGTCCGTCCGGGCCCAGGAGGGCCAGTTCGGCTACAACAACGACTGGCTCGTCGTGCTGCCGCTGGACCGGCAGCGCAACCGCGCGCTGCTGGTGGTGAACCACGAGTACACCAACGAGATCCTGATGTTCCGCGACTACGTCGACGGCGCACCGACCCGGGACCAGGTCCGGATCGCGCTCGCTGCTCACGGCCTGAGCGTCGTCGAGCTGGAGCGGCAGGGGAGCACCGGCGAGTGGGCCGTGATCGACCGCGGCCGCCGTCCGTACAACCGGCGGATCACCGGCACGACGCCGATGCGGTTCACCGGCCCGGCGGCCGGGTCGTCGCTACTTCGCACCGCGGCCGACCGCAAGGGCACGACGGTGCTCGGCTGCCTGAACAACTGCGCCGGCGGCATCACTCCGTGGGGGACCGTGCTGTCCGGCGAGGAGAACTTCAACCAGTACTTCGTCGGCGGCGACGGCGTCCCGGCGGACGACAAGCCGGCGCTGGCCCGGTACGGCATCAGCACGACGACGCGGTACCCGTCGGGGAGCCGGCGCTGGGAGACCGCGGAGGAGCGCTTCGACCTGGCGAAGCACCCGCACGAGGCCAACCGGTTCGGCTGGGTCGTCGAGGTCGACCCGTACGACCCGAAGTCGACGCCGCGCAAGCACACCGCGCTCGGCCGGTTCAAGCACGAGGGCGCCACCAGCGTCGTCGCGCCGGACAGCCGGGTCGCCCTGTACATGGGCGACGACGAGCGGTTCGACTACATGTACAAGTTCGTCACCGAGAAGAAGCTGCGCCGGGGCAACTCCCGCTCCGACCGCGAGCACAACATGAGCCTGCTCGAGTCCGGCACACTCTTCGTGGCGAAGCTCGCGTTCAGCAGCGCGTCCGAGATCGATGGCTCCGGCCGACTCCCCGCCGACGGCGCCTTCAACGGCACCGGCCGGTGGATCCCGCTTGCCCGAGGCGGCCAGTCCCTGGTGGACGGGATGAGCATCGACGAGGTCCTCGTCCACACCCGCCTCGCCGCCGACCGCGTCGGCGCGACCAAGATGGACCGGCCCGAGGACATCGAGCCCAACCCGCGCACCGGCAAGATCTACGTCGCGCTGACGAACAACACCAACCGCGGCGGCACCAACCCGGCCGACGAGGCCAATCCGCGCAACGCCAACAAGCACGGCCACATCCTCGAGATCACCGAGGACGGCGGGAACCACGCGGGGGAGACGTTCACCTGGACGCTGCCGATCGTCTGCGGCGACCCGAACGACCCGTCGACCTACTTCGCCGGCTACGACAAGTCGAAGGTCTCGCCGATCTCCTGCCCGGACAACCTCGACTTCGACGCGCACGGCAACCTGTGGATCTCGACCGACGGCAACGCGCTGACCGACCACACCGGCGCCACGTTCAACGACGGGCTGTTCGCCGTTCCGCTGGAGGGGCCGGAACGCGGACACGTGAAGCAGTTCCTGTCGGTCCCGATCGGCGCCGAGCAGGCCTCGGCCTACGTGCTGGACGACAACCGCAGCGTCGTCGTCTCGGTCCAGCACCCCGGCGAGATCACCGGCGCCACCGTCGACAACCCGGCGAGCACCTGGCCGGACGGCGACTTCGCCCGCCCGGGAGTCGCGATCGCGTGGCGCCTGGACGGCCGCGAGATCGGCGCCTGAACCGACCCGAAGCTGCCGGCCGGCCCGCCGGATTTGGGAGTCCCCGGGCCGGCCGGTCACCTCTTGGCGAATGCTGTCGCTGCGCTCTCGGTTGCGTAGGCCAGTGCGGCGCGGCGGTCCGGGGCTGCCACCGCACGCCTCTAGCCTGACGACGTGGAATGGGACTGGAATGCCGTGGACTGGACCGCGGTAGGCGGCATCTCCGCGGCTGCGACGGCGCTAGTGGCGATCGGTGCCCTCCTCGCGGCCAGCCGCGACAGCCGCGAACGCACTCGGCCGGTGATCGTCGTCGAGTACCGCGTCCCGCCTTTCGCGTTCAACAGGCTCGATCTGGTCGTTCGCAACGTCGGCGCCAGCACCGCGCGGAACATCCGGGTCACGTTCGACCCGCCGCTGTCGGACATGGGGCGAGACGGCATTCTCGCTCGGTCCGTGATCCACCGGTACGCGCAGCCCATCACCGTGCTAGGTCCAGGTCAGGAGCTGACGAACTCGGTCCAGGTCGACGAGAACGACCCGTCCGACTGCGATGTGCCTGATGACATGGTGGTGCGTGTCGAGTACGACCGGCGGTGGCGGCGAAATTACAAGGACACTTTTCGTTTGCAGACCTCGGCGTACTTTGACCACACCTCCACAAGATCCTCGGACGCACCGGAGGGCCGCCTAAAGGAGATCGGTGATCAGCTGAAGAAGCTGACAGCGATCATGGAGGCCCTCCACAACGAGCAACGGCGAGACGATGGCGACGCGCGCTAGCTCGTAAGGAAGCCGATCAGCTCGTGGACGGTGTCGCGGGCCGTGCGTGCGGCGCCGACGAGGGTGGCCGACGCGGGCCCGGTCCAGTCGCCGTAGCCGACCAGGTAGAGGCCCGGGATGTCCGTCGAGCGCGTGCCGGCCGCGCCGCCCATGGCGACCCGCCCCCGTACGCCCAACGCGTCGAGGTGGCCGAGTGCCGGCTTGAAGCCGGTGCACCAGACGACGGCGTCGACGTCGTCGCGGCGTCCGTCGGGCCATTCCAGCCCGGCCGGTGTCAGTGCGGAGACCGGAGGTTCGGCGACGAGGGCGTCGCGATCCCGGGCCTCGCGGACGGGCGGAACCATGACGATGTCGCCGAGGCCGCCGATCCCGCCGCCTGGGTCCTCGACGCCGTCGCGGCGGGCAGCGAAGCGGCGCGACGCCAGCTGGAAGAGGACCCGTCCGTCGACGTCGTCGGGGAGGAACCGGGGCGGTCGCTGGGTGATCCAGATGGTCTCGGCGACGGTGGAGAGCTCGGCGAGGATCTGCGCGCCGGAGTTGCCGCCACCGACGACCGCGACCCGCTGTCCCACGAACGGCTCCGGCCCGTCGTAGTCGACGGCGTGCAGCTGCCGGCCCCGGAACGAGTCGCGGCCGGGGACGGCGGGCACGTACGGCCGCGACCAGGTGCCGGTCGCGCTGACCACGGCCCGCGCCTTCGCGCTACCGCCGTCGGTGACCACCTCGAACCGCCCGCCGTCGACAAGGGACACCGACGACACCCGCACCGGCCGCACGACGGGCAGGTCGTACCGCTTCTCGTACCGGGTCAGGTAGTCGACGACGTGCGCGGCGTCGGGGAACCGGTCGTCACCTGCCGGCGGCATCATCCAGCCGGCCAAGGACGAGTACGACGCCGGCGAGAACAGCCGCAGTGACGGCCAGGCGTGTTGCCAGGCGCCGCCGGGTGCCGGCTGGTCGTCGAGGATCAGGAAGTCGACGCCGGCGCGACGCAGGTAGTAGCCGACGACCAGCCCGGCCTGCCCGCCGCCGACCACGATGACGTCGGCGTCGCGCAGCTGGACCGTCATCTCGCGCCTGACGGGGTCAGCCCGCGGTCTCCTTCAGGGAGGCAATGAGCGCCTCGACGCGACCGCGGATGTCGTCGCGGATGGGGCGGACCGACTCGATGCCCTGGCCGGCCGGGTCGTCGAGTTCCCAGTCCTCGTAGCGCTTGCCCGGGTAGAACGGGCAGGCGTCGCCGCAGCCCATGGTGATGACGACGTCGGACTCCTGAACCGCCTCGTCGGTGAGGATCTTCGGCTGCTCGGCGGCGATGTCGATGCCGAGCTCGGCCATGGCCGCGACGGCGACGGGGTTGACCTGGTCGGCGGGCGCGGACCCGGCCGAGCGGACCTCGATGTCGCCGCCGGAGAGGTGGTGGAGGAACGCTGCTGCCATCTGGGAGCGGCCGGCGTTGTGGACGCAGACGAACAGCACGCTGGGCTTGTCGGTCACCTGGACTCCGTGTCGATGAGGTCGGCGAGGAGCGCGTGGACGCGGCTGTCGAGATCGTCGTGGATCGCCGCCAGCCGGGCGTCGTCGGCGCCGTCGGGGTCGGCGACGTCCCAGTCCTCGTAGCGCTTGCCGGGATAGACCGGGCAGGCGTCGCCACAGCCCATCGTAATGACGACGTCGGCGGCCCTGACGACGTCGTCCGTCAGCGGCTTCGGGAACGCGGTGGAGACGTCGGCGCCGACCTGCTCGAGCAGCCGGCGGGTCTCGGGATGCAGGTCGCCGGCCGGGCGCGACCCCGCGGAGCGCACGTGGACCCGCCCGATCGCGATGCGGTCCAGGAGGGCGGCGGCGATCTGCGACCGGCCGGCGTTCTGCTCGCACACGAACAGCACCTCGGGCACGGCCTTGATGGTGGCGCCGCTGGCCTGGGCGACGGCGGTGAGCCGCTCGAACGCGAAGTGCTCGGTCAGCGACGGTACGTGCTGCTTCACCGCCGATGTGCGCAGCAGCGCGACGTAGGACTCGGCGACGAGGCGACGCGTCGTCTCCGCGGTCACGATGCCGGTGAACCGGTGCGCCAGGCGTTCACTGATCCGGTCCAGGACGGCGTCGACCGAGAGCAGGCCGTCGGGCTGGGTCATGGTGTGCTCCAACGTCGAGGGAATCGGCCGGCGGCTCGCCGACCACGATAGGAAGCGCCCCGGCCGACCCGGCCACATCTGCAGACGCGCCGCCAGGTGTTCACGCAGCGTTCGCCGACGTGTTCAGCGCCGCGGCCAGCTCGCGTAAGGCCCGGGCCTGCACTGAGTGAAAGGTCCACCCGTCCTTCTGCTCGCCGGCGACGAGGCCGGCAGTCGCGAGCACCGCCAGGTGCTGCAGTACCGCGCTCGGCGCCAGGCCGCTTTCGTCGCTCAGGTCGCACTCGCAGACCTGTGCGCCGGCACGGCACGCGACCAGCGACAGGAGCCGCAGACGGACCGGGTCGGCCAGCGCCGCGAACACGCCCGCCAGCCGGGACGCCGTCGCCGCCGAGATCGGTTCCCGGAACAGCGGACCGCTCGCATCGCAGGCCGGGCGCGACGCGTCACCCGCCCGTTGCATAGACACTCGTAAATATTGATCGATATCGATGTCAGCCAGGTGCATAGCGGATGGCGAGTGGCTGAACCGGGCCCGTGGTGGTGCTCTGATACCGATGACGGGCCGCTTTGCCCCTTACGATGGACCGTGTGAGTGTCACGCCGCAGTACGGAGGGCCGGTGGGTGAACCCGCCGAGGTCGCTGCTCGCTCACTCACGCCCGGCACGTCGCTCACCCGCGACGACGCCGAACGGCTCGCCGGATTGTTGCGCGTGGTGTCCGACCCGACTCGCCTGCAGTTGCTCAGCATGTTGCTGGCCGCTCCCGATGCCGAGGCGAACGTCACCGACCTCACGGAGCCGCTCGACCTCACCCAGCCGACCGTCTCGCATCACCTGCGCCTGATGGTCGAGGCGGGGGTGCTCCGGCGCGAGCGCCGCGGCAAGCAGGTCTGGTTCTCGATCGTGCCGGAGCGGCTGGCGGCCATCGCGGACATTCTGCGCTGACCTTCGGATGGGCTGAGTTTCGTCTAGACCGTTCACATAGATCTGCGTCAAAATAGGCGCCATGACGACGGAGTCGGGCGATGAACCCCTGCGACCGATCACCCGGTCGGCCGCCACCGAGATCGCCCAGCAGCTCAAGGTGCTCGCCGATCCCGCGCGGTTGCAGCTGCTCGCCCTATTGATCGACCACGAGGGCGGCGAGGCGTCCGCGGGCGAGCTGGCCGCGAACGTCGCGCAGTCGCCGTCGACGGTGAGCCACCACCTCGGCGTGCTGCATCGCGCCCGCATGGTCGAGAAGGAACGGCGGGGGACGGAGATCGTCTACCGGCCGTCGCACGACGCGCTGGCCCGGTACGCGCGGCTGGTCGAGACCGGCAGCCCGGGGCCGGCGCAGGGGCTGATCCGCGTCGACGCCGTTCTCGGCCGGGTGGCCGACCAGCTCGCGGCGCGCTTCTCCGGCATCTTCTCGCCGGAGACCGTCGAGCGGTACGTGGTGGAGAGCTACCAGCTGCTGTCGGGACGAGCTCGCATCACCCGCTACCTGCCGTCGCTCACGTCGAGCTTCGCCGCCGAGCGGCTGACCGCCCTGGCGCAGGCGCAGGGGATCATCGTCAAGGGTGTCCCCGAGGTGTTGTTCGTGTGCGTGCAGAACTCCGGCCGTTCCCAGCTCGCGGCCGCTGTGCTCAAGTTCATGGCCGGGCAGCGAGCGCACGCACGCACGGCAGGCTCGGCGCCGGCGCGGGCGCTCAACCCGGAACTCGTCACCGTGCTGGACGAGATCGGCGTGCCGCTCGGTGCGGAGTTCCCGAAGCCGCTGACCGACGATGTGGTCCGAGCGGCCGATTACGTCATCACGATGGGCTGCGGCGACGCCTGCCCGGTGTACCCGGGCCGGCGCTACCTCGACTGGGCGATCGACGACCCGGCAGGCAGGCCGATGGACGAGATCCGCCGGATCCGCGACGACGTGGTGTCACGGGTCGAGGGGCTGCTGGCGGAAGTGCTGCCGGCCGGCGTGTCGTCCGGGGCGACGAGGCGGTAGCCGAGGCCGCGCACGGTCCGGATGATCCGCGGGTTGCGCAGGTCGTCGCCGAGCTTCATCCGCAGCCGGCGGATGTGCACGACGAGCGTGTTCGTGGTGCTGTGCGATCGGCCCCAGACCGCGGTCATGATCTGTCCGGAGGTGACGACGCTCTCGGTGTTGCGGATGAGGTAGGCGAGCAGTTCGAGTTCGCGGACGGTCAGCTGGACCTTCTGGCCGCCAATGGTGGCCTCGTAGGAGCGCAGGTCGACGCTGAGGCTTCCGGTGCGCAGCAGGCCCTCGCCGGGGGTGGCGTTGGGGCGGATTCCGGCGAGCAGGGGCGTGAGCTCGGGCATCCGGTAGGGCCGGGCGACGATGGCGCTGACGCCGGCGGCGAGGAGGGCGTTCATGAGGACGGAGTCGTCGGTGGCGCTCATGCCGGCGATCACCGCGGCCACCCGCTGTTCGCGGATGGCCTGAACGGCGACGGCGACGGGGACGCCGGGAAGATCGGTGCTGATCAGGACGACGTCCGGGTGGGTCAGCCCGGTGCGCAGCAGTGCCTCGGCGCCGTTGGCGCAAGTGGTCACCTCGGCACCGAGGACGGACATCGCCTCGGCGAGGTCGGCCGCGACGGCGGGGTCGGGCTCGGCCACCAGGACGCTGAGGTGTTGCTGGGTGCCGACGGAGTGGAGGGCGGGTACGGTCACGAAGACCTCCTATCCGAAGCGGCCGGAGATGTAATCTTCGGTGCGCTTGTCGGCCGGCTTGGTGAAGAGCACGGTGGTGCGGTCGAACTCGACGAGCATCCCGGTGCGGTCCCCGGTCTGCTCGTCCGGCCGGGCGGTGAAGAACGCCGTCCGGTCGGCGACGCGAGCGGCCTGCTGCATGTTGTGGGTGACCACGACGATCGTGTAGTCGTCACGCAGCTCGTGCATCAGGTCCTCGATCTTGGCCGTGGCGATCGGGTCGAGGGCCGAGCAGGGCTCGTCCATCAGGATCACCTCGGGGCGCGTCGCGATGGTGCGGGCGATGCACAGGCGCTGCTGCTGCCCGCCCGACAGCCCGTAGGCGGACTGGCCGAGCTTGTCCTTGACCTCGTCCCACAGCGCGGCCCGGGTCAGGACCTCCTCGACGAGGTCGTCCATGCTGTCGACCTTCATCCCGGTCACGCGGGGGCCGTAGGCGACGTTGTCGTAGATGGACTTGGGGAACGGGTTGGGCTTCTGGAAGACCATGCCGATCTTGCGGCGCACCTCGATCGGGTCGACGTCGTCGGCGTACATGTCCTGGCCGTGGTAGGCGATCACGCCGGCCACCCGGGCGCCCTCGATAAGGTCGTTCATCCGGTTCAGCGAGCGCAGAAGCGTCGACTTGCCGCACCCGGACGGTCCGATCAGCGCGGTGATCTCGTTGCGGCCGAAGAGCATGGTCACATCGCTGACGGCGCGGAAGCTGCCGTAGAAGATGTCCACGCCCTTGCACTCGATGACGGGGTCGGGCACGTCGGACAGGGAACGGTCGGGGCGACCGGTCTTCACCGCCGATGGATCGATGTGGACGCCGGTCTGTGCTCGGCCGTTGCCCGTGTGGGTCGTGTCCTGTCCGGTGGACGTCTCGCTGGTCATGGGGTTGGTCTCCACGAGTCGGGTCACCAGCGGTGCTGGTAGCGGTTGCGGATGAAGATGGCCAGCGCATTCATGGCCAGCAGCAGCACGAGGAGCACCACGCTGGCGGCGGCGGCCAGCTCGTGGAAGCCCGCCTGCGGGCGGCCGGTCCAGTTGAAGATCTGGATCGGCAGCGTCGTGAACCCGCTCAAGAGGCCGTTGGGATCGAACGTCACGTAGACGAGCCCACCGAGCAGCAGCAGCGGCGCGGCCTCGCCGAGCGCCCGCGAGAGAGCGAGGATCGTCCCGGTCGCGATGCCGGGCACCGCCGAGGGCAGTGTCTGGCGCCAGACGGTCTGCCACTTGGTGGCGCCCAACGCGAGGGAGCCCTGCCGGATCTCGTCCGGAACGGCGCGCAGCGCCTCGCGCGTGGCGATGATGACCACCGGCAGGATGAGCAGGCTCAGCGCCAGCGCGCCACCGATGACGACGTTCTTGTTCTGCACGCCCAGCAGGGCCAGGAAGCCCAGCGCGAGCATGCCGTAGATGATGGCCGGGACGGCCGCGAGGTTCTGGATGTTGAGCTCCAGCAGCCGGTTGAACCAGTGCTTCTTGTCGGCGAACTCCTCGAGGTGGATCGCGGCGGCGACGCCGAGCGGGATGGTCAGCACCGCCGTCGTGCCGATGACCCAGGCGGACCCCAGGATCGCCGCTCGTGCACCCGCCTCTTCGGGGACGGACGCGGAGTACCCGGTGAGCAGGCCCGAGTCCAGGCGGCCGGCGCCGTCCTGCGCGATCGTGACGATCAGCGTGACCAGGACGCCGAAGGCGATCAGAAGGCTCAGCCAGAGCAGGAGGAGGAAGACGAGCGAGCGGGTGCTGCGTTCGCCGCCGCGAGCCCGGCCGGTGATGGCCGCACGGGCGGCATCGGCTGTGGTGGCCATCAGTACGCCTCCCGGAAGCGCCGGACCAGCCGGATGCTGATGAAGTTGATGACGAGGGTCAGGGCGAACAGCAGCAGCCCGACGGCGAAGAGCGTGTTGTACTCCAGCGACCCGACTCGGGCGTCGCCGAGCGCGGCGTTGGCGATGAAGCCGGTCATGGTCTGTCCCGCCTCCAGCGGTCCCTCGACGATGCGCGCCTGGTTGCCCGCGGCGATGGCCACGATCATCGTCTCGCCGATCGCCCGCGAGATCCCGAGCACGATCGCCGCGATGATGCCGGAGAGCGCGGCCGGGAACACCACGCGGAGGCTGGTCTGCATCCGGTTGGCGCCGAGTGCCGCCGAGCCCTGCCGCATGCTCATTGGCACCGCGGACATCGCGTCCTCGGACAGCGACGCGATGGTCGGGATGATCATGATGCCCATGACGAGACCCGCGGCCAGTACGCTGAACGCGCCGGTCTGGAAGCTGAACAGGTCGCGCAGGATCGTCGCTTGCACGAAGGTCAGGGCGAAGAACCCGAAGACGACGGTCGGGATGCCGGCCAGGACCTCGAGGATCGGCTTGAGCACCTTGCGGACCCTGCGGTGCGCATATTCGCTGAGGTAGATCGCCGCGCCGAGTCCCAGCGGCACCGCCACCAGCAGGGCGATGGCCGTGGTCCACAGGGTGGCGGTGATGAGCGGCACCACCCCGAAAGTGGCCGGGCTGAACTGCGGCGCCCAGCGGGTTCCGGTGAGGAAGTCGATGACGCTGACCTCGGCGAAGAACTCCAGCGCCGGCACCAGGAGTGCGACGACGATGCCGATCGTGGTGGCCATCGACACGGCGGCCGCGAGGAACAGGCCGAGCCGGATCGCTCGCTCGCCGGGACGGCGGTTCCTGGCGGTGATGGATGCGCCGGGGTGGCCCGGCACGCCTGCCGGGCCACCCTGGTTGACGACTGTGCTCATGCGGTCACTTAGCCGAGGCTCGCGAGCTCGTCCGTGGCGGTCTGCTGCTGCTCCGGCGTCAGCCCGATGAACAGCGCCCGCTCGGCGATGTCGACCGCGTTCTCGACGTAGAAGTCCACGAACGCCTTCACCTGCGGCTGGCTGGTGTAGGACTCGTTCTTGACGTAGATGAACAGCGGCCGGCCCAGCGGGACGTACTCGTTGGACTGCACCGTCTCCGACGAGGGCGCCACGCAGCCGTTGCCGCCGTCGACCTCGACCGCCTTGACCGACTCCGGGTTCTCCTCGACGTAGGAGAGGCCGAAGAAGCCGGTCGCGCCCACGTCACCGGCGATGCCCTGGACCAGGACGTTGTCGTCCTCGGACGGGCTGTAGTCGGTGCGGATCGCGCCGGTGTCGCCGTTGATCGCCTCGGTGAAGTAGTCGAAGGTGCCCGAGTCGGTGCCGGCGCCGAACAGCGTGAGCGGCTGGTCCGGGAACGACGGGTCGACCTGGTTCCAGTTGGTGATCTGGCCCTCGGACTCCGGCGACCAGATCGTCTGCAGCTGCTCGACGGTCAGGCAGGTGGCCCAGTCGTTCTCCGGGTTGACGGCGACCGCGAGGCCGTCGTTGGCCATGACGATCTCGGTGAAGTCGATGCCCGCGGACTCGCAGGTAGCCGTCTCCTCCTCGTCGATCGGACGCGAGGCGTTGGAGATGTCGGTCTCGCCGGCGCAGAACGCGTCGAAGCCGCCGCCGGTACCCGAGGTGGCCACCGTGACGTTGACGTCCGGGTTCTCGTCGCCGAAGAGGTCGGCCGCGGCCTCGGTGAGCGGACCGACGGTCGAGGAGCCGTCTGCGGCGACGGCGCCGGAGACTGCGCCGCCGGCGTCACCGTCGGGCGCCTCGGTCTCGCTGCTGTCACCCTCGTTGGAGCTGGTCTCGGGGTCGTCCTGACCACCGCACGCGGCCAGACCGAGAGTCAGAGCGCCCGTCGCCGCGATCGCGAGGACCGACCGGCGGAGTCTGCTGGAGGTCACGTTGAATCTAGCCTTCCGTTTCTGACCGTCCGGCGCCCCCCTGGGTGCCGGCTGCTCGGGTGAGCAGGTCACATTGAAGACCGTCTATGTGAACGCGAAGCAAACGCACGCCATCTGACGTCGAAATATAGAAGTCTGTCTATGTGAAAGGGGCCTGTGGCGGCGCCGCGCCCCGCAATGGGTCGCCGTCAGGCAGGTTGAGCCGTGACGCCGAGCTGGTCCAGGAGGGCGTGGACGCGGCGTTCGATCTCGTCGCGAATGGGCCGGACGGCGTCGAGGCCCTGGCCGGCCGGGTCCTCGAGGGTCCAGTCCTCGTACCGCTTGCCCGGGAAGACGGGGCACGCGTCGCCGCAGCCCATGGTGACGACGACGTCGGCGGCGCGGACGATCTCGTCGGTCCACGGCTTCGGGTACTCACCGGAGATGTCGATGCCGCGCTCGGCCATCGCGGCCACCGCGACCGCGTTGACTCGTTCGCCGGGCTCCGAGCCGCCGGACCAGGCGATCGCCGCGTTACCGGCGTGGTGCTGGAAGAAGCCCAGAGCCATCTGCGACCGGCCGGCGTTGTGCACGCACAGGAACAGCACCGTGGGACGGCCGTCCTGACTCAAGCCCTCGACCTTGGCCAGCGCGGTGAGGCGCTGGCGGGCGAACCGCTCGGCCAGCAGCGGCAGGAAGTTCGCGACGACGGCGCGGCCGGCGAACTGGTCGTACGAGGTGTGCAGGAACCGCTCGATCGTCTCGGTGCCGAAGGTTCCCTCGAAATCGGTCGCCAGTCGCGTGGCGGCGGTGGTGAGGGCGACCTGCTGGTCCAGGGTGAGCGGTGCGCGTTCGTAGGTGTTCGACATGACGGTGCCGTTCAGGAGGCGGCGAGCCGTGGGGCGAGGCCGCCGACGCGGTCGATGAGCGCGGTGACGGTGGCGTCGAACGCCTCGTCGGTCCCCACACGGACGGGGTCGGGGATGGACCAGTGCAGTCCACCGAGGTCGCCGAGCTCTTCGTGGGCGTGGTCGCAGACGGTGATGACGAAGTCGTCGTCCGCGGCGATGTCGGCCAGGCTTCGTGGCTGCGCGGGTCGCATGGGGAAGCCATGCCGACGCGCTGCGGCGACGGCACCGGGGTCGATGTGGTCGGCTGGGTGGGTGCCGGCCGACGCGGCGGGGATGGTGCTGGCCTTCTTCCAGAGAGCCGCCGCGAGCTGGGAGCGTGCGGAGTTGGCGGTGCACACGAACACCACCCGGTGGGCGCGGCCGACGGCGCCAGGGGTGAGTCCGTCGAGCGCGCCGGGGATGAGCCGGACGTAGCTGCGGCGGCGGTCGGCCTCGGAGCGGCCGCGGGTCAGCATCCCTACCGCCTCGAGCGTCTTGAGGTGGTGGGCCAGCAGGTTCGACGGCATGCCCAGGTGGGCCTGCAGCTCGCTGGGGGAGAGGTCGCCGAGGCTGAGCAGGTCGGCGATGTGCAGCCGCGCCGGGTCGGACAGCGCCGCGTGCTTGGCGGCCCGCCGCTCCAGCTCAGTTCGCTCAACGTTCATTGGCTCAATCTTGACTGAGCTAGAGCCGTCGGTCAAGATGTGGCCGTGACCCGATCTCACCCACGCACCGGCCGACTGTCCGCACCAGCACCCTGGCGTCGGTTGCTCGCCGAGTTCCTCGGGACCGGCCTGCTGGTGGCTGTCGTGGTCGGGTCCGGGATCGCCGCCCAGCGGCTGTCGCCGGACGATGTCGGATTGCAGTTGCTGCAGAACAGCACCGCGACCGTGCTGGGGCTAACGGTGTTGATCCTGCTGTTCGGGCCGGTGTCGGGGGCGCACTTCAACCCGGTGGTGTCGCTTGCGGACTGGTGGCTGGGCCGCCGGTCGGGCACCGGTCTGGCGACGGGCGAGGTCGCGGCCTACATCGTCGCGCAATGCCTCGGCGCGGTCTGCGGAGCGGTGCTGGCGAACGTGATGTTCGAGGTAGATGCCGGGATGGCGGTGACCGAACGCTCCGGCAGCGGTGTGCTGGTCGGCGAGGTGGTGGCGACGGCCGGGCTGGTGCTGCTGATCTTCGCGCTCGCGCGGACCGGCCGGGGCGCGCTGGCGGCGCCGGCGGTCGGCGCCTATATCGGGGCGGCGTACTGGTTCACCAGCTCCACCTCGTTCGCCAACCCCGCGGTCACGGCCGGGCGGATGTTCTCCGACACGTTCGCCGGGATCGCGCCGGTCTCCGTCCCGGCGTTCGTCGCCGTCCAGCTGGTCGGCGGCGCCGTCGGCGTCCTGCTCGTCCTTTCCCTCTATCCGGGTGCCGGCCGCGCAGCTGACGCCGTCGTCATCCCGCACGAGAACGGCGCGGCACCCCGTCCCGAACCCGACCGAGCCTGAGCACTCGCGCAGGCCGGATCTCGAAAGGCGCCCCTTCATGCACATCGTCGCCATCGGCGGCAGCGACGCCGGCATCTCCGCCGCGCTGCGCGCCCGCGAGCTGGACCCGTCCGCAGACGTCACTGTGGTGGTCGCCGACGCCTACCCGAACTTCTCCATCTGCGGCATCCCGTACTACATCTCCGGCGAGGTCGGGCACTGGTCGAACCTGGCGCACCGCACCCACGCCGACCTCGAAGCGACCGGGATGCGGCTGCGGCTGGACACCCTGGCCACCGCGATCGACGTGGACGGGCGGCGGCTCGCGCTGCGCGAGAGCGACGGCAGCGAGACGACGCTGGACTACGACGAGCTGATCGTGGGCACCGGCGCGCTACCGGTGCGGCCGCCGATCGCGGGGCTGGGCGAACTGGGTGCGGCCGACGGGGTGCACGTGCTGCACTCGATGGACGACACGTTCGCGCTCGAGCGGAGCCTGGACCGGATCCGGCCGTCGACCGCGCTCATCGTCGGGGCCGGCTACGTCGGGCTGGAGATCGCCGAGGGCCTCACCACGCGCGGCATCGCCGTCACCCAGGTCGAGATGCTGCCCGAGGTGCTGCCCACCGTCGACCCGGAGCTCGGCGCGCTGATCCATGCCGAGCTGGACCGCCACGGCGTCACCGTCCACACGGGTTCGACGGTGACGAGTGTCGGCCGCGGTGGCGCGGGCGGCCTGCGGGTGGACGGGGCCGGGCCGGACGGTGAGCCGCTCGGCTGGGACGTCGACCTCGTCCTCGTCGTGGTCGGGGTGCGGCCGGACACCGATCTGCTGGTCGCCGCCGGTGCGCGGACCGGGCCGCGGGGCGCCGTCCTCGTCGACGAGACGATGGCCACCGGGCTGCCGCACGTGTGGGCCGCCGGCGACTGCGTCGTCACCCACCACCGCCTGCTCGGGGTCACCTACCTGCCGCTGGGCACGACGGCGCACAAGCAGGGCCGGGTGGCCGGCGAGAACGCGCTCGGCGGGCAGGCCGGGTTCGCCGGCAGCCTCGGCACCCAGGTGGTGAAGGTGTTCGACCTGGTCGCGGCCCGCACCGGGCTGCGCGAACACGAGGCCGGCGCGGCCGGGTTCGCGCCGGTCAGCAGCACCGCCACGCCCGACGACCACAAGGCCTACTACCCGGGCGCGCAGCCGATCACCATCCGCATCACCGGCGACCGCGACACCGGCCTGCTGCTCGGCGCCCAGCTGGTCGGGCCGCGCGGCACCGAGACCGCCAAACGCGTCGACACCTACGCCACCGCGCTGTTCCACGGCATGACCGTCGACGGGCTCAGCGAGCTCGACCTCTCCTACACCCCGCCCCTCGGCTCGCCCTGGGACGCCACCCAACTGGCCACCCAAGCCTGGATCCGCGAACACGTGCTGCCCGCGCAGGTCCGCGCCTTCGCCCGGGGCTGACCTGCTCATCTGAGCAGTGCCCGAAGATTCGGTCGGCGAGCCGCTCCACCTGATCCTGCTGGAGGATCCGTCCGGGAATCTCCGCGGCAGCCTCTCGGCTGATGGCGCCGACCGCGACCAGCTTGCGGACCCGTTGGAGGCCGCCGCGCGATGCCTTGGCCGGCATGGCCGTGCGCCCGGCCAGTCGCGAGATCCGGAAGGCAGCCATGCCGGCACGACCGAGCTTCGGGTGCTTGAGGATCAACTCCGCAAATCCCACGCCGGTCGCGCCTTCTCGCCGGGTACCGTGAGGCACAGCAGGTGGAGAGACCGTCGAGTGACCTGCCCGGCGCGCCGCGCCCGGTGGATCTTGATCTTCGTTACGGGGAATGGTTGTGGTCGTGGAAATTGATCAACTCCGTGCGCTGGAGAAGATCTACGATGCCGGTGGAGCGATGGGCTTGATCTCTGCGGGAGACGCGCTGAAGGAGGATCTGTCGGAACGGGAGGTCTACGTCTGGCTTGAGGAGTACGCCGAGCCACGTGGCCTGGTGGAGATCGAAGAAGGTCTGGCGCCACGTGCTCGCCTGACCCCTGCCGCGGTCGATCTTGTCGAGGGTGCGCGGGAGCGTCGCGCCGATCGGCGGTTCCGCCGTCGCGCCCTTCGGGCGAACCTCCTGCGATGGATGGACTCAGAGGCTGGTCGCCCTGGCGTCGAGGTCTTTCCCTCGAAGTTCTTGAGCGCCGACATCGCCGTTCTCGACGGTGAACGGTTCACCGAACTCGACGTCGCGGAGGCGGCCTCCTACCTGGAGGAGAACGGCCTCACGAAGCCGATGTGGGTTGGCGGATCGGCAGGTAGGGTCGCCGCTCGGCTGCGATTGACGAACGAGGGCCAGCGATGCGTTGACGAGTATGACTGCGATATCGATGCGTACCTCCGTCCTTCGGCTGGTTCTGGATCGACGATTGTCAACGTCACCGGCGACGGCAACAATCTTGCGACGGCACACGGAGCCGGCGCCACGGCATCAGCAACGGCCATCTCGACCAGCCTCGGCAACGAGATCACCGATCTCGCTCGCGCACTACGTGAGCTGCTCGATGGAGGGAGTGGTCTGCCCCCTGAGCTCGAGAATGAAGCCCGCGCAGCGGTAGAAGTGCTGGCAACCGAGCGGCAAGACAAGGGAAAGATCAGGTCCAGCCTCCGGGTCCTCACGCGCGTCGGCGAGGGCGCGGCTGGGGGAGTAGCGGGCAACGCCATCTGGCAGGTGCTGCTGAACTACGTGCCGCGGATCATTGAAAGCCTAGGTTGAGTTACGGACGTCCGCGGCCCGCGAAGCCGTCCTGAGTGTCCGCGCACTCGTCGAGCGTTGCCAAGGGTCTCAGGGCACGATCACGATCCGGTGCAGGCCGTCCCATTCCGGCGGCTCCTGCGCCACGATTCTGCGCCAGGTACCGAGGCATTGCGCACAAAACGGGTCGTCGGCATCCCATCTACGTGACTGTCTGCCCCACCTCGGATCCGGATGCTCCGGGATCGCTGGCACATCCTCCTCACCCGCATGGTCGCGACAGGTCGCTGCCGACCAGTAGCCGCTCGGGGATCGGCTGCAAAGCGTCATACGGGTCACATCGCGACGATCGACCGACTCCTCAGCGACTATGTGGATCTTGCCTGGGCCGTAGAACGAGGCGGGATTCCAGACCACCTTGTACCGGAAGTCGTAATGCATAGCCCGCCGGCGCACCACCCACCTCAGCTCTCTCGACCTATGGGCCGCGTCGCCGTCGCCATATCGGCCGAGGGTAGCTGGCACGCCAGACACATCTCGCCGTCCCGGCCCGGCGCCTGTGACGATGCCGAGCAGGAAGCCGCCGGCGATCGAGTTGAGGCGGCATGGCACTAGGGAGGCAGCCCTGTTCGCGGAGGACGGAGAAGCCTTCGTCGCGGATGAACGGCCGTGCGTGTCGAGGCAGGTCGTGGTGGGATCCTGCCTTCATTCCCAGCGGCCCGCTAGGCACGATTGCGTCGCGGTGCCGAGCGCGGCCACGGCGGCTGCGCCGGCGATCGCGGCGAGCACGGCGAACATGGCCGGGTAGGAGCCAACGGTGGCGGCGATGGCGCTGCCGGCCCAGGGCGCGATGGCCATGGCGATGGTGGTGGGGGCGTTGAGGATGCCGTAGAGGGTGCCGAAGCCGGTGATGCCCCACCGGTCGCTGACGGCGGTGGACTGCAGGAGGGTGAAGGCGCCGCGGGCGATGCCGAGGATGATGCTCGCGGCCACGAGGACGGCGGCCGGGCCGGGGAGCAAGCCGGCGGCGGCGATGGTGACGGCGCCTCCGGCGAGGATGGCGACGGACCGGAAGCGCGGGGTGGTGCGGCGCGACAGCGGCGCGTAGCCGATGCGGCCGAGCAGCTGCCCGGCACCGGACAGGCCGAGCGCCCAGGCCGCGAGCGTCATGGACAGGCCGCGGTCGGCGAGCAGCGGGATGAGGTGGATGGTGGCGGCGAACATCGCGAACGCCGTGAGAGCCGAGGCGATGGTGAGGCAGACGAAGGCGCGGCTGGTCGCGACCGCGCGAATGTGGCCGTTGCGCAGCCGCGGATGGGCCGCGTGGTCGGGTGCGGGCCAGGGCGCGGCGAGACCCAGCGCGTGGCCGGGGATGGTGGAGACCGCCAGGAGGACCGCGAGCACGACGTAGGTCTGCCGCCAGCCGAACTGGTCGAGGAGGGCGGCGGTGGCCGGGGCGAAGATGGTGCTGGACAGGCCGGCGACCAGGGTCAGGACGGTCAGCGCGTGGGTGCGGTGCGGGCCGTACCAGCGGGTCAGCGCGGTGAACGCTGCCGCGTAGAGGGTGCCGGCCTGGGCGAGCCCGGCGACCACCCAGGCGGCGGCGAACCAGCCGACGTTCGGTGCGGCGGCAATACTGAGTGTCGCGGCGACTCCGACGACCGAGCCGAGGGTCATGACGAGCCGCGGACCGTAGCGGTCGATGGCGCGTCCGGCCGGGATACCGACGACGGCCGCCACCACGAACGCGAGCGAGAAGGCCGCCGTCGTCGATGGGTCGGACCAGCCGGTGGCCGCGGTGATGGTCGGCAACGCGACCGGGAATGAGTAGTAAAGGACACCCCAGCCGACGATCTGCGTCAGGCACAGTGCGGCCAGCGCGCGCCGCGGAGTGGCCGGCTGCGCGGACCGGCCGTCCTCGGCGCGGCGGGTTCGGTTCACAGGCCGATGATGGCGGGCGCCTGCTGGACGTGGGCGGCCAGCGGTCCGACGACGTAGTCGGCGTCGCGGCTGACACCGCGGATGGTGTTGGAGGAGAACGAGCGCTGGAACTCCAGGCCCAGGTAGACGAGGCCGGGGTGGGTGGTGGAGATGCCGTCGACGTGCAGCGGCAGGCCGTTCTCGTCCAGCGCGCCGAGTGGGCGCAGGTAGTCGACGTTGGGCCGGTACCCGGTGGCGAAGACGACGGCGTCGACGTGCTCGCGCTCGCCGTCGGCCCAGACGACGCCGTCGGCGTCGAAGGCGGTGAACATGGCTCGCCGCTCGACCTGGCCGGACTCGATGGCCTCGCGGTAGTGGCCGGTGTCCAGCACGAGCGGCTTGCGGACGATGTGCCGCAGCCAGGCCGCGGGCAGGTGGTCGAAGCCGGTGACCTCGAGCCAGTGGTGCAGGTCGCGGCCGCGGATCACCTGCGGGAGGAAGTGCACCGGCGCGAGCGTGGCCAGCGTCAGGTCGGCGACGGCGGCGAGCTCGTCGGCGATCTGCACGCCCGAGTTGCCGCCGCCGACGACGATGACGCGCCTGCCTGCGTATGGGGCGGGGTTGCGGTAGCCGGCGACGTGCAGTAACTCGCCGGTGAAGGACTCCTGGCCGGGCAGGGTCGGGGTGATCGGGCTGCCGAATGAGCCGGAGGCCGCAACCAGGCCCGCGGCCGGGTGGGCGTCGCCGTGGGCGGTGTGGACGATGAACCCGGTGCCGTCGGCCTCCACCGCGCTCACCCGGGTGTGGGTGCGGATGTCGACGCCGAGGTGCTGGGCGTAGTGGTCGAGGTAGTCGGCGACCTCCTCGCGGGTGGGGTAGCGGTCGGGGTCGCCGTCCATCGGGAAGCCGGGCATGGCGCTGTAGCGGGCGGGGGAGAAGACCCGCAGGCTGTCGTAGTAGTGCGGCCAGGACCCGGCCGGCCGGTCGCCGGCCTCGAGTACGACGGGGTGCAGGCCTGCGTCGCGGACGGCGCGGGCGGCGGCGAGGCCGGACTGGCCGGCGCCGACGACGATCACAGGGAGCGCGGTGGCGGTCATGCCAGTCAACATATCGTCGATTCGCGAGATGGCAAAATGACGATACGTTGCGTATTCTCGGCGGCATGAGCGAAGTCGTGGCGGCGGGGGAGCGCAGGTCGTTGCCGCTGGTGACCGACGATCTGGTCGAGCTCAGTGACGCCACGCTTGACTTCCTCAAGGCGCTGGCCAATCCGGCCCGGCAGAAGATCATGCTGCTGTTCGCCCGCGGCGCCGAGTTGTCCGTGGGGGAGATCGCCGAGCTCGCCGACATCGGCCAGTCGACCGCGTCGGAGCAGTTGAAGCTCCTGCGCCGTGGCGGCATCGTCACCTCGCGGCGCGACGGCAAGACCGTCTACTACCGCGCCAACAAGGACGGCATGGCCCGCGCCCTCGAGGACCTCCAGAACTACCTCAAGGTCTGCTGCTGAACCATCATGGACCTCGAGCTGATCGAGAAGCGACGGGAGCCCGGCGAGGACGGGTTCGGGTGGCAGCCGTTCGACCGGAGTGAGTGGTTCAACCCCGACTGGTGGAATGACCCGCTCCTGGTCGATGATGCCTCGATCTACCTGCAGGTGCGGCTGGACGGCGTCGAGGTCGCTCGGGTCGAGCTCGACGAGCTGGTCGATTTCAGCCACTTCACTTCTGCGCCTCAGTTCGAGAGCGCGCTAGAGATCGAGTTCATCGAGGTGGTGTCGACGCACCGTCGTCGCGGCATCGGGCGGGCCGTAGTCAATGGTGTCATCGGGCGGTATCCGGGCCGGCGGTTCGTCGCGTTCAGCGAGGGCGCGGATCCGTTCTGGGCGTCGCTCGGCTGGGATCGATACGAGCACCCCGAAGGCGTCGACTACTGGCGCCCGCTCTACATCCAGCCGGCCTAGCGCTTCACTGACCCAGGGCTAGGGCGTCGCGGATGGCAGCGAGGCGTTCGGGGATGACGCGGTAGTAGATCCAGGTGCCGCGGCGGTCGCCGGTGATCAGGCCGACGTCGCGCAGCAGCTTCAGGTGGTGGCTGGTCGTGGCCGCCGTCTTGCCGATGCTCGCTGAGAAGTCGCACGCGCAGACCTCGTCCGCGTTGAGCAGCATCGACAGGATCTTCACCCGTGCGGGGTCGGCCAGCGCCTTGAACATGCCCGCGAGCAGCGAGGCGTCGCCGTCGCTCATGGCCGACGTCGGCGTGCAGCAGTCGTTCAACACCGGCAGAGCGCGAGCGTTCGCCGGTGCGATCGGGCTGATCGTGGTGGTGGTCATCGTCGCTCCAGGTTACCCGGGAAGGTCGGCTGTTTCCATGATTGTCGAAATTTGTTTTGACAATCGTCGAATCAATGTTTAGATGAACATCGAAACAGGGTCGGCTGTTCCGGCCTCGTGGACCACTGCCGAGGAGGCGTCATGGACCCGTACCTGCCCGAGACGATGGCTGCCGAGCGTCGTCGCGATCTGATCGCCGAGGCCGCCCACCAGCGTCTCGTCGCGTTGGCGACCTGCTGCCGCAGGAGCGCCCTTGGGCGCGCCGTGTCGCGGGTCCGCGACGTCTGGGCAGCGCGGTCCGCTAACCGCGGCGCCGCCTGCTGCGCCGCGGCCTGACCACCAACCCATCAGCGAGGCTGCGAGGGAGGTTGACCACGATGGACTGCTGCGACGACCAGACCACGGACTCCTGCAACACCAGTTGCTGCTGAACCACAGGAGAGTGGGTGGCGCGCCGGCATCCGGTGTCGGCGCCTGCTGCCATACGGAACTGCGAGTGGGCCAGCGCTGCGACGATCTCGTACACGATCCGCGTGAGCTCGCTTGAGAACCGGGCTCGACGGCGGGTTCGTCGAGGAGACAGTTGTTACGGACCCTGGTGGCGCCGGTCGGATTCTCGCGTCGACAAACAGGCAGGTCGCGTGTCGAATGTCCGGGTTGCCGTTACGCTGCCGCGCTGTGGATGCAGAGGGATGGGGCCTGACGTTCGGCATCGCCGGTGGTGCCGCCGGTATCGTTTCGGCGTACATCGCATGGCTGGCGTACCGCGGTGCGGGTCGGTCGGCCGGGGACTCGAATCGATCGGCGGACGCTGCCGAGAGGTCGGCGGATGCCTCGGAGAAGTCGGCCGAGACCTCCGAGCGGTCGGCGACGGCCGCCGAGGAGGCTGTGCAGTTGGCGAAGGAACGAGCCAAGCGCGATCGAGAGACGGAGCTCCGCGATCGTGTGCAGTGGGAGATCCGTCAGCCTGACCACCACATGTTCTTCGAGCTGGTTAACAAGGGCCACGGGACCGCCTACGGCGTAGCCGTCGACCTGCCCGATGGGACCAGCCCCGGGCCGTACGTGATCGAGGGCGGCGAAGCTGAGGCGTTCACGCCGCAATGGCCGCTGGTCCGGGGGTACCCGCTCACGATCAAAGTGGGCTGGCACCTGGAGCCTGACCTAATCGACATGCCCCCAAAGACTAAGCGGCTGATCATCCAGCGCCCGTGATCGATCGTTGGCGGGCCGCCCTCCGGTCGCCCTCACGCATGAGGGCCTCGCGGTAGGCATGGGTGCCGCGGCTGACTTGCCCGGCGGTGACGGCGCGGTCGTCAATCAGCGCGGAGGCGCCTGCGCGCTGATCGGCAAATCGAACTGAGACTGAATTTGTGCGAGGAGCATTGTCTCGCTCCCGCGTGAGCCGGGCTGCGGCTTCACGCGGTGCGATGCCCTGTGTGTCGTGGAGCGATGCTGTCACCTCGAGAGGTACCGTGCTCCCGGACTGGTAGGCCCTCAGCGCGGCTCCGGTCGCGCGAGGAGGTCCACGAATGGCTGTCAATCTCGAGCAACTTGGACCAATCGGGTTCCAGGACCTAGCGGGCGCGCTCGCGGTCGAGACCTTCGGAGCCGGAGTCCAGGTGATGGGCTCGGGTCGAGACGGCGGTCGAGACCTGTTTCATAAAGGCCAACTCGTCTGGAGGAAGACGGACGAGCAGGTGGGTGAGGTTTGGGATGGGCACACGATTTTCCAGGTGAAGCACAAGGAGAATTTGGCGTCGCGACCCGTCGAAAATGCGAGTTGGCTTTGGGGTCAGGTACGTGCTGAACTCGAGAAGTGGGCCGATCCAGGATCGGGACGAAACCCCGTTCCAGACTATTTGGTCATCATTACCAACGTACCGCTGAGCCCGGTACCCATGACGGGGGGATTCGACCAACTCGACACGTCAATGCGGGAATACATCGAGAGTTTGGCCGATGCCAGTCGCGACGTGGCAGGCGGCGACGAACGCAGAGCGAGATATGCGCGCATATCCCGGATTCGGAAATGGCGTTTCTGGGATGCGAACCAGATCCAGGTCATGATCAACGCCCACCCCAGCATCCGGCGAGCATTCCCTGGCTTCTTCACGGCTGCCGACGTGTTCGCCAACTTGGCGGAGTTCACCGACAACCTGCGGCTCGATGAGCTTGAGCCCGGGCTACGCGCGCACGCACGTACGTCGCTGATCGGTGAAGGAGTCATCTACTTTGATGAGGCCGGCAGTGGAGACGTCCGAGGAATTCCCGTCCACGATGTCGCCATCGATCTGCCTGTGACCCTCGGCGGCCAAGTCGAGCAGAGTAGCGCGATTCGATACGTGTTAGGCCGGGGCGAACGTGTGCTCAAGCCCCGGCAGAGCATCTACCTAGGTCCGCGTCACCTCATCGTGGCAGGAGCGCCAGGCAATGGAAAGACCACCATCTCCAAGTTCCTTGTCCAAGCGTACCGCGCTGCGATGCTCGCGGGCGCAGGCGACCTGAGCGCTGATCACCAGGAGGTGATTAGCGGCACCAAGGCCGCACTCGAACGACTCGGGATGGCGCTTCCGATGCATCGGCGATGGGCAATGCGGATCGACCTCGCTGAGTATGCGCAAGAACACGGTCTCGACGAGGATTCCACGCTCGTGCGTTGGATCGCCCACAAGGTGTCGAAGCGGTCAGACCTAGGTGAGGTGAAGGCTCGGGCGCTCCTGTCCTGGATGAGGCAGTGGCCGTGGTTCCTGGTCCTCGACGGACTTGATGAAGTCACGGAGCCTAGAGTGCGCAAACGCCTGATCCAGCAGGTATCGGAATTTGTCAATGATGCCGAGGCTGAGAACTGCGATGTTCTCGTCGTCCTGACCACCCGACCAATTGGATACACAGAAAATATCGCACCAAGCCAATTCGAGCGAATCGACCTGGACTACCTCGAGCCTGCCGAGGCCGTTCGCTACGGTACTTTGGCGACAAGAGTACGACTCCGAAATGATCTCGATAGGATCGATCGAGTCGTCCGGCAGTTGAAGAGGGCTGCCGACGACGAGGCGCTGAGGAACCTGCTTCGAACGCCGCTCCAGGTGCTGATCATGACCATTATCATGGATGGAACTGGTCGGCTCGCGCCTGATAGATACAGCCTATTCTGGGGCTACTACGATACGGTGTTTAAGCGTGAGCGGGATAAGCAGGGCGGGTTCCACCGGATCCTTCAAGAGCATGGCCAGCAGATTCAAGAGCTCCACGAGCGCGTTGGATTCGAGCTCCAGTTGCGTAGCGAAGCCGGTGAACGATCGTATGCCACGCTCACAGCACAGGAGCTGGAGAGTCTGACGTGGAACGTCCTGCAAGATGCAGGTTTCAAGCCCTCAGGGCCGGACGCTGACCTACTTGCAAAGATCCTTATGGCCGCGACCCACCGACTGGTCCTCCTCGCCCCTCGAGGTGATGAAGGTTACGGCTTTGACGTCCGTTCCTTACAGGAGCTCATGGCGGCCCGGCGCCTAACGACCGGGCCGCTGGACGACGTGATGTCGCGCCTGCGGATAGCCGCCCCAAGTCCTCACTGGCGAAACACCTGGATCTTCGCCGCAGGCCGCATCTTCTCCACCCCCCAGGACCATGTCCGCCAGGCTGTCGTTCAACTCGTAGAAGCCATCGACGAGGGCGCAGATTTCCGCCTAGGCAGCATCGTCCCCATCGCGCCACAACTAGCGCTCGACCTGATTGACGACGGCATGGCGCGCTCGCTGCCCAAGTGGCGCGACCGACTCATAGCGCAGGGACTTCGCCTACTGCATGAGCCGAGGCCACCCGATGTCCTCGCGGCCACTAGGGTGCTGGTGCGTTTCGCCGGCTCGGGCGAGGAGCAACGCAGACTCGTCGCAGATAGGCTGCGCGATGCTCTCGGAGGCTCAGCGAGCGCGAGGGCCACAGCTGCGGCGATCCAGGGCTTCGTAACCGCCGTCGTCGACGAAATCCATGCACACCCAGATCTCCGCGGCCTCAGAAGTGTGCGCAAGCGACAAGGAACCACGCCGCCTCCTGAGCCGCCCAACGGCTGGGCGACGTTTAACGACGAGATAGCAACCCATCCTGCAGGCCCACAATCGTTGATCAAGATTCGGCATGCCGCAGACGCGATCCGCAGTATTCAGGCGCGTGGGAGGGCAGATGACGTCGATGCCGGGATGATCATCGAAGCCCTTGGCGACAGCGACGCAGCCACCGCCTTGGCGGCTGCTCTTAAGCATGTCGTCACCCACCAGCCGCGGCTGGTGACGGCTTTACGTGACGATGTCCTGCCAAGCATCCATCGTGTGGCAATCGGCGAGTCTCTGCAGCAGGTGTAGTCCTTCAACTCTGCGCGCCCGACAAGATTTGCGCCCATTCCCAACGAGGAGTTGAAGCTTCGATTGGTGGACTCGAGAACGGCCGCATGGCGCTCACGGCAAGGTTAGGGAAGCTGTGGCGCCGATCAGGCCCCCGGCCAGCCTGAGCTGGACGTAACCATGAAGTCGGTCGACGTGTTCGCGTAGCAGAGTGGGGTCGGCGCAGCAGACGTTGGCCAGGGCCGGCGCACCGCCGCGGGTTGTCGGGTACCGGCCCTGGTCGCCGCCTGCGTCGTAGTGATCGAGATCGCGTACGAACGCCACGATGAGATTCTGTTCGGCACCGCCTGCGAGCAGCTCGTCGCGGCGCTGGCTCAGGCTGCGCAGCAGCCCGCTGAGGCTGTGTCCGGGCGGGAAAGCTGGGGCGTGAAGGGCCTTCAGCCCGAGTTCGGCGAGCTGACGTGTGAGGAAGAACGCGGGCTGCGGAGCCCCAACATCGATGGCGGCGACGGCTGCATGGTGGAACTCGGCCAGGGTGTCCTCGACGGGGTTCGCGCAGTGGGTGCGGGACAGGCACAGCGCATCCGGGCCGTTGTGGTTGCTGGTGGTCATGGCACCGAACGGGCTGCGGTAGTTCATAGCAGCTCATTGTCCTCGGCATCAGAGCGAGGTGCGAGTGAGTATCTGACGCCCGCGGTAGACCTCTGACCATCCGCAGTTGGAGCTACGTCAAGATCATGGGAGGTTCACGGGATGATCTTGTTGGCCAGGCCGGGCCAGAGTGCCTGAGGTTGGGTCAGTCAAGGCTGTGAACTCCACAGATGTGAATCCGGCAAGGTCCGAGGCGTCGAGTTTCATTGTTCACACCGAAGAGGTCACTGGTTCGATCCCAGTATCGCCCACCCAAGTCAGGCTCTGTTTCCGCTCCCACCGATGCCGGCGAGCATGTGTCCGAGGCGCTCGTGCGTGGAGCGGTCATCGACCCCCACGACGTTGGGCTACGGGTGAGTCCCGACCACGGCTGGGTCCGGGGTTCCGGCGAGGACGGCCAGTCGTAGCTTGGTCTCGTCGTCGGTGTCCGGCTCGGCGGTCAGGACGACGATCTTCCGGTCCGCGTCGCCGTCGGTCATGACGTCGCAGTCGACCGTGACCGGCCCGACCGCGGGGTGGGCGACGATCTTGCGATCCTCTCGATGTGCGCCGACCTCGCCGGAGGCCCACAGCTCGGCGAAGTGTTCGTTGCCCGCGACGAGGTCACCGATCAGGTCGGTGAGGCGGTCACTGGCTGGGAAGCGCCCGGTGGCACGGCGCAGGTCCGACGCCACGGCGCGCTCGATGGTGTCCTGGTCCAGTGACGTCACCGGCCAGTGCGACAGGTGCGGGCCGTCCTCATCGATGGGGAAGGTGTCGCGAGCGAAGTTGCGCAGCGCCGGAGGCTTCGACGACGGATCGCCCAGAAGCGCCGCCCAGGCGCGGTTCCACCAGATCAGCTGCCAGTCCGCGGCGAAGACCGCGGCGGCGGCGGTGTCGCCGAGCCGGATGAGGAGGCGGCGCAGGCCGGGCGGAATGTGGTCGGAGATCTCCGCCCGGGAGGGAGGGGCGAGGCCGGCCAGTCGATGGAGGTGGTCCCGCTCCTGGTCGGTGAGCTGCAGAGCGCGTGCGATCGCGCCGACCACTTGCGCTGACGGTGTGATGGAGCGGCCCTGCTCCAGACGCACCAGGTAGTCGACGGAGATCCCGGCCAGCTCGGCGAGCTCTTCCCGGCGCAGTCCCTTCGCCCGCCGCCCGCGTCCACTGGGCAGCCCTGCCGCCGCCGGCGAGACGCGGTCGCGCCACGCCCGCAAGGTGCGACCCAGTGTCGTCTCACGGGTGTCCACACGGCCGATTGTGGCTCATCGCCGGCGGGCGAGGGTGGTACTGGTGTTCCTACTGCCGGTCGGTCCCTGGTTGCCGGTCCGCCCGCGGCGCAGCATCGAACTCGTGAGCATTTCCATCTCCCACGACCATGTCGGGATCAGCGTGACCGCCGAGGATCTCGACGCCACGATCGCGTGGTACTCGGGCACGCTCGGTTTCACCGTCGATCAGCGATTCGACTCCCATGGCACGAGCTTCGTCTACCTCGTCAACGGCGACGTCAAGATCGAGTTGGTGGCGGGCGCGTCGAACCGCCAGGCGGCGGCCGACGACGTGCTGACGAGCATGGACCCGTCGCGGCTGCATCATCTCTGCCTCGCCGTCGACGATCTCGACGCGGCCGTGTCCCAACTCAGTGAGCGGGGCGTGGACCTCATCGGCGGGCCGATGCAGGTGGCCGACATCGGTCAGCGCATCGCGTTCATCACCGACAACCTCGGCACCATCATCGAGCTCGCCGAGCCCGGCACCTGGACGACCGGCCGACAGCACTGATCGAGGAGCGGGGAAACGAACGCGGGGCCGGGACCGGTCGGAAGAATCAGCGGAGAGTGCCACGCGGGTTCTACAGGCGGTCGTTGGCTCGCTGCCCGCTGCGACGAAGGATTGACGCAGCCCATGAAGCTCGGCCTCGAGTCGCCGAAGCGGGCGAGTGAGGAGGTGCTCCATGCTGCGACGCGACACCGAGTACGTGCTGATCTGGGACGGGCAGGCGCATCGATGGCTCGCGCGACCAGTCGAGCATGACGGCGACCGTCTGGTGATCGTCGGAAGCTCCGCGACGACGGTCGAACTCCCGGCCTGGAGTGGTCGCTTCGCCGACGGAGCGGACGAATGAGCCGGACGGAGATCCCGCGCCGGTTCGCCCTGCGCCGCGACCGTGACCGCTCAGGCGTGTCCGGAACCGGAATCGTCGCCTACGGCACGGCCTACGCCGGAGGCGCGGCGACGCTGGCGTGGTGCAGCGGGCCGGTCCGATCGGTCACCGTCTTCGCGTCGGTCGACGACATCGAACAGATCCATGGCCATGGCGGCGACTCCGTCGTCGTCTGGCTCGATCCCGGCGCCACAGATGAAGAACCGGTGACACCGTGGCCGGGTCCGCTCCTTCGCTGCCCGCCTGACGGGTTCAAGAGCAGGTGAGTCTTGCGGCGGTAGCCGACATCACGTAACGAGACGCAGTTCACTACCCTAGTGACAATGCGTCACCGAGGATTCGTGGTGTCAGATGACCGTACAGCGTTGGACCGGGATCGAGACCAGAGCGCTCAGGCACGCCCTGCGCATGAGCGTTCGCGACTTCGCCGAGCATCTCGGCGTGGCCATTCGGACCGTCTCCAAGTGGGAGAACCGGGGCGAGAACATCGCGCTGCAGCCGGGTACGCAGTCGATGCTCGACGTCGCGCTGGAGCGGTCGCCGGACGATGTCCGCAGCCGCTTCTCCGACCTGGTCGAGGCGCCCGTTGCACGCGCGGTTCCAGCTGAGGCCGGTGCGCCCCCGTCCGTCGTCGTCCCGGTCCTGGTCGACGGCCGCGTCGTGCTGATGCCGTTGCCATCGAGCGCGGCGCTGCTCAGTATGCTGCCTGGTGGCAGGCCCGACGAAACGCCGAGTGCTGGGAGCCCTGGGGTGGAGATCGAGCGCAGGCGGGCCTTGGGTGCGCTCGCGCTCGGCGCCGCGGCACTGGCGCTGCCCGAGGAGCGGCCGGGCCGGTTCCGCGTCGGCATGGGCGAGGCCGAAGCCGTCCTCGACATGGTCGGCCACCTCTCCCGAATGGACCAGCGCCGGGGCGGCGGGCACGCCCGCTCCGCGGCCGTCGAGTACTTCACCACGCACGTCGCGCCGCTGCTCGACGGCAACTTCCACGACGAGAACGTGCGTCGCGCGGTGTTCTCCGCGGCCGGCGAACTTGCCTATCTCGCTGGCTGGATGGCTTTCGACAGCGGTGAACACGAGGCGGCCTGGCGCGACTTCCGCACGGCGGTGCAGCTGGCCGAGGAGGCCGGCGACGCGCCGCTGGCGGGACACGTGCTGCGAGCGATGGCGCACCAGGCCGTCGATCTCGGGCAGCCCTCCCGCGCCCTGCAGCTGGCGCAAGGGTCCGTCGACGGCGACCGGTACGCCGCGGCCGCTCCGCGCGAGCGTGCACTGCTCGGCGTCGTCCATGCTCGAGCGCTGGCAAGTGCGGGGCGCGACGCCGAGGCCGCGGCGGCGCTGAACCGCGCCGAGGACGACCTCGCCGCTGCCGAGTCCGGCGACGAGGAGCCGGCCCGCGTGTTCTTCTTCGGCGAGGCCAGCCTCGCCCACGAGACCGCGTGTGCGCTGCGCGACCTCGGCGACCTGGCCGGTGCGGGAGCGCAGTTCACCCGCAGCATTCGCACCCGCAACACGAGCACCTTCACCCGCACGCACGCGGTCACGCTCGGGTACCTGGGGTCGGTGCAGCTGCGTCAGGGTGACGTGGACGCCGCTTGTGACAGCTGGTCCTCCTCGCTGGACGCGATGCAGGGCGTCGACTCCGGCAGGACCCGGCAGGTCGTCCTCGAGATGCGGTCCGCCTTGGCGCCGTTCCGCCGGGCCAAGCTGCCGGCCGCCCGCGACCTGGATGCTCGGGCGACGGACTACCTCGATACGGTGAGCGCGGCGGTGTCCTGACCGGCCGGCTCGTCCCGGGAGGATCGATGGTGGAGTCGTACGAGGTCGTGCCGGTGGCGCACGTCGTGGGCGGGCGCGTGGAGCCGACCGACGACTACTGGGGCGGCAGCCGCTCGATCATCCGGATCGACGGGTCGCGCTTCACGACCGACGCGGTCAAGGGGCTGGACGCGTTCTCGCATCTGGAGGTGGTGTTCCGCTTCCACCTCACCGATCCCGCGGATCTCAACCTCGGCGCGCGGCGGCCACGGGACAACCCGGACTGGCCCGAGGTCGGCACGTTCGGGCACCGCAACATGCGCCGCCTGAACTGGCTGGGTGTGTCCCGCTGCCGCCTCCTGCAGGTCGACGGGCTCGACCTGCACGTCGAGGACCTCGACGCCGTCGACGGGACGCCGGTGCTGGACATCAAGCCGTGGTTCGCCGTGATGGGGCCGCGCGGCCAGGTCCGGGAGCCTGACTGGCCGGCCGTGATGCTCGCGGACTACTACGCGACGCCTGCGGATCGGTGAGTCGTCACTGCCCGCGGCGCCCGTTGCCCGGCCGGGTGGCTCTCCATGCGTCGATCTCGCTGACCAGCCACAGCGGCGAGCGTCCGAGACAGCGAGCCGGCTGGGGCCGTGGAGTCGCTGGGCTTCGTGCACACGTCGCCCTGGCGCGGAGAACCGTGGGCGCCGACGCTCCCACCCGGTCGCCGGGGTGCGGGTCAGCGGGGGTCTGCAGTCCGTCGCGCCTGCGGCGCTCAGTCCAGGGCTTGGAAGGCCTCATAGACCATGAAAGCCGGCCAGAACAGGCCCTGCAGGATGGCCAGGACGTACTCCCAGAACGAGTCGGCCTGCTGCCAGAAGAAGACCAGCGCCCCGAAGATGCCGAGTCCGTAGATGGCGCCGCCGCCGGCGGCCGCGCGGTTGTTGTCGGCCATGAGAGTCCGCTTCCTCACGTGTGCACGACGGCGACCGGGCGGGTCGCGTGGTGCAGGACGGCGTGGCTGGTGGAGCCCAGCAGCATACTGCGCATCTCGCCGCGGCCACGGGAGCCGACCACGATCAGTCCGGCCTCCCGGCCGGCGTCGACGACGACACCGGCCGCGGGGCCGGCCTCGGCGCGGACGGTGACGTCGGCTCGCGAGCCGGTCGCCGCACGGGCGCGGGCGACCGCTTCCGCCGTCATGCCTTCCGCGTGCTGCCGTTCCGCCGCGGTGGCCCTGGCCAGCCCGTCGGCGTCGAAGATCGGCATGGCGAGCCAGTCCGTGCGAATGGCGGTGACGGCGACGACCGGGGCGTAGCGGCGGTCGGCCTCGTTCAGGGCGAACCGCAGGGCGGCGTCGCTGTGGGCGGAGCCGTCGACGCCGACGACGATGGCGCCGTCGCCGGGGCCACGGTGCGGCGGGACGACGACGGCCGGGCAGGTCGCGTGGGCGGCCACCCGGTTGCTCGCGGAGCCGAGCACCAAGGCGCCGAGCGTGCCGAGCCCGCGGGTGCCGACGACGACCAGCGAGCAGTTCTTCCCGACGTCCAGGATGGCCTGGGCCGCCGGCCGGACGACGAGGAACGTGTCCACGTCGACCAGCGGTGCTGCGTCCTTCACGCGCTGGCGGGCCTGGTCGAGCACCTGCATGCCGTAGGCCCGGAGATCGTCCGACGGCGGCAGGATGCCGGCGCCGAAGGGCACGGCCGCGACCGGCAGCCAGAGTCCGTAGACGACGTACAGCGGCGCCGCGCGCAGGCGGGCCTCGGCGATCGCCCAGTCGAGTGCGAGGCCGCTGCCGGGCGAGCCGTCGACACCGACGACGATGGCGTTCGAGCTGTTCATGACGGAGCTCCGTTCAGGGACGCGTCGCGAGCAGGATGCGATTCCGCGAGGATCGGGCTGAGCATGCGTTCGGTGCGCAGGACGATCAGCCGCTCGTCGGGTTGCTGGTGGCGCAGCCAGCGGCCGCGCAGGGGATCGTCGGCCGGCAGCCCGGCGTGGCACGCGATGGCGGCTCGCTGCCGTTCCCGGTCGGCGTCGACGACGAGGACCTGCTGGGCGCGACCCGGCTGGGGTGCGCGGAGGGTCCAGGCGTAGAGCGTGCTGCCGAGCCTCGTCGCGGCCCGGTAGGCCGCGCGCATCGACCGGACGTGGTCCGGGTGCGCGTCGGGCGCGGTGGCATCGACGGTGAGCAGGGCGTCGGCGTCGCGGCCGACATCGATGATCTCGTCGGCGAGCTCGTCGATCGTGACGGTCATGAGGGTGCCCGGGGCGTGCTCGAGAAGAGCGACGTCGGCCGCGCCCAGACGGCGAGTGGCTCGTGCGAGGTCGCGGGCGCGGTCCAGGCGGCGCCGGGGCACCGGATCGGTGCGCCGGCCGTGCGTCAGGCACACGATGTGCACCATCGTGCCGGCGTCGGCGAAGGCGGCGATGACACCACCGAGGGCGAACGTCGCGTCGTAGGGATGGGCGCAGACGGCGAGTAGCCGCCGCACCGCGGGCACCTGCTTCGTGTGCTTCGTCATGTCTCCAGCGTCCGGCGGTGCGAGTGGTGGGCGTAGAGGCGTAAGACCGTGAACGAGGGACTTTCGGCCTACGCGGACCGCGACGCCGCGGTGGTGGTCCGCGACGGCGTTCGTGCGCGGGCGGGGTGTACGACGGCGACCGGGCAGCGCGCATCGTGCAGCAGCCGCTGGCCGACCGAGCCGAGGATGAGTCCCGAGATCCGCCCGCGGCCGCGGGAGCCGACGACGACGACGAGCTGGGCGCCGGCGCTGGCTCCGGCCAGCTCGTCGCCCGGGTCGGCGGCGGACAGGCGGGTGCTCACCGCCACTGCGCGGTACCGTGAGGCGTAGTTCGCCAGCCGGGCGGCCAGCGTCGGCACCATGCCGCCGAAGTACCGCTCGGGGTGGCGGGGTTCGCCGAGGTCGGGCCGGCCGATGTGGACCACGCTGAGCGGGGCCTGACGCGCCAGCGCCTCCCGGAAGGCGAAGCCGAGCACACCGTCCGCCGCGCGGTCGTCGGCGACACCGGCCACGATCGGCCGGCCGGCGGCCGCCTGCGGCTCGGTTCCGACCACGACCACCGGGCAGCGTGCGTGTGCCGCTACGGTGGCGCTCACCGAACCGAGTGTCGCGGTCGCCACCGGGCCGCGTCGGCGGGTGCCGACGACCAGCATGGCGGCGTCAACGGAGTCCTCGATCAGCGCCGGCGCGGCGGCGCCGGGCGCGCGGCGTCCGGTGACGGTGCCGGGCCGCAGACGCAGCCGGGCGAAGGCCAGTGCGCGGTCGAGGTCGTCGTCTGAGGGATGCCGGCTCGGGTGGGCCGGCACCATGAACGTCTCGCCCGCGACATCGGGGCGGTAGGGCACGTACCGCTGCAGTTCGGGGGCGTCGGCGACCAGCACCACGCGCAGTGGCGCGCGGTGCAGCCGAGCGGTCGCCACGGCCCAGTGCAGGGCCGCTTCGCTGTCGGGCCGGCCGTCGATACCGACGACGATCGGCCGGGCGGTCGCTGTGAGCGTGTTCCACATGTCGGCCTCCGACGCTGACTCAGCGGGGGGTCCGGGCGGAACCGGCGGTCGGCGCCGGGGTGCCGGCGAGGATCGTGACCCGGGCGACGGCCCAGTAGCGGCTGAGCGCGGCCAACGCCGCGCGGATGGCCGGGCGCAGTTCCTCGCGCACCCGGACTGGCACCGGCCGCTCGAACATCAGCGAGACCTCGATGACGTCGTGGTCCGCGCTGATCTCCAGGCGCCGTGGCGACCTGAGTCCGTGTGGCCTCAGCACGTCGGCGACGGCTTGCCGGACCCGCCGGTGGGCGGTGGCCGACGTCGGCCGGACCGCCTTCGCAGCCGCGTCGACAACCCCCGTGGGCGAGCAGTGTGCGTCGGCGCGCGTCCACGGGCCCTCGACCGAGGGGTAGCCGCACAGCACCGTCGGCACCTCGGCGACGGTGGCGCACAGGAAGGGCCGGTCTCTGTCGACCGGCGGGTCCGGGCGCTCCCGGACGTGGACGAGGACATCGGCCATGTGGTCGGCCAGTGGGCACGTCCCGCCGATCGCGAGGGCGCAGCGCTCGCCACCGCGGCAGGTGTACACGGTGTGACCGGCGCGGCGCAGCCGGTCGAGGACCTCGACCGCGTCGCCGCCCCGCATGGATGAGGAGAGCAGGATACGCATGGGACTCACCTGTTCCTGAGCTGGACGGATTCGTGGGTGAGGTGCTCCGGGCCGCGGCGCCGACGCCACGATCCCTACGACCGACGCTACGGAGCGCCCATCCGGCCACCCAGGGTCGTAGGCCGGTCCGCCGCGGGACCTTCGCCCCCACGTCGTGGGCCACGCTGCTCTGCTGCACCGGCGGCGGACGAGGTGTGCTGGAGTCATGAGCACAGCACCCACTCGCACCGAACGACCGTTGACCGAGCGGCCCATCGTCGTCGGGCTCGACGGCTCTCCGAGCGCCCTGGTCGCGCTGGACTGGGCCGCCGCGGAGGCCCGGACGCGCGGCTGCGGACTGACGCTGGTCTACGCCCATCCGGGCGACCGGTACTCGCTGGCGGTCATCGACCTGGCTCCGCGGGAGCTGGCCGACGACATCTTCGATGAGGCGCTGGACCGCCTGACGAGTCAGGGGTTCGGCGACCTCGAGGTGCGCACGGCTCTGCGGTACGGCCTGGTGCCGCGGGTCCTGGTCCGTGCCTCGCTGCGCGCGCCGATGCTGGTCGTCGGCCGGCAGGGGCTCGGACGGTTCGCCGAGCTGGTCATGGGCTCGACGTCGCTGGCCTGTGCCGCCCACACCCGGGTGCCGCTGACGATCGTCCCGGACGGCTGGGCGCCTCCCGTCCGGCCCCGCGATTGCGTGCTGCTCGGCGTCGACGGGTCCGCCCGTGGCGAGGCCGCCGTCGAGTACGCCTTCGGCCTCGCCGCAGAGCGTCACGCGCGGATCGTCGCCGTCCACGCGATCCAGCTGCCCCTCGGCTACCCGGCCGACCGGCCGCTGCGCCCCGACGCCGCCCGGTACGAGGAGGCGGCCGCCGCAGCTTTCCAGTCCTCCGTCGAGCCCTGGCGCGCGAAGGTCCCCGAGGTCGACGTGACGACGGCGGTCGAGTACGAGCATCCCGCCGTGGCGCTCGCCCACTACGCGGCCGGAGCGGATCTCGCGGTGATCGGCGGCCGCGGCCACGGCCGGGTCACCGGCATGCTGCTCGGCTCGGTCGCCCGCAGCGTCCTGCGCCGCATGCCGATCCCCGTCACCGTCGTCCGTGACCGTAAGGTCTGACGCGACCGAGGCCGGCCGGTCACCGCTGCCCGGGTCGGACGCGGACCACTGCCTCGGGTGGGTCGTCCACGACCGGAGGGACAGCTCGGAAGATCTCCGGGTTCGGGACGCTTCAGGTCCGTGCCAGGCCGAGCTGTTGGCCCCAGCGGCGGGCGCGTTCCACCTCGCCGGCGGCGAGCGGCCCTTCCAGGTCGGTGACGTAGAAGCTGGTCGCCGCGGCGAACGGCCGGAAGCCTCGGCGGCGCAGCTGCCGTCGTGCGGCGTGCGCCGCGGAACCCGGCAGGTGCGGATGGTCGGCTTTCGTGTCGAACGTGGCGAAGAGTGTGCCGTCGCCGTGCGCGGTCGCGATCCAGTCGCGGATGCCGCCGGCCTTCGACGCCACGGTCCCGGCGCCGCGATCGGCCGCACTCTTGCGGGTGGACTCGCGGCTCATGCCGAAGGCGTGCGTCGGCCCGCCGACGACGAGCAGATCCACGCCGTCGACGGAGTCGTCCGCGGAGCCGACCTCGACGGTGTCGACAGTCATGGTCTCCGACAGGCCGTCGGCGATCGCCTCGGCGATCTTCTCGGTGTTGCCGAACATGGACTCGAAGATGACGAGTGCGCGCATGGCGGTCGCTCCTTCGACACTCGGACGGTGGTGTTCTCGATACCTCGACCCTCGACCCCCTGCCGGCGTCGCACCACCTTCGTTGGGCCTCTGACCTCGGGACCTTCGGCCCAGCCGGTTGCACGTAGAGGCGCGGTCAGCGGCGGCCGAGTTGTCCGCGCACGGTCAGGCCTGCGTTCTTCGGCGGTCCCCGTTGGACCTGCGTGTGGCCCTGCTGCCGCGGAGTCTTCTCGACTTCACCGGGGACACGATGGGAGACTGATCAGCGCGTCTGCAGGGGGTTGTCCGTGATGTCCGAGTCCGAACAGTTGCTGCCCAAGCTCCCGTTGGACGAGCTCCTGGGCGAGGTGCAGTCCCGCCTGCAGGCGGTGGTCGCCGCCCGCGACGGGGTGCACGCGCTGCTCGAGGCCGTGGTGTCGATCGGGCGCGACCTGGAGCTGGAGACCGCGCTGCGGCGCATCGTCGAGGCAGCCATCGACCTCGTCGACTGCCGCTACGGCGCGCTCGGCGTCATCGGCGACGACGGTCAGCTCGCTCAGTTCATTCCCATCGGGGTGACCGAGGAGCAGATCGCGCGGATCGCGCACTGGCCGCACGGCCGTGGACTGCTCGGCTTATTGATCAAGGAGCCGGAGACCCTGCGGCTGGCCGAGATCTCGGGGCACCCGGAGTCCTACGGCTTCCCCGAGGGACATCCGCCCATGCACAGCTTCCTGGGCGTGCCGATCCGGATCCGCGACGAGGTCTTCGGCAACCTCTATCTGACGGAGAAGAGGAACGGCCGCGACTTCGACGAGCAGGACGAGATCATCGTCAAGGCGCTGGCCACCGCGGCGGGCATCGCCATCGAGAACGCCCGGCTCTACGACGCGACGCGGCGGCGCGAGATCTGGCTCGACGCGTCGGCGGAGGTCACGCAGGCCCTGCTCTCGGGTAGCGAGGTCGGTGACGCGCTCGGGCTCATCGTCGCGCATGCTCGCGCGATGGCCGCCGCGCAGTCGGCCGTCGTCGTGGTGCCCAACGGGGCGGGGCGGCTCATGCGCGTGGTGGCGGCCGACGGTGAGGGGGCGGCGTCGCTCGCCGATCTCGAGTTCTCCGCGGCCGGCACGTTGTCCGCGGCCGTGCTGGAGTCGGGAGAACCGCGAGCCGTGAACGAGCTCCGGCTGGGGGCCGAGCCGTCGCCGCTGCTCGATCGCATGCCCGATGGTCCGGCGTTGCTGGTGCCCCTCGGGGCGCCGCCGCGGGTTCGCGGGGTCCTGGTGCTGGTGAAGTCGAAGGGTGAGTCGCCGTTCGTGGGGCCGGCAGTGCGGATGCTGCACGCGTTCGCCGGGCAGGCGGCCGTCGGGCTGGAGCTGGCCGATACGCGTCGGGAGGCCGAGCGGCACGGGCTGGTCGACGACCGCGAGCGGATCGCTCGCGACCTGCACGACGTGGTCGTGCAGCGGCTGTTCGCCAGCGCCATGAGCCTGACCGCCGTGGCCCGGCTGATCGACCGGCCGGACCTGGCCGCTCGCGTGCAGCACACCGTCGACGACCTCGACGCCACCATCCGGCAGATCCGCTCGACCATCTTCGCGCTGCAGTCGGCGAGGGACGACGTCGCGCCCACGTTGCGCGGCCGGCTGGTCGACATCGTCGAACCGGCCCGCGAGCAACTGGGCTTCGCGCCGGGTCTGCAGCTGATCGGCGAGCTCGACAACGCCGTCCCCGATGAGGTCGCCGAGCAGGTGATACCGGTGCTGCAGGAGGCGCTGTCCAACGTCGTGCGTCATGCCCGCGCCAGCCGGGTCGACATCGTCGTCGAGGCCTCCGCCGGCCGGCTGCGACTGACCGTCGCCGACGACGGTGTCGGTCTGCCCCAGGACGGCCGGCGCAGCGGGCTGGCCAACCTCACCGAACGGGCCGAGCGGCTCGGCGGATCGTTCGAGGCCGTGGCCGGCGACGCCGGTGGCACCGTGGTGCGCTGGGAGGTGCCGCTTCAGCCGTCGCGGTGATGCTCGGCCTTGAGCGTGGCCGCGAGCGCGGCGGCCTGGGTGCGGCGGCTCATATCGAGCTTGGCGAGCAGGTTCGAGACGTAGTTCTTGACCGTCTTCTCGGCGAGGAACATCCGCTCGCCGATCTGCCGGTTCGTCAGGCCTTCGCCGATGAGGTCGAGGATGCGCCGTTCCTGGTCGGTCAGCGCGGCCAGCGGATCGGCGCGGTTCGCCCGGTCGCGCAGCCGGGCCAGCATGCGGGCCGTGCTCTCGGGGTCGAGCAGTGACTGTCCCATGGCCAGCGTGCGGACCGCGCCGATGATGTCGGTGCCGTGCACCTGTTTCAGCACGTAGCCGGCGGCGCCGGCCATGACGGCGTCGAACAGCGCGTCGTCGTCGGCGAAGGAGGTGAACATGAGGCACTGCAGGCCGGGCAGCTGGGAACGCATCTCGCGGCAGACGGTGACGCCGTCGCCGTCGGGAAGGCGGACATCGAGGATGGCGACGTCGGGCCGCAGGGCGGGGATGCGGGCCATCGCCTGTTCGGCCGTGCCCGCCTCGCCGATGACCTCGATGTCAGGCTCGGTCTCGAGCAGCGCGGACACCCCGCGCCGGACGACCTCGTGGTCGTCGAGCAGGAAGACCTTGATCGGGCGGCCCTGGCCAGGTGCGGGCGACATCGGCTCGTGCGTGTTCACGACATCGACGGTACCGCTCACGGACCGGGCGCGGCCGGGACGAAGGTCCCCTTCCGGTGGGACCGAGTGCTCTGCCTCGAACTGGGGACCTTCGCCTCTGCGCAGGCACGCACGGGCGCCGGATGCTTGGCTCTATGAGTTCGTTGATCGACGTCGATTCCGCCGGTATCGAGAAGCTCGGCCGGCCGGCCTGCTACGCGTTGCTGCGGTCGGTGCCGATCGGGCGGATCGTGTTCACCGAGGCCGCGCTGCCGGCGATCCAGCCGGTGAACTTCGTCCTCGACGGCGACGACGTGATCATCCGCACGGGCATGGGGTCCAAGCTCGCCGCTGCGACCCGGTCGGCCATCGTCGCCTTCGAGGCCGACGAGTATGACGCGGACACCCTGACCGGGTGGTCGGTGGTGCTCATCGGGCGCGCCGATGCCGTCGGCGACGAGCCTGAGCGGCGCCGCCTCGCCACCCTCGGGCTCACCCCGTGGGCGCTGGGGGAGCGGCCGCACTACATCCGCATCCGGCCCGAGATCGTCCGCGGCCGGCGTATCCCCACCCGGCCCGCGGCTCTGTGAGGCGACAGTCCCTCGGCGCAGAGCCGAAGGTCCCATCAGGCGACGACCTTGGACAGCAGCGCCGAACCCGCCCCCGGCGGTGGACTGGAGTCAGCGCCGGAGAGGCCGGCGACATCCAGAAAGGGCAGGGACGATGACCACGTCCAGCAGCCACGACGCGCCGATCCGGAACCTCCCGCGTCAGCGCACCGCGCCGGTGACCACCACCGGCACCGACCACCCCGACGTTCGTCCCGTTGCACTCCAGTACGTCCTGGCCGTCCTGCGGCTGGCTCTGGGCTGGACGTTCCTGTGGGCGTTCCTGGACAAGACGTTCGGCCTGGGCTACGCGACCCCGAGCGAGAACGCCTGGATCGACGGCGGCAGCCCCACCACCGGGTACCTGTCCGGTGTCGAGGGCCCGTTCGGCGACTTCTTCAACGACCTGGCCGGCACCACCTGGGTCGACTGGGTCTTCATGATCGGCCTGCTCGGCATCGGGCTGGCGCTGATCCTGGGCATCGGCATGCGCGTGGCCGCCGTGGCCGGTGTGCTGATGCTCGGCATGATGTACCTGGCCTCGCTGCCCCTGGACAACAACCCGTTCATGGACGAGCACATCACCGAGGCGCTCATGATCGTCGTGCTGGCCCTGACGTTCTCGGGTCGCTACCTCGGACTGGGCCGCTACTGGGAGCGCATCCCGTTCGTGCAGAAGAACCGCTGGCTCATCTGAGCCGACGCAACACCTGCGCCGGGCCCGGCACACCGGGCCCGGCGTTTGCGTGTGCGGCCGGAGTGTGACCCCGGATCGGCCGACTTGGCGTACCTGCCGAGGAAGGCCAGACTGATGCGACTGGCCAGGAGGTTCGCTGGAAGGAGCCGAGCCTGAGATGCGGGGACTGGTGCCCGGCTGGGTACGCGGTTACAGCCGCACGTGGCTGCGCGGCGACGTCCTCGCCGGCGTGACGGTGACGGCGTACCTGGTCCCGCAGGTGATGGCGTACGCCGAGTTGGCGGGTGTGCCGGCGCAGGCCGGCCTGTGGGCCGTGGTGGGCGCCCTCACCCTCTACGCGTTTCTCGGCTCGTCACGGCTGCTGTCGGTGGGTCCCGAGTCGACCACCGCGCTCATGACCGCGGCCGCCCTGGCCACGGTCGCCGGCACCGGGACAGACGTCACCGCCGCCGCTGCCGCGCTCGCGTTGCTGGTGGCCGGCTTCTGCGTGCTCGGCTGGCTGCTCCGCCTCGGTGCCCTGGCAGACCTCTTGTCCCGCCCGGTCCTCGTCGGCTACCTGGCCGGGATCGCCGGGATCATGGTGTCCTCGCAGCTCGGCAAGCTGCTCGGCGTGCCGGAGGACGCCGACGGCTTCGTGGCCGAGGTCCGGGAGGTGTTCGGGGAGCTCGACCAGATGCACGGGCCGACGGCCGCGCTCAGTCTGATCACGCTGGCCGCGATGCTGGTGGCCGCCGCGCGCTTCCCGCGTGCGCCGGTGGCCCTCGTGGGGATGCTCGGTGCCACCGCGGCCGCCGCCATCCTCGACCTCTCCGATCGCGGCGTGCGGCTGGTCGGCGAGATCCCCGGCGGCTTCCCGGTGCCCGGCGTTCCCGACATCGGCCTGTCGGACCTGAGCGCCATGCTGGCCCCGGCACTGGGGATCGCCTTCGTGGGTTACACCGACAACATCCTCACCGGCCGCGGGTTCGCCACCCGGCACGGGCAGACCATCGACCCGCAACGCGAGCTCCTCGCCCTCGGCGCCGCGAACCTCGGGGCCGGCGCGCTGCAGGGGATGCCGGTGAGCAGCAGCGGAAGTCGCACCGCCATCGCGGACGCGGTCGGCGGGCGCACCCAGCTGACCGGCCTGGTGACGGTGGCGTGCACCCTGCTGGCGCTGATCACCCTGAAGCCCGTCCTTGCGGCCTTCCCGCTGGCGGCCCTCGCGGCCGTCGTCGTGTACGCCGCCACCCGGCTGGTCGACGTGGCCGAGCTGGTCCGCTTCGCCCGGTTCCGCCGCAGCGAGCTCCTGCTGGCCCTGGCCACGACGGCCGGCGTGCTGGTGCTCGACGTGCTGCTCGGCATCGTGGTCGCCATCGCGCTCTCGGTGCTCGACCTGCTGCGCCGGGTCGCCCGGCCGCACGACGCGATCCAGGGCATCGTCCCGAGCCTCGCCGGCATGCATGACGTCGACGACTATCCGTCGGCGGAGGTGATCCCCGGCCTGCTGGTCTACCGCTACGACTCGCCCCTCTTCTTCGCCAACGCCGAGAACTTCCGCAGCCGGGCCCTCGCCGCCGTCGATGCCGCGACCGAACCCGTGCGCTGGTTCCTCCTCAACGTCGAGGCCAACGTCGAGATCGATGTCACCGGCGCGGACGCGGTGGAGTCGCTGCGCGCCGAGCTGGAGCGGCGCGGCATCGTCCTCGCCCTGGCACGCCTCAAGCAGGATCTCCGCGACCAGCTGGCCCCGACCGGGCTCCTCGGCCGCATCGGCGAGCAGCACATCTTCCCCACATTGCCGACCGCGGTCGAAGGCTTCCGTGCCTGGGAACGGGAGGAACACCCGTGACCAGGGCGCCGGATGGCCCTCCCGAGGGGGTCAGCCCGCGCTCTCCTTCAGGGACGCGATGAGCGCCTCGACGCGGCCACGGATCTCGTCGCGGATGGGGCGGACGGCCTCGATGCCCTGGCCGGCCGGGTCGTCCAGCTCCCAGTCCTCGTAGCGCTTGCCCGGGTAGAACGGGCAGGCGTCGCCGCAGCCCATGGTGATGACGACGTCGGACTCCTGGACCGCCTCGTCGGTGAGGATCTTCGGCTGCTCCGCGGCGATGTCGATGCCGACCTCGGCCATCGCCGCGACGGCGACGGGGTTCACCTGGTCGGCGGGCGCGGAGCCGGCCGAGCGGACCTCGATGTCGCCGCCGGACAGGTGGCTGAGGAATCCTGCCGCCATCTGAGAGCGGCCGGCGTTGTGGACGCAGACGAACAGCACGCTGGGCTTGTCGGTCACCTGGGCTCCGTGTCGGTGAGGTCGGCGAGCAGCGCTCGGACGCGGCCGTCGCCACAGCCCATCGTAATGACGACGTCCGTAGGGCTCACTGGCCCAGGGTCAAGGCGTCGCGGATGGCTGTGAGGCGCTCGGGGATCACGCGGTAGTAGACCCAGGTGCCGCGCCGGTCGCCGGTGATCAGCCCGGCGTCGCGCAGCAGCTTGAGGTGGTGGCTGGTGGTGGCCGCCGTCTTGCCGATGCTCGCCGAGAAGTCGCAGGCGCAGACCTCGTCGGCGTTGAGCAGCATCGACAGGATCTTCACTCGCGCCGGGTCGGCCAGTGCCTTGAACATGCCGGCCAGCAGCGAGGCGTCGTCGTCGCTCATGGCCGAGGTCGGCGTGCAGCAGTCGTTCAGCACCGGTAGCGGTCGTGCGGTCGCGGGTGCCTCGGGGCCGATCGTCGCGGTGCTCATGGTGGCCTCAGCCTACTCGTTGGAGTGGTCTGTTTCGAAGATCTTCGCAGCATTGCTTTGAGATTCTTCGAATCAGTGTTTAGATGAACGTCGAAACACGGTCTGGATGTTCCAGCCCGCGAGCTGGAGGAGGCGTCATGTACCCGTACCTGCCCGAGGTCATCGCGACCGAACGCCGGCGTGATCTCCTCGCCGAGGCGGCCCGTCGGCGGCTCGTCGCCATCGCGACGTGCTGCCGCCGCAGCGGCTTCGCCCGAGCCGCCGACCGGCTGCGCGCGGCGTGGGCCGCGCTCACCGCGAGCCGCGGCGCCGCCTGCTGCGCGACCGCCTGAGCCCACCCATACGCGGAGAGAGGAGGTGGCGACGATGGACTGCTGTGACGACCAGACCACCGACTGCTGCGACACCGGCTGCTGCTGACGTCAGGGGTGGCGACACTGGACCGCGGCCATTGTCGCCATCCACCACGCAGACCGGGCGAGCGCCGGCCCGCCCCAGGTCGATCGGCCGTTGACGCCGAAGGCGCAATGCCGGTAGCCGGAGCAGAAAGCTAGCGCTTCGCCGCCTCGCGTTCTTGGTACTCGCGTGGGGAGAGCCCGTGGAAACGGGAGAAGGCGGCGCTGAAGTTGGGCAGGTGGGCGTAGCCGACGCGGCGGGCGACGGCGCTGGGCTTGGCGCCGCCGGCCAGCAGGTCGCGCGCGATGCGCATGCGGGCCGCGTAGCGCCAGCGGGCGAAGGTCATGCCGGTCTCGTCTCGGAAGGCGCGGTGGACCTCGGCGGGCAGGTCGTAGGCGGTCGATCGATCGCCGGCGCCGACCGTGCGCAGGAAGTCTGTCGCGGCGGCGTGCGCACGCCGGTCGGTCGGCATCGGCGCGGTCCGCGCGCGCTGAGCGGCGAGCTGCTCGCGGAACAGCTCGAGGACATGCCCGGTGTCGTAGCCGTCCGGTCGCAGCAGCGATCGGGCGCTGACGGAGCAGAACATGAGGTAGTCGTCCCAGGCCGGCGAGAACTGGACCTGCAGCGGTTCTGTCAGCCGCAGCTCGCCGGTGCCCGCGGTCCCGAGCGGCAGCGAGATCGAGTCCTGGCGAAGACCCGTGACGTGCTCCACGCCGGCCGGGATCCAGGTCGCGACGCCCCGGCGTCGTTCGTAGCGGCGATCGCCGATGTCCAGATACCCGCTGCCGCGGTACACCCAGCTGAGCACATGAAGGTCGTTGGCGTGCGGGGCCGTGCGTGCCGCTGGGAGCAGCCCAGGCGCTGTGGCCGAGACGCGACCCTCCCGCACCATCGTCACGAGGTCGTCGGCCTGACGCGCGGCCGTCACGCGCTGCGAAGGATCGCCGATGGCGTGGTGTGCGGAGAGCTGCCGGCTGAACTCGTGGGGCGTCGGCCCGAACTGCTGTTTGAACGCGCGGGTGAAGCCGTTGCGGCTGGCGAAGCCCACCCGCGCGGCCACCTGGTCGACACCGTAGCCGGCGGCCAGGAACTCGACGGCCGCGCTCAGCCGGCAGCGTAGCCGCCACTGTTCGAAGGTGAGCCCGGTGTCGGCGAGGAAGTCGCGGCGCAGGGTGCGTGGGCTGGCGAGCACCCCCGCCGCCCAGTCCTCGACGCTGTGGTCGAGCGCTGGGTCGCGGATGAGCTGCTCCGCCACCGCTCTGGCGCCGGAGGCTCTCGGCATCGCAGGCGGCTCGAGTGCGGGGGACGGGGCGCCCCCGCTTCGCTGCGGCGCGGGTCGTCGCGAGCCGGGACGGCGGAGAAGGTCGATCAGCCCGTCGTGTGAATAGCCGCGGCCGGCCAGCGGCGTGACCATGAGGTTGAAGTGCTGGATCAGCCAGTCCCGCCAGCCGTCGGGGACGTCGAACCACGTCGGCTCGGTCGGCGCCCCTGCGCCCACGCTCGCGTGCGGCGACAGCGGGAAGGCGACGGTACCCGGCTCGGTGACGATCTCGCGGCGGTTCCAGCCGTCCGCGGGGATCCAGACGCCTTCGCCGTCGGCGATGCGGAACTCCACGGCGTCGTCGATGCGCACGTGCGCCGTGCCGGTGCGGACCCAGATCAGCAGCGCGTGCCCGGGATGCCCTCTCGAGTCGGCCCGTGCGGACGGGATCGACGGCGGGGGTGCGGCAGCCACTCCATAACTATATGGCAGTTTACGCACACCATTGGAGGCAAGGCTTACCTAAGGTTATCCGAGGGCCTTCCCCTCCATGGTGGAGCGCGGCCTTCAGACCTGAAGTAGACCAGAAAGGCCCGCCCTCAGCATGCCGAAGACCTCGCGCCGGCTCACTGTGCACCCCCTGACCCTGCGGGAGGTCGCGGTCGTCCGGGTGGTGGACCTTACGCCGGCGATGCGGCGGATCACGCTGGGCGGCGAGCAGCTTCGCGCGTTCACCTCGGCGAACGGCTTTCCGCAGCCGGCGTTCGACTCCCCGGGGTTCGACGACGACATCCGTCTGGTGTTCCGCTACCCCGGCCACGTCGAGCCGGTGCTGCCGGTGCAGCGGGAGAGGGGCGTAGACCTGCCGAGAGACCCCCGGCCGCTGTCGAGGGTGTACACGGTGCGTCGCTGGGACCCCGAGACCGGCGAGCTGGACGTGGACTTCGTCAAGCACGGCGTCGGCGTGGGCGCCACCTGGGCCTACCGCGCCCAGGTCGGTGATCGCATCCATTTCTACGGCCCGAGCGCGTCCCGCGCGCTCCCGCACGACGCGGACTGGCTCCTGGTCGCCGGCGACGACACGGCAATCCCCGCGATCGCCCGTCTGCTCGACGAGCTGCCCGACGACGCGCGGGCGCAGGTGTTCGTCGAGGTCGCCGAGGACGCGCACCGGCTGGAGCTGCGGGCGCTGCCGCACGTCGAGGTGACCTGGCTGGTCCGCGACGGCGCCGAGGCGGGCACGACCACCCTTCTCCGGGACGCGGTCAGGGACGGCGCCTGGTGGGACGGCCGGCCGTTCGCATGGCTCGCGGGGGAGCACACGGCGGTGCGGGATCTGCGCCGCCACCTGGTCGAGGAGCGAGAAGTCCCGACGGAGGACATCGAGTTCAGCGGGTACTGGCGGCGCGGCGAGGTCGTCGCCCTGGCGACCGACGAGGCGGTGCCCGACCCCGAGAAGTCGATGACGCCGTTCGAGAAGCTCCATGAGCTGACCGAGCTGATCCGGCCGCTGGCGATCCGCACCGCCGTCGAGCTGGGCGTTCCGGAGCTGATCTCACGCGGCGTCACAGGCGTGGCGGAGCTGGCCGGCCGGACCGAGAGCGACGAGCGGGCGCTGGGCAAGCTGCTGCGCTACCTGCACGCCGTGGACATCCTGACCGAGCCCGAACCCGGCCGCTACGGCCTGACGGCGGTGGGCGAGGTCCTGACCAACGAGTTCGTCGCGGACGCTCTGCATCCCGCCGGGGTGGCGGGTCGTGAGCTGGCCGGCATCTACGGCCTCACCGAGTCGATCCGCACCGGCGGGCCGTCCTACGCCTCGGTCACGGGGCAGACCTTCGCGGACGTGCGAGCCGAACAGGACTACGAGGACCGCTACCTGGAACGACTGGCGAGGTTCCAGCCCGCGCTGGCCGAGCCGATCGCCAAGTCCGGCCTGCTCACCGACGTTCGGCATCTGGTGGTCCACTCCGGCGGCGCGGGCGCCCTGGTGCGCGAGTTCGTCGCCGCTCACGAAGACCTGCGCGTGACGATCTGCGCGCTGCCCGCCCAGGCCGACTGGCTGCGCCGCGACCTGCCCGACACCATTCCCGACGAGCGGCAGCGCGCGCGGGTCACCGTGGTCGAGCAGTCCGTCTTCGAGCCCAGCCCGGCGGCGGACGCGGTGTTGATCAGCCGCGCGTTCAAGGCGCTGCCCGACGCCGATGCCGCCCACGCTCTGCGCCGGGCATCCGAGAACCTCCTCCCGGACGGCCGGGTGCTGCTGATCGAGGACGTCCTCGACGCCGACGACCTCGACGAGCACGACGGCGAAGCAGACCTGATCGCGCTGACCTGCCACGGCTCCGGCCTGCGCACCGCCGCCGAGCTCGACGCAGTCATCGCCCGGGCCGGACTCGTTCGCCACGCCGCACACACCGTCGGCTGGGGCACCGCCGTGCACGAACTGGTGCCCGCCGGCACCCGCTGACGTTCACCCCGACGATGAAGAGGAAGAAGAACACCGCATGACCACGACACCCCTGAGACGGCGCGGCGCGGTCCTGGCCGCCGCACTCCTGAGCACTGCGCTCGTCCTCACCGCTTGCGGTGACGGTGACGACGAGGACGACACCGGCGACGCGACCGCCGAGACCCGCAGCGTCACGGCCGAGAACGGCACGATCGAGATCCCGGCCGACCCGCAGCGAATCGTCACGATCGGCAACACGACGATGCCGTTCATCGACCTCGGCGGCGAACCGGTAGGCGTCACGGAGGCTTCCGCCTCCGAGCTCGTCTCCATTCCCGCAGAACAGAAGGCGGCGTACGAGGGTGCCGTGAACGTCGGGTCCGAGGAGATCGACCTGGAGAAGCTCGCCAGCCTCGAGCCGGACCTCATCCTCGTCCAGTTCCACTCGAGTGACTGGGATGAGGTCGGCACCCAACTGGAGTCGGTTGCTCCCACTGTCTACTGGGGGCTCGACATCGAGTGGAAGGCCTTCGCCGACGCGATCGCGGAAGCCGGCAACCTGACGGAGGGGTTGAACGAGCAGAAGGCGGAGTTCGAGGAGAAGGTGACCGGAATTCAGGAGGAGTACGGCGAGATCATCGACGGTACTTCGTTCGTCGACGTCTCCCGCGGGGACTGGAACGATCCCGGGACCTTCTACATCGCGGACATCGGTTGCTCCGAGATCGCCAGGGACGACCTCGGTCTGGACCTGCCTGAGGCCGCCGAGGGCGAGGATCCGCTGGCCTACACGAATCTGCCGTTCGAGCAGCTCAGCAGCCTGGCCGAGTACGACGTGATCACCTATCCCGTCGATGCCGAGGGCCATCCGACCGAGCCGTTCCAGGCGGTGACCCAAACCAGCACCTGGAAGGCGCTGCCTGCCGTGACCGACGGTCGCGCGCTCGGAGTCTTCTGCTCCGGCAACAACTCCTACGGGCCCGTCCTGCAGTACCTGGACTCGCTGGACAGCGCACTGGCGTCCCTCCAAGCCAAGGAGTGACAGATCCGCCCCGCGCAACCAAGAGAGAGAAGCACGCATCCATGATCACTGCACCGCCACGACGACGCGGCGCGGCGCCGGCCGCCGTACTCCTGGGCGTCGCGCTCGTCCTCACCGCCTGCGGCAGTGACGCCGATGCTGGCACGAGGGCCGACGAGACCCGCAGCTTCGAGGCCGACAACGGCACCATCGAGATCCCCGTCGATCCGCAGCGGATCGTCGCGATCGGCTCGGCCGCTACCTACCTGAGCCTTGGCATGGAGCCCGTCGGAATGCCACGGGCTTCAGGCAGTGAGCTTCCGTGGCTCTCCGCGGAGGAGAAGCAGATCAACGAAGCCGCGGTCGATACGGGTGAGGAGGTCGATTATGAGACGGTCGCGAGCCTCGAGCCGGACCTCATCGTCGTCCACGAGCCCTCTCACATATTGCCGGGGTACAACGAGGAGCGGTTTCAGTCGATCGCACCCACCGTCTACATCGAGCAGGACACCGCCAACTGGAAGTCCCAGTACGAGCGACTTGCTGACGCGGTCGGCGAACTCGACAACTTCGAGGCCGACAAGACCGAGTACGAAACGCTTGCCGCGGACGTCAAGGACGAGTACGCCGACCTTCTCGATTCCACGACCTTCATGGTCCTGAACCGCTGGAGTGGTGGAACGAATCCAGGGGAGACGGGAACGATCTTCTTGGAATACCCCGATTCCTTCTGCACGAACTATGCCGGGGATGCGGGGTTGAAGATCCTCCCCGATAGTCCGCCGACCAGCGAAGAAGAAGACACCGGCAAGGACTTGTCCATGGAGCAGCTCAGCGACACTGTGGCGGACGCGGATGTGCTCATCTACCCCCTCGGGCCCGATGGGAGCGTGAAGCCCGAGTTCGCGCCGGTGCTGGATTCCAACATCTGGAAGTCGCTTCCGCAGGTGCCGGATGGCCGGGCCATCGGCGTTCAGTGCCGCACGATCTACACCTATTCGGCCAAGATCTCGAACCTGGAGTCGCTCGAGGAGGCGCTCGCAACGCTGCCCGAGGCCGGATGACACTCACGGACATGGAGGGAGCGGCGACCCTCGACACGAGAGTCGCCGCCCCGGTCTCGCACCGACGCCGCCGTGTCGTCGGGCTGGCCGCCGCCCTCGTCGCGTTGATGGTGCTGACGGTGCTCAGCGTCATGGTGGGGTCCAAAGCGATACCGGTCGCGGTGATCTGGGATGCGCTGTTCGACCCGTCTCCTGACGCCGATCAGTTCGCGGTCCGCGACTATCGGCTGCCGCGCACGATCGTGGGCTTGGCCGTCGGGATCGCGCTCGGCCTGTCAGGCGCGTTGATCCAGGCGCTGACCCGAAATCCCTTGGCCGATCCGGGCATTCTCGGCGTCCACGCCGGAGCGTCCTTCGCGGTGACCCTCGCCGTGGGGTGGCTCGGCGTCCGTGACATCCAGGGCTACATGTGGTTCGCGTTCGCGGGGGCGTTGCTCGTCACGCTGATGGTGCTGGCTCTCGGTGCGACGCGCCAGGGCTCCTCGCCAGTGGTCATGGTGCTCGCCGGGGTCTGCCTGGGCGCGGTGCTCGGGGGCGCCAGGGAGGCGCTCCAACTGACCGACCCGGAGGCATTCGATGCGATGCGAAACTGGAACGCCGGTTCGATCGCAGGCCGCCCGCTGGAGCTGCTCTGGCCGATCCTGCCGTTCTTCGCACTGGCGCTCGTGCTGACCTTCGTGGTCGCCGGCCCGCTCAACGCGATGGCCCTGGGCGATGAGCTGGCTGCTGCGCAGGGTGTCCAGCTGGCGCGCACTCGCGTCCTCGCGATCATCGCGCTCACCCTGCTCGCGGGAGGGGCCACCGCGATCGCCGGACCGATCGGGTTCGTCGGTCTGATGGTGCCGCACGTGGCCCGGTGGATCGTCGGACCCCACCAACGCTGGATCTTCGCCTACAGCCTCCTCCTCGCGCCGAGCCTGCTGCTGGTCTCCGACATCCTCGGGCGGGTCGTGCTGAGGCCCGGTGAGATCCAGGTGGGTATCGTCACCGCCTTCGTCGGCGCGCCCGTACTCATCGCACTGGTGCGGCGGAAGAAGGCGAGCGGACTATGAGCGCAGGCGCTTCGTCTCGGTCGCGGTTGGCTCACACTCACTTGACGGGCGCGGCACCCGCGGAGCGGGTGGACTTCGGGCGGCGGGTGCTGGTCTTGCGCCGCTGGAAGGTCGCAGTGCGAGTCGAGTGGCGCTCGGTCACGGTCTGCGCGGGGCTCGCGCTCGCGGTCGCCTGCATGGCGGTGCTCGCGCTGATGACCGGGTCGTACCAACTCAGCCCCGGGCAGGTCGTCTCCGCGCTGACGGGCGGGGAGACGGGGCTGGTGCACGACGTCGTGGTCGAGTGGCGGCTGCCACGGGTGGCCGCGGCGGTGGTGTTCGGCGCCGCACTGGGGGTGAGCGGCGCGGTGTTCCAGTCGATATTGCGCAATCCGCTCGCCGACCCCAGCGTCATCGGGTTCTCCCAGGGCTCCTACACCGGCGCGCTGATCGTGATCCTCGTCGTCAACGGCACCTACCAGCAGTTGGTCGGCGGGGCGTTGCTGGGTGGCATGGCGACCGCCGTCGCCGTGTACGCCCTCGCCTACCGACGAGGGGTGCAGGGGTTCCGGCTGATCATCGCCGGCATCGGCGTCTCGGCCATGCTGGGGTCGCTGAACACCTGGCTGATCCTCAAGGCCGACCTGGACCAGGCGATGTCCGCCGCCGCATGGGGCGCCGGATCGCTCAACGGCGTGGCCTGGAACCAAGTGATCATCGGGGGCGTCTGCATCGCCGCGCTCCTGCTCGTGGCGGGCATGTTGAGCCGCCCGATGAGGCAGCTGGAACTCGGCGACGAGGCCGCCGCCTCGCAAGGCGTGCGGGTCTCGCCGGCACGGCTCGGCCTCGTCGTGGTGGGCGTCGCGCTGACCGCGACCGTCACGGCCGCGTCGGGGCCGATCGCGTTCATCTCCTTGGTCGCACCGCAGATCGCCCGTCGGCTCGCCCGCACGGGCGGGATCACGTTCGCCCCCGCCGCCTTCGTCGGCGCGCTGCTGTGCCTGGCGGCGGACTACATCGCCCAGCACGTCGCCCCCACTCCGCTGCCGGTGGGGATCATCACCGTCATGCTCGGCGGCGGCTATCTCGGCTGGCTGCTGTTCACCGAAGCCAGGAGACGCCTATGAACACTCACACACGACTCCACGTGCAGTCGGCGACGATCGGCTACGACAGACGCGTCATCTCCCGGGACCTGTCAGTAGCGATCCCCGATGAGTCGTTCACGGTGATCGTCGGGCCGAACGCGTGCGGCAAGTCCACCCTGCTGCGCGGCCTGTCACGACTGTTGAAACCGTCAACCGGGCAGGTCGTCCTCGACGGCGCCGATATTCACTCCTTCAAGACCAAGGAGGTGGCACGCCGGGTCGGGCTGTTGCCGCAGACCTCGATCGCGCCGGACGGCATCACCGTGGCGGACCTGGTGGCCCGGGGCCGGTATCCGCATCAGGGCTTCATGCGGCAGTGGACCGAAGCCGACGAGCAGGCCGTGGCCAGGGCGATGGACCAAACCACGGTCAGCGACCTGTCGAGCCGTCTGGTGGACGAGCTGTCCGGCGGGCAGCGCCAGCGGGTGTGGGTGGCGATGGCGCTCGCGCAACACGCCGACATCCTGCTGCTGGATGAACCGACGACCTTCCTCGACATCGCCCACCAGATAGAACTGCTGGAGCTGTTCAGCGACCTCAACCGGGCCGGCCACACCCTGGTCGCCGTCCTGCACGACCTGAACCAGGCCGCCCGCTACGGCAGCCACCTGATCGCCATGAAAGACGGCCAGGTCGTCGCCGAAGGCACCCCCGATCAGGTCGTCAACGCTGAACTGGTCGAGGAGGTGTTCGGCCTGCGCTGTCTCGTGGTGTCGGACCCGGTGGCCGGCACTCCGCAGGTCGTGCCACTCGGCCGCGGAGAACCCGGCAGAAGCTCGCGGCCAACCGGTACGGAAGTAGAGACGTGACCAATGGCCAATCCGTGTGTCGAGAAACTGTCCGCCGGCGAGTGGAGTCCTGAAAGGTTCAGACGGCACCTCGAGGAGACGCGTGCTCCGCTCGTCGAACGGGTCACTCCGGGCGAGGTGGAGGTGACCTTCGTCGATGAGCCCGGGGACGACACGACGGTCACACTCTCGGTTGTCATCGGCCCCAACATCGGCTTCAACCCGATGGGCACTGAGTTCACCTCGGTGCCGGGAACGCCGTTTCGCATCCTCACTTTGCGGATGCGTTCCGACCTGCGCTTTTCGTATGTGTTCACACGATGTGGGCCCATGGCCGACGAGGAACAGATTCCGGACCCGTTCAATCCGCCACCGAAGTTCGCTGAGTGCGCGGTGGAGAGGTTCTCCGGGGCCTCCGTGGCAGTGCTGCCCGATGCGGTGCCGTTGCCCTGGCTCGAACAGGCCGAAGCGCGACCGGCCCCGGCCATGGAGTCGGCCGTGCTGGCCAGCGAGCTCCTGGGCAACGAACGCCGCATCTGGGTCTCGATGCCCCGTGGCGAGTTCTCGGAGGAGACCGCACTGCCCTTCGTGATCCACCTGGACGGGACGCCGGAGCACAGCGCGCCGAGCGTTCGTGATGCCCTTGTCCAAGCCGGACTGATCCGGCCCTGTGCGGTGGTCCTCGTCGATCAGCTCGGATTGCAGCGCTACCAAGAGCTGCTCTGCAATCCGGCGTTCTCCCAGATGCTGGTCGACGAGTTGCTGCCGTGGCTCCACCACCGATATCCGCTCTCGCGCGACCCCGGCGACGTAGCGCTGGCCGGTGAGAGCTTCGGCGGTCTGTGTGCCGGGTGGACTGCGCTGCATCACCCGACGACGTTCGGCAATGCCATCATCCAGTCACCTTCGTGCGGGTACCACCCTGACCTCAGAGGGGGCAGCGGGGCAGGTGAACTGCTGCGCAGCACTCCCATACCGACACTGATCGCCGACTACCTGGCCGCGGAACCGGCACCCATCCGCATCTTCCACGATGTCGGCGAGCTGGAAAGCTCGAACACCCACAGCCGCTGGCTGAACCACGTGCTCACCGGGAAGGGATACGACACCCACTACCGAGAGTTCGCCGGCGGACACGACTACGCATGGTGGCGAGGACTCTTCGCCGATGCCCTGCGCTGGTGGTTGCCGCCCATGGCGGAGTGACGCGCGATGCCCACAGAACTCACGGACGCCGCGGGCTGCTCGGATGCCGACCCGGCGGGGCTGGGCCGGGGACCTCTGACGCGCCGGCTGCCCGTGCTTCTGCATGCCCCCGCCCAACCGCCCGAGGCGGGGCCGTTCGAGGCCGCGGCGGGGATCACGCCAGGTCGATTCCTGCTGCGCGTGATCCTCTCGGTGAAGCGGGTCACCGTTCCCGCGATGCTGCTGGCGATCGTGTGGCAGGTGGGCGAGTCGGCGGTCCCCGTGGTGATGGGTGTCGCGATCGACCGCGCGCTGGCGACCGGCGACACGGCGCAGCTGGTGCTGTGGCTCGGCGTGCTGGTGGCCCTCTACATCGTGTTGACGGTGGCGGCGAAGCTCGCGAATCGGCTGACCGCGTATGCGGTGCAGCTGCTGCAGCACCGGCTCCGCAGCACCCTCTCGACCGGCGTGCTGCATCCGGCCGGCGGTGCGGCCCGGGCGCCGGACGGCAGCGTCGTCTCCGTGATGACCAGCGACGTCGCCCGCCTCGCCAACGCGGGGATCCTGGTGATCCTGCCGATCTCGAGGATCGCGGCCATCGGGTTCATCGCGGTGTCGCTGCTGGCGACGCACTGGCTGCTCGGGCTTGTGGTGCTGGTGGGAGCGCCCGTCGCGGTGTGGTCGATGGGCGTGCTCAGCCGGCGCCTTTCCCAGGACACCCGCGAGTACCAGGGGCTACTGGCTTCCACCGTCGGGCGGGCCACGGATCTGGTCGCCGGATACCGGGTGGTCAAGGGGTTGCGCGCGGAGGCCGAGGCGACCAGGCGGTACCGGGAGGCAAGCCAGGAGACCCTCGTCGGAGCCAAGCGCAACGCGGGACTGCTGGGGAGGTTCCTCGTGGGCTCGGGTGCGGTCACTGGCGCGTTCGTCGCCGCGGTGATGGGGCTGGCGGGCTGGTTCGCCGTGGATGGTCAGCTGAGCGTCGGCGGGCTGATCGCCGCCGTCGGCCTCACCCAGGCACTGCTGCCGCAGATCCAGTCGATCGCGAACGCGTCCATCCCCAACCTCGCCGGAGGCCTCGCCTCGTCCGCGCGCGTCATCGACGTGCTGCGGGGCGCCGACAGCGGGAACCGCGGACCCGACGACGCAGCATGCGATGAGGTCGCGCCGCTGCCGGTGCTGGAGGTGTTCGCGCCCGGTGCGACGATCCGGGTGGAGCCCGGAGAGCTCGTGGCGGTCCGCGCCGACGACCGGACCGCCGCCCGCATCGCCGCGACGCTGCTGGACCCGCGAGCCGGCGGCGAGGTCGAGGTGCGGCTCGACGGGCGCGCGGCGCGGGAGCTGACGGCGGATGAGTACCGCTCCCGGGTCACGGTCGCGCCGCACCGGGCCACCCTGTTCAGCGGCACGATCCGCGACAACCTCACCGTCAGGGGCGGCGGGCCCGAGAGGGTGGAGGCCGCGGTGCGGGCCGCGGCGTGCGACGACTTCGCCGCCGATCTCGACGTCCCGGTCGGCGAGGGCGGCAACCGTCTCTCTGGCGGCCAACGCCAGCGGGTCGCTCTCGCCCGCGCCCTCGCGAGCGACGCGCCGGTGCTCGTGCTGCACGACCCGACCACGGCGGTGGACTCGGTCACCGAGCACGCGATCGCGGGGCGGCTGCGCGGCGTCCGTGCCGGCCGTTCGACGCTGCTGATCGCATCGTCGCCGGTGCTGCTCGGCTGCTGCGACCGCGTCGTCGACGTCCTCGCGGACGCGCCGGTGGGCGAAGGGGCGGCGCGGTGACCGGGATGGGAGCGACCGAGCACGGGCTGCCGGTCACGGGCGGCAGGGAGACGGCCAGTGAGGTCTGGCGGCTCAGCCGCGGGTACCGGCTCAGGCTCGCCGCTGTCGGGCTGCTCGGGATCGTCAGCACCGGTGTCGACCTGATCCCGCCGGTGGCGATCGGATTCCTCGTCGACCGGGTGCAGACGGGTACCGCGGACCTCGGCACCGTGCTCACGGTCACGGCCGTCATGGCGCTCTCGGCCCTTCTCGGCGCGGCGGGCACCGCGGTGACGATCGTGCTTGCCACGCGGGTCTACCACACCATCCTCGCCACGCTGCGTGAGCGGCTCGTGGGCCGCGCCATGACGCTCCCGCAGCACCGCGTCGAACGCGCCGGGACAGGGGACTTGATCTCCCGGTCCAGCGACGACGTCACCGCCGTGGCCGATGCCGCCCCCGCGGTGATCCCGGTGCTCACCGTCACCGCGTTCACGATCGTCGTGTCGCTGGGAGGGCTCGCGGCGCTGGACTGGCCCTATGCGGCCGCCTTCGCCGTCGTGCTGCCCGTCTACGCGCTCGCCATGCGGTGGTATCTACGGACCGGGCCGCGGGTGTACCGCGCCGAGCGTGCCGCGATGAGTGCGCGTGCCCAGCAGCTCCTCGAGTCCCAGCGCGGCTACGCCACCGTGCTCGGCTTCGGGCTCGCCGACCAGCGTCATCGCGCCGTGATGACGAACTCCTGGAGCGTCGCTGTGCAGGCGCTGCGGGCACGCACCGTGCAGAGCATGCTCAACGCCCGGCTCAACCTCGGCGAATGCCTGAGCCTGGCCGCCGTGCTCGTCGTCGGATTCGTCCTCATCGACCACGGGGCCTCGACCGTCGGCGGCGCCACGACCGCCATGCTGCTCGTGCTGCGCCTGCTGGGACCGGTCAACCAGCTGCTGTTCGTCATCGACACCCTCCAGTCGGCCCTCGCATCGCTGAGCCGCATGATCGGCGTCGTCACGATCCCGGCCGCGGACGCGGCCGACGCGTCGACGACGCCGTCAGACCTGGCTACCGCCGTCCGGCTCCGCGAGGTCGCGTTCCGCTACGGCGACGGCCCGCCCGTGCTCGACGACATCGGCCTCGACATCCCGGCTGGTCAGCACCTCGCGGTCGTCGGGCCGTCCGGAGCCGGAAAGACCACGCTCGCCGCCGTGATCGCAGGCGTTCACCGGCCCGACGCCGGGACCGTGACACGTCCCCGCCGCACCGCGGTCATCACCCAGGAAGTACACGTGTTCGCCGGGACGCTGCGAGACAACCTCACGCTCGCCGCCCCCGACGCCACCGACCGCGACCTCCGCGCCGCGCTCGACACCACCGGCGCCGCCGACCTGCTCGACCAGTTGGCGGACGCCCTCGACACGGTGGTCGGCGCCGGCGGACATCCGCTCACCGAGGCACAGGCGCAACAGCTCGCCCTCGCCCGCCTGCTCCTCGCCGACCCGGAGCTGGCGATCCTCGACGAAGCCACCGCCGAGGCCGGGTCCGCCCACGCCGAGCAGCTGGATCGCGCCTCGGAGGCGGTCCTGGCCGGCCGGACCGGCATCGTGATCGCTCACCGGCTCTCCCAAGCCGCCACGTGTGACCGGATCGTGGTCATGGACGCCGGCCGCGTGATCGAGACCGGCACCCATGACGAACTCATCGCCGCCGGCGGCACCTACGCCCGGCTGTGGGCGGTGTGGCAGGCCGGGCAACACACCAGCACGATCAGGTGAGCTCGGTCGTCAGATGCGGCATCGATGAGTCCTCCGGCCGGACGAGGTCATAACCCGCAGCTCGTACCGGCGGGCTCAGAGCGAGCTCAGCCGGACCCCCGCAGGGGGACAGAACGAACGATGGAGGGACCGCACGATGACCGACGACCACGAGCAGATCCGGGCACTGATCACGCGCTGGGCCACGGCCGTACACGCGGGCGACCTGGACACCGTCCTGGCCGATCATGCCGACGACATCGTGATGTTCGACGTGCCGCCCCCGTACGAGGGCGTTCGCGGCATCGACGCCTATCGCGACGCCTGGCCGCCGTTCTTCGAATGGCAGGCGCAGGGAGCCGTGTTCGAGGTGGAGACGCTCGACGTGGTGGCCGGCGCGGAGGTCGCATACGCGTTCGCGCTGCTGCGATGCGGTACGCCGGACGAGCTCGCCGGCAACCCGGCGAACCGGCTGCGGCTGACGCTCGGGCTGCGCAAGGAGCAGGCCCGCTGGGTGGTCGCGCACGAACACCACTCCTTCCCCGACCTGTCCGGAGCGTCCTGACCTCGGCAGGCTCGGCGGCACCGGTCGTAAACCGATCGGTTTTCATCGGCAGGGAATCGAGTTACCCTCGCACCGTGACGACGACGGCGAAGCAAAGTCCCCGGGACCGGCTGCTGGAGGCGGCGGCGACGCTCACCTACCGAGACGGTGTGGGCATCGGCGTCGAGGCGCTGTGCAAGGCGGCGGGTGTGTCCAAGCGCTCCATGTACCAACTGTTCGAGAGCAAGGACGAACTGCTCGCGGCGAGCCTCGAGGATCAGGCCGCCGCCTACGTGGCGGCGGTGCTGCCTGCGGCGGACGACGACCGTTCGCCCCGCGAGCGGATCCAGCAGGTCTTCGCGGCAGTGGAACTGCAGGCGGGTGCGCCCGAGTTCCGAGGCTGTCGCTACCTGGCTGTGCAGATCGAACTGAAGGACCGGAGTCACCCTGCGAGCCAGGTCGCACACCGGATCAAGGAGGGGCTCACGGACTTCTTCCGTGCCGAGGCCGAGCGAGGTGGGGTGAGCGATCCCGACTTGCTGGCCCGTCAGCTGATGCTGGTCTTCGATGGCGCCAGTGCCCGCGCGGGGATCGGCGCCGACGATCTGACGGGGCTCATCGCGCCCACTGTGGCGGCCCTCCTCGATGCGGCAGGCATGCGCTGACGCATCGCCGTCCTGCCCTCGGGTGCGAACTCGGCCCGGGATCGGCTCCTGCTCGAGCTTGCGCGCGGAAACCGATCGGTTTACAGTGAGGGGCGATTGGAAACCGATCGGTTTCCGAGACGAGCTGGGAGTGCCATGATGACGACGAATCGGCCGGTGGCCCTGGTGACGGGCGCGTCATCCGGCATCGGGAAGGAGACCGCGCGGGCGCTGGTCGCAGCCGGTTTCGAGGTGGCCGGCACAGGTCGCGACACCGCGCGCCTCACGCCGCTCGACGGTGTCACGTTCCTCGACCTCGACGTGGCCAGTGACGCGTCGGTCACCGCCGCGGTCCAGCAGGTGATCGAGCGGTTCGGGCGGATCGACGTCCTGGTCAACAACGCCGGCATCGGCTCGACGGGTGCGGCCGAGGAGACCTCCGTCGCCCGGGCCCAGGGCGTCTTCGACACCAACGTCTTCGGGGTCATGCGCATGGTGCAGGCCGTCCTGCCGCACATGCGCGCCCAGGGACGCGGGCGCATCGTCAACGTCTCCTCCGTGCTGGGGTTCTTGCCCGCGCCCTACATGGCCGTCTACGGGGCGTCCAAACATGCGATCGAGGGCTACTCCCAGTCGCTGGATCACGAGGTCCGCGAGTACGGCATCCGGTCGCTGCTCGTGGAACCCGGCTACACCAGGACCGGATTCGAGGCCAACAGCGCCAGGCCCGACACGCACCTGCCGGTCTACGACAGGCAGCGGGGCGTCTCCGACCGCCTGGTGACGCAAGCGATCAGGGACGGCGACGACCCCGCCGTCGTCGCCGAGGTGATCGTCTCAGCGGCAACCGACGCCAAGCCGAGGCTGCGCTACACCGCGGGCCCCCTGGCTGGACGGGCCAGCGTCCTGCACCGCCTGGCCCCCGCCGGGATCTTCGACAAGCAGATTCGCAAACTCAACCAGTTGACCGGCTGACACCCGACCCGCCACCCGCGCGGCGTCTGATTCCGCGAGCCGACGCCGGCGAGTTCGTTCAGTGGCGTCGGCGCCCGTGGCGACCCCGGTGGACGGCGCCGGGGGAGATGGCGACCAGAGCGTGCCTGCGCAGTCTGCGCATCACCACCGCGCTCGTCGCGCGCAATCCCCTGGGCGCGGCCGGCCGGGCATGGCGCACGGTTCTCGCTGTGGGCTGCTGCTCGATCCAGCCCGGTGTGCCGTCGTTCTCGATCACCGTCACGCTCCCCGATACCCGGACCCGGAACGCACCCGGGTCACGTGTGAGCTCATCAATACCCGCCTCGACGCCTCTCACACGGCGGGCTCTCGCCGCCGGTGCGGGTGCGGTCGTCACGGCCCGTGACGACCGCACCCGCGGAGGCCCAGGGGCGGGGGCCGTGGCCGCGGGCCGGTATGCCGCCGCCGTGGAACGGCGCCGATCGGCGCCCGAGCCCGGGGCCGCGCAGGTGTCCACGGTCGCGGGCGGGACGCCGCGGCGGTGCCGGCCGCGCCGAGCGCGTCCGCACCGAAACCGGCGCCGACGAGCGCGTCGAACTCCGCCCGTAGCCACGCGTCCTCGGCATAGACGATGGCGGCGAACTCGCGGTCCCAGTCACGTGTCGACGGCAGCGTCATGGTTGGTCACCCCGGCCGGGTCAGGCGTCGATCTCCTTGCGGTCCTGCACTGCGTCGATGGCGATCTTGCGCGGCTTCGCGGCCTCGCTGATCGGAATGCGCAGCGTCAGGACCCCGGCGTCGTAGCCGGCCCGGATGCGTTCGGTGTCGAGCGTGTCGCCCAGGAACAGCTGGCGGGAGAACACGCCCAGCGGACGTTCCGAGACCTGCATCTCGACCTCGTCGGCTCGGTGCGGCCGGCGCTCGGCCCGCACCGTGAGGACGTTGCGCTCGACGTCGAGCTCGATCGAGTCCGGCGACACGCCAGGCAGGTCGAACTCGACCACGAACTCCTCACCCGAGCGGTAGGCGTCCATCGGCATGACCGCCGGGCGAGACCACGTCCCGGGCGAGGCGGCGCCGAACATGTGCTGAGCCAGCCGGTCGAACTCACGGAACGGATCGGTGCGCATCAACATACGTCAACACCTCCCGAAGCTCTCGACTACGGATGTCAACGCGCAGAACTCAGGATAGGATGTCATCACAACGATGACAAGCGAAGCTGTCATTGAATTGACGACCAAAGGTGGGCGCGTGGACGACACATCCGTCGAGGCGGCGATCGCCGGCCTCATGGCCCGGCTCGCCGACCTGGGCCGGGCCGTCGAACCCCGCGCCGACGGCGCCGACCGCGCCCAGCTGCTCGGCGCCCTCGAGGTCCTGCGAGAGATCCGCGAGCGCGTCGCCGGCATCGAGGCGCCCCTGATCGCCGCCGCCCGCGACGCCGGCGCCAGCTGGGCGCAACTGGCGCCCGCGCTCGGCGTCACGAGCCGGCAGGCCGCCGAGCGGCGCTACCTGCGCCTCGATCCCACACCGGGCGGCGCCACCGCCGAGGGACGCGTGCGGGCCGTCCGAGGCAGGCGGGCCGGCCAGCGCGCGGTGACCGCCTGGGCCCGCTCCAACGCCGCCGAGCTGCGCCGCCTCGCCGGCCAGGTCAGCACCACCAGCGGGCTCACCGACGCCGCGCAGAGCCACGCCGACGAGCTCGGCGACGCGCTCGGCGGTGACGACCCGGCGACCCTTCTTCCGCTCCTGGAGACCGCCAGCGAGCACCTCCGCGAGAGCCACCCGGACCTGGCCGATCACATCGACACGCTCACCACCGCGGCCGAGGACCGGCGCGTCGCGGCCACCGCCGACCACCAGGACCGCACGCCATGACGGCGGACCGCGGTCAGGGCTCGAGGAAGTCCAGGATCGCGGTGACCACCGCGGGCAGGTCGGCGGCGTCCGGAAGGTGGTAGGCGCCGTTCAGGGGGATGAGCTGGGCGTGCGGGAGCGCCGTGGCCAGCTCGTGTGCGCCGGCGAAGGGCACGACGCGGTCCTGGGTGTAGTGCAGGACCAGTGCGGGGGCGCTGACCTGGGGCAGGAGGTCGGCGACGTCGATGTGGTAGACGGCTTCGAGGTAGCCGGCGGCCACCTCGCGAGGTGCCGAGTCGCGGAGGACCTGGGCGAGGTGGAAGGCGGCCGCGTCGGAGACGCCGGGGCGGAAGAGGTCGGCCATCAGGCGCGAGCCCATGCCCCAGTGGGCGCGGACCATGTCGACCAGGGTGCGGTTGAGGCCGGTGTGGGTGAACACCGACGGGCCGCTGGCGTACGTGCCGAAGAGGATCAGGCGGTCGACGAGGTCCGGGTGGCGGGCGGCGCAGGCGATCGCCACCGGCCCGGCCTGCGACATGGCCAGCAGGCTGGCCCGGCCGCCGGTCCGGCGGATCACGGCGGCCAGCTCGTCGACGCTGGGGTCCAACCCGTAGTCGGCGGGGACGCCGCCGCGAGACAGGCCGGTGCCGAAGCGGTCGTACACGGTCAGGTGGGTGTGCCCGGCCAGACGCTGCAGCAGCGACGAGCGCGGGTCGCGGCCGGAGGCGGTCACCTCGATGGACGACACCCAGGCGGGCAGCGCGACCAGCGGCGGACCGGCGCCGAGCTCGGCGTAGGCGATCGTCCGGTCACCGGCGGAGGTGTACCGAGCCTGCAGGCCGGCCAGCGGCGGCGGGTCAGCGGCCGGGCCGGGCACCTCCTGCCGGAGGATCTCCAGCTCCAGCCGGCGGATCGGCTCGGACGGCTCCAGGCCGAGCTCGTCGGCCAGGTGGGCCTTGTACGCCTGGTAGCCCTTCAGAGCATCGGCGTGCCGGCCGAGCTCGTACAGCGCGCGCATCTGCAGGGCGCGACCGCGCTCCCGCAGCGGCTGGTCGGCCACGAACGGCTCCAGCGACAGCAGCGCCTCGGCCGCCCGGCCGCACTCCAGCAGCGCGGCGGCCCTGGCCTCGACCGCCGCCAGCCGCGCCTCGGTCAGCCGGATCGCCGCCAGCCGCGCCACGTCGGTGTCGGCGAACCCGGCGAACGCGGCGCCGCGCCACAGCCCGAGGGCCTCGTCGAGCAGGCTGACGGTCCTGGCCGGCGGCGCCTGCCGCGCCCGCTCCACCAGCTCCTCGAACCGGACGGCGTCGACCTCCGGCCCGTCCACCCGCAGCGCGTAGCCGGGAGACCGCGTGACCAGCACGTCCGGGCCGAGCAGCCGGCGCAGCCTGGAGACGAGGTTGTGCAGCGCACTCGCCGGATCGGCGGGCGGCGCCTCATCCCAGACGAGGTCCGCCAGGCGATCGGCGGAGACGACCTCGCCGACCCGGGCCAGCAACGATGCCAGCAGGGCCCGCTGACGGTTGCTGAGCGGAAGCGGCTCGTCCGCGGCGATCGCCTCGACCGACCCGAGCACGCAGAACCTCATGCGGCGCGACGATAGCCGCTAGCGAGTGGCCGTGCCCACGATCTGCGGGTTGATCGGCAGGAACGCCGAGCGCATGCGGTAGCGCTGGACGTCGACGGAGCTGAAGCCGGCGGCGCGGATCGTGCCTTCGGTGTCGCGGCGGACGTCGCAGCCCTCGAACAGCCAGTGCCAGGGCCGGGCGGTCAGCCGTTGCAGCCGTCCGTAGCCGCCGCCGGCGCGGACGTGCTCGAGGAACAGCAGCCGTCCGCCGGGGCGCAGCACCCGCCACACCTCCTCCACGGCCGCGACCGGATCGGGCACCGTGCACAGCACCAGCGTGCTCACCACGGCGTCCGCACTGGCGTCGGGCAGCGCCAGCCGTTCGGCGGTCGCGGTGCGCAGCTCCAGCTCGATGCCGTGGCGGCGGGCGGCGGCCCGCAGCGGGCCGTGCATGTGGACGTTCGGCTCGATCGCCACCAGCTGGGTGCCGGGCCGGTAGTAGCGCAGGTTGGCGCCGGTGCCGGGGCCGATCTCCACGATCTGCTCGGGCAGGTCCGCGAACAGCGCCCGCTTCCGCTCGCCGACGAGCAGGTGGGCATAGCGGTCGACGGCGCGCAGCGTGGCGGCGTTCAGACGGCCCCGGACCGGGTTGCTGATGCGGTGTCTCACCCTCGCCCCCGCCTCGCTCATGCCGCCGCCCCGCCGGTCACGATGCCGGCCGCGAACGCGCCGATCAGCGCGTTCACCTCGGCCGAGCGGGTCACCTGCGGGCAGTGGCCGGCGCCCGGCAGGGAGGTGACGCCGGTGTCCAGCGCCACGGCGAGCGCGTCGGACCACGCCGGCGGCACGACGGCGTCCCGGTCGCCGTGGACCACGAGAACGGGGCAGGAGATCCGCCCCGCCAGCCCGCGCAGCCTGGCGGCCTGGTCGGCGGCCGGCAGCCCCGACCGTGCGGCGATGCCGGCGGCGAGCACCTCCGGTGTGACGTCCAGCGCCATCCGGACGCCGTCCGCGCGGGCCTCGGCCGTGCCCTCGTCGCCCAGGGCCGTGTCGACGAACCACCGGGCGAAGCCGCCGTAGTCACGCCGCCAGGCATGCCGGTTGTAGCGCGCCCACCCGTCCTCGCCCGGCATCGCCCGGTCGAAGGTCGCGATGGAGCGTGCCAGCGGAGCGTCCTCGTCACCGACGAGATCGACCGAAGCGGAGAGCAGCACGAGGCCGGACACCCGGTCCGGGTGGAGCGCGGCGGTCAGGTAGCCCACCAGGCCGCCGAGGGAGTGGCCGACGAGCACGGCCCGGTCCACGCTGGCCGCGTCCAGCACCGCGAGCGTGTCGGCCACCAGCTCGGTGACCTGGTAGTGCACCGGGTCGACCGGCCGGTCCGACCGGCCGCTGCCCCTGGCGTCGTAGGACAGGCAGCGGAACCGCTCGCTCAGCCCGTCGCGCTGCGCCGCCCACAGCCCGCTGTCGGCGATCATCCACGCGGGCAGGAAGAGCAGATCGGGCGAACCCCGTCCGACCTGCTCGTACGCGATCCCCACCCC
>NZ_POTW01000050.1 GCF_003236295.1 Jiangella anatolica
GTGCCCACGATCCCGACGTCGAGCCGCGCCGGCCGTTCCTCCGTCACGCGTCCAGGCTAGATCACTTCCGGGCCGCGCCTGGGCCGGGGCTCATTCCGCGGCGAGCGCCATCACCGGGGACGTCATGGCGGCGCGGTGGCCGGGTGCGATCGAGGCCAGGACGCCGAGCAGGGTCGCGACGGCGGCGCTGATCACGAGCTGCCCCCACGGGACGACGAACTCCAGCTGGTCGATGCTGGCGACGGCGGCCCAGGCGAACAGCGCGCCGGCCACGGAGCCGACCACCGCGGCGACCGCGCCCATGAGCGCCGCCTCGACGCCGAGCATCACGCGGGTCTGCCGCCGGGTCAGGCCGAGCGCGCGCAGCAGCCCGATCTCCCGGGTCCGCTCGTGCACCGACAGCGACAGGGTGTTCGCGATCCCGATGAACGCGATCACCAGCGCCAGCGCGAGGATCGCCAGCACCAGGTTCACCGCCTCGTTCAGCTCCTCCTCGAACTCGGCCCGCCGCTGGGCGAAGCTCTGCACGGACAGTTCCGGATGCCCCTCGGTGGCCGCGACGATCGCGGCCCGCGCGTCGTCGCTGTCGACCCCGTCGGCGGCGTTGACGGCGAGCTGGTCTGTGCCGTCCTCGACCACGGTGCCGACCTCCGGCAGCTCCTCGATCGCCCGCGTGACGTCGCCGGGGATGGGCTCGTCGGCGGCGGTGCGGACGGCGAAGTCGGCCGGCACCCGCCCGTCGACCACCACGTCGACGCTCTGCCGGGACGACTCCACGACGGTGAGGAAGCCGGCCACCGTCGTGACACCGATCAGCAGCGCCGCTGTCGTGGCCGCGACCCGCCGCGGGTTGCGCACCGCGTTCGCCGTCGCCAGCTCCGCCGTCGAGCGGGATCCGCCGGCCAGCCGGGCGGCCACAGCGCCGATCACGCGGACCAGCGGCGGCACCACCTTCGGGCCGAGGATCAGCAGCCCGAGGAAGCAGACCGCGGCACCGAACACGACGAGGATCAGCCCGGCCCCGCCACCGGACGTCCCCGACGCTGCGCCCGCGAGCAGCACCAGCGCGCCGGCCACGAGCCCGAGCAGGCCGAACACGACCCGGGCCCGGCCGGCGGTCCGGCTGTCCGCGCCGTCCGGCACCGCCTGCAACGCGGCCAGCGGCGACACCCGGGTGGCCGCCCGGGCGGGCAGCAGCGCCGATCCGACGGTCATCAGCACCCCGATCGCGACCGACCACGCCAGCGTCGCCCCGGTCACCGTCAGCACCATCGACTCGCCCAGCACGGAGCCGGTCACCTGCGCCGTCAGCGCACCGGCCGCGATGCCGACGAGGCTGCCGGCCAGCCCGATCGCCGCGGACTCGGCCAGCACGCCGCGCAGCACCTGCCGCCGGGTCGCGCCGACGGTGCGCAGCAGCGCCAGCTCACGGGTGCGCTGCGCGACCAGGATCCGGAACGTGTTGGCGATGACGAACGCGGCCACGATCAGCGACACCGCGCCGAGCATCAGCAGCGGGATCCGCAACGCCTCACGCTGCGACGACGAGCTCGCCAGCTGCTGCGCCAGCTCGCTCCCGGTGACCACGTCGTACTCGGCCGCCAGCCCGGCCCGGACGGCGGCCGCGTCGGCGTCGCCGGCCAGCCGCAGGTCCACCCGCGACGCGCCGGGTGGGTCGGCGAACTCGCGCAGAAGGTCCCAGCCGGCGGTCAGCTCCAGGTCGTCGACGCCGTCGGCGGACAGCTCGGTCAGGCCGGCGATCGGCAGCGTGACCAGGTCGGTCGAGCCCTCGGCGGCCACGGTGATCTCGTCGCCCGCGGCCAGTCCGAGCCGGTCGGCCGACCGCTCGTCCAGCAGCACACCGCCGTCGGGCACCTCGGTGTCCAGCGACGCGGCCAGCAGCAGGGCAGACGCGAACGGGTCGATCCGCCCGTCGTCGTCGACGGTGTGCAGCGCCACTCCGCCCTGAGGCGCAGCCGCGGCGACCCCGTCGGCGCCCGCAACGGCGGCGACCTCGTCCGGCGACATTGTGCCGCCGGACGGCGCCAGCACCGCGAGATCGACCCCCTCGGCGTCGGCGGCCAGCTCCTTGCGGGTGCCCGCGTCGAGGGAGTCGGTGAGGATCAGGGTCGCCGCGGTGAAACCCACCGACAGCACGACGACCAGGCCGGTCAGCACCAGCCGCAGCAGGTGGGCACGCAACCCGGCCAGCACGACGGATCGCATCGGTCAGCCTCCCAGCCGGCGCAGGCCGTCGATGACGGCGTCGGGCGTCGGGTCGGCGATCTCGCCGGCGACGTGCCCGTCGACGAGCATGACGACGCGGTCGGCCGACGACGCCGCGACCGGGTCGTGCGTCACCATGACGACGGTCCGGCCCAGCTCGCGCACGCTGGTGCGCAGGATCGCCAGCACCTCGCCGCCGGAGCGCGAGTCCAGGTTGCCGGTCGGCTCGTCGGCGAAGATCACCTCGGGCCGGTTGATCAGCGCCCGCGCGACGGCGACCCGCTGCTGCTGGCCGCCGGACAGTTCGCTGGGCCGGTGCCGCAGCCGGTCGCCGATGTCGAGCACGTCGATGACCTCGGCGAACCAGCGCCGGTCCGGCCGCTCGCCGGCCAGCTTCAGCGGCAGCAGCACGTTGGCCTCCGCGTCCAGCGTCGGCAGCAGGTTGAAGGCCTGGAACACGAAGCCCAGCCGGTCGCGTCGCAGCAGCGTCAGCTCGGTGTCGTTCAGCGCCGTCAGGTCGGTGTCGCCGAGCAGCGCCCGGCCCGACGTCGCGGTGTCCAGCCCGGCCAGGCAGTGGACGAGCGTGGACTTGCCGGACCCGGACGGGCCCATGATCGCGGTGAACCGACCGGCCGCGAACGAGACGTCGACGGAGTCGAGGGCCCGGACGGCGGTGTCGCCGGAACCGTGGAGCTTGGTCAGGCCGACGGCTTGGACCGCCGGCGCGAGGACGGCGCTCGGGGCGCCGGAGAAGTCAGAGGTTCGTAGGCTCACGGTCCCAGCCTGGCGATCGCCGGCGCCGGACGCGTCGGACCTGCGAGTGGACCCGGTGTACGACCAAAGTCGCAGTAGGGTCGGCACGTGCCGGCCCGTCCCGTCGAGACGTTGCCCAAGGTCCAGTCGCATCTGCACCTCACCGGTGCGATGCGCCCGGCCACGCTGGACGAGCTGGCCATCCGGCACGGCCTCGCCGCGCCGCCGCCGGCCGCACTCACCGGCGGACCGCACGAGTGGGCCGTCTTCCAGGGCCGCTACGACGCTGCCCGCGCCGTCATCCGCACCCCGGACGACGTCGCCCGGGTGGTCCGCGAGGCGGCCGAGGACGACGCCGCCGGCGGCTGCGGGTGGTCGGAGCTGCAGGTCGACCCGACGTCGTACGCCCCGGCGCTGGGCGGGCTGGAGGCCGCGGTCGAGGCGGTGCTGACGGCGGCCGCGGCGGCCTCGCTGCCGATGGGCGTCGTCGTCGCGTCCAGCTGGGCCCGCTCCGGCGAGCACGCCACGACGCTGGCCCGGCTGGCCGCCCGGTACGCCGGCGACGGCGTCGTCGGGTTCGGGCTGTCCAACGACGAGCGACTGGGCCGGGTCGGGGACTTCGCGCCGGCGTTCCGGATCGCCGCCGACGCCGGCCTGCTGCGCACCCCGCACGGCGGCTTCTTCACCGGCGCGGCGCACGTGCGCGACTGCGTCGAACTGCTCGGCGCGACCCGGGTCGGGCACGGCACGTCCGCCGCCGACGACGCCGCCGTCCTGGACCTGCTGGCCGAGCGCGGCGTCGCGCTGGAGCTGTGCCCGACGTCCTACCCGCCGTTCGGGGTGCACGCGGCCAGCGAGATCCCGGTGCGGACGCTGCTCGCGGCCGGCGTGCCGGTGGCGATCGGCAGCGACGACCCGCTGCTGTTCGCCGTCGGGCTGGCCGGCCAGTACGCGCTGTGCCGCGACGTGCTCGGGCTGACCGACGCGGAGCTGACGGAGCTGGCGCGCGGCTCGATCACGTCGTCGGCCGCGCCGTCGCCGCTCCGCGAGACGATGCTGGCCGGCGTCGACGCCTGGCTGGCCGGCCGCCCATGATCATGGAGTCGGGGGTGGGGTGGACGTCGTGCCGATCCGCAGCTGGACCGGCAGGAAGACGTCGGCCGGCCGCCGCCCGGCCAGCAGCTCGGTGACCATGCGGCCGGTGAGCCGGCCCTTCTCGGCGATCGGCTGCACGACCGTCGTCAGCGCCCGCTCGCCCAGCCAGGGTGTGTCGATGCCGTCGTAGCCGACGACGGTGAGGTCCTCGGGCACGCGCAGCCCCAGCTCCTCGGCCGCCCGGATGACGCCGACGGCGAGCAGGTCGCTCTGCGCGACGATCGCCGTCGGGCGGACGGGCGCCGAGAGCAGCAGCCGGCCGGCCCGCTCGCCCTCCTCGACGACGTTGCTGGGCGCCTCGGCGACCGGCACCCGCCCGAAGACGTCCTCGGTGGCGGTGAGCCGGGCCCGGCAGTCGGCGAACCCGACGACGGCCCGGCGCGCGTCGTCGACCATGCCGCCGCGGCCGTCCAGCCGCAGCGGCAGCGCGGCGACGGCGACCCGGCGATGGCCCAGCGCGGCGATGTGCCTGGCCAGCTCGGCCGCACCGCCGTAGTCGTCGATCCGCAGCAGCGTGACCTCCGGCCGCTCCGGCCCGTCGACGGCGACCACCGGCACGCCGCGGCCGATGAACAGGTCCAGCAATGGATCGTCGTCGCGGCCACACGTGGCGAACACGACCACGTCGACCGGCAGCCGGCCGGCCTGCTCCGTCGTCGGGGACCCGTGCTCGGCGTCGCCGGGGAGCAGCAGCAGCCCGGTGCCGGACGGGCTCAGCGCCTCGGCGATGCCGTCGAGCAGCGCGACGGCGACCGGGTCGCGGAACGCGTAGAGCAGCCGCTCACCGACGACCGCTCCGACGATGCCGGAGCGGCCCCGGCGCAGCGACCGGGCCACCGGATCGGGGCCGGCGTAGCCGAGCTCGCGGGCCGCGGCCAGCACGCGGTCGCGGGTCGCGTCGGCCACCGGCCCGGAGCCGCTGAAGGCCAGCGACGCCGTGGACGGGGACACGCCCGCCCGCGCGGCCACCGCCGCCAGCGTCGCCCGGTGTTCGCCCACGTCAGCTCCCCTCACGAAGTTCGTGCTTGCATCGAGTCTCGCGCCATAGCAGAATATCGAATCGATTCGATCGAATCGATTCGACCGCCAAAATTCACCACTGGGGATCTCCGTGAACCACTCCGCTCCGGCCCAGCCCGACCTGGCCAGGGTCCTGCGCGCCCGCAACGCCGTCTCCACGGTGTTCGCGCTCAACGGGCTGGCGCTGGCGAGCTGGATGGCGCGCATCCCCGAGGTTCGCGACCAGCTCGGCCTGACCCCCGGCGAGATCGGCCGGGTGCTGCTGGCGCTCGCGGCGGGGTCGCTCCTCGCGCTGCCCACGTCGGGGTTCGTCGTCGGCAAGATCGGCGCCGCCCGCACGGTGGCCAGCGGCTCGGTACTGGTGGCGCTCGGCCTCACGCTGGCCGGTGTCGGCGCCGACACAGCCGGGGTCGTCGCGCTCACGGCGGCCGGGCTGGCGCTGTTCGGCTACGGCTCGGGATCCTGGGACGTCGCGATGAACGTCGAGGGCGCCGCCGTCGAGCGGCTGCTCGGGCGGACCATCATGCCCCGGTTCCACGCCGCGTTCAGCCTCGGAACGGTGGCCGGGGCCGGCCTCGGCGCCGGCGCCGCGGCCATCGGCGTGCCCATCCTGGCTCAGTTGGCCGCCGTCAGCATCGTCGGGACGGTCGTCGCCATCGTCGCCACCCGCAGCTTCCTGCCGCACGCCGCCGAGGTCCAGGACGACGGCTCGCCGGTCGAGAGGGTCTCCGTGCTCACCGCCTGGCGCGAGCCGCGCACGCTGCTCGTCGGCCTGATGGTGATGTGCGCCGCGCTGGTCGAGGGCATCGCCAACGACTGGCTGGCGCTCGGCCTGGTCGACGGCTACGACGTCAGCAACGCCGTCGGCGCGGCCGGCTTCGCGATCTTCCTCTCCGCCATGACCGTCGGCCGGCTGGCCGGCACCCACCTGGTCGACCGGTACGGCCGACTGCCGGTGCTGCGCACCAGCGCGGCCCTGGCCATCGCCGGCGTGCTGCTCGTCGTGTACAGCGGGTCGCTCTGGGTCGCGCTGTTCGGCTCGGTCGTCTGGGGCCTCGGCGCCGCGCTGGGCTTCCCGCTCGGCATGAGCGCGGGCGCCGACGACCCGCGGCGGGCGGCGGCCCGGGTCAGCGTCGTCGCATCGGTCGGCTACACCGCGTTCCTCGCCGGCCCGCCCATCCTCGGCTGGCTCGGTGACCACGAGGGCGTGCTGCACGCGCTGGTCGCGGTCGCCGTCGCCGCCATCGTGCTCGGGCTGGTCTCCCCCGCGGCCCGCGAGCTGCGTCCGGAGCCGGTCGAGGCGCGCGACTAGCCCTGGACGAAGTCGGCCGCCGTCATGCCCTCGGGGTGGCCGGGCGGCCACTGCACGAGCTCGATCCGGTAGCCGTCCGGGTCGGTCAGCCACGACGTCCACATGTCCTCGCCGTGGTCGAACGGCGGCTCGGCCTCGATGCCCTGCGCCGCGAGCTGCGCGACCGTCGCGGCCAGGTCGTCGGTCTGGATGACGAGGTGGTTGACGGCGCCGGTGTCGGCGACCCGGAGGCCGAGATGCAGCATGCGCATGCGCGGCAGGGTAGCTACGACGCGCCGGGCCGGACCAGACCGGTCTCGTAGGCCAGCACCACCAGCTGGACGCGGTCGCGCAGGCCCACCTTGGCCAGCACCCGGCCGATGTGCGTCTTCACCGTCGCCTCGGTGACGTACAGGGTCGCGGCGATCTCGGCATTGGACCGGCCGCGGACCACCTCGCGGACGATCTCGTGCTCGCGCTGGGTCAGCTCGGCCCAGACGGCGTCGGGCGGGGTGGCGTCCTCCGGCAGGTGGCCGGCGAACCGTTCCAGCAGCCGCTTCGTCGTGCTCGGAGCGACGACGGCGTCGCCGGAGTGCACCGTGCGGACGGCGTCGAGCAGCGTCGGTGGTGGGGCGTCCTTGAGCAGGAACCCGCTGGCGCCGGCCTTGATCGCAGCGAACGCGTACTCGTCGAGGTCGAACGTCGTCAGCACGATCACCTTCGGCGCGTCGGCGCGCTGACGCAGCCGGCGGGTCGCCTCGACGCCGTCGAGGACCGGCATCCTGACGTCCATCAGCACGACGTCGGCGGCGGTGACGGCGAGCGTGTGCAGCGCCGCGTCACCGTCGCCGGCCTCGCCGACCACCTCGAGGTCCGGCTGCGAGTCGATCACCATCCGGAACCCGGCCCGGACCAGCTGCTGGTCGTCCACGAGGAAGACCCTCACCGGCTGCACGCTCACTCCTTGTCGCCGTAGGGCAGGTCGAGGTCGACCCGCCAGCCACCACCGGTCACCGGTCCCGCCGTCACCGTGCCGCCGTACATCGTCATCCGCTCCCGCATGCCGGCCAGCCCCTGGCCCAGCCCGTCGTCGTGCGCGGCCGCGCCCCGGCCGTCGTCGCTGACCTGGGCGGTGAGGCGGTCCGCGCCGAACACCAGCGCCACCGTCGCCCGGGCGGCCGGCCCGGCGTGCTTGAGCGCGTTCGTCAGCGCCTCCTGGATCACCCTGTAGACCGCCAGCGAGGGTCCCGGCGCCAGCGGCCGCGGCGGCCCGGTGACGTCGAGGTCGACCGGCAGCCCGGCCTGCCGGACCGACGTGACCAGCTCGGGCAGGCTGCCCAGCCCGGGCTGCGGGCGGACGCTGCCGCCGTCGGCGTCGTCGGCGGAGCGCAGCACGCCGAGCAGCCGGCGCATCTCGGCCAGCGCGCCGCGGCCGGTGTCGCCGATCGTCTTCAACGCGTCCAGCGCCGCCTGCGGGTCGTGGTCGCCGGCGTAGCGGCCGCCGTCGGCCTGGACGACGATCACGGAGAGGTTGTGCGCGACGACGTCGTGCATCTCGCGGGCGATGCGCGAGCGCTCCTCGGCGGCGGCCAACTGGGCCCGCTGGTCGCGCTCCCGCTCGGCCTGGTGCGCGCGTTCGACCAGCTCGGCGACGTAGGCCTGCCTGACCCGCCGCACGTCGCCCATCGCCCACGCCCCGACCACGACGGCCGACAGCGCCACGAAGCTGGCGACGAAGGCCTCCTGATCGCTGGGCGGGTAGTCGCGCGCGGTTGCGAGCACAACGCCGAGGAACCCGGCCGCGAGCCCGCCGCGGCTGGCCCACCGCGAGCCGTACGCGCTGACGGCGTACAGCCCGATCAGCAGGATGATGCCGGACGGCGTGAGCTGCAGGCCGGTCGCCCACTGCACCAGCCCGCAGCCGACCAGCACGGCGAACGACTCGACCGGCCGCATGCGCCGGAACACCAGCGCCGCGCACATGACGGCGCCGAGAGTCAGGTGCGCCCAGCCGGGGTCATAGGCGGCCGCGGAGAACACGACGACGGTGAGGAACAGTCCGAGCGCGATGGCAGCGTCCGGCACGAGCGGGTGCCGGCGCACCCACGCGTACAGCCGATCCCTGCGCCTCACGGTGAGCAGGCTAACTCGGAACCCTTCCGAGGGTGTGCGCCGTACAAGGGGTGAGGCCCGAGGAGAGGACGAACGATGCGTGTAGCGGTACTCGGCACCGGCATGGTCGGCCAGGCCGTCGCCGGCCGGTTCGACGAGCTGGGCCACGACGTGCACGTCGGCACCCGGGACCCGGCGGCCACCATGAGCCGTACCGAGCCCGACCAGCTCGGCAACCCGCCGTTCCCCGCCTGGCGCGAGCGGCATCCCGGCGTCCGGCTCGACACGTACGCCGACGCCGCCGCGGTCGCCGAGCTGGTGGTCAACGCGACGCCCGGCACCGTGACGCTGGAGGTGCTCGAGGCGGCCGGCGCGGAGCACCTCGACGGCAAGGTGCTGATCGACATCTCCAACCCGCTGGTGTTCACGCCGGACGGCCCGCCGACGCTGTTCGTGGAGAACACCGACTCGCTGGGCGAGCGGATCCAGCGGGCGTATCCGGGCGCGCGCGTGGTGAAGGCGCTGAACACCGTCAACGCGGAGCTGATGGCGCACCCGGCGACGCTGGCCGGCGGTGACCACTCGATCTTCGTGTGCGGCGATGACGCGACGGCGAAGGCGCAGGTCACCGAGGTGCTGACCAGCTTCGGCCATACCGACGTCATCGACCTCGGCGGCATCATCAGCGCCCGCGGAGTCGAGATGTACCTGCCGGTGTGGCTGCGGCTGATGGCTGCGCTCGGCACCGCAAGGTTCAACGTTAGGGTGATCCGCTGACGCCGTCGGCGGTGGCGCGGACCAGGCGGTCGCCGTCGGCCGTGCGGTAGTAGAGGACGGAGCGACCGGCGCGGCGGCGCCGCACCAGCTGGGCATCCAGCAGCACCTTGAGATGGCCTCCGACGGAGCCGAGCGCGAACCCCGTCACGGCGACGAGCTGGGTCGTGCTCATCGGGTCGTCGAGCAGGCTCAGGAGCGTGGCGCGGGCCGGGCCGATCAGCCGGGCCAGGGCGCCGGACGTGGTCGAGCGGCCCTCGGCCAGCAGGCCGGCGCACGGATAGACGATCGAATAGCGATGCGGACGGCGCCAGCCGACCCAGCCACGGGCGCCGGTGACCGGGATGAACAACAGCTGCCCCTGATGCAGGTCGCGTGGCGGGTAGTCGTAGGCGTTGATCCGCAGCCGCCCCTCGCCGAGCCAGCGCATGCCCGGCCGCATGTCGTCCAGCGCCGAGGCCCAGCCGCTGGTGCTCAGCCGCCGGGTCCGGGCGATGGCGTCGGCCTCGAACGCCCGGGCCCGGCGCTGCCAGTCCGGCTCGATCGTCTCGGTCCACACCCAGTCGAGCACGGCGGCGATGCGCTCCGGCAGGTCCGGCACGTCCAGGACGGGGTCGTCGCCGTCCAGATCGGCACGCAACGCGGCGGCCGGCGTCGCGCGGATGCGCCGCAGCTCGTCGTCGAACGTGGGCTCGTCGTCCAGCGGCGGCGCGCAGAGGAAGTCGGCCAGCCAGGTGGGCAGCAGTGCGTCCCGCACGAACGCCCGGCCCACGGGGTCGGCGGCCATCCGGGCCTGGAACGCCGCCCGCGACTGGGCCGGGCGGATGAGCTGACCCGGGCGGTTGGGCCGCTCCCCCGTCAGGACCCTGATGGCCGCGATGGTCTCGGCCAGCGCCGACACGCGGAACCGGCTGCCGGCGAGGACGTCGGCGTCGATCAGCCAGATGCCCATGTTTCGCCTCCACCCGAAACTCTAGCGGCCCCGGAACGGCGCTGCCCAGACTGCCTGCCATGCGCACCTACCGGGAACTGTTCCGCACGCCGGAGTTCACCCCACTCTTCCTCGCGTCGTGCGCGCAGGTCGCCGCGACGACGCTGACCGGGCTCGCCCTCGCCACGCTGGTGTACGCCCGCACGGAGTCGCCCCTGCTGTCGGCGCTGAGCATGTTCGGGCCGTCGTTCGCCGCGGTGGTCGGCGCCACCACGCTGCTCTCGGTGACCGACCGGGTGCCGCCGCGGCCGGCGATGACGCTGGTCGCGCTCGCCACCACCGTGGGCTGCCTCGTGCTGGCGGCTCCGGGGCTGCCGCTCGCGGCGATGTTCGCGGTGGTCTTCGGGCTCGGCCTGACGGCGTCGATCGGGTCCGGGGTGCTGTACGGACTCGTCGACGAGATCCTGCCGCCCAAGGGGTACGTGCTGGGCCGGTCGGCGCTCAACATGTCGGTCGGCGCGATGCAGGTGACGGGGTTCGCGCTCGGCGGCGTCCTGCTCGCCGTGGTGTCGCCCAGAACGGCGCTGCTCGTGGGTGCGGCGCTGGCCGCCGGCTCGCTGCTGGTCGTCCGGCTGGGGCTGAGCACCCGGCCGGCCCGCAGCTCGGGCCGTCCGTCCCTGGCGATCACGTGGAGGGTCAACCGGAGCCTGCTCTCGTCGCCGGCCCGCCGGGCGGTCTACCTCGCGATGTGGGTGCCCAACGGCCTGGTCGTGGGGTGCGAGGCGCTGTTCGTCCCCTACGCGCCGCACGCCGCCGCCGTCCTGTTCGTCGCGGCCGCCCTGGGGATGCTGCTCGGCGACCTGGCCGCCGGGCGGCTGCTGTCGCCGCTGACCCGGCAGCGCTACGTCACACCGCTGCGCTTCGCCCTCGCGGTGCCGTACCTGCTGTTCGTGTTGCCGCTGGACCTGGCGGTCGCCGCCGGCGCGGCCGCCGTCGCGTCCGTCGGGTTCATGTCGACGCTGCTCCTGCAGGAGCGGCTGATCGCGCTGACCGGCAAGGACGTGCGCGGTCAGGCTCTGGGGCTGCACGCCTCGGGGATGAAGGCGATGCAGGCGGCCGGCGCGACGCTGGCCGGCCTGGTCGCGCAGGTGCTGCCCGTCGGGATCGCCATGGCCGTGATGGCTGCGCTGTCGGTCGCCGTCACCTTGGCGCTCACGCCCGGTCTTCGGTTGTCCACGTGCGACGAAGCCACAGCAGGCCGAGCACCGGCAGCACCAGCGGTATGAAGCCGTATCCCCGTCCGTACAGCGACCACACCGTGTCGTCGGGGAAGTCGCCCGGGTCGAACGCCGTGATCGTGCCCACCGTCAGCACGCCGATCAGCTCGACGCTGACGGCGGCCAGCGCCACGCGGCGGGCGGTCGCGCCGGGCCGGGCGAGCGCCACCGTCGCGACGATGTACACGACGGCGGCGAATGCCGACAGCAGGTACGCCACCGGCGCCTCGTCGAAGCTGGTCGCGATCTGCACGCCGGCCCGCGCCGACGCCGACAGCGCGAACACCGCGTAGACGGCGATCAGCAGCCGGCCCGGCCCACTGGCGCGGCGCGACGCCCCGCTCACGCGCCCGCGTCCCACAGCTGCTGCATGCGCACCACCAGCAGCGGAACCACCAGCGCGGCCACGACCAGCACCGACGTGCCCCAGCGGGACTTCTCCGCCAGCGCCCAGAACAGCCCGAGCGGGATGATGATGAGGTTCATCAGCAGGTACCCGACGAACGTCGCGGTCTCCTCCGGCGCTCCGTCGGCGATCATCAGCACGACCGCAACGACCGCCTGGATCAGCACCAGCAGCTCGACCACGCCGGCGCCGACGACGTACGGCTCGCGCGGCGGCCGGTTGCGCACGACCGCCACCAGCGCCCACGCGGCGTAGGCGAGCGCGGCCACGATGACGGCCCAGTCGACGACGGCAACCATGTCAGTCCGTCACGGGAGCCGGGACAGCTCGTCGGTCAGGTCGTCCAGACCCAGCGAGCCCATCGAGAGCGCGGCCATGTGCCACGCCTTGAGGTCGAAGTCCGCGCCCCGCGCCGCCCGGGCGGCGTCGCGGCCGGCCAGCCAGGCCCGCTCGCCGAGCTTGTAGCCGATCGCCTGCCCCGGCGCGCCGAGGTAGCGGACGATCTCGGAGTCGATGAACGCCGGGTCCCGGCCGTTGAAGGCGGCGAAGAACTCGCGGGCCAGCTCCGGCGTCCACACCTCGCCGGGGTGGAACGTCTCGCCGTTCGGGATCCGCAGCCGCAGGTGCATCCCGATGTCGATGATGACCCGGATCGCCCGCATGATCTGCGCGTCCAGATAGCCCAGCCGCACCGCCGGGTCGGTGAGGTAGCCCAGCTCGTCCATCAGCCGCTCGGCGTAGAGCGCCCAGCCCTCGACCATCGCACTGACCGAGCCCAGGCTCACCTGGTAGCGCGACAGTGAGCCGGCCACGTGCACCCACTGCGCGAGCTGGAGGTGATGGCCCGGGACGCCCTCGTGGTACCAGGTGCTGACCAGGCCCCACACCGGGAACCGGGTCTCGCCCAGCGTCGGCAGCCAGGTGCGGCCGGGCCGGCTGAAGTCCAGCGACGGACGGGTGTAGTACGGCGCCGCGGCGCTGCCGGGCGGCGCGATCATCGCCTCGACGTGCTTGACCGGCTCGGCGAGGTCGACGTGGGTGCCGTCGAGATCGGCCATCGCCCGGTCCATCAGGCCCTGCAGCCAGTCGCGAACCTCGTCGACGCCCTCGATGGCCTCGCCGTGCTCGTCGAGGTGGCGCATGACGGCCAGCGGCGTGTGCCCGGGCAGGACGGCGTCGGCGGCCGCCTTCATCTCCTCGCCGATGCGGCGGAACTCGGCCCAGCCGTAGGCGTAGGCGTCCTCGAGGTCCAGGTCGGAGCCGGTCCAGCGGCGGGCCGCGACGGCATACCGCTCCCGGCCGACGGCGTCCGGCGTGCCCTCGGCGGCCGCCCGGTAGCCGCCGGTGAGGTAGTCGCGCAGCTCGGCCAGCCCGACGTTCGCCTCGGCCGCGGCGGCGGTGAGCTCGGTGCGCAGCGCGTCCGGGCCCTTGGCCACGAAGCCGGTGTACCAGTCCGCCGTCAGCCAGGTGTCGAGCTGCTCGACGACGGTGTCGACCTGACGCGGCGCGGCGTAGAGGCCGCGCCCGTCGCCCTCCTGGAGCGCGGCCCGCAGGCCCGCGGCGGCCGCCGGGACGTTGCGCAGCCGGCGGCCGATCACCGCCCAGTCGTCCTCGGTCTCGGCCGGCATCATCAGGAAGACCGAGCGCAGCGACTGCACCGGCGAGAACAGGTTGCTCAGCTCGCGCAGCCCCTCGCCGGCGTCGTGCAGCGCCAGCGACGCGGTCAGCCGCTCGCGCAGCAGCCGCGCGGCCCGTCGCTCCTCCACCGGCAGGCCGCCGTTCGACGCCGCGGCCCGCTCGGCGGCGTCGAGCTCCGCCAGCGTCGCCCGGGCGGCGCCGGCCTCCGCCTCCTGACCGTCCGGCGAGTAGTCCGGCATCGCGTCGACGCCGGGCCGGATGCCGAGTGCCGTCCCGACGATCGGGTTCAGGTCGGCGATGGTCTCGACGTAACGGTCGGCGATGGCCCGGGGAGTGTCGTCGTGAGGCACCCAGTCATCATGCCTGGCGCGGTACCGAGCCGTGCGGCAGCCCCGCGGGTCAGCCGACGGCGAGGGTGTCGCCGCGCACCTGGGCGGGCGCGCCGGGCACCGGCTCGGCGGGATCGGCGCCGGTCCCGACGATGCGGTTGGCGGCGTCGACGTGCACGACCCGCGGCCGCAGTGTGCGCGCCTCGGCGTCGTCAACCAGGCCGTAGCTGATCAGGATCACCAGGTCACCGGGCTGCACGAGCCGGGCGGCGGCGCCGTTGATGCCGATGACGCCGGACCCGCGCTCACCGGGGATCACGTACGTCGTCAGCCGGGCGCCGTTGGTGATGTCGACGATGTCGACCTGTTCACCGGGCACCAGGTCCGCGGCGTCGAGGAGATCCTCGTCGACCGTGACCGATCCCACGTAGTGCAGGTCGGCCTGCGTGACGGTGGCGCGGTGGATCTTGCCCTTCATCATGGTGCGGAACACTCGTTACTCCTGGTCTCGCTCGCTCGATGCGGCGGGTGGGCCGTCACCGTCGGCGTGGCCGTCGGGTCGGGGCGCCGGCTGCTGCCGGTACCTCGCCATCCATTGTTCTGGAACATCGGCCTTGCGTGCCAGCCGGGCCCGCTCGGCCTGCTCCTCGGCGATCGCCCGCGCCTCCTCCGGCCGGCGGTGCGCGATGACCGCGTCGACCGGTCCGGGCGTGGTGTCGACGTGCACCGAGGCCAGCCCGAGCCGGCGCTGCACCGGCCCCTGCACGATCCGCACGCTCTGCGTCTTCGCGTGCGGGACGGCGGTGAGGTTGCGATACAGCACCCCCTCGCGGACGACGACCACGTGCTCGTCGACGCCGTAGGCCAGCTTCTTCCAGCCGAACGGCCGCAGCCAGCGGGCCGGCCGCGGGGCATGCGTCAGCGGCACCGACAACGGGTCGGACCCCGGCAGTACCTGCCGCAGCACCTCGGCCGCCTCCTCGTACGTCGCCACCGGCAACAGCGTGGACGTGCGCTGGCTGTCGTCGGACGACTCGCCGCCGTATCCCGCGACGTCGACGTCCAGCCGCACCCAGCCCTTCCCTCTCCACAACAACGGCTGGCGCATCGCTACTCCCTGAACCCGGCCCGGCGGCACGGTCTGGTGCTGGGTGTCGAGCAGGCCCTTGCGGATGCGGTAGCCGTCGGGCGACTCGGCCAGGACGAAGGCGAAGTTGCGGCCCAGCTGTGCCCACAGCGCGGCGCCGATCGCGATCACGCCGGGCAGCATCGACGACAACAGGCCGATGGTGATGTCGCTGTCGCGGAAGAACAGGAACGCGACGCCGATGCCGGCGATGAACACCACACCGGCGACGAACGCGCCGGACAGCACCGTCGACCACATCAGCCGGTCCAGCGGCACCTCGTGCACCACCCGCTCCGGCGCCTCCGGCGTGTCCGCGTCGATGCCGGCGGCCCGGGCCAGCAGTTCGGCCCGCAGCCGGACCGCGTCGTCGACGGCGAGGTACTGCAGCGGCGCCTCGGCCTTGCCGCCGCCGGCCACCTCCAGCCGCAGCTCCGACACGCCGAGCAGCCGGCCCGCCAACGGGCGGTTGATGTCGACGGCCTGCAGCCGGTCCAGCCGGACCCGCCGGGACCGGCGGTTCAGCATGCCGGAGTCGATCCGCAGCGCGTCGCCGTCGAAGCCGTAGCGGGTGAACCACCAGGACAGCAGCCCGGCGATCATCCCGACGACGGCGAAGGCCAGCGCGGTGAGGCCGAAGCGGCCCATCTCGCCGGAGCGCAGCGCATCCTGGCCGCCGAGGCCGATGGCCAGCGCGAGGAAACCCCAGCCGCGCAGCAGCGGGGTCAGCGGGTGCAGCCGGCGGAAGTGCTCCGGCGTCGGGTCGACCCGGGCCGGCTTGGCGCGCCTCTGGCCGGCGTCGCCGGACTCGTGCTCGGGCGTGCTGGTCACAGACCGGCCGCCTGGGCCTCGCCCAGCGCCGAGAGCCGGTCCCGCAGCCGCGCGGCCTCAGCGGCCGGCAGGCCGGGGATCTTCGCGTCGGTGGCGGGCGAGGCGGTGTGCAACTGGACGGTGGCCAGACCGTAGCGCCGCTCCAGCGGCCCGGACGCGACGTCGACGAACTGCATGCGGCCGTACGGCACCACCGTCAGCCGCCGGTACATGACGCCGCGGGTGACCAGCAGGTCGTCCAGCCGCTCGGCATAGCCCCAGGCGCGCCAGTTGCGCGGGATCAGCCACAGCCCCCACAGCAGCGCGATCAGCGCGACGCCGACCACGATGAGCACGGCCGGCAGCCCGAAGATCAGCCCGAGCGCCACCCCGGCGATGCCGCCGGCCAGCGCCACCGTGATCACCAGCACCAGCCGGCGCAGGGCGACGAGCTTGCGCGACACCTGCTGCCAGGCCTCACCGGGCGGGGCGAACAGCTGGTCCTGGTCTTCCTCCACGGCGTCGAGGCTACTCCGGCGGGATCAGCTCGCCGGCCGCGACATCGACGGCGAGCGTGTTGCCGGGCGGCGCCAGCGGACAGGTCCAGGCCGGGTCGTAGGCGCAGGACGGGTTGTAGGCGAAGTTGAGGTCGACGACGAGGGCGTCGTGCACCGAGCCGCCGAGATCGGCGCCCTTGACGGTGTCGAGCAGGTAGCGCCCGCCGCCGTAGGTCGCCCGGCCGGCCGACGCGTCCTTGACCGGCACGAACACGCCGCCGCCGTAGGAGTCCAGCCACCAGACGTCCAGGTCGCCCAGCGGCAAGTGCAGCCGGCCGGCCAGCACGAACGGCACGACGCCGTCGGTGGCCGTCGGCACCTCGATCCGCCGCGGCTCGACGTCGGGGTCGACCGGCAGCACGAACCGCAGCGCCGGGTCGTACGCGGCGTGCCGCAGGCCCGCGAAGCCGGCCCGGGCCTCGGACCGGACCGGCGACGCGGGATGCGTGCGGACCAGCTCGTCCCTGCCGGCCGCCCACTCCTCGCGGGCGCCGGCCGGGTCGCGCTCGCTGGTGTCCCGGACGGCGGCGTAGAGCGCGTGGACCCGGCGCCGCCAGTCCAGGACGTCGAGCGCGCCGATCAGAGCAGCCCCTTGTCCTCGAGGTAGGCCCGTGCGACGTCGGGCGCCTGCTGCCGCTCGGCGTCGACCTGGGCGTTCAGCGTGGCGAGGTCGTCGGTGGTGAGGACCTCGGCGAGCTGGTTGAGCACCTCGGCGATGGCGGGGTCGCCGGCGGACTCGGTGTTGACCACCGGCACCAGGTTGTCCGCGGCCTGCAACCCCTGGTCGTCCTCGAGCGTGACCAGGCCGAACTGGTCGAGCGTGCCGTCGGTGGTGCCGACCAGGCCGAGCTGGGCGTCGCCGCGCTCCACCGCCTGCTTGGTCTCGCTCGTGCTGAACCCGGTGGCCAGCGGCGGGTCGACGATGTCGAGCCCGTACACCGACTCCAGGCCCGGCTCGCAGAACGGCCGGTCCGGGCACTCCTCGACCGCGGCCAGCGTGATCGGCTGCCCCAGCGCGCCGAGGTCGGAGAGCGTGGTCAGGCCGTTCTGGTCGGCGAACTCCTGGGTGACGGCGAACGCGTTCTGGCTGGCCGCCTCGGCCGGGTCGAGAATCGTCAGCCCGCGCTCCTCGGCCAGCGGCCGGGCCGCGTCGACCGTCTCGGTCGCGTCGGACGTGGCGATCGGCGCGCTCGACGGGGCGTCCGGGCCGTTGATGGCGCCGTTGAGGAACTCGGCGAACGTGGCCAGGTACTCCGGCACGATGTCGATCTCGCCGCTCTCCAGCGCCGGCTCGTAGATCTCGCGTGCGTCGACGGACTGGATGTCGACGTTGTACCCGGCGTCCTCCAGCAGCGCCGCGTACATCTCCTGCATGATCACCATCTCGGTGAAGTTGGCGCCGCCGACGGTGAGGTCGCCCCCGCCGCCACCGCCCTCGGTGGCGGTCGAGTCGCCGTCACCCTCCTCGAACGGGTCGTCGTCGCCGCCGCACGCCGCCAGCGACAGCGCCAGGCCGGCCGCCGTCGCCAGCACGGCCGCTCGTCTCCGCATGGTCATGACATTCACCGGTGTCACCTTCTGTGTCCCGTGCCGGGCGTCGGGCCCGGCACGCGTGTCCGGCGAGCACCTCATAGCGCCCGCGTGGAATCAGTCAACTACGCGCCACTGACAACCTCGTCGGCGATCAGCGGCATTCCCCGGTCACGATCCGATCTCGTCCGGCGCCGGCGGGTCCGGCGCATCGGGTCGACGGAGCGCTGCAGCAGCGCCATCAGCCCCTCGACGACCAGCGCGAGCAGGCAGACGATGATCGCGCCGCCGACGATCTGCGGGGTGTCCTGGCGGCCGAAGCCGCTGGTGATGATCCGGCCCAGCCCCGGGCCGGAGATGATGGCGGCCAGCGTCGCCGTGGCCACGATCTGCACCGTCGCCAGCCGGACGCCGCCCATGATGAGCGGGATCGCCAGCGGCAGCTCGACGCCGCGCAGCAGCTGGGGCCCGCTCATGCCCATGCCACGAGCGGCCTCGACGGCGTCGCGGTCGACCTCGCGCATGCCGACGTAGGCGTTGGTGAGGATCGGCGGGATGCCGAAGAGCACCAGCGCGATGATCGTCGTCCAGGCCGACAGCGCGAGCGGGGTCATGTAGAGCAGCGCCAGGATCGCGAACGTCGGCACCGCCCGGCCGATGTTGCTGATGTTGATGGCCAGTGTGCCGCCGCGGCCGAGGTGCCCGAGCCACAGGCCGATCGGCAGCGCGATGGCGCAGGCGATCAGCACCGCCGCCCCGCTGATCCAGAGGTGCTCTACCAGCCGGGTGCCGACGCCCGTCGGGCCGGACCAGTTGTCGGCGTCGAAGAGCCAGCTCAGGCCGTCCAGGAGCCCGTTCATGCGGTCACCGTCCGGCGCCAGGGCGTGAGCCAGCGTTGCAGCCCGAGCAGCAGCGCGTCGGCGATCAGCGCGAGCACCACGCACAGCACCGACGCCGTCAGCACCTCGGCGTGGAAGTTGCTGCTCAGACCGCGGTTGATGAGGTTGCCCAGGCCGCCGTGGTTGACGATCATGCCCACCGTCGTCAGCGCGACCGTCGACACCGTCGCGACGCGGAGCGAGGCGAAGATCGCCGGCACCGCCAGCGGAAGCTCCACCTTGCGCAGCAGCCGCAGGCCGTCGTAGCCCATCCCGACGGCCGCCTCGCGGACGTCATCCGGCACCGCGTCCAGGCCGGTGAGGATGCCGCGGACCAGGATCGTCAGCGAGTACAGCACCAGCCCGATCACGACCGTCGTCATCGTGATGCCGGTGAACGGCAGCAGCAGCGAGAACAGCGCCAGCGACGGCAGCGTGTACAGCGCCGTCGACGTGCCGAGGATCACGCCGCGCAGCCAGCCGAGCCGGCGCGCCAGCACGGCCAGCACCAGCGCGACGGCGAAGCCGATGACGACGGAGAGCACCGTGATGGTGACGTGCTGACCGAGCGCCTCGGTGATGTCCTCGCGCCGCGTACGGATGTACTCGCCACACACCCAGTCGTTGCGCACGAGGCAGTTGTCGGTCAGGGTTGCGGTATGAACGGGCCCGGAGAGCGCCATTCCGTTGACGCTACCGAAGAACCGATGATTCGTCTCGACCGTGTCTCCAAGAGGTACCCGGACGGCACGGTCGCGGTGCAGGAGCTGACGCTCGAGGTGGGCCGCGGCGAACTGGTCGTCCTCGTCGGCCCGTCCGGCTGCGGCAAGACCACGACGATGAAGATGGTGAACCGGCTGGTGGAGCCGACCGGCGGGCGCATCGTCGTCGACGGTGTCGACGTCACCGACGCCGACCCGGTCGCGCTGCGCCGCGGCATCGGTTACGTCATCCAGAACGTCGGGCTCTTCCCGCACCGCACCATCGAGGAGAACATCGCCGTCGTGCCGGAGCTGGTCGGCTGGCAGCGCAAGCGCCGCCACGAGCGCGCCCGCGAGCTGATGGAGCTGGTCGGCCTCGACCCGGCGGTGCACGGCAAGCGGTACCCGCACGAGCTCTCCGGCGGCCAGCGGCAGCGCGTCGGCGTGGCCCGCGCGCTCGCCGTCGACCCGCCGGTGCTGCTGATGGACGAGCCGTTCAGCGCCGTCGACCCGGTGGTCCGGTCGCAACTGCAGGACGAGTTCCTGCGGCTGCAGGACGACGTGCGCAAGACGATCCTGTTCGTCACGCATGACATCGAGGAGGCGGTCCGGCTCGGCGACCGGATCGCGGTCTTCAAGCAGGGCGGCCGGCTGGAGCAGTTCGACACGCCGGCGGCCATCCTCGGCATGCCGGCGACGGAGTTCGTGGCCGACTTCGTCGGCGCCGACCGCGGCCTCAAGCGGCTCTCCGTCACCGCCATCACCCCGGCCGACCTGGAGCACCCGCCGGTCGTCCGCGCCGACGACGACGTCGCCACCGCGGGCGCCGAGCTGGGCGACGGGCGGTGGGCGGTGGTGCTCGACGCCGACGGCGGGCTGGCCGGCTGGGTCGGCCACGACATGCTGACCGGCGCCGGGAAGGTCCGCGAGCGCGCGCGGCGGATGGAGGCCTGGGTCGAGCTGGACGACTCGCTCAAGGTGGCGTTCGCGGAGATGCTGCAGTGGAACGCCGGCTGGATCGCCGTCCTCGACGACGACCGCTACGTCGGCGTGCTGACGCCCACGACGCTGCACGCGGCGCTGCGGCGCTCCGTCGAGGCCGAGGCCAAGGACGTCGCCCGGGCCGAGGTCGTGCTCGAGACGGTGCAGAACGCCTAGGCCGGACGAACCCCAGCGCATGCGCTCGGTGACGGTGCGAGCCGACGACCGGACCCGCCTGCACGTGGGCGTCACAGGAAGCGGGCCCGACGTCGTGGTCCTGTCAGGTGGCCCGGGCTGCGTCCACTACCTCGAGCACGATGACATCGCGCCGCGCGGAATGCGGGCCTGGTATCCCGAACCACGCGGCGTCGGGCGTTCCGGCGGGGGCCCGCACACCCTCGAGCAGGCCGTCGCCGACCTCGAGGCGGTCAGACGGTTCGCCGGTGTCGACAGCTGGGTGGTGCTCGGCCACTCCTGGGGCGCCGACCTGGCGGTCCGCTACGCCCTGGATCACCCCGGCCGGGTCCGCTCAGTCGTCGGCGTCGCCGGGCACGGACTCCACAAGGACCGGACCTGGTCGCGCACCTACGAGGCGCTCAAGCACACCGAACCCGAGATCGCCATCGACTGGGACCCCGGGGTGTACCGGTCGCTGAGCGACTCGTTCGTCGAGTGGATCCACAGCGACGACTTGTTCCGGCGCCTGGCCGACTGCCGGGTCCCGATGACCATCGTCGCCGCCGAGCACGACATCCGCCCGTCGTGGCCGCTCCGTCAGCTCGCGGCGCTGGTCGAGCACGGCGTCTACGTCGAGGTCCCGGGTGTGCCGCACGACCTGTGGTCGACCCATCCCGAGGTCTGGGTCGACGTCGTCACGAAGGCCTGCGCCGGCGACGCGAGCTAGGCGCTGCGCTCCTCGCGCTGCGGCGCGGGGGCGGCCTTCTTCTTGCGGTCCGCCTCGGGCAGCAGCTCGGTGTTCTTGTCCTCCCACTTGATGAGGTCGACGACCGTCGGCGCCTCGGAGAGGTCGGGCCACAGGTCGTTCCACTCCGCGCCCTCGGCCAGCCGGGCCAGCTCGACGCTCGGGGTGGAGGCGCCGGGGCGGGCGCTGCGGGCGGCCGCGATCTCGGCCTCCAGCAGGTCCAGCTTCGAGCGCATGACGTCGATCCGCTCGGACGCGACGTCGAGCAGGCCGACCATGTGGTCGGTGAACTCGCGGTGCTCCTCGGAGTAGCGGGCGTGCGCCTCGGAGTACTCCGCCGCCTGCTCGGCCCGGACCGTCGCCACCTCGACCCGCAGCTTGCGCTCCAGCCGGAGCACGAACGCGCCCAGCACCGCCGCCGCGACGGCGCCCGCGGCGGCCGCGATGCGCGGCCACGGCCCGCTCAGGACCAGGGCGGCGACCGTCAGCGCGATGGCCGCCGTCGGCGCGGCGACGGCGAGCAGACGGACAGCGGTGAGGCGGCGGCGGTGACGGACGGAGGCCATGGGCGTCACCGTACCTTCTTGTACGGCGCGAATCGGACTTCACACGCCGCGCCACACCGGGAACTTCCGTCCCGTGTTTCACCCGCGCCGAGGTCGCGCTCGCCGGCCGCCAGTGACGTGAGCGATCGCCCGCCGCGCCGCTCCCAGCGCACGTGGCCGCCGCCGCCAGGCCGCCGGCACCCGCCACGGCACCTGCGGCTCGTGCGGGACCCGGGCGCGGCTCAGCGCGAGCCCGCCGGTCGCGCCTCCGGACGGCAGCACACGTGGGTCGGTCATGCCTCGATGATCCGGGACCGAAGGCCCCGCGTCACCTGGATTTCAGGCCGGGTGGGCGCCGCCGTTCTCGTCGTCGGACGGGGGCGGGACCTCGCCGGCGCGTTCGAGGCGGACGGCGGCGATCGTCAGCACGACCGCGGCCACGATGACGACGGCGGAGAGGATGGCCCGGTTGCGGCCCATCGGGGAGTCGAGGCGGCCGACGGCGAGCAGGCCGAGCCCCGTGTAGACGCCGACCAGGACTGCGCCGAAGTACTCCGACGCCTTGGCCAGCGCCACCGAGCGGGCCACTCGCAGCGCGTCGATGCGGGTGTCGAAGCGACGCTCGTGGATCCAGCCGCGCACCGCCCGGGCGCCGGCGAACATCGCGATCGCGAGGAACAGCAGCAGCGCCGGCAGCACCCACGGGATCGGCGGCAGCACGTCGGACATCGCGTCGACGACGCGGCCGATGGACCAGCCGACCGGGACCGCCACCAGGGCGACCCAGATCAGCGAGCCGATCCTCGTCCTCTGCACAGGTCGTCAGGCGGGGATCTCGAGGGCCTCGTCCAGCCGGCGGACGCCGGTGGCGTCGACGGCGGAGCTGAGGTCGATCACCCGGCCCAGACCGGGGACGCTGAAGTCGGGGTCTATGTCGGCCCACGGGACCAGCACGAACGCCCGCTCGGCCAGCCGCGGGTGCGGCACGTGCAGATCGTCGTCGTCGGAGGTGACGTCGCCGACGGCGAGCACGTCGATGTCGAGCGTGCGCGGGCCGTTCGGGACGTCGCGGGTGCGGCCGTAGGCGGACTCGGTGGACTGCGCCCGCTCCATCAGCGAGCGCGGCGAGAGCGTCGTGTCGACGACGAGGACGGCGTTGAGGAACCGCGGCGAGCCCTCGGGGGTGCCGACCGGCTCGGACTCGTACACCGGCGAGACCGCGACGGGCACGATCTCGGACGAGTCGGTGAGGGTGTCGACGGCCGCCTGCAGGAACTCCAGCCGGTCACCCAGGTTGCTGCCCAGCGCGAACGCGGTACGGCGCAGCGGGCGCAGGTCACCGGTCAGGGTGTCGGCGTCGACGACGTTGGGGTTGGGGACATTGGTCACGTTCTGGCCCTTCGAATCGTCACGGTCACGTCGTCGAAGGGCACCGTCACCGGCGCCTCCGGCTTGTGCACGGTCACTTCGGCAGCCTCCACCCTGGGATCGTCCAGGCAGAGGTCAGCGATGCGCTGGGCAAGCGTCTCGACCAGTCGGACCGGCTCCCCCGAGACGAGGCCGACCACCCGCTCAGCAAGACTGCCATAGTCCACGGTGTCGGTCAGGTCGTCGCTCCGGGCCGCAGCACGAGTATCGACGCTCAGCGCGACGTCGACGCGGAACAGCTGGCCGTTCTCCCGTTCGTGGTCGAACCAGCCGTGGCGCCCCCGCGCGGTCAGCCCGCGCAGCTCGATGCGGTCAGTCACCAGACGACCCTAGCCGCCACCACCCGCCCGCCGGGCACCCGGACGGGAGTGGGATTGCCCACGCCGGTTCATCCTCGCGCGAGCCGGGCCGCCACCCGCACCGCGTCCAGCGTCGCGGGGACGGTGTGCACCCGGACGCACCAGGCCCCGGCCAGCGCGATCACCGTCGAAAGCGCGTCGGTCGCGGCGTCGCGGCTGGCCGGCGGACGGCGCTCGCCGGTCGCCGGGTCAGCCAGCAGCTCGCCGAGGAACGTCTTGCGCGACGCCGCCACGAGCACCGGCAGCTCCAGCGCGTGCAGCTCGGCCAGCCGGGCCAGCAGCGTCCAGTTGTGGTCCCAGGTCTTGGCGAAGCCGAGGCCGGGGTCGACGGCGATGTGCTCCGGCCGCACCCCGGCGGCCACGGCGGCGTCGATCCGCGGCCGCAGCTCGGCCAGGACGTCGGCGACGACGTCGTCGTAGGTCGCCCGCTCCTGCATGTGGTCGGCATGCCCGCGCCAGTGCATGAGCACGACCGGGACGTCCGCCTCGGCCATGACCCGCAGCATGTCCGGGTCGGCCTGCCCGGCGGACTGGTCGTTGACCAGCCGCGCGCCGGCCTCCAGCGCGAGCACGGCGACCTCGGCGCGCATGGTGTCGACGGAGACGACGGCGCCCGCGGCGGCGAGCTCGCGGATCACCGGCAGCACCCGGCGCCGCTCCTCCTCCGCCGACGGCCGCTGTGCCCCGGGCCGGGTGGACTCGCCACCGACGTCGACGAGGTCGGCGCCCTGCTCCATCAGCTGCAGCCCGTGCTCGATCGCGTCGGCCGGCTCGTACCAGAAGCCACCGTCGGAGAACGAGTCCGGCGTCACGTTGACGACGCCCATGACGAGCGTGCGGTCCGGCCGCGGCAGGTCCGCGACGTAGCGCAGCGGGCGGCCGGCGCTCATCGGCGCAACGCGATGTCGGTGCGGTGGTGGCTGCCGTCGAGGGTGATATAGCCGACCGCCTCGTACGCGCGAGCGCGCGCCTCGTCGATGTCGTCGCCGACGCCGGTGACCGACAGCACCCGGCCGCCGCTGGACACGACGGCGCCGTCGGCGTCCAGGCGGGTGCCGGCGTGCAGCACCTCGACCCCCTTGACGGCGGCCGCCTCGGCCAGGCCGCCGATCGGGTCGCCGGTGCGCGGCGCGGCCGGGTAGCCGTTCGCCGCGACGACGACGGTGACCGCGGCGCCGTCGCGCCACACCGGCGCCGGATGCTGGGCCAGCATGCCGGTCGCCGCGGCCCGCAGCAGCCCGCCGAGCCCGGACCGCAGCCGGGCCAGCACGGCCTGCGTCTCGGGGTCGCCGAACCGGGCGTTGAACTCGACCACCCGCACGCCGCGCGACGTCAGCGCGAGCCCCACGTACAGCAGCCCGGCGAACGGGGTGCCGCGGCGCAGCATCTCGTCGATGGTCGGCTGCACCACCCGGGCCATGACGTCGTCGACCAGGCCCTCCGGCGCCCACGGCAGCGGCGTGTAGGCGCCCATGCCGCCGGTGTTCGGGCCCTCGTCGCCGTCATAGGCGCGCTTGAAGTCCTGCGCCGGGGTGAGCGGCACCGCGACCCGGCCGTCGGTGACGCAGAACAGCGACACCTCGGGACCGTCGAGGTACTCCTCGATGACCACCCGGCCGCAGGCCTCGGCGTGCGCCAGCGCGGCCGCACGGTCGTCGGTGACGACGACGCCCTTCCCGGCCGCCAGACCGTCGTCCTTGACGACGTGCGGCGCACCGAACCGGTCCAGCGCGGCCTCGGCCTCGGCGCGGGTCTCGCAGACCAGGGCCATCGCGGTCGGGACCTCGGCCGCGGCCATGACGTCCTTGGCGAAGGCCTTCGACCCCTCCAGCCGGGCCGCCCGCCCGGACGGGCCGAAGCAGGCGATGCCGCGCGCCTTGACGGCGTCCGCGACGCCCGCGACCAGCGGGCCCTCCGGACCGACCACGACGAGGTCCGCACTGAGCCGGGCGGCCAGGTCGGCCACGGCCTCGGGCTGGTCCGCGACGACGGAGTGGACGGCGACGTCCGCGGCGATGCCCGCGTTGCCCGGCGCGGCGTGCACCTCGGAGACCTCGGGATCGCGCAGCAGGCAGCGCACCAGCGCGTGCTCGCGGGCGCCGGATCCGATGACGAGTACCTTCACGGACGCCGACCCTATCGGGCGAGGGTCGCGGCCACCTCCAGTGTCCGGATCCGGTCCGCCGCCGGCCCGACCGGGATCAGCTGCAGCTCGTCGGCGCCGGCGTCGGCGAACGCCCGGAAGGCCCGGCCGACGGTCTCCTCGTCCCCGGCGATGACCGTCTCTCCGGGGGTCCGGACACCCTCGCGGTCCAGTTGGGCGCGGTAGCCCGGCAGGTCGCTCGCCGGGCCGAACTGCCGCTGCACCCAGGCGCGGGCGCCGTCCGGGTCCGCCGTCACGGCGACGCACACCCCGGCGATGACGGCGGGGCGGTTTGGGCGGCCGGACGCGGTCGCGGCGGCGGTGAGCGCCGGGACGACGTGCTCGCCGATGGAGCGCGGTCCGGCCCAGGTGGTGACGGTGCCGTCGGCCAGCTCGCCGGCCACCCGCAGCATCGCCGGGCCGAGCGCCGACAGCAGCACCGGCGGCGGCTCCACTGCCACGCTCACCTGCCCGTTCGCGGCCAGCAGCTCGCCGGCGAACGAGACCGGCTCGCCGCGCAGCAGCGGCCGCAGCGCCGTCAGGTACTCGCGGGTGTGCGCGGCGGGCCGGTCGTACGGCAGCCCGTACTGGCCCTCGACGATCGGCGCGTGGCTCGGCCCGACGCCGAGCACCAGCCGTCCGCCGGTCGCCGCGTGCACCGTCAGCGCCTGGGCGGCCAGCGCCAGCGGGTGCCGCGGATGGGTCCGGACGACGGCCGTGCCCAGCCGCACGTCCGGCACCGCCGGGCCGATCGCCGTCAGCAGCGTCAGCGGGTCCCAGCCGGACCGCTCGCCCAGCCACACCGCCTCGTACCCGGCCGCCGCGGCCGCCCGGGCCCGCTCGGCCACTGTCGCAACGCTCACGCCGTCGTCGTCGATCCACACCCCGATCCGCATGGCATCGAGTCAAGCCGTCGGAACAGCCCGGACCAACGGCCGGTTGTCCTGTGCAGCGATCACATCCGGTGATCGACGGGAGGCCGCGAGTGGAGCTGCGTCAGCTCAGGTACTTCGTGACGGTGGCCGAGGAGCTGCACTTCGGCCGGGCCGCCGAGCGGCTGCACATCGTCCAGCCCGCGGTGAGCCAGCAGATCGGCCGGCTGGAGCGGGAGTTCGGCGTGCGGCTGTTCGACCGGTCGTCGCGGCGGGTCCGGCTCACCGATGACGGGCGGCGGCTGCTGGCCCAGGCCCGGCGTGTGCTGGCCGCGGCCGCGGAGACGACGGCGCTGGCGGACGAGCTGGCCGGGCGGACCGCCGTGCTGCGGCTGGGCGCCGCCGCCGGGCTGGAGCGACGGGTCGCGCGCGGGCTGGCGGCGCTGCGGGCGGACCGCCCGGACCTCGGCGTGGAGCTCGCCGACGGTCCGGTCAGCGCCCAGCTGGACGCGCTGCGCCGTGGTGATCTGGACGCCGTCCTCGTCCAGGGCGCGGTCGCGACCGACGACGAGCTCGTCGCCAGCCAGGAGTGGTGCGACGAGGTCGTGGCGGCGCTCCCGGCCGGCCATCCGCATGCCGGCGGCGACACCGTCCGCGTCGCCGACCTGGCCGGTCGGCCGGCCCGGCTGCCCGCGCCGCAGTGCGACGGCCCGTTCCACCGGCTGCTGGCCGGCGCCGGGGTCCGCCCGATGCCGGACCGGCCGGCGGGCACGGTCGAACGGACCCTGCTGGAGCTGGCCGGCGCCGCGGACCAGTGGGCGCCGATCCCGGCCGGCGGGCCACCGCCGCCGGCGGGCGTGCGGACGCTGCGGTTCGACCCGCCGCTGCCGCTGCCGGGCCTGCTGGTGACGCCGGCGCGGATGCCCGCGGAGTGCCGGGCCGGGCTGGCCACGGCCTTCGGCGGCTCCGACATCATCGACTACGGTTGACGGTGATGAGCGAGCGATGGATCGACCTCGTCGGCGCGGTCAACGTCCGCGACCTCGGCGGGCTACCCACCACCGACGGCCGCGTCACCCGCTTCGGCCAGGTGCTGCGATCGGACAACCTGCAGGACCTCATCGGCGACGACATCGACCGGCTCACCGGCGAGCACCTGGTGCGCGACGTCGTCGACCTGCGCACGACGTTCGAGGTGACGGCCGAGGGGCCGGGCCCGCTCACCCACGTCGACGCCGTCACCGTCCACCACCTGTCGCTCTACCCCGAGGTCGGCACGGCCACCGACGTCGAGGCCGACAGCGTGCTGCCGTGGACGACGGCCAAGGACGGCGACGAGACGATCTGGGTGAACTCCGGCGTCTACTACACCAATTACCTGCGGCACCGGCCCGGCAACGTCGTGGCGGCTCTGCGCACGATGGCGACCTCCGGCGGCTCGACGCTGGTGCACTGCGCGGCCGGCAAGGACCGCACCGGCGTCGTCTGCGCGCTGGCGCTGTCCGTCGTCGGCGTCGACCGGCAGGCCGTCGTCGACGACTACGTGCAGACCGGCGAGCGCATCGACGCGATCATGACCCGGCTCAAGGCCAGCGCCACGTACGCCGCCGACCTCGAGGGCCGGCCCAACGACGCGAACCTGCCGCGCGCGGAGTCGATGCACACGTTCCTCGACTTCGTCGACACCGAGTTCGGCGGCGCGACCGGCTGGCTCCAACTGCACGGCTGGACCGACGACGAGACCGCCGCGCTGCGCGCCCGGCTAGTCGGCTGAGCTCTCAACGATCCGCCAGCGCCGCCTCGAGCCGGGTCCGCACGCCCGGCCACTCCTCGCGCAGGATCGAGTAGTAGACGGTGTCGCGCCAGCCGCCGTCCCAGCGGCGCATGTGGTGACGGAGCACGCCCTCGCGCCGCGCGCCCAGCCGCTCGATCGCACGCTGCGACCGGACGTTGAGGTGGTCGGTCTTCAGCGCCACCCGCTCCAGCCCGAGCGTCTCGAACGCGTGCCCGATGACCAGCAGCTTCGTCGCCGTGTTGACCTCGGTGCGCCACCATGCGGTGCCGACCCAGGTGGAGCCGACCTCGACCCGGCCGTTCCCCGGATCGATGTCCAGGTACGACGTGGACCCGACGACGCGGCCGTCGGCACGGCGCCGGATCGCCCACCCCACGGCGTCGCCGCGGGCGGCCGCCGCCAGCGCCGCGTCGAGCGAGCCGGCCAGGCCGCCGTCGGGCCCCGGCTGCCAGGTCGACAGCCAGCGGAACAGCTCGTCCGGCTCGGACACGGCGGCGTTCAGCTCGTCCAGGTGCGCCGACGACAGCGGCTCCAGCTCGATCCACGGGTTGGCCAGCGGCACGGCGGCGATGGTGGTCACCGGGCCATCATCGCCGACCGCCTCAGGCCTCGCTGAGCCCGACCCGCGCGTGCAGCCGGCGCAGCAGCGGCGGCGCGTACCAGGCGTGCCGTCCGAGCAGCCGCATCGACGCCGGCACGAGGACGCCGCGGACCACCGTCGCGTCCAGCAGGATGGCCAGCCCGCAGCCCAGCCCGAACAGCTGCAGGAAGCTGACCTGCCCGGTGACGAACGCGAAGAACGACACCGCGAGCAGCGCCGCGGCCGTCGTCACGATGCGGCCGGTGCGGGCCAGCCCGGTGACGGTGGCGTCGTGGACGCTCGCGCCCGCCGCGACCTGCTCGCGGATGCGGCTCATCACGAACACCTCGTAGTCCATCGAGAGCCCGAACACGATGCAGAACAGCAGCAGGATCATCGCCGTGTTCAGTGGCGCCGCCGTGAAGCCGAGCACCGACGACAGCGCGCCGTCCTGGAAGATCATCACCAGCACGCCGAACGTCGCGGCCAGCACGAGCACGTTCGACAGCAGCGCCCGGATCGGCTGCACGACGCTGCCGGTGAACAGGAACAGGATCACGAACGTCGTGACGACGATCATCCCGGCGGCCACCGGCAAGCCGGCGCCGATCGCGTCCAGGGTGTCGACCAGCTGCGCGCTCGCGCCGCCGACCAGCGCGTCGACCCCGACCGGCGGCGGCACCGCGCGGATGTCGCGGACCAGGTCGCGGGCGGTCCCCGAGGCCCGGTCGGCCTCGGTGACGACGGCCAGCAGCGCGTGCTCGGGGCCGGACATGGCCACGTCGACCCGCTCGACGGCGGGCAGCTCGGACAGCCGGGCTGTGTACGCGGACAGCGCGGCGTCGTCGACCGGCCCGGTGGTCACCACGTCGAGCGCGGTGGCCTCGCCGGCCGGGAAGTCGTCGCGCAGGGCGTCGCCGACCTGCCGGCTCTCGGCGGACGTCGGCAGCACGCGGTCGTCCGGCATCCCGAACGTGACGCCGAGCACCGGCACGGCCAGCGCCAGCAGCACACCGGCCACCGGCAGCACCGCGAGAGCTGGACGGCGCATCACCCCGGCCGCGAGCCGGCCCCAGAACGGCGCCTCGGCGCTGCGGGCACCCCGGGTCCACGGCACCCGGCCCGCGTCGACGCGGCGGCCCAGCACGGCGAGCAGCGCGGGCAGCACCGTCAGGACGGCGACGACGGAGATCAGCACGACGCCGATGCCCGCGTAGGCGAACGAGCGCAGGAAGTACATCGGGAACACCAGCAGCGCGGCCAGCGCCGCCGCGACCGCCAGCCCGCTGAACACGACCGCCCGCCCGGCGGTGCGCATTGTCCGCACGACCGCGGCCTCGACGTCGCCGTCGTGCGCCAACTCCTCCCGGAACCGCCCGACCACCAGCAGCGCGTAGTCGATCGCCAGGCCCAGGCCGAGCGCCGTCGTCAGGTTGATCGCGAACACCGAGACGTCGGTGTTCGTCCCCAGCACGGCCAGCTCGGCGAACGTGCCGACGATCGCCACCGCGCCGATGGCCAGCGGCAGCAGCGCCGCGACGACGCTGCCGAACGCGAACACCAGCAGCACGAGGATGAGCGGGACGGCGATCGCCTCGGCCACCAGCAGGTCGGCCCCGACCTGCTCGACCACCTCGTCCTCGGCAACGGCCGGGCCGCCCGCGACGACCGTCAGGCCGTCCTGATCACCGCGGTACTCGTCGGCGACCGCCGCGGCGTCGTCGGAGTCCGGGTCGGCCAGCGTCACCAGCACCAGCGCCCGCGTCCCGTCCGTCGACCGCAGCGACGGCGCGCCGGTGGTCCAGTAGGACCGCGCGCCGGCGACGCCCGGCTCGGCGGCGAGCCGCTCCGTCAGCACCAGGCCGGCGGGCGCGGCGTCGTCGACGGTGCCGGACCCGGCGGTGGCCACCAGCACCAGGTCGGCCCGGCCGCCGGCCGCCGCCATCAGCTCGTCGGCGGCGACGGACTCGGCCGCGGGGTCGGTGAAGCCCTCGGACTGCAGCTGCCCGAACGCGCCCGCGCCGACGACGCCGGCCGCCACGAGGACGACGGCGGCGACCGCGAGAACGGACCGGGCCCGGCGCACGACGAAGGCCGCGAGATGGTCCAGCATGAGCGTTCCTCACTGATGTGGACGGGCGTAAACTTGACGGGTGTCAACTTGCCATCACATGTGGGTAGGTGTCAACATCAACGGGATGTCCGAGCCGACGACGCGGTCGACGTACCACCACGGCGACCTCCGCAACGCGCTGCTCGACGCCGGCGCGCGGCTCGCCGAGAAGGGCGGTCCGGACGCAGTCGGGGTCCGGGCCGCGGCCCGCGAGGTCGGCGTCAGCCCCACCGCGGCCTACCGGCACTTCGAGAACGCCGACGACCTCCTGCTCGGCGTCAAGGCGCGGGCGTTCGAGGTGCTGACCGACGCCATGCGCGCGCGGCTTGCCACCGTTCCCGACACCGGCGACCCGGGTGAGACCGCGTCGCGCCGGCTCGAGGCGCTCGGCCGGGCCTATGTCGGCCTCGCGCTGGCCGAACCGGGGATGTTCCGGGTCGCGTTCTGCGAGAAGGGCGCGCTGCCCTTCGACGACCTGCCCGACACCCTCGCCATGGTCGCGCAGGTCATGGACGAGCTGGTCGCGGCCGGCCGGCTGCCGCCGCAGCGCCGCCCGCTGGCCGAGATCGCGGCGTGGGCGTCCGTGCACGGCATCGCCCGGCTGGCGCTGGACGGCCCGCTGGCCCACATCGCGCCCGAACTGTTCGCGGCGTCCGTCGACCGCGTCATCGACATGACTCTGCGTGGCCTGACCGGAGAAGGGACCACGGCGTGATCATCCGGCCGTACGAGTCCGGCGATGACGACGCGCTCTACGACATCTGCCTGCGCACCGGCGACAACGGCGGCGACGCGACCGGCCAGTTCGCCGACCCGCGGCTGCTCGGCGAGCTGTTCGTCGGGCCGTACCTGCGGTTCGAGCCGGAGCTGGCGTTCGTCGCCGACGACGGCGCGCCGGCCGGCTACGTGCTGGGCGCGCGCGACACGAGGGCGTTCGAGCGCGACTGCGACCGGCAATGGTGGCCGCCGCTGCGGGCGAAGTACCCGCCGGGGTCGTTCCCGGCCGGGACCCGCGACGCCTACTACGTCGAGCGGCTGCACGAGGACCGCTCGGCCGACCCGGCGATCGTCGCCGACTACCCCGCCCACCTGCACATCGACCTGCTCCCCCGCACGCAGGGCCGGGGCATCGGCCGGGCGCTGATGCAGACGCTGCTGGCCGCGCTGCACGACGCCGGCGCGCCCGCCGTCCACCTCGGCGTCGGCGCCGCGAACACCCGGGCGATCGCGTTCTACGAGCGGATGGGCTTCACGACGCTGCGCGAGTCGGCGAACGGCCGCACGATGGGCCGCCCCACCGCCCCGTGACGGGACGGGTCAGCGGACGAGGTCGCGGATCGCGACGATCTGTTCCCGGCCCGGCCCCACGCCGACGGCGGAGATCGGCGCGTTGCACATCTCCTCGACGGCCTCCAGGTAGCGGCGCGCGGCCGGCGGCAGGTCGTCGAGGGTGCGGGCGCCGCTGATGTCGTCGTCCCAGCCCTCGAAGTACTCGAAGATCGGGACGGCGTGGTGGAACTCGGTCTGCGTCATCGGCATCTCGTCGTGCCGGACGCCGTCGATCTCGTAGGCGACGCAGACCGGCACCGGGTCGTAGCCGGTGAGCACGTCCAGCTTGGTCACGACCAGGTCGGTGGTGCCGTTGATGCGCGTGGCGTACCGGCCGATGACGGTGTCCAGCCAGCCGCAGCGGCGCGGGCGTCCGGTCGTCGTGCCGAACTCGCCGCCGGCCTTGCGCAGCCGGTCGCCCTCGGCGCCGAACAGCTCGGTCGGGAACGGGCCCTCGCCGACGCGCGTCGTGTACGCCTTGAGTACCGCGATGACGCCGTCGATGCGGGTCGGCGGGATGCCCGAGCCGGTGCTGGCGCCGCCCGCGGTCGCGTTCGACGAGGTCACGAACGGGTAGGTGCCGTGATCGACGTCGAGCAGCGTCGCCTGCCCGGCCTCCATGATCACGACCTTGCCGTCGGTGAGCGCCTGGTCCAGCAGCAGCGCGGTGTCGGTGACCATCGGCCGCAGCCGGTCGGCGTAGCCCAGCAGCTCGTCGGTCACCTCGTCGACGCTGGCGGCGCGGCGGTTGTAGACCTTCACCAGCAGCTGGTTCTTCTGCTCCAGCGCGCCCTCGACCTTCTGCCGCAGGATGTTCTCGTCGAACAGGTCCTGCACCCGCAGGCCGACGCGCGACATCTTGTCCGCGTAGGTGGGGCCGATGCCGCGGCCGGTGGTGCCGATGCGACGCTTGCCGAGGAACCGCTCGGTCACCTTGTCCAGCGTCCGGTTGTACGACGGGATCAGGTGCGCGTTCGCGCTCACGACCAGCCGCGACGTGTCGATGCCGCGGGCCTCCAGCCCGTCCAGCTCCTGGAACAGCACCGCGAGGTCGATCACGACGCCGTTGCCGATGACCGGCGTGACGCTCGGCGTCAGGATGCCCGACGGCAGCAGGTGCAGCGCGTAGGTCTCGCCGTCGATGACGACGGTGTGACCGGCGTTGTTGCCGCCGTTGAACTTCACGACGTAGTCGACCTGGCCGCCGATGAGGTCGGTGGCCTTGCCTTTGCCTTCGTCGCCCCACTGGGCGCCGACGAGCACGATCGCGGGCATGCGGTGTGTGTCCCCCTGTGTCGAGGTGCGGGGGATCGCGACGATCCCCCGCACGGGTCAGCCGAGCGCTTCGGCGGCCTCTTCGCTGGAGTCGCGGAGGAACTGCGCGCAGCGGGTGGCCTCATCGGTCTCGCCGATGGCCTCGGCGGCCCGGCCGAGCGCGTTCAGCGAGCGCAGGAAGCCGCGGTTGGGCTCGTGCGCCCACGGGATCGGCCCCTGGCCCCGCCAACCGGCCCGGCGCAGCTGGTCCAGCCCGCGGTGGTAGCCGGTGCGGGCGAACGCGTAGGACGTGACGGCGTCACCGGCGGCGAACGCGCGGTCGGCGAGGTCGGCCCACGCCGCGGAGTAGGTCGGGTGTGCCGCCGCCACCGTGGCCGCGTCGACGCCCGACATCAGAGCCTCGCGGGCCTCCGGGTCGTCGGGCAGCAGCGTCTCCGGCGGACCGGCCAGCAGGTTCTCGCCCGCCATCAGCGAATCTTCTGGCCGGCCGACCGCAGCTGCTGGGTGGCCTCGACGACGCGCTCGGCCAGACCCGCCTCGGCCAGCTTGCCCCAAGCGCGCGGGTCGTAGGCCTTCTTGTTGCCGACCTCGCCGTCGACCTTCAGCACACCGTCGTAGTTGGTGAACATGTGGCCCACCACGGGACGGGTGAAGGCGTACTGGGTGTCGGTGTCGATGTTCATCTTGATGACGCCGTAGTCGACCGCGTCGCTGATCTCCTGCGCCGTCGAGCCGGAGCCGCCGTGGAAGACCAGGTCGAACGGCTTGTCCTTGCCGTACTGCCCGCCGACGGCCTGCTGGATGTCGCGCAGGATCTCCGGGCGCAGCTTGACGTTGCCCGGCTTGTAGACGCCGTGCACGTTGCCGAACGTCAGCGCGACGATGTAGCGGCCGCGCTCGCCCAGGCCGAGCGCCTCGGCGGTGGCCAGGCCGTCCTCGACCGTCGTGTACAGCTTGTCGTTGATCTCGTGCGCGACGCCGTCCTCCTCGCCGCCGACCACGCCGACCTCGATCTCGAGGATCGTCCTGGCCTCGGCCGACAGCGCCAGCAGCTCCTCGGCGACCTTGAGGTTCTGGTCCAGCGGCACCGCCGAGCCGTCCCACATGTGCGAGTTGAACAGCGGCGCGCCGCCGTTCTTGACCCGCTCGGTGGACAGCGCGAGCAGCGGCTTCACCCAGTGCTCGACGGCGTCGAGCGGGGCGTGGTCGGTGTGCAGCGCGATCTGCACGTCGTAGCTCTGCGCGACCTCGTAGGCGAACGCGGAGAAGGCGACGGCGCCGCGGACGCGGTCCTTGACGGTCGGGCCGGAGATGTACTCGGCACCCCCGGTGGAGATCTGGATGATGCCGTCGCTCTCGGCTTCGGCGAACCCGCGGATCGCGGCGTTGATCGTCTGCGAGGACGTCACGTTGATCGCGGGGTAGGCGAACGAGCCGGCCTTGGCCCGGTCGATCATCTCTGCGTAGACCTCGGGAGTGGCGATGGGCATGGATGCTCCGTTCCGGTCGGACGGCAGTACCCAGCCGTCCGGGCTCTCGCCCCACGTCTGCGGGGGGCACGCATGTCAGGCCCAGTATTCACCGTAACCCGGTGGTAACGCGAAACCGTCCCCGCATGCGCCGGGCCGATAGGCTTGGGGCCTGGTCAACCCACGACCTCAGTAGAGGAGACGCCGTGCCCGAGCGCACCGCAGTCGTCGCAAGCAAGGCCGGGCTGCACGCCCGGCCCGCCGCTGTCTTCGTCAAGGCCGCCGCGGAACAGCCCACGAAGGTGTCGATCCGCAAGCCGGACGGGGAACCGGTCGACGCGTCCAGCATCCTGTCGATCATGACGCTCGGGGTAGAACAGGGCGACCAGGTGGTCCTGTCCGCGGAGGGGGACAAGGCCGACGCCGCCCTCGACGCCCTCGTCACGCTGCTGGAACGCGACCTCGACGAGTAGCTCCGCAGCTTCGGCGCCGACGCCGCAGGTGGCCCGTCCACCTGCGGCGTCGCCGTTTCCCGGGCACCTTGTGGTCCTGGACATTGCTCGGTTATCCTACAAATCACCGCCGGGGAGGAGTGCACGTGGCACAGGGGGACCAACTGACGCGACTGACGGCGCTGCCGCGGCCGCCGAGCCTGCACGAATCCGTGCAGACGGCGCTGCGCGACTACATCCTCGGCAACGGCCTGCGCGCGGGTGACGGCCTACCGGCCGAGGGCGCGCTGGCCCAGCAGCTCGGCGTCAGCCGCAACTCCGTCCGCGAGGCGGTCAAGGGACTGGTGTCCCTCGGCATCCTCGAGACCCGGCGCGGCAGCGGGGTGTTCGTCAAGGACTTCTCGCTGTCCCTGCTCATCGACAACCTCCCGTTCAACCTGCTGTTCGACTTCAGCGAGCTCGCCGACCTGCTGGAGGTGCGCCGCGCCGTCGAGAACGACCTGATCGAGCGCGCGGTGCACGACATGACCGACCAGACCAAGGCCGAGCTGGCGCAGATCCTCGGCGAGATGAAGGAGAAGTCCGAGCGCGGCGTCGACGTCCTCGACCAGGACCGCCGGTTCCACCGCACGCTGTTCGCCGACGCCGGCAACGCGGTCGCGCTCAAGCTGCTCGACGCGTTCTGGCTGACGATGAGCCGGGCGGTCGGGCAGGTCGCGGAGATCGCCGACGACAGGCCGGCCGACACCTACCGGCAGCACGACGCCATCTACCGGGCGGTGCTCCGCAGCGACGTCCCGGCCGTGCACGACGCCCTGTCCGACCACTACGCGCCCATCCTGACCCGGCTGGACCGCGCCAGGTCGTAGCTCTGCCTTCCTGTTCCGGGTGCGGACCGTTCGGGTCCGTGCCCCGCTGGACCCTGCTCTCTTCCGTCGCCTTCGAGGAGTTGCCATGTCCGTGTCGCCGTTGACCAGACGTTCGCTGCTGGGAGTCGCCGGAGCGGGTGCGGTAGGTGTGGCGGCCGCGGGACCGGCCGCCGGCGCCGATCCGGCCGGCAGCGAGGCGCTGACCGTGCCGTCGCGAGCGGCTGCAGAACAGCTGGTCGTCAACGGGCGGGTGCGGGCGGTGCGCACGTGCGGCTACGCCGAGGCCGGCGACGGCGGCGGCGCGCTGTACCGGCGGTTGGACGCCGCGCCGGCCCTGCCGGAGCGCTGGCACCTGCGCACCCGCGACGGCGCCTGGTGGGAGCTGGCCGAGGACGTCGTGTCGGTGAAGGCGCTCGGCGCGGCCGGCGACTACGACCTGGCCACCGGCACGGGGACCGACGACACGGCGGCGCTGCAGGCCGCGGCGCGGCGCGGCGGGACGATGTACGTGCCCGGCGTCGACGGCGGCTACCTGACGACGGACTCGATCAGCCTGCTCGTCGACGGCACGCACTGGTTCGGCGACGGGTACCGCTCCCGGATCGTCCTGGTGTCCGGTCCGGGCGGAGCCGGCGAGCTGCTCGGCATCCACGGCGCCGCGCCGTCGACACCGTCGGGGCCGCCGCAGCGCTACGTGCAGGGCGTCCGGGTCAGCGGGCTGCACCTGGACACGAACAACGGGGCGAACGACAACGGCCTGGGCGGCTCGTTCTGCCGCGACGTGCAGGTCGACGACCTCTATTTCTCCCGCATCGGGCGCAAGGCGCTGACCTTCCAGTACCACTGCGCGAACATCCGCTGCCGCGACGTGACGGTGTACGAGGCGGCCACCGAGCCGCGGTCCACGTTCGCCGTCATCAGCGTCGAGGGCCAGACCGCCGGCGTGGACCTCTCCTACTATCCCGGCGGCACCACCAGCACCGAGGACCTCGGAGGCGCCGACGTGCACGACATCTCCTTCAGCGACATCACCTGCCACGCGACCGGCTACAACTACGTCGTCGTCTCCAACGCGCACCGGGTCCGGTTCGACGGGCTCGCGCTGGGCGACACCGCCGGCGCCGGGTCGTTCGTGATCTTCACGCGCCGCGTGTGGGACAGCCACGTCCGGGGCGTGCGCGGCGGCGACACCGCGCGCCGGTTCCTGGAAATCGGCGAGCTGGCCGACTCGTGCACGTTCTCGGACCTGCGCTTCGGTGCCACGACTGGCAGCAGCGCCGACGGCCGGGCGGTGCGGATCGGCGGCACCCGGATCCGGCTCGCCGACTGTGCGTTCCGGCACGGCGACGCCGCGACCTTGGAGGCGGTGCTGGTGGCCGGCGCGGACGCGACGATCACCGGCCTGCACGTCGCCGAGTGCGCATCGCAGTACGTGCTGAACGCGCCGCCGGCCGGCGTCCGGCTCAAGCTCACCGACTCGACGTTCGTGTCGGCGACCGCCGCGGCGTTCCGGGTCCGCGGCGACCAGGCGCAACTGTCGGGCAACCACTTCCGCACGCCGGCCGGGCCGTTCGCAGGGCGGTTCGAGGGCGCAGGCAACGTGTTCACCGGCAACCACGTGGCCGGCGCCGCACCCGGCCGGGTCGTCGTCACCGCCGCGGCCAGCGTCATCGCCACCCAGAACACGTTCGAGTCCGGCGCGACGATGACGTTCGAGGGCGGCAGCCTCTACGCCAGCGCGGCGTACGGCAACACCGGGCTCACCGGCGCCGCGCCCAACCTGCTGCCGCTGGCCGGCGGCGCACTGCACGCCGACGGGTCCGGCGTACTGCGGATCAAGGGGTCCCGGTTCGGCTCCGACACGGATGGGGTGGCGGTGGGTGGGCAGGGCTAGCCCTTGTGTTCGTCGAAGGCGGCCGAGGGCGTCGCCGGCGCGTGCTAGCGTGCGGCGCGGCCCTGCTCCCTGCACTTGGACGTGCTGATGTCGTTCTCGCTCGCCCGCCGCGCCGCCCTGCTGTCCGCGTCGGCGCTGCTCGCCCTCACTGCCTGCGGTTCCTCCTCCGACGACGACGATTCGTCGGCGGACGGGTCGTCGTCGGAGTCGCCGGCTGCGACCTCCGCGCCGTCGTCGCCGTCGGAGCCGCCGTCGTCGGAGCCGTCGTCGGAGCCGTCGCCGAGCGAGACCACGCCGACGGTCACGGAGACGCCCGCGGCGCCGCCGGCCGCCGGTTCGGAGGAGACCACCGAGGCGGCGATCACCCGGTTCGAGACGTTCCTGCACGCGCTCGGCGCCGCGGACGTCGCGACGATGTGCGCGATCGCGGGACCCGCCGCCGCCCAGGCCGAGGCCGACGGCTTCGGGCCGTGCGAGTCGACGATGCCGATGATGGCCGGCATGCTCTCGGAGGAGCAGTCGGCGGCGCTGGCGACCGCCACCATCGATCCCGAGCTGGTCGACGACAGCGCGCCGGGCCAGGTGATCATCCCCGCCGAGGCGATCGTCGCCGACGTCACCTTCACCGCGGATCAGCTCGGCGACAGCGTCCTCGCCTACCAGGACGGCGACTGGTTCGTCGTCGACTGAGGGTCGGGCGACCTGACCGATCGCAGGGGCACGCGGTCAGAACGGCGGGTCGTCGGTCCCTGGAGGCGGGTCGTGGACGGGTCCGGGCCGGTCGGGCCCGCGGCTGGTTGTCCGGCCGGTGGGGCTGGTCCAGCGCAGCGTGCCCGGTTCGGGCCGGTCGACCGCGAACGGGCCGTGGTGCTTGATCAGGTGGTGCTTGCGGCACAGCGGCGTGAGGTTCGCCGGGCACGTGAGCCCGCCGGCGCCGTAGGCGTGCACGTGGTCGAGGTCGCAGCGGACCGCGGGCACCGCGCACCCCGGCGCCCTGCAGGTCCGGTCGCGGAGCAGTACGTGGTCGACGAGGTCGCGGGTGGGGGTGTAGCGGGTCCGTCCGTGGTCGACAACGGCGCCGGTCACCGGATCACAGCCCACCCACGTCCAGATCCCGGCTGCGGCCAGTTCGCGCGCGACGCGGGCCGGGACGTGCCCGTATCCGTCCAGGTCGCCTGGTTCCTCGTCGAGGCCGGCGAGCGTCGTGAGCGAGACGGTGACCTGGACCGCGACCGGGCGCCCATGTGCACCACTCAGTGACAACGCGCCCGCCACATCGCGGACCGGGCTCTGGACCGAGCCGTCGCCGGTCGGGCCGATGCGGCCCTCGGTCAGGGCAGCCCACGCGAGTTTCGCCAGCACGTCCGCACGACGCTGGTCGCGGGTGCGGGCACGAGCGTCACCGGTATCGGCGTCGCGCCGCTTCAGCGCCTTCTCGCCCGAGTCGAGGACCGCCTCGATCGCGGCCGCGTCCTCGGCACGCATCAGCGCCTCGATCCACGCCATACCGTCCTCGGCCGGCCACACGCGCACGTGCCGATCCGCAGCTGCGCGCGCCCGCCTCTCCTCGGCCTGCTCAGGTGCCAGCCGATGCAGCAGACGCTTCACGCTACGCCGCAGCTGGGTCGTGTTCTGCTCACTGGCGCGGCCGATGACGGCCGCTTCCACCGCTGCCGCAACCTCGCGATCCTGCCGGCCCAGCTCGGCGAGGATCACCCTGACCCGCCGCTCGTCGAGATCGCCCCGTGCCAGCGCGGCGAGAGTGGCTGGGAAGTCGCGCACGAGCCGCACCGACTCGTTGACCAGATACTCCGCCTGTCCCGAGGTGAGCGCCAGCGGTGCCGTCACCTCCAGCGCGGCACACGACTCGGCGCTGACCGACCTGAACTCGGCCGCCGACGACGCCGGCGCCAGCTCCGAGCGCGACGCCAACTCCTCGGCCAGGGTCGCCTGCAGGGCCCGCGCCTGGGACATCACCCGCTGACACGAGACGATCAAGTCGCTCAGCTCACCGGCCGCCACCGCTGCGGCCCCGTGATCGTCCACGACTGCCAGTGCGGACAGTTCCGCACGGATGGCCGCCACCGCCGACGTCCGGGTGGTCGGCACCACCTCGGTCACCGGCACGAACTCCCCGTCGGCCAGCCAGCACGAGACGTCGGAGGCGGGTTCGCATTCGTCGAACCACGACAGCCCGGCGGGCACGGCCGCCGCATCCGCGTCGATCATGATGACCATACGTAGCATCCTACCAGTCGCACGTTCGATTCATCCTCTTGACGTCGGTCTTCTCAGCCGTCTTTGCGGGCCAGCAGGTAGGCGAACGATCGGTCCGGGTGGCTCGGGTTGGGCTGGTCGAGCCGCGCACGGATCTCGAACCCCGCGGCGGTGAGCAGGCCGACGATGTGGTCGGCCGGCAGCAGCCACCACTCGTACGAGACCGGGTGCCCGCCGTAGCCCTGCTCCGGGCGCAGGTGCTCGTCGGCGCCGAGGTGGGTGCCGAGCAGCAGGTGACCGCCGCCTGCGAGCGTGCGGTGGAACCCGGCGAAGACGGCGGGTAGCTGGTCGGGCGGCGTGTGCTGGGTGACGAAGTGCGCCAGCAGCCCGCCCAGCTCACCGTTGCCGGCGTCGAGCGCCGCCATCGAGCCGACGGCGAACCGCAGCTCGGGATGTGCGGCCCGCGCCAGCTCGACCATCCGCGGCGACAGGTCGATCCCCCGGATGTCGAGCCCTTGACCCGCCAGCTCCGCCGTCAACGCGCCCGGCCCGCACCCGACGTCGAGGACCGGACCCGGGCTCTCGGCCAGCACGATCTCGGCGAAGGCCCGCAGCATGGCATGGCCGAGCGGCCCCAGGCGGGAGGCCGGGTAACGCTCGGCGTAGGTGTCGGCGACGGTGTCGTAGGACTCGCGAACGGCGGATTCGGTCACCCGCCCGACGCTAGCCGTCGCCACCGACAGCCTCGCCCCGCATCAAGGCGGCGATCCCGTCGGACGTCCGCTCCGGCCCGTCGAACCCGGCGGCGAGCAGGAACGCGAACAGCACCGGCCCATCCTCTTGGACCAGCGCGACCAGATCGGGACGATCGTGCACGCGCCCATCCTCGCCGATGACGCGTCCGCGCATCGGCAAGCGCTTGCCGATGCGGCGGTTCGTCTGTTTGACTCCGCTCTGTCAGGTCTAGACCTCTGCCGAGGAGGACCCGTGGAGCTCAGCCGCCGCCGAGTGTTGTCGATCCTGGCCGCCGCGGGGCTGGCCGCGGTCGTCCATCCGCCGCGGGCGGCGGGCCGGCCCGGCGCCGGCCCCGAAGCCGGTCCCGCCGCCGCCACACCGGGGACCGACCGCCTGCTCGCGAACACCGTCGCGATCTTCGCCGGCACCCCCGACGTCAACACGCACCCGGCCGTCGCGCCCAAGCTCGCGGCCATCGACCGGACCGCCGCCACCTGGCGCGCCGCCCGGCAGAACGCGGGACCGAGCGAGCTGTTCGCCGGCCTGCCGCTCGGCGCCAGCGACCCGAACCTCAACGCGTCCTACCAGCACCTCTACGAGATCGCCCTGGCCACCGCCACTCCCGGCTGCCAACTTCACGGCGACGCCGCCGCCCGGCAGGAGGCACGCGACGGCCTGGCCTGGCTGCACGACCACTACTACGGCGACCAGGCCGCCGGCTACTACGGCAACTGGTTCACCTGGGAGATCGGCATCTCCACGCACGTCGGCAAGACCCTCGCCCTCCTGGGCGAGAACGCCCCGGCCGACCTGATCACCACCTACGTCGCGTCGATGGACGCCTACCTGCGCAACGGCATCGACGGCGACGTGAACCTGGACTCGCGCTTCCACACCGGCGCCAACCTCGCCGACATCACCACCAACCGGATGATCCAGGGCGCGCTGCTCGGCGACGAGGCACGCATCCGCAAGGCGATCGAGGACCAGCTCACCGTCTTCGCGACCATCGACCCGTACGCCCTCCAGCACGGCAACACCGACGGCTACTACGCGGACGGCTCGTTCATCCAGCACCACTCGGTCGCCTACACCGGCGCGTACGGCCGGGCGCTGCTCACCCGCGTCGTGCAGACGCTGAAGATCCTGGCCGGGACGGGGTTCGCCGACGGCGCCGCGCTGGTGCCGGTCGTGCAGCGGTGGGTGACCGACGGGTTCGCGCCGCTGATCTTCGAGGGCTGGATGATGGAGATCGTCAAGGGGCGGTCGGTCTCGCGCACGTCGACGGGGTACACCGACGTCGCGCAGGTGGTCGAGGCGATCGTCGACCTCGCCGGGTACTCCGCGGACGCCGAAGCCCTGCGCGGCTACGTGAAGTCCATCCGGTCGACGTCGCGGGCGGCGCTGGATCCGGCGACGTTCGTGTCGCCGGTCAGCATCGCGAGCTACGCCGACCTCGTCGCCGACCCGTCGGTCGAGCCGGCGGACCTGAACCCCGCGGAGCGCTGCGTCGCGTTCAACGCCATGGACAAGACCGTGCACCGCCGCCCCGGCTACGCGTTCGCGCTGGCCCGCAGCTCGGACCGGATCAGCAAGTACGAGTACATGAGCGGCGAGAACCTCATGCCGTGGTTCCAGGGCGACGGCGCGCACTACCTGTACCTGTCCGGCCAGGACCAGACCCAGGCGTTCGGCGTCGACTACTTCACGACGGTGTCGCCGTACGGCCTGGCCGGGGTGACGGCGCCGGTCGAGGAGCGCCGGACGATCCCGCAGCTCTACGGCACGCCGTACTACGACAACCCCGGCCACCCGCTGAACTTCACCTCGTCGTCGACATCGCAGAACACCTACGTGTACTTCCCGCGCGGCACGAACGGCCACTCCGGCGGCGCGACGCTCGGCGCGTACGGCGCCGCGTCGCTGGTGCTCTCCAGCGACGTCGCGTGGGCGGACAAGCAGCAGGGCATCCTGCCGGAGGGCTTCGTCGTCTACCGCAACGCGACCGCGACGAAGTCGTGGTTCCTGTTCGACGACGAGATCGTGGTGCTCGCCGCGGGGATCGGCGACGACGCGGGCCGAGCCGTCACGACGACGGTCGACGCGCGGATCGCTGCGGCCGCCGACCCGGTGACGGTGACCGGCGCGCTGCGCGGCGGCGGCACGTGGACCGGACCCGGCACCGCAGACCTCGCCTGGCTGCGGTGGGCCGACCCGGCGCAGGACGCGGCCGTCGGCTACGTGTTCCTGTCCGCGCAGCCGGTCCGGGTCGGCCTGGACACCGTCACCCGCAGCCGCCGCGTCGTCCGCACCGCGAACCCGGACACCGCGGTGACGAAACGCGTCCTCGGCGTGACGATCGACCACCCGGCCGGCGCCGCGCCGTCGTCGCACGCGTACGCGCTGGTCCCGCACGCGACGGAGGCGGCGCTGACGGCGTACGCGGCCGGCCCGCTGGAGGTGCTCGCGAACACGACCGACCTCCAGGCCGTCTGTCACACCGGCCTCCGGCTGACCGGCGTCAACACGTTCACCGCCGGCCGCCACGACGCCGGCGGGCTGAGCGTCGACGGACCCGCGTCGGTGCTGATGCGCAGCAGAAGCCGGCTCACCACCGTCGCCGTCTCGGACCCGACGATGGACCGCGACGTCGTCGAGGTCCTCGTGACCGGCCGAACGCTGACCCGCGTGGCCGGCGACCGCGACGTCACCGTCCGGCAGACCGCCGACGGCACGCTGCTGACCGTCGTGACCCGGCAGGCCTACGGCCGATCCCGCACCGTGACGCTGCGCGGCTGAGCGAGCGCTCCGGACCCGAGGTGGCGGGTCAGCGCTTCTTCGTGGTCGGGATGATCTCGATCTTGGACTTCGCCTCGGCCTTGGCGGCCTTGTCGGCGCGCTTCTCCTTGAGCGACTTGCCAGCCTTCTTGGACAGGTGTTGTCGCGGCGACTTGTCGGCCATGGATGCTCCCTGCTCGGGGAGCCTGATCAGCCCCTTGTGCTGCCCACAGTACGCCTCATGCGCCCTTGTCAGGACTGCGCGATCTTGGCGGCGACCGCCAGCTCGTCGACGAGGTCGTTCATCGGGTCGCCGGAGTGGCCCTTGACCCAGCGGAAGACGACGTCGCCGCGCTGCTCGACCAGGTCGACCAGCGGCTCCCAGAGGTCGCGGTTGGCCACCGGCGACTTGGTCGACGTGACCCAGCCGCGCGTGCGCCAGTTGCGCCACCACCCGTCGCGGAAGCAGTTGACCACGTAGGCGGAGTCGCTGACGACGACCAGCGGGCCGTCCAGCGCCTTGACGGCCTCCAGCGCGGCGGTGATCTCCATCCGCTGGTTCGTCGTGCTCGGGTCGGACCCGGCCGCGAACCGCTCCCGCGAGACCGCCCAGGCCCAGCCGCCGGGCCCGGGGGTGCCGGAGCAGGCGCCGTCGGTGTAGACCTCGACCGCGCCCTCGGGCGCCTCCATGGCCGGCGGCCGCGGCCGCTTGGCCCGGGCCGGCTTGGCGGCAGGAGCGGCGGCGTCGTCCGGCACCGGGATCAGCGCGGGCGCGCCGGCGCAGGCGGCGTGCACCCAGGCGCGGTTGCGGCCGCTGCCCGAGCTCTCGAGCTCGTCGCCGGGGTGGATGTCTCCACCGCACGCACCACACCGGCCGGGGTACTTCGCGAGCACGAGCGCCTCTCCCTTCGACGAACGGACTCCCGGCACCCTACCCGCGGCGCCGCAGCAGGACGCCCGCGAGAGCGACATCGGCGGGGTCCAGCGCGGCCTTGCCGTCCTCGATCTCCCACAGCGCGTTCTGCAGGACCCGGCCCAGCGTCCAGCCGGCGGCCCGCGGCCGGTCGACACCGACCAGCTCGGTGAGCAGGTCGAACCGGCGCAGCACGGTCCGCTCCACCCCGTCGGCTATGGCGGCGGGCCAGCGCGAGTTCAGCGCCGGCCAGAGGTCGAAGCCGGGGTCGCCGGCCAGCGGCACCGGGTCGATCGCCAGCCACGGCTCCCGCTCTCCCGCCAGCACGTTCTCGTCGTGCAGGTCCCAGTGCAGCAGCCGGTCGCCGGACTCGGGCAGCAGGTCCGCGACGGCGGCCGCGCAGGTCTGGACCAGCCGCCGCTCGGCGGGGTCGGCCAGCGACGGCGCCGCGGCGGGGGCGTCGGCCACCATCGCGGCGGCGACCTCGGACAGCCGCGGCAGGCCGTCCGGCGCCGGCACCGCGACCAGCCGGGCCAGCAGCTCGCCCAGCACGGTCATAGCGGCGTCGTCGGACGGGAGCGACGACAGCGGCCGGTCACCGTCGAGCCGCTCCAGCAGCATCGCGCCACCGTCGTGGGCGAGCAGCCGCACGACGCCGTCGCCGGACCACGTCCGCAGCCCGATGACGGCGGCCGCGGACTCCTCGTTGTCCGGCTGCAGCCGCAGGACGGCCGGCGTGCCGTCGGCCCTGACCACCGGCTGGACCAGCGCCGCCATCCCGTTGCCGGCCGGGCCGTCCGGGCGCAGCTCCCAGGTCTGCAGAACGTGCGCCAGCAGCCGGGGCAGCTCGGCCAGCCAGGCGCGGCCGGCGTCGTCGCGCCCGTACGAGGTGACCAGGGCGGCCGGCGCCGCGTCGGGACTCACCCCGGCATCGTAAGCAGCGCCTCCGTGAGTACCCGTCCCTCGGACCGCGCCGGCGCGGGGATGCCGAGCAGCGCCGCGATCGTCGGAGCGATGTCGACGTGCCGCGCCCCGTCCAGCCGGGCCCGCGCCGAGACGCCCCGCCCGGCGACCAGCAGCGCGGCCTCCCGCTCGCCGGTCCGGCCGTGGTAGCCGCGCGGGCCGTCCGGGTCGGTCAGGCCGAACGACCAGCCGGCGGCCGGCTCGGCCACCAGGTCACCGAGCAGCGGGCTGGCGCCGAACGCTTCGAGCTCACCGCGACCGTGGACGCGCTCGACCGGCCCGACGGACTCCAGCGCGGCCCGCGCTCGGGCGATCGCGTCGGGCGTGCGGGCGGCGCCGAGCAGGTACACGTTGGCGACCCCGCCGACCACCATCGCCACGTCGGTCGACGGCGCGGGCGCGGCGCCCGGCGCGACGAACTCCGGCGCGAATCCGGCCGCGCTCAGCGCCGTCAGCACGTCCGCTCCGAAGGCCCGGGTGAACGTCGTCATGCCGTGGTCGCCGAGCAGCACGAACGCGGTGCTGCCGTAGATGCCGACGTCCTTCGTCGCCTGCACGAGCCGGCCCAGCGCAGCGTCGAGCGCGGCCAGCCGGGCGCCCATGCCCGGCGACTCCGCGCCCTCGGCGTGCCCGAGCGCGTCGAGCTCGTCGGCGTAGACGGCGAGCAGGGTCGGCGGCTGCTCGACGGTGACCGTCGTCGTGCCGGAGCGCACCGGGCGTCCGTGCAGGATGTCGGCGGCCAGGTCCATGCGCGCGGGGCCGGGCCCGCCGGGCTGCACGTACAGCGCCCGCGGGTCGCCGAACACGACGCCGTGGTTCTGCACGATGAAGAACTGCACCGACGCGACCGTCCCGCCGGCCGCGGTCACCGCCTCGGCGATGCTCTGCGCCTCCAGCGTCCTGCTCTGGCTCACCGCCCGCCCGGTCGCCCGGTCGAGGAAGTACGGCGTGTTCAGGTGCGTGCGCGGCCAGGCGCCGGTCACGACGCTGGCCCACGACGTGTTCGTGATCGACGGGAAGCAGCCGGTCGTGGTGCCGAGGACGCCGCGGCGGGTCAGCGCGTCCAGGTGCGGCGTCTCGACCAGGTCGAGGTAGGCCGGGTCGAACCCGTCCCAGCCGATCAGCACCACGTGCCGGGCCGAGCCACGCCCGGCGCCCTCCACCGCGGCGGCGACGGAGGGCAGCGCGAGCGCGGCGGCGGTCCCGGCGCCGGCGGCGAGCACGGCGCGACGGCTCAAGATGGTTCCCATGGGGGCGAGCGTTCCCGCCCGGAGTGAACGTGGTCAGTCGGTGAGATAACGGGCCAGGTACTCACCGGTGTACGTCGACCCGTCCGCGGCCAGCGCGGCCGGCGTGCCCTCGAACACGACCCGGCCGCCGTCGTGGCCGGCGCCGGGGCCGAGGTCGATCACCCAGTCGGCGGCCGCCACGACGTCGAGGTTGTGCTCGATGACGATGAGCGTGTTGCCCTCGTCGACCAGCCGATGCAGCAGCGCGATCAGGTGCTCGACGTCGGCGAGGTGCAGCCCGGTGGTCGGCTCGTCGAGCACGTAGAGCTTGCCGCCGACGACCAGCTCGCTGGCCAGCTTCAGCCGCTGCCGCTCGCCGCCGGACAGCGTGGTGAGGGTCTGCCCGAGCGTGAGGTAGTCCAGGCCGACGTCGCTGAGCCGCAGCAGCACCGCGCGGATCGCCTTCTCGGTGAAGAACTCCAGCGCCTCGGCGACGCTGAGCTCGAACACGTCGGCGATCGACCTGCCGCGGACGAGGTGGCGCTGCGCCTCGTCCTTGAACCGGCGGCCGCGGCAGACCTCGCACACGGTCGTGACGCCGTCCATGAACGCGAGATCGGTGAAGATCACCCCGGCGCCCTGGCACTCCGGGCAGGCGCCGTCGGAGTTCGGGCTGAACAGCGCCGCCGGCGCGCCCGTCGTGCGGGCGAACAGCGTCCGGATCGGGTCGAGCATGCCGGTGAAGGTCGCCGGGCTGGACCGCCGCGACCCGCGCACCGGGCTCTGGTCCAGCATGACGGCGTCCGGGCGGACGGCGGGCAGGTGGCCGCGAATCAGGCTGGACTTCCCCGACCCGGCCACCCCCGTCACGACCGTGTGCGAGGTCTGCCGCGGCCGCCGGTTCAAGGACGAGGCGCAGCGCCACCTCGTCCGCGGCAGGTCGATCGCCGACGTGTTCGAGCT